>RDXB01000040.1 GCA_004292515.1 Oscillatoriales cyanobacterium
GACCCAGGCCCTAGAAGCGGTGGGCCAACAAATGGCCCTCAGCAAAGAGGGCGACTCCGAAACCTGGATTCGCGAGGCGATCGCCTGGTTGAGTCGATCGACCTAAAAGCACGATCGGCTGGATGCTTGGTTAAGCTAACAAACGGAACCCTGGCGCTGACCAACCATGACCGATCGCCCTGCTGCTTTGCCTGCTGCACCCGAGGTTGAGTTTTTCCTGGCGCGGACTGAAGAGCAGCGCCGATTTCGGGAACTGTTGCGATCGCAGGTGGGCTTATCGCGCCGACGCAAATTACTCAACACGATCGGGTTAATGCGCGACGATCGCGAACCCGACCCGCACCCCAACAGCCCTTGGATCTTTTTGTTTCATGGGGAAGGGGGCATGGGCAAAAGCACCCTGATCCGGCGGTTGATGGCGATCGCGGAGGGGAAACTGCGCGACAAAAATCCAGGCGATCGGGCTTGGGTCGATCGGTTCACGATCCTGAAAATTGACTGGGAAACCGAGCGCACCAATCGGCCGAGCCTGCAAGGGCCACGCGACCAAATCGCAGAGTCAGCAGTATTGGATGTGTTGTTTGATCAAGCGGCCCTGAAGGATCAAAGTTGCTTCAAGAACTATGAGCAGCGGCTGAAGGACTTGAAAGCGGCTAGCGAAAAAGTCAGCGACAAACTCCAAACTGAGCAACAGGGTGGCAATGCCGGGGTCTCAAAAGCACTGGCCATTGCTTTCAAGGTGGGGCTGCGCTGGCTGAAATTGGACGACGTGGTGAAGGACTACGGCGACCAAATCGATGCGGCCACGGAGTTTGCGCCACAGGTCACAGCCTGGGCGAAAACCAAGCTAACGCGCCAAGAGCTAGAAGTGCTTGAACGGCCCGATCAGAAGTTGGCCGATGCGTTGGGTAAGGGCTTGGCGAAGTTGGCAGCCCAAAAACCCGTGCTGATGTTTTTGGATACCTATGAGGTGGTCGATCGCCCCGAATGTGATGCGATCGTGCGGTTGGTGATGCAGGCGGCGGGCGGCCGGGTGAGCTGGGTGGTGTCGGGGCGATCAAACCTGCGGAACAGCGGCAAGCGGGGCGAGATTTATTTCAAGGGCTATGGCGATGATTTCCCCGAAGCCAAGCTCTATGCCAAGGCGCTGGATGAGTTTGGGGAGGCGGAAATTCGCGAGTATTTTGCCCGCAAAGTGCCCGATCCCCCGATCGATGATGCGGATGCCCAGGCGATTCGGGAGTTTTCCCTGGGGATTCCGTTCATGGTGGCGGAAATTGCCAGCATTTGGCGCGATCGCCCGAATTTGACCCTGAAGCAGATTTTGGCTCCGGCTCCGGCGGATGAAACCAAAACCCCGCGCGATCGGGCGATCGCGGCCATGACGGAGCGGTTTTTGGTGCATTGTTTGCGAGCGGGCGATGGGGCGGCGGCGCTAGGGCAAGACTTGGCGGCGATCTATAGCTTGGCGATGGTGCGACGGCCCGATCGCTCCCTGCTGGCGGTGATGTTGCAAACGGAGGATTTGAGTGCGGCGTTGGCGCATTTGCAAACCCGCTATTCCTTTGTGTTTGCGGATGATTGCCGACTGCACGACAACTTGTTGAACTATTTGCAGCCCTATTTACGGATGGCGGCCCAGCGGGAACGGCCGACCGTGCAAGCCTTGAACGATCGCGCCTTGGCCCATCTGGGCGGTCGGCTGGCGGCCAAAGCCGAGGAGTTGCCGGAGTTGGCCGATCGGTTTGAGTCCGACAACGCCAAGGCCCTGTGGTTGGATGTGGCGCACCATCACTTCTGGAAGGCCCAAGATCCCGATCAGGACGAAATCGCGGCTTGGAAATTTTGGTTGGGGGCGTTTGTGGAAGGGTGGCTGGCCGATCGGGCTTTTGCCCGGGAGTTGGTGCAGGTGTTGGGTCAGTTTGAGCGATGTTTGTCGGCGGATGGTCGCCGCCGCTATCAGTGCTTTCAGGGTGACTGGGACAAACGGCGCGACTTTGACTGCGATCAGCGGCGGGCGCTGTTGGATGAGCTAGACAAGTTGGCGCGACGGGGCTGGCTGGCCACAGACAACCCGGAGCGGGCGGCCACGCTGGAATTGGAGCGCGCTCGGTTGCTCTATG
The DNA here is from genome assembly GCA_004292515.1 of Oscillatoriales cyanobacterium. Taxonomy (GTDB): domain Bacteria; phylum Cyanobacteriota; class Cyanobacteriia; order CACIAM-69d; family CACIAM-69d; genus CACIAM-69d. The sequence goes on from RDXB01000040.1 coordinate 2,124, forward strand.
GCCAAAAGCAATACGTCACGGCACTTCAGGCCTTGGAAGCGCTCGATCGTCGCCACCCTGACCCTAGCAAGTCCCTGCGCGAAGCAATTGCTGACCTTTACGACGATCTGGCTAGTCGTTTCCTCTGGCCAGAAGGCAAAACATCAGCAGTGCCTTCTCCGGAAGGTCTCCGCGCAGCAGAACGAGCCTGCGCCCTCCAAATCGATCGCGCCTGGTATCTCTACAGACAGGCCGTTGCGCTGAATGAAGCCAAACGACATGAAGAGGCAGTTGAGATTTACCAACGGGCGATCGAGCTTGACCCAAACTTTGTCTATACCCACAACGGATTGGGTGCTGCATATCGCGATCTGAAGCGGTATGAGGAGGCGATCGCTGCTTACCAACGGGCGATCGAGCTTGACCCAAACTTTGTCTATGCCCACAACGGATTAGGTAATGCGTATTACGATCTGAAGCGTTATGAGGAAGCGATCGCTGCTTGCCAACAGGCGATCGAGCTTGACCCAAATGAAGCTATCTATCACAACAATTTGGGTCTTGCGTATCGCGATCTGAAGCGGTATGAGGAGGCGATCGCTGCTTACCAACGGGCGATCGAGCTTGACCCAAACTATGCCTCTCCCCACAACGGATTGGGTAATGCGTATCGTAATCTGAAGCGGTATGAGGAGGCGATCGCTGCTTACCAACGGGCGATCGAGCTTGAACCAAATGAAGCTATCTATCACAACAATTTGGGTCTTGCGTATGGCGATCTGAAGCGGTATGAGGAGGCGATCGCCGCAAAAACTTAGAACTTGCTGAATTACCTTTACTGAAGGCAGCTGAATTTGGCGCAAATGAATATGCACATTATTTCAACTTAGGAACATTAAGGGCTTTGCAAGAACGACTCGACGAAGCACGAGATTGGTGGCAAAACGGATTAGCCCTTTGCACGGGAGATAGCGAATACGATCGCCTTGGCTACTTAATTTTTGAGATGGCTATCGGCGAGGGTTCCGCCCAACTAGCCACCCTAAAAACCCTCCTAATTGACAATCCTCCCACCACCAAGAATCTCGAAAGTATCCTCGAAGATTTGGATTTGCTGGCCGAATGTCCCGAGCTACCCGCCGCCGCCACCGCCCGCACCCTAATTCAATCCCACCTCACCCTATAGCCTATCCATGCCCGAAATTAGTCGATTTTACGGCATTACGATCAAAATCTTTTTCGGTGATCACCCACCTGCTCATTTCCACGCCATCTATGGTGAATATAACGCTCTGATTAGCATTGAAACGATCGCAGTTATCGAAGGAGATTTACCAAATCGTGCTGAAAAATTGGTGCTTGAATGGGCAGAGCTACATCAAGCCGAACTTCTCAAGATGTGGAACAATCAAGAATTCAGAAAATTGCCCCCTCTGACCTAAAGAGATACAGAAATCATGACTATTCCAAAAATCATCGCTGCCAAAGCCGTCAATAATCGCACATTAATTATTCAATTTTCCAATCATGAAATCAAGCAATATGACATCACACCCCTATTAGCCAAAACCCCGTTTCAGCTCCTCAAAAATCCAGCCCTCTTTAAGAGCTTCCGCATTGAAATTGGTGGTCATGCACTGGTTTGGAATGAAGATATTGACCTAAGTGAATACGAACTCTGGCGCAACGGAACACCCTGCCCCGAGACATCCCACAGCCTTGATCTCGCATCCACCTTTGAGGATTCAGCCCTCAGCATTCCCAAACTCTGAGCGCTCGGTGGTGCGTGGGAGAACCAATCAACCGTTTCGCAACGATTCGATCGTCCTCCCACCGCACCCTACCCAGCGCGATCGCCCCTAGAACCGCCGCTCGAATTGCACCGACAAGCGCGACTCACCCGCAAAATCCGTCGAACCGCGAATCAGCGTGTCATCGTTGAGCCGATAGTCCAAACTTAGGCGCGTCGTGTTGTTGACCTGGGAAATAATTTGGGCCACCGAAACTGAGAGATTGTTGTTGAGATCAATACCCGCCTCGATCGCCACCCCCAACCCCGTTTTGCGGTCTTCGCGATCGCGATCGTTGTCGCGGGCCGGCGCTGTCACCGTGGTCGGATAAATCCGCAAATCCGTCAGCCCGATCGCCCCAGCAATGTTGTTTTGAATCGTGTTTAAAAAGCCCGCCCCGGCGAAGTTGGCCAAGGCCACCGCCCCACCGCTGCGATCATCAAAGGTGTTGATCAAGCTGCCGCCAATCAGTGCAAAAATCTGCGCCTCACTGCGGGAAGGACGGCTCGTGAGCCGAATATTATCCAGCAGTTGGCTGGCCGGCCCCTGCACGGTGGCTTTGACCCGGACACTGCGGGCCGAGCTGGTTCCGGCCACCACACTTTCGCGGATTTCCGCCGGGTTTTGGCCGCCCAGTTGGTTGGTGTTGTCCGTTTGCAGCGGGTTGCGGTTCATGTCTGGCACAAAGGACACCATCTTCACATCCAAAAATGGATCGAGACCCAGCTTGGGGCGAAATTCGGCCAGTTGGGTTTGGCCCCGCTCCAGGGTGAATTGGGTGGTGAACAGGTTAACCAAACCCCGCTTCAGCCGAATCGTGCCTGAGGGGCGCGGATCTTCGAGAGTGCCATTCAGTTCTAGTCCGCCCTCGGCCAGGAAGTTGAGCACGGGTAGTTTCATGATTTGCAGCCCCCGACCCAAGCCCACTTTCAGGTTTTGGAAGCGGGGCACAAATCCGCCGCCCGCACTGCTATTGGTGGGAGCGGCGGCCATCATGGCGGCCGGGTCTGTGGGCAAAATCACCGTGCCATCGACCAAGGCCAAGTCACCCCCGACGATCGGCTTGAGGGCAGTGCCGGTGATGCTGATTTGGCCATTCACGCCGCCTTGGTAGAGGTCGCGCAGGTTGAGCCGGAGTCGATCGAGCGCCACATTCAAGGGCGACTCGTTGGGGCCGATCGCCTGGGGATCGACGATCGGCAGTAATCCAGCGATCCGAATTTGTCCCTGGCCAAAGGAACCACCAATGCCCTCCACCACCAGTCGATCGCCCGTGAAGTTGACCCGGCCGGTGATGGCGGTGACAGGTTCCGGCAGGCCCTGCAAGCCGATCGAGGCCTGGTCAAACACTGCTTCCCCGGTGACGGTGGGTTGGCTGACCGTGCCGCCCGCGCTCAGTTGCACCCGCCCCCGGCCGCCCAGCCAGCGAAACTGGGGCACGAGCAAGCTGGCCAGGCTGAGTTCGTTGTCTTCGAGGGTGGTGCTAAAGCGCAGGTTGTTGTTGTCTGGCTCCACTTTGGCGAAGGGGAGCTTTTGGGGGATGCTGCCGCTGATGGCGATCGGGTCTTTGTCTTGGCTGCCTTGGACGGCGATCGCGCTGCTGAAGTTGAGGCGGGCTTGGGCGTAGCTGAAGTTGCTGGTGGCGGTTTCGATCGGGGTGTTGTTCAGCTTGCCGTCATTCAGTTGCAGTTGCCCCACGGCTCGCGGATCATCGATCGTCCCGGCCAGGGCCGCAGTCAGGTTCACCCGGCCGCTAAGGCGGGGAATCGCGGTTGGGACATAGAGATCGCGAATTTGGGGGATGGTTTCCAGGGCTTCTGCCGGGAAGTTCACCAATTGAAATTGCCCGGACTGGGTGGAGCCGAGCTTGCCCGCAAAGGACAGCAGCGTATCGCCGCGCCGAAATTCTAAGGGGGCCAGGGTCAGGATGTTGTCTTTGAAGTCGCCGCGAATGTCCACGCGATCGGCATTCAGGGCCACTTGCAGGGCGCTACAGGCCTCTTCGGGCAGCCAGTTCCAATCTTGTCCGGTGAGGCTGAAGTTGGCCTGGAGGCCGGTGCGCGCCGTGCCACTAAAGTTCAGCTCGGCTCCGAACCCGCCCTGGATGCGATCGAGGTTGGCGATCGGGGTCAGCCGACAGCGCTGATTCACCGATTGGTTAATCAGGGCCTTGATTTCCGACAGTTTCCGCAACTGCTGTTCCACGGGCAGGGCCGCCACCTCCACCGGCAAGGGTTGCACGGCGCTGGCTGGGTCGTAGGTGGGCGGGCGCAGGGTCTTGGCCCATTGGGCGGCGGACTCAAAATCCGTCAGTTGCAAGGCGCGCACCAGGGTGGCGAGCTGGCCGTTGCGGGCTTGCACTTGGCCGCCAAAACGCGGATCGGCGGCGTTCACAAACTCCGCTGAAACCAGATATTCGCTGTTTCCTTGGGTCAGTTTGCCATTGGTCAGGGCGGCCCGGTTGTTGGCATAGCCCAGCAAGGCCGTGAACCGATCGCCCAGGGCCACGCCCAATCCGGGCCGATCGACCGTCAAGCTGCCGTTGGCCGTCAGTCGATCAAGATTCAGCCGCAGCTTGGCCGCCACCGTCCCCAGGGGTGCGCCGGCCTGCTGGACGATCGCTTGGGGCCAACGAAGGCGATCGAGCCGGAAATTGCTCAACTCGGCGATCAAATCGCGACCCTGGCGGCGGCCGGTGGCGGTGGCCCCTTGCCAACGCAGATCAAAAGACTGGGGCATGAACTGGCGATCGAGTCGCACTGCTAGTCGATCGTCTTCGCCTTTCAGATCGATCACGATTCCCCGGCTCAAGGAAGCATCCACCGGCCCGGCCATCAGCAGATCAAAATCCACCCCGGCGGCATCCAGCCCCACCAGGTTGCTGGTGCCGATCGCCCGTAAATCCGTGAGCGGGCCAACGAGGCTGCCGGTGAAGTTGGCTCGCCCGGCCAGCAAGGGGCGATCGCGGAAGGCATCGCGCACCGCTGGCGGGATCAGGTTGGGCAGCAATCCGGGCAGGGGTTCTAGATTGACGTTTTGCACCGCCACCCGCAAATCGACATTGCGGATCGAAGGAGCGCTGGCCAATTGGGGTGGAATCGTGGGGACGATCGAGCCGCTGGCCCGTAGGCCCGGCCCCGTGGCCCGATCGAGCCGCACCACTTGCCCATCCCAGCGGGCCGCAAAGTCGATCGGCAATTGTTGGTTTAGATAGCTGGCCTGGGCGGCCGTGAGTAAGCTGGAGCGATCGCCCGGCCGCAGTTGCCCCGTGACGCTCGCGGCGATCGAGGCGGGATTGCGGGCCAGCAAGCCAGCCACCGTGCCTTGGGCCGAGACTTGGCTGCTGAGTTGGCCCGTGGCCTGGGGAGCCAGCCGCGCCAACTGGATGCCGGCCAGTTGGCTTTGTAGTTGCCAGCGATCGCCGCTGGCCTGGGCGGCCCAATCAACCTGGCCGCCGACCAAGTTGGTCAAATTACCGGCCGCTTTCAGGTTCAGGGCCTGCAAGGGGCGATCGAGCGTGCCCTGGGCCTCGGCCGCCGCGCTCAAGGCTCCCGACAGTTGGGGGATCAGACGACCCACCTGCAAGTCGTTAATGGTGGCCGAGCCAGACCAGGCCCGATCGCGCAGTTGGGCCGCGAGGGCCACCCGGCCGCCCAGCAGTTGGGTGGTGGCGGTGGTGTCCAGGCGGGCCAGGTTGCCAGTCGATCGCCCCGTGACTGATACGGCTCCCGGATCGGTCGGCAGGGTCACGCCATAGGCCCGGGCGATCGGCTCGATCGGCACCCCTTGCACCGACCAATCGGCCGCCAAGCGATCGATGCCCAGCTTGTCCAAAGCACCAGCGGCCAACAGTTGGGCCGAGCCAGCCGCCGCGATCGTGCCGCCGGCCGCCGGTTCAACTCGCAGGCGATCGAGCCGGGCCGCCAGGGGAAAGGCCCGCACCAGCCGCGCTTGCCAATTTTCAAAACTGCGCAGGGAGGAGGTTTTGGGCGGTTCTGTGCCCGCGCTGCGCGCCGAAAAATCCCCCTGAACCCGGTTGAAGGCCAAGCGATCGACCCGCAACCCATCCACCGAGGCAAAGGAACCCGTAATTTCGGGGCGATCGAGCGTCCCTTTCAGGCGGGCATTCACTTCCACGGGCCCAACGATCGGCACCGGCAAAGACTGACCGCCAGTGGCCGCAATATCCGCCGGCCGCAACTCCTCCGCCCGCAAGGTCAGGTCATAGTTAACTTCCAGGGTCGTTTGCAGCGGGTTTTGCAGGTTCAGCACCGTACCCGAAAAGTCCGCCGGCCCATTGGCGATCGCCTCCAGCAACCCATAGCGGCCCTGGGCTTCATCCAGCGTCACCACAGGGCCCCGCAGCCGCAGCCGCCCATCGCTAAGGGTCATCGGTTGCGGCACTAATGGGCTAGTCACCCGCCAATCCTTGAGTTGCAGCGTCCCTTGCAAATCGGGAATACCCACCCCCAGCCGATAGCGCCCATCGGCCACACCATCCAGCCGCCCCCGCTCGATCATCATCGGCGCGGGCATCGCCTGGGCCAAGCCGGTCACATCAAAGTTTTGCAGGCGCGATCGCACCGCCAATTCCTGGCTAGGAATCAAAAATTCCCCTTTCAAATCAAACTGGCCGGGGCGCGCTTGGCCCACCTGGCCCACCAGATCAAACCGGGTCAATTCCGGCTGGCCCTTGCGCCACCGATCGAGATCCAAAGACCCAGAAGCCACAATTTTGACAGGCAGCACCGGGGTCGATCGCTGGGGTCGATTCACCAGGGCCGGCGCAGGCACGAGGGTAACTTGGGCGTTTTTAAATTCAAAGCGGGTCGGGCGAATTTCAAAGGGCGGCTTGGGCCCCGACTTGATCCGCACCTCAAACAAGCTGCTGTCGTTGGCCTGTTCAATGTAGACCGATGGTTCGCTGAAGGCGATCGAAATGGGAATCACCCGATCGCCTAGCAGGTTGGGCAACTGGGCGATCGACCATAGATCAAACTTGGCTTCCACGGCTCCGGCCTTGGCTCCATCCGGGTCTTGGGCCGTGGGCAGCAAGGCCGATTCGCCAAAGGTCAGCCCCCCCAGGGAAATTCCCGTCAGCGGCCCCACCTGCACCGGGCGCATTAGAGTGTCGCTGAGGGTGGCTGACAAAAAATCTGAAAAGCGATATTGCAACCAATACCAACCGAAGCCTGCACCACCACCCACCAGGGCGATCGACCCAAAAATCGCGGTGCGGCCAAGCCAGCGCCACAGGTTGCGCCGTCGCGATCGCCCGGCCACAGGGGCAGGATTGGGCAAATCGTCGGGTTCACGATCGGGCAAATTCCCTGGCGATTGCATAGCGGCTAACTGACCTGACGCGACTCCTCACCCCGCGCGCCTTCGAGGGCGATCAACGGCGATCGACCGGTCGAGCCGCGCGATTGTGCTTATCATAGACGACCCCTTTCGATCGCCCCTGTGCAGCGGGCAAGTTCTCAACTGGATCAGGCTCAGAACTGGCTCAACCCAATCAATTAATGCAGTCATTCCAGTAGGTTGGGTTGATCCACGCGGAACCCAACGCGATCCGCACAAGCCTTGCTGGTGTTGGGTTTCTTGCCTCAACCCAACCTACGAGATGGGGTGAGGTTCGCTCATTGCAGCCCGCAACCCGAGCATTTAGGCGGCGCGATCAGGGCGGGTTGGCTCCAGACCCAGGGATTCTTCCAGGGCAATCAGCTCATCCCGGTGGGCCTTCACCCACAACCGGGCGATCGCCCCCGCTTCGTTGGTCTCCAGTTGCAGTTGCACCCGCTCGGTGCGTTGGGCCTTGCGTTGATAAAACCAGCCTGCCGCCGGAGCCAGCAGCACCAGCCCCAAGCCCGCGCCCTGAATTTGCGGCACGGTCATCGACAACACCAAGCCCAAACAAAGCAGCCCACCGGCCGCCAAAATGCTGAGAAACACAGCCAGGGTGGGACTCGCGGCCACCAATCCTTCAAAGGTGACGCGATCGTTAGCCGCATCCCGATCGACCAGTTGATAGGATCGACCACCAAAGTAGCTCCGCAGGCGATCGCGCAATTGATCCTCCGGCAGGGCAGCGGGCACATAGCAGGCCAGCTCCGTGCGATCTTTCGCCGAGGCCCGAATAAAAAAGATCAAACCGATCAGCATTAACACCGTCAGAAAGAGCGTGGACGGCACAACGACAGCATTAGACATGGCGACAAGGACAGGCGGGGAGGGGAGCAAGGGCGATCGAACCTGATGATCGCCAGGATCGCAATCTTGGAAGTTGCAACAATTAGTTACAAATTGATCAACAGCATACCGAACTCAGGCCCGCGCGATCGCCCATGCTAAGTTGATCAGTCGTATTCACTCCCCAGCCAACCGTGGTTAGCCAAGTCGAACGCATTGCCCGCTTGATGGGCCGAATCAGCTTCCTCAGCTTTTGGGCACAAATTGTGCTGGGCACGATCGGCAGCATCTTGCTGTTGCTGACCACGCCAATGCTGTTTGCCCGGCCCGTGGCTCCCGGTGCGGCGGCGGCCGGGCCGGGCCTGGGTTCGATCGGGGGGCTGGCGGTGGCCGTACTGGCCATGGTGGCCCTGTTGGTCAGCATTTTTTATACCTTTGCCAACGTGCAGGCGGCCCGCCGTCTCCAGGCTCCTCGGCCCGATCGCCCCTCCAAAGCCGAGACCCTGAAGCGGTTGCGCTGGTCGGTGCAAATCAACTTGGCGGGGTTGGCTCTGGGGTTGGTGGGGGCGGAGGCCGTGACGGGCCAACTAACCAACAAGTTGCTGATGCAAAGCAACCCGTTTGCGATGGGCTTTGTCGATCCGAGTCGATTTGTCCAGGCCTTGGATGTGTTTGTGGTGTTGGGCAACACCCACGGGCTGTTTGCTCACTTTTGCAATTTGGCGGCCAGTTTGTGGCTGATTGATCGAATCAGCAAGGCCAGCCCCGGCAGCGACTCGTAGGATTTTGGAGCAGCATCATGATCGGCAATCAAGAAACCAATCAGGCAACCCAGCCAACCGCCAGCCCGGCCCTGGCGCAACTGATTCGGGCGGTGGATGAGGCGGATTCGTCGGCCAAGTTGGTCGGCGCGGTGCGATCGCTGGCGGCGGCCCAAGATCCGGCGGCCATCCCCGCCCTGATGAGTGCCCTGGGCTACAACAACCCCGGCGCGGCCGTGGCGGCCGTAGAAGGGCTGGTGGCCCTAGGCGACGTGGCGGTGGAACCGATGCTGGCCCAGGTGGATGGCTATAACTACACGGCGCGATCGTGGGCCTTGCGAGCCTTAGCGCAAATTGCCGATCCGCGCGCGTTGGAACTGTTGGTGGCGGCGGCGGAAACAGACTTTGCGCCCAGTGTGCGGCGGGCGGCGGCCCAGGGGTTGGGAGCCTTGCGCTGGGAGCGGATGGAGCCGAGCCAAGTGCCGACCGCGCGCGATCGGGTGTTGGCGGTGCTGACGGTGAATGCGACAGATTTGGAATGGGTGGTGCGCTATGCGGCGATCGCAGGGCTGGATGGCCTGTTGCGATCGCAGCCGCTGTTACGGCAGCGCATCCTAGGGGTGTTGCAGGAGCGATCGCAACAGGACTCGGACTTGGTGGTGCGGCTGCGGGCCCAATGGGCGATCGAGCGCTTGGCCAGCGTTACCACGTGATGCATCGAACCGTTAATCCAGCATCTTTACGCAAATCCGACCCGGGATACACTATGAAAAACGTTCAGGGGCCATCGAGCGAGCGAAGATGAACTTTCGCGAATTTCCTGCCTTCCAAGACCTTAGCGCAGAGCAGTTTCAGCGCTTCCTTGGCTCCTGCCAATCGGGCGTGATTCCAGCCAATCGGCAAATCATCCAACAGGGAAAACCCGGCAGCCATATTTTCTTCATTTCCACCGGGAAAGTGCGAATCGCCCTGAAGACGGACATGGGCGATCGCGATCTGAGCACGATCGAAGCGCCGACCATCCTGGGTGAAATTAGTTTTTTTAGCGGCGAGCTGAGTTCCGCCAATGTGATCACCGCCACGGAAGTGACCGCCCTGGCGATCGGATTCAATACCCTGCGGGCCCGGCTCTACAGCGGTGATGCGGCCTGCGCGATCGTCATGTTGCACCTCGCTTCGACCATTGCCGAGCGGGCCGCCTCCATGACCCAAAAGGTGGCAGACTTTTATGGTCGCCAAGCCGAAATCGAAAACACCGCCCGCGATTTGTTTGGGGAATGGAGCTTTTTGTAGCGGCTGTCTAACGCCTGTCGTCATGTCTTGAGGGCTAGCCAAAACCGTCAATTGTCCCTGCCCCAATCGTTGTAACCAGGGGCTTAGGGGCTGTCATCAAATACCCAAAACCCTGATTCTTGCGTGGCGAGATCGTGAGCAGCAAGGGGCTTAAGCCCCTTGTTCTAGGGCGTTGGGCTAGGAAAATCAACCATTTCAACCCCCATCAATCCCATTTGATGATACGCCCTAAGCCCCTTGCTGCCCCATGATCCGCTCATGGTGGAATCAGGATTTTGGGCGATTTGACGACAGGCCCTAACGTCTCGCTCCTAGCCCCCATCTCCCCCCGATCGCCCCGAATTCGCTCAAAAAAAGCAGTGCGATTCGACGCTGTTTCCATCGACACCCAATAGTAGGATCGGTACTTTCCAAGTTGCGGCAGCCATCAGTCGCGATCGGGCTTCTGGGATTTTTTTAAAGAACCCCGATCGGCGATCGCGCGCCAACGCACCACGGACTGCACTTTCAAACCTTCTGGGGACGATCGTTTTATGGATGCTATCCCAGCACAACTCAAAGGGCGTAGTTTTCTCAGCCTGTCGGACATCACTCCCGATGAACTCCAGGCCTTGCTATCGCTGGCTGCCCAACTGAAGGCTGGGACTCTCAAACCCACCTGCAACAAAGTTCTGGGGCTGCTGTTTTCCAAGGCTTCGACCCGCACCCGCGTCAGCTTCACCGTGGCCATGTATCAGTTGGGGGGCCAGGTGATTGATCTAAACCCGATGGTGACGCAGGTGAGCCGGGGCGAGCCGATCGAGGACACAGCGCGCGTGTTGGGCCGCTATCTGGATGTGCTGGCCATCCGCACCTTCGAGCAGGCGGACTTGGAAACCTTTAAGCGGTATTCAGGCATTCCGGTGATTAATGCCCTCAGCGACTTAGCCCACCCCTGCCAAGCCTTAGCGGATTTGCAAACCCTCCAAGAGGCCTTTGGGGAAATTGCGGGGCTGACTGTGACCTATGTGGGTGATGGCAACAATGTGGCCCACTCGCTGATGGTGGCCTGTGCTATGGCGGGGGTGAATGTGCGAATTGCTACGCCACCGGGCTATGAACCCAATGCCCAAATGGTGGAGCAGGCAAAGGCTTGGGCCGGTGAGCGATCGGAAGTTGTGGTGACCACGGACCCGATCGCCGCCGCCCAAGCAGCCCATATGCTCTACACCGATGTGTGGGCCAGCATGGGCCAAGAGGACGAAGCCGAAGCCCGCAAAGCCCTGTTTGCGCCCTACCAGCTCAACGAAACCCTGTTGGCGAAGGCCGACCCGGCGGCGATCGTGTTGCACTGCTTGCCCGCTCACCGGGGTGAGGAAATCACCGATGGGGCGATCGAGGGGTCTCAGTCGCGGGTGTTTGACCAAGCCGAAAACCGACTCCATGCCCAAAAGGCCCTGCTCGTGAGCCTGTTGGGTGCGGATTAGCGATCGTTCACCCAAAACCTGATGCCGCCGTTGGCAAGCTGTCAGGACTTACGCAAAACCTCAATTGCCCTCATCCCCCAACCCCTTCTCTCAGGACGGAAGCAGAGGAGCCAGCCTGATTCGGGTTCCCCTCTCCGAAGTCGGGCAAGGGGCGAGGGCAATCCGGGTAGATCTAGGAAATACATTAGACCTCTTGCACCAATCCAGACCCTCACCCTAAATCCCTCTCCCAAGTCGGGAGAGGGACTGGGAAACCGACCATGCGATCGCTGAAAACCCTGATTTCTGGCTCCCCTTCATTCACTAATTCGTTAGGTCATTAATTCGTTAGGTTGAAGCCGGTGGGTCTCCTCGCCTGTCCCCTACGATCGCGGATGTTGCCAGCGCTGGACGGGTTTGTAGCGATCGCCCAGGTCAGGGTTGGAACGGGCGATCGGGCCAAGGGATCAGGCCAGGCCATCGAGACAAGCTAATTGATTTCTGTACAAATTTCTTGCTAGGCTTGAGATACCCTTTCGTCTTCAGCATGACTCCCAATGGTTGCTGCCACTGTTGCGACTCCGGTTGCTCCTACAATAGAAGCCGCCTCGATCGCCCCATCGCCTGCCGATACGCACCTCGACTCGCTCCCTACACCCGACACCGTGCGCACCGTGCGATCGCGCAGCAACCATTCATCCACCGTTGACCCCCAAGCGACTATGGCTTCCAACGCATCCGCGAATTCTGACGCAACAGCCAAAGCCACGGCCACCAGCAGCGCCAAAGCCACAACGGCAGCCACAACGGCCAAGGAAACCAAGGGCACGGCTAAAGCATCCGCCAAAGACACAGCCAAGGATTCCGCCAAAGACGCAGCCAAAGACTCGACTAAAGAAATTAGTAAAGAAAAGGAAAAAGCGCTGGGCCTGGTGGTTCAGCAAATTGAGCGTAGCTTTGGCAAAGGGGCGATCGTCCGGTTGGGCGATGCGGCGCGGATGCGGGTGGAAACGATACCCAGCGGCGCGTTGACCCTGGACTTGGCCCTCGGCGGCGGGATTCCCAAGGGTCGGGTCGTAGAAATCTACGGCCCTGAGAGTTCCGGGAAAACCACCTTGGCCCTCCATGCGATCGCCGAGGTGCAGCGATCGGGCGGCATAGCGGCTTTTGTGGATGCCGAGCACGCCCTCGACCCGGTTTATGCCAAGGCCTTGGGAGTAGATATCGATAACCTGCTGGTGTCCCAGCCCGATACGGGGGAAATGGGACTGGACGTGGTGGATCAACTGGTGCGATCGGGGGCGATCGACTTGGTGGTGGTGGACTCGGTGGCGGCGCTGGTGCCCCGATCGGAAATTGAAGGGGAAATGGGCGCGGCCCAGGTGGGCAGCCAAGCGCGGCTGATGAGCCATGCCCTACGACGGATTACCGGCAACATCGGCAAATCGGGCTGCACGGTGATTTTCCTGAACCAGTTGCGCCAAAAGATTGGGGTGACCTACGGCAGCCCGGAAACCACGACCGGCGGGAACGCGCTCAAGTTCTATGCCTCGGTGCGGTTGGATATTCGCCGGATTCAAACCCTGAAGAAGGGCACGGAAGAATTTGGGATTCGGGCCAAGGTGAAAGTGGCCAAAAACAAGGTGGCCCCACCGTTCCGAATCGCTGAGTTTGACATCATCTTCGGTGAGGGGATTTCCTCGATCGGCTGCTTGGTCGATTTGGCCGAGTCCACGGGGGTGCTGGTTCGCAAGGGCGCTTGGTATAGCTACAAGGGCGAAAACATCAGCCAAGGCCGCGACAACGCGATTTTGTATCTGAAGGAAAACGCCGCGATCGCCCAGGAAATGGAACTGGCCGTGCGTCAAAAACTGGAAGAAGCCGGTGCGATCGGGGGCGGCACGGTGGTCGAAGAAGCCGAAGAGGGAGACCTCAGCGACGCATTCTAGGGCTGCTCCCCATGCCTTAAAATCCCGCCTGAAAGGGTTGATTCGCCATTGCCCAACACCCCAGACAAGGGGCTTAGGGGCTGTCGTCATTGCCAGTAGGGATGCTGAAACGGTTGATTTTCTGTACCCCAATGGTCGTAACAAGGGGCTTAAGCCCCTTGAGGAGAAATGACGACACGCTCTAAGCCCCTTGCCTCCCACGATGTCGTAGCGACCGATCGCCCCTTTGATGGCTCCTTTTGCAAAAATCTGGGATTCGACGCGGCAACGCTGCCCCAATGGGCGATACTTTTAGGGATTCGATTCCCATCGCGCGCATGACCCAAGAAGATACTGCGTGGGACGTTCCCACCATCACTCTGTCCGATGATGCAGGTCGGACTTTGGAGTGTTTTGTCGAACATTCGATCGAGGTGGAGGGGCAAGAATATGTCTTGCTGCATCCCGTAGACTCACCGGTCGAGATCGTCACTTGGAACGGCGAAGACGATGACGAAGAGGCAACAGCCGTCGATAGCGATCAGCAAATCGATCGGCTCTTTAGCACTGCCAAGGCCGTGCTGGCCGAGGAAAACTTGAAGCTGAAGCGGACGGCGATCGTGCTGACCGTGGAGGGTGAGCTACCCGAAGAACCGGCCGACGATGAAGCCTGGGAGGGCAACGGCACTGGCGATGATGTGGAAGAGTTCCAGTGGCTGGCCAGCTTTTTCCATGAAGAAACGGAATACGCGGTCTACACTCCTCTGGATCCATTCTTTATCGTTGCACGGTTAAACGAGCGGGGTGAGCCAGAATTGCTGGATCCTGAAGAACTCGAACAGATTGAGGATCTATTGCCATCAATCGAAGAACAGTTGTTTGATGGGCTGGAGTAACCCGATCGCACCATGCAACGAGTCGGGCGAGCGATCTTTGCACTGCTAGTGCCAACGGTGACGATCGTCGGCGGTTGGCAGGGCTGGCAATGGTGGAGCTGGGCCAATCGCCCGATGGACTTAGCTAGCAACGATCCGGGAGCCAAGATCGTCCAGTTTCAAGTCGATCGGGGCACCAGCGCTCGCCAGATTGGTCGGGATTTGGAGCGGTTGGGTCTGATTCGATCGAGTGCAGCCTGGGAGCTGTGGGCCCGCTGGTTGACACTAAACGACGGCAACGGCGGCTTCCAAGCGGGTACCTATGAGGTGCAACCCACCGCACTGATGACGGACATTGCCCAACAATTGTGGCAAGGCAAAACAGTTCAACAGAGCCTGACCGTTCCCGAGGGCTGGACTCTGCGGCAAATGGCTGAATATTTTCAATCCCAGGGGGTGTTCCGGGCGGAAGCGTTCATCGCGGCGGCCCAAACGATCCCGCGCGATCGCTACCCCTGGTTGCCCGCCAGCATCACTTCTGTTGAGGGTTTTTTATTCCCGGATACCTACCAGTTTCCTGGCGACAACATCACTCCCCAAGCTGTGGTGGATGCGATGCTCAATCGCTTTGAGCAGGTGGCGCTGCCCATTTGGGAAAAGCAGCGGGCCCCAACCCAGCTCAAGTTGCTCGATTGGGTGACGCTCTCCAGCATTGTGGAAAAAGAAGCGGTGATTCCCCAGGAGCGATCGCTGATTGCAGGAGTCTTCACCAATCGGCTCAAAAAGGGCCAAAAACTGGAGTCCGATCCCACCGTTGAATACGCCCTGCAAATTCGCCAAACGCCCGATCGCCCCCTGACCTTTGCCGACATTCGCACCCCATCGCCCTACAACACCTACCTCAACCCCGGTTTGCCACCGGGGCCGATCGCCGCACCGGGCAAAGCCAGCCTCGAAGCCACCCTGGCTCCGGCCAAAACTGAATATTTCTTTTTTGTGGCTCGCTACGATGGCACCCATGTGTTTAGCAAAACCCTGCCAGAACATGATGCGGCCGTGAAGCGGATTCGAGCCGAGCGCAATGCTAAGACGCGATCGACCCCCGCCAGCAACAGCCCGACACCCACGCCGCCCAAGCGCTAGGCTGGTGTGGAGCAAATGTCAGGCGATCGAGCCGCTCTACAGTCTCAATGGCGATCGCCCCTAATCGCTGACGATCAAAATAATTAGCCAATAATTAGCCAAAGATCGGTGCTCAAAAATTGGTGCTCAAAAATTGGTGCTCAAAAATTGGCGCTATCCCTTCAACTGTTGATTAACCCTTTAGGGCGATCGCATTTCCTCCCACCCTTTTCGTGAAACTGCCGTGAGGTTCCCGTGACGTTTGGCGCGCTGCTTCAACCCGACCTAATCCTGGGCGACTGCATCTTAGCCCTCACCCCCGAAACGATCGTGCAACACGGTCTACGCGGGCTGATCCTCGACGTGGATGACACCCTCGTACCCACCACCACCGACAGCGTTTCGCCCGAGCTGGTGAAGTGGGTGGAAGCCATGCGCCCGGAAGTGCAACTGTGGCTGGCCAGCAACAACCTGAGCGAAGCCCGGATTGGTAGCATTGCCCGCAGCCTGTCTTTGCCCTACTTCATTGGGGCCGCCAAGCCCTCACGCCGCAAGTTGCGCCAAGCGCTTCAGGAAATGGCACTGCCCCCGGAGCGGGTAGCCATGGTGGGCGATCGCCTCTTCACCGACGTGCTGGCGGGAAATCGCTTGGGGCTGTTTACGGTGTTGGTGCAGCCGATGGTGAATCCCTTGGAGTCGGCCCGCAGCTATCCGATTCATGCCCTGGAAGTCTGGCTGTCCAAATTGGTGGGCGCATCGTTTTATCGCGATCCGTCTCCGCTCCCTCCGCCCGAATCCTCGGGGCCGGTTTAGGGCTGGTGAGTGCAAGGGTTGGTGATCAAATCAGTAATACTCTTGACTCGATCATGAACCGATCAAGATTATGAACCGATCAAGATTATGAACCGATCAAGATCATGAACCGATCAAGATCGTAAGAGACAAGGGGCTTAAGCCCCTTGTTATGACGACTGGTGCATGGAAAATCAATCGTTTCAGCGCTCCTAGGAAATAACAAAAATTCCTAGGATTTTTGGGATTTGTAGAGTTGCTTAAAGCGCTCTTGTTGAATTTTGTGATCGACGATCGGGGCGGGATAATTCATCGATCGCCGCTCGATCGGGGAAATCTTACCCGTTAGCAAAGATCCCGTATCGAGACCTCGCAATTCAGGAATCCATCGGCGAATATAGTCCCCATCCGCATCAAACTTCTGGGCTTGACTAGCCGGATTAAAAATTCGTAGGGGCTTCGGATCCATACCGCTGGATGCGCTCCATTGCCAGCCGCCATTGTTGGCAGACAAGTCGCCATCCACCAGATTTTGCATGAAATATTTTTCACCCCAGCGCCAATCAATGATCAAATCTTTGGTTAAAAAACTGGCCACAATCATGCGGCAACGGTTGTGCATCCAGCCTGTTTCATTCAGTTGGCGCATGGCGGCATCGACGATCGGGTAGCCTGTTTTGCCCTCGCACCAAGCTTCAAATAAATCTTGATTATTTTCCCAGGGAAAAGTTTTCAAGGGCGCACGGTATGCCCCCTCTGCTAACTCGGGAAAGTGATACATCACATGCTGATAAAACTCACGCCAGGCCAGTTCCTGTTGCCAAGTGCGGATGCTGTTGATCGCCTCTTCGCTGCGGGCCAGTTCCATCGCGGTGGCGCTGGCTTGCCACAGTTCCCGAATCCCGATCGCCCCAAATTTCAACGCTGCACTCAAGCCTGATGTCCCCTCGATCGCTGGGAAATTGCGATCAGGGTCGTAGGCTTCGATCGCCCGCTGGCCAAAGGACTCCAGGCGCGATCGGGCAGCAGTTGTTCCCGGCTCCAAAACCCAAAGTCCATCCCAGGGGTAGCCCAGTTTGCGGGCGGTGGGCAGCGGTTGAGCCTGGGCCAAGTCGCGTTCAGCCGCTGTTAGGGGTTCTAGGCGATCGGGTTGGGCCACGGGAGCAGACTTTGGGCGCGACTGCCAATTTTTCCAAAAGGGGCCATAGACCGTGTAGGGTGTGCCAGAACCTGTGCGGATTTCCTCGGGTGCGTGTAATAGCTGATCCCACTGGGTTTGACTGGCAATGCCGCGTTCTTTGAGGGCTGCCATCACAGCTCGATCGCGCTGCAAAGCATAGGGTTCCACATCCCAATTCCAAGCCACGGCCACCGCTCCAAGGCGGTCAGCAAGGGCAGGAATTTCCCGCACCGGATCGCCTTGAATTAACAGCAACTCGCCGCCCAGTTTCTGATAGCTTTGCTGCAATTCTTCTAGGCAGCCGACCAGATAGGCAACACGCGCCGGGGCTACATCATCCCGATCAAGAATGCCGGGATCAAAACAAAAGACCCCAACCACCTTGGGCGACCGTGCCACAGCAATTCCCAAACCAACATTATCGGAAACGCGCAGATCTTTGCGATGCCAGAACAGAATTAAATCGGACATGGTAGGTGATGCGATCAATTTTACAAAGACTCCATAGGAAGTCCCCGTTGAATCCCCAAAATTCAAGAATTCAACCGGTAACTCACGAATTCACAAGCTCGGTCTAGGGGGTATCACCATTTCCCAGCATGAGTCTAAAATCATCGATTTTTCATGCCCCAGTCGTCACAACGAGGGGTTTAGGGTCTGTCATCAATTAGCTTGAAACCCTGATACTGCCGTTAGCAGATCGTGGGGCAGCAAGGGGCTTAAGCCCCTTGTTACGACGATTGAGGCGTGGAAAATCGATAATTTCAGACTCATTACAGGAAATGATGACACCCCCTCGACCTGCCAACGGTGAAATCAGGGTTTTGGGATCAGGGTTTTGGGATCAGGGTTTTGGGATCATTGATGATAGTCCAAACAGTCCGATGACAGTCCCTAATCCTGCAAGATTGAATCCCAAATCAGTGATGGCTAGCTAACTAAAAAGGGTTTGGCCAAGAAATAGCTAGTGACGGTTTTGGCATCAACCATCACGCCCGATCGCACCGTTTCTTCAAAGACTGCGGGAGTCATTAACACCACTTCAATATCTTCATCATCATCCTGACTGGGCGGTGTTTCCAACCGGGTTAAATCCGTTGCTAAATAAGCATAAATCAACTCATCGGAATAGCCCGGAGCGATCGGAAAGTCACCCAAATTACGCCAAGTTGCGGCGCTGTAGCCCGTTTCTTCTTCAATTTCACGACGAATGGTTTTCGCCGGGTCTTCGCCCACTTCCACGGTTCCAGCGGGAAATTCTAGCAACCGACCCTGCATCGCAAATCGATATTGCCGCACCAACACCAATTGCCCATCGTTGGTGAAGGGAACAGCCAAGGCCCCACCGGGATGGCGAATGCATTCCCACTCGCCTTCTGCGCCGTTGGGCAACCGCAACCGCGTCACATCAAAGGAAAATTTGCGCCCGCAATAGGAGAGGCGCTGGCCGAGGGCTTGGGCAATTTCGGTTCCGAGGGGCATGGTCGGGGCCGTGCTGGGGCGGCAATGGGGTGGATAAGCGAGGCGGATTCATGCCAGTGCAATGCAAGCTAGGGCAGGGGAATCACCCCCGAACAGTCTACCGTTTGGGCGATTTGGGCGATCGCCCGGCCGCTGTGGGGATCAATCCAGTCCGGGGCAATTTCCGCGAGGGGCACCAAGAAAAAAGCTCGATCGCCCAATCCTGGGTGGGGCACTTGTAGCCGATCGGTCGCGATTAACCGATCGCCATAGAGTAGCAAGTCTAAGTCCAGCGTGCGTGGCCCCCAATGCACATCGCGCACGCGCCCGGCCGCCGTTTCGAGGGTTTGTAGGCGATCGAGCAACGCCTCGGGAGCCAACGTCACAGCCAACAACGCACAGCCATTCAGGAAATCCGGCTGGGGCGGCCCCATCGGCGGGTTGCGATACCAGCGCGATCGGGCAGTCACCCGAACCCCCGAGGTGCGATCAAGCTCGGCCAGTGTTCGGTCAAAGGTGGCGGCCACATCGCCCAAGTTGCCCCCCAAGGCGATCGCACAGGTCACGAGCCGATCGCCAACCTCCTCAGGTGACTGATCAGCCTTGACGACCCGATCCGGCGATGGGTCACAGGCGTAATTTGATTTCTGCAAGCGTTTATCCATGAATTTTCGCGAGCCGGATATGGCCGGATATAAAGGCTTTCCTGCCTGGGCATGGCAGCCTCCTAAAATACCGCTATCTACAAATACCGCTATCTATCGCTCGCCTGGCCCTTTCCCTGCTGACCCCATGCCTCTTCCCCTAGATCACAAATGGCTCGATCTGCTGACTCGGTTGGGGTTGGCCATCTTGGTGGGAGCCACCATTGGGATCGATCGCCAACTGCGCCACAAGCCTGCTGGCATCCGCACCCACATGTTGGTTAGCATCGGCGCAGCCCTATTTGCCCTCATTCCCCTAGAATTGGGGGCCAGCATTGAGGCCGTTAGTCGATCAATCCAAGGCGTGGCCACGGGGGTTGGTTTTCTGGGGGCTGGGGAAATTTTGCGCCAGAAAGGTAAAACCGAAAAGGTCAAGGGCCTGACCTCAGCCGCAGCGATTTGGGTGGCGGCGGCGCTGGGCTTTGCGGCGGGCTGTGGCCTGTGGGCCCTGGCCACCTGGGGTTCGTTGCTGGTGTTTTTGGTTTTGCGACTAAATGGGTTAGAACGGCGTTTAGCGCGCCATGCAAACCTGGTCAATCCAGATCCAAGCCACGAGGCGATCGATGATGATTAGCGAATGATTGGCCTGCGCTGCTGATCATGGACTGTGGATCGGCGATCGGGTTTGCTCCCTCGTGCCCAGCCCTGCGTGGATGAGACCGATCGCTCATTCGTTGGCTGTGGCCTCAATTCTCCATGGGGATAGCTATGACTCCTGTGAATTCAACCACCTCACCTCGTCCTGATGCTGCTGCGGCCCAGTGGGAACCCGCTCCCCGGCTGCCCATGCCCAGTTGGCCCAACAGCAGTCATGGCCCCATTTATATGGACTGCCATGCCACCACACCGCTGGATCCCCTGGTGGTGGAAGCGATGTGGCCCTTTTTGACCGAGCACTTTGGCAACTCGGGTAGTGGTCATACCTACGGCTGGGCCGCCAAGGCTGCTGTCGATCAGGCTCGGGAAATTTTAGCAGCGGCCCTGAATGCCAGCCCCGAAGAAATCGTCTTGACCAGTGGAGCCACGGAGTCCAATAACCTGGCGATCAAGGGGATCGCGGAAACCCACATCGACAAAGGGCGGCACATGATCACGGTGGCGACGGAACATCCGGCGGTGCTTGATCCCTGTCGCTACTTGGAGTCTCTAGGCTTTGAGGTGACGTTGCTGCCGGTGGGGCCTGATGGCTTGGTGGACTTGGCGGTGCTGGCCCAGTCGATTCGATCGGACACGATTTTGGTGTCGGTGATGCTGGCCAACAATGAAATTGGGGTGCTGCAACCGATCGCTGAAATTGGGGCAATCTGTCGCGATCGCGGTGTGCTGTTCCACACGGACGCGGCCCAGGCGATCGGCAAAGTCCCGATCGACGTGCAGGCCATGAATGTGGATCTGATGTCCCTGACCGCCCACAAGGTCTACGGCCCCAAAGGAATCGGCGCGCTCTATGTGCGGCAATCGAACCCCCATGTGCGGCTGGCTCCCCAACTCCACGGCGGCGGCCAGGAAGGCGGCCGCCGCGCGGGCACGTTGTTCATTCCGCAAATTGTGGGTTTTGGGAAAGCAGTGGAGCTGGGACTGGCCCAACTGGAGGCCGAAACCAGCCGGACGATCGCCCTGCGTCAACGGCTCTGGGAGCAGATCTCTGCTTTTCAAAACAGTGTTCCAATCCACCTAAACGGCCATCCCACCCAACGCTTACCTGGCAACCTGAACGTGACGATCGAGGGGGTGCGGGGCGAAGACGTGCTGGCGGCGGTGCAGGAAGTGGCGGCGGTGTCCTCTAGTTCCGCTTGCCAAAGTACCAAGGTGGTGAAGGGCAAGCTGTCCCATGTGTTGCGGGCGATCGGGCGGGTCAGCGATCCCAACACCGCCACGATTCGCTACGGCATCGGCCGCTTCCACACGGCCGAGGATATCGATCGCGTGGCCCGGGCCACCCTCGGGGCGATCGACAAGTGCCGCGCGGGTGTGGCCTGGTATTAAGTGGCCGGGTATTAATCGGGGTTGATTCCTAACGGTTCCTGACTGGGGATGGTGTAGCAGGATCGTGAGTGGGATTGCGTAGTGGGATTGCGTAGTGGGATTGCGTGGTTCAGGAGCGATCCCAGCGCGATCGACCCAAGGAACAACCATAGACGGACGATTAACGAGATGTTCGACGAGATGATTAACGATCGCGCCGGAGCATTAACCGATCGCCCCACAAGACCCAAGGGCGATCGCCAATATATCGCCAATATTCAGTGATAGATTGTCACCATTCCAGGAAATCTGCTTCCTGAAGGCTGCGCGAGGGGTGCCGCAGCCATCATGCCAAATAATCAATCTCCGCCTAACCTAGTTAAGCGATCGCAGCAATTCAGACCATTCCATCGTTAGCCGTCAGTTTGCGGGGATCATGGGGCTGATGTTCCTTGATCAACGACCATTCCAAATTTTTCCTGGTAAATTCGGCGGAAATGGTGCGAGTTGAGTTTGTATTCCTGTTTGAGGTCTCCTAGGGGCCGCCATCATTCGCTCTTCAGGGTTGCCCTTCAGGGTTGCTCTTCAGGGTTGCCCTTGATGGCTGAGTCTTCCGCTACTGAGTCTGCTGTCTTTTTAGATCACCCCCTTCGCTGTTGCCCTGTATGACCCGGCTGTTTTCTAAACGCTCTGCCTCTACCCGATCGCGCTCGGCTCGTCCCCTATCGCTGCGGCGGCGATCGCGCCTCCCTTGGCAGTGGTTGATTTTGGCGGTGGTGACTTGCCTGTTAGCGGTCAGCAGTGCCTTGGTTTGGAATAGTGCTGCGAGCCATTTTGGTAGCAGCGCGATCGGTACCCAATTGCTCAACGGTGAAGCCGCAGCAGCCCAGCAAGCACCGCCCTTATCCCTGGGTGATGCCCTCGATCGCAGCATCCAAAACTTCCAAAAACGGCTGACCACGCGCGAACAAGAAGTGGCGATCGCCCTCGGTGGCCCGCCCCCAGCCTTTGCCGGCAAGCTGATCCGCGATATTTACCTACCCAGTAACGAAAAGGCCGTTGCCCTCACCTTCGACGACGGGCCCATGCCGGTTTACACCGAGCAAATTTTGGACATTCTGAAACGCGAAAACGTCAAAGCCACCTTCTTTGTGATTGGCAGAATGTTCCAATCCAATCCCAAAATTGGTCAGCGCGTGGCCCAAGAAGGGCATCTGCTTGCAAACCACACCTGGACTCATCCCTACCATCGTCACAGCCCTGCCGCTGCGGCCAGCGAAATCGATCGCACCACCAACATCGTCACCCAATACACCGGCCAAGTCCCTCGGTTCTATCGTCCCCCCGGTGGCGTGCTGAACAACGGCCTAGACAGATACGCCCAAAGCAAGGGCTACACCACCACCCTTTGGGGCGCGGACACGGGCGATTGGCGACGGCCCGCACCCTCGGTGATTGTCAGTCGGGTAATGAATAATGTGCATCCCGGCAGCATTGTGTTGATGCATGATGGTGGCGGCAAGCGTGACAACACGGTAGCTGCCTTGCCGGTGATGATTGCTCAACTGAAAGCCCAGGGCTATCGGTTTGTGACCCTCTCGGAATTGCTGCAATTGCAGGTTCGGAGCGCCCAACCGCAACAGGCCGCAGCCAATCCAGAACCGGCTCCCCCGATCGCCCCCCAAACCTAGTGGCGCGGCAAGAACAGTAGCAAGAACAGTAGGGTGGGCAATGCCCACCACTTCCCCATGAATCAGAACCCCATGAATTGGAACCCCATGAATTGGAATCCCATGAATCGGAATCCCATGAATCGGAATCCACTGTCAGACCATGTTTTCTGAGCTTCGGTCATATCCTGAGGTGTGGATTTCCTGACCTAGGGAGCGCCGACCAGCCGAACCTCAATCGCCGATCCACACATTTGACCGGTTCAATGCCCAATCATGGCGCTTTCAGGGATTCTAAGGGATTCTAAATGTTGAAAATTGCCCATATTGCCAAATTTCGATCGCGCGCTATCGTGTAGGCAACTCGTCCACGATCCCCAAAAGTACTTACCAGGAAAGTGCTGACCAGGAATGTACTGACCAGGAATGTACTGACCAGGAACGTACTGACCAAGAAAGTGCTGACCAGGAACGTACTGACCAGGATCATGGCGCTTGCACTGCCGTTATAGCCAGGTTTGGCGAGAGAGAGCGATTGTATGGCTGATGCACGAACTTGTTCGCTTTGTGGTGTGACGATCAAACAAAATGCGCTCGGTGACCAAGTGATCTTTTCCTATGGGCCGCCGGGAACGCGATCGAAACTCTGGAGCCGCGTGTGCAAATTTGTGGGCGATCGCCCCGGCTGCATTAACCAGGATGTCAGCTCCGTTGGCGCAGTCCAGCCCGGTGACGAATACGAACCATTTCCAGACGGCCAGCCAAAACCATGATCCAGGGCAGCAGGCCCATTAGTCTTCAGGGGGGCGCAACTTTGCGCCCCTTTGTGTTGAGCAGTTTGGCCCTAAGATGCTCAGGGCAAGGAACGGTCTGGTTATGGCCTAGTTGCGGCAGTCGGCCGCTGCTTGCCCAAATTGTCGGTTGGCATAGGTGAAATCTGGTTATGGCTCCCTGGATCGATCGCGCCCTAGCAGCTCTCAAGCCTTGGGCCAAAGCAACGATCGCCCGATCGCGCCCACAGCCCGACTGGGTTTGGCTGGTGGGATTGTGGCTGGTGGGGACGGGGATCGATCGGCTCTGGTTTGCCCTCGATCAGTCCGCCCCCGCTTGGGATCAGGCGGAATATCTCACGGCTGCCTTGACCTATGGGCAAGCGCTGGAAACAGCCCAATGGTGGTCGGGTGACTGGTGGCGATCGTTCTGGGAGCTGTCGCCGAAAGTGCCACCCCTAGTGGCGATCGCGACCGTGCCGTTTCTGTGGATCTTTGGCCCCACGGCCGATGCGGCCACCCTGCTCAACTCTGCCTGTGCCGCGCTGTTGTTGGGATCGGTCTATGCGATCGGGCGGCGACTGTTCGATCGCCCCACGGGTTTGTGGGCGGCGACCCTCTGTTGGCTCATGCCGGGTCTGTGGCGAGTGCGGCTCGATTACCTGACGGATTTTCCGTTGGTGGCGGTGGTGGCGGCGACCCTGGCCCTGTTGATCCTGTGGGCGACGGGTTGGCGGTGGCCGGGCTGGTCGGCCCGGCGATCGAGCTGGGTGGGGGCGGTCGGTTTGGGGATTGGGCTAGGGGCAGGCTTGTTGGTCAAGCAACCCTTTATTTTCTTTACCCTGCCGCCGTTGCTCGCGGTTCTGGGCTGGGCTTTTTGGCGATCGCATTGGCAGCGGGTAGCCCAAGGGATCACCAGCATCCTGATCGCCATCGGGATCGCGGCTCCCTGGTATCGCACCAATTGGCTGTTTATTTTGAGCGGCGGCAAGCGGGCCACAATCGATTCGGCGATCGCGGAAGGTGATCCCAGCTTGGGATCGATCGACGCTTGGATCTACTACCTGAAACTCTTTCCACCACATCTCTCCTGGCCAATTTTGGGCATGGCGCTGGCGGGCGGCATCCTCTGGTTTTTGCGCTACCAATCCCAATTGGCCTGGGGAAATTTGCCAGTTGATCGCCCGCGCGATCGGCCCCGAGGTTGGGGATGGCTGCTGCTGTTGTGGGTTAGTGCCTACCTCTGCTGTTCCCTGCTGATTAACAAAGATTGGCGATATGTGCTGCCCTATTGGCCGATCGGGGCGATCGCCTTGGCCCGGGGTTGGCTGGTTTGGCGATCGCGGGGGCGATGGACAGCCTTGGGGATCACGGCGGCGGTGATGCTGCTGGGTTGGTTTGGCCCGGCCGGGGCGCTGACGGCGATCGTGCCCGGCCAGGCCCGATCGATTCAAACCGGGCCATCCTTGCCCCATAGGGCCGTGGTGCAAACCGTGATCGATCGCGCCCCCTGGCTCAATTCCACCATTGGCGTGCTGCCCTCCACCGCTGCCCTGAATCAGCACAATCTGAACTTCTTTGGCGCGGCCCGGGACTTTCAGGTTTATGGCCGGCAGGTGGGAGCCAACCCGCAAGCCGTGGCCCGGGATGGGCGATCGCTCGATTGGTATTTGCTGAAAACCGGTGACCAAGGCTCGATGCGCGGCCGAGGTCGCCGCCAGGCCCAAGCCGCCACCGTGGAAACCCTCCGCAGCAGCCCCGACTTGCAACCCGTTGCCCAATGGCCGCTCCCCGACGGCAGCGAATGGCAACTGCTGGGGCGGCGCTTACCGGCCGTTTCTGTTTCCCTAGACAATCGCCCAAATTTGCCGCTCCAGCTCACGGCCCAACTGCCGGAGTCTGCACCACCGGGCCAGCCCCTGCCCGTCAACTATCGGTGGCAAGGCCCAGCCGCACAACTGCAAGATCATGTGGCCCTGTTGACCTGGCAGCGGGAACCCACGCCCAATCGCCCACCGGGTCGCACCAGTTGGATTGACGATCGGGCGATCGGTCAGGGGCGGTTGCGGTTGCCCAGCAATCGGCCCGAACAGGGGGTGCGCGTGCTGGATCGATCGGTCATGTTGCCGCCGCCAGATTTGGCCCCCGGTCGCTATCGGCTCTGGGCCAGCCTGGCCAGCGCCCAGCCACCCGATCGCCGATCGCCCCCGCCGAGGCCGATCCCGATCCCCACCGAGACCACGATCACGATCGACCCGGCGGCTCCTGTGCAGCCCGCCCCGGAACTGGCCGGTGTAACCCAATTGCGGCTGTTGGGCTTGGCGATCCGATCGGGGCGATCGGGTTTGGAGCAAGTCTTCAACACGATCGGGCAAATCAACCAATATGACCCCACCCAGGCCTATGTGAACCAGGCGATCGCCACCCTGGAACTGCGCCTGGCCCAACAGCCCGATCGACTCGGTTGGCGCTATGGCTTAGGGTTGGCGCAGGTTTTGGCCCGCGACATTCCCGGCGCGATCGCCAGTTTCCAAACCGTGGCCCAGCAAGATCCCCAAAATCCCTGGGCCCACGGCTATTTGGCCCTCGTGAATCTTTACGACTGGCGCACCAACCCGGCCCAAAGGGCGATCGACCAAGCCTTGGCCCTGGCTCCCCGCCAAGCGGAGTTTCATTACTTGCAAGCGATCGCCTATTTGCAGCGTTGGCAACTGGGCCGGGCGATCGCTGAATATCGGATCGGCCAAGCCCTCGAACCGCCCCCAGCACAGGGTTAGTCCGGCCGGGGCGATCGGCAGTCGATCAAAAATTTCGCCATTGCCGTACAATAGGATGCTTGCTTACACCCCTAATTTTTGCCGCCAAGACCCAGCATCTGTTCAGGGCTGTGCAGTCCAGCGGTCTCAAGCATTAGCCCCTGTCGCACCCCGACAGTCCAACCCTTAGTCACCAAGCAGAAACACCGCAATGGCTAAAAAGTCCATGGTCGAGCGCGAAAAAAAGCGCGAGCAACTGATTGCGAAGTACGCCGCCAAGCGCGCCGATCTCAAAGAGCAGTTTGAATCTGCTAAAGATCCGATGGAGAAGCTGGCCCTGCATCGCCAAATCCAGCGCCTGCCCCGCAACAGCGCCCGTAACCGTCATCAAAACCGTTGCTGGTTGACTGGTCGCCCCCGTGGGTACTACCGCGATTTCGGTCTGTGCCGCAACGCCCTGCGCGATATGGCCCACCAAGGCTTGTTGCCCGGTGTGGTTAAGTCGAGCTGGTAAGCCCCACCGGCCCTGCCCATGGTCAACATTACCGATCCACGGGCTACCTGGCAGCTTGTCTTGCACTAAAGCCAGCATCAATACTCCCAGGATTAATACTCAAAAAAGGGGAGCCGATCGGCTCCCTTTTTTCAGGCCTGCGTACGCGGGTTTCTGGGCTGATGATTCCCGTAATTTGAGTCAGAAATGAGATAGACAATGAGACAGGCTGTGGCTTGAAATGCTTTCTGACAGAAGGTTTCACGATCCAATTACTAATCGAAATTACTATAGATCACCAGTTGGTCAGCTAGGTGTTGTAAAGCTCAACCCAACTAGCCCCGTAAAACACTTGCTGCTGTCGGGGTGATGAGTTGTTGTCGATTTGGACATGAGGTTCCGCGATCGCCCTGAAGCCCCAGCAACGCTCCATACCCGCCCCCCGGAAAGTCATCCACCCAAAACAATTGCCCGCAGAGACCCCAACCTCTACGGGCAATTTGCACAACCAGTTGCTCAGATGTTTGCAAGGATCGCAACTCACTGAGTCAAGCGATCGAGTCAAGCAATTGAAATATTGAGATGCCCTGACTGAGAGATCATTCCAAGACGCTGGAGCAGTCTCAAGGGTCTCAACAGCCAGAGCAAGCTTAGGGATTTTTACAGATCCACTTCACCCAGTTCGCGGGTCATGTAGTCAAAGGGAGCATCCACCACGCTGTCATCCACCCCAGCGGCGGCCACCAACGACTTGGCGATATCCTTCATGATTTGGATGCCGCGCACGGTCGGAGCCGAGGGCACACCCAGGGAGTTGTAGGTTTCGCGTAGGCCGTTCAGCACCCGCTCATCCAACACATCCGCATCCGCCGCCACGATCGCGTAGCTGGCATAGCGCAGGTAGTAGTCCATATCCCGCAGGCAAGCCGCATAGCGCCGCGTGGTATAGGCATTGCCACCCGGGCGAATCAGCTCGGGCACTTCTTCAAACAAGGCCAAGCCCGCTTGCTTCACGATGTCTGCGGCATTCGCCGTGACGATCGCTGCTGCCTTGACCCGAGCCTCGCCCGACGCGAAATAGGCCTTGAGGTCGTCAATCGCGTCGCGATCGAGATAGCGACCCGTAATGTCATAGGTTCTGATTAAAGTCGTCACAGCATCGCGCATCATGAGCGATTCTCCCAACAGTCTTTATCGAAAGAAATATCGACAACAGCCTACATAACGCAGCTATTAGTCTTAAAACTCGTCCAAAATCCAGTGCAATCTTAGGTGTCGTCTAAAACTGCTACAGGCCTTACCGCGCAACGCATTTTCGCAGCAGCGATCAGGCCGACTCAATCATCGCACACGACAGTCCATCGCCCATAGCCAAACTACTAAGTTTTGTGTCTACGAACCAGTCAAAATAGTAGTTTCTGATACAAAAACCGCCCAACCCTCTCTTTAGGATGTGACAAATGAGGTGAAATCCCCGATGTAGGTACGCTCATGCAGCGTTCCGACCCAGGGATCAGCAGCAGTTACTCGCGGTCAGTGCGCTGCATCAACCCTGAAGAGCGCCCCCACAAACAGGTTTAAGGAGTCCGTTCATGACGACTGCCCAAGATGTCTTGAAAATGATTCAAGACCAAAATATTGAGATGATCGACCTGAAGTTTGTCGATCTTTTCGGGATTTGGCAGCACTGCACCTTTCACCGCAGCCTGATCGACGAAGAAGCGTTTACCGAAGGCGTGGCCTTCGACGGCTCCAGCATTCGCGGCTGGAAGGGCATCCAAGCTTCCGACATGTCCATGGTGGCTGACCCTAACACCGCCTGGATGGACCCCTTCATGGAAGTGCCCACCCTGAGCATGGTCTGCTCGATCAAAGAACCCCGTACCGGCGAGTGGTATGACCGCGACCCCCGCTCGATCGCGGCTCGCGTGTTGGGATATCTCCAAAGCACCGGCATCGGCGACACCGTATATTGCGGTCCCGAACCGGAATTCTTCATCTTTGACGATGTTCGCTACGGTCAAAACGAGCGTGAATCGTTCTACCACGTTGATTCGATCGAAGCCCAGTGGAACTCCGGCCGCATCGAAGCCGGCGGCAACTTGGGGAACAAGATTGGCTACAAGCGCGGCTACTTCCCCGTGGCCCCCAGCGACACCCTGCAAGATATCCGCACGGAAATGCTGCTGACCATGGGTAACTGTGGCGTGCCGATCGAAAAGCATCACCACGAGGTGGCAACGGCTGGTCAGTGCGAGCTGGGCATGAAGTTCAGCGATCTGATCAGTGCGGCTGACAACGTGTTGGCTTATAAGTACGTGGTCAAGAATGTGGCCAAGAAGTACGGCAAGACCGTCACCTTCATGCCCAAACCGCTGTTCAACGACAACGGTTCGGGGATGCACACCCACATGTCGATCTGGAAGGATGGCCAGCCCCTGTTCTTCAGTCCTGATGGTTATGCCAACTTGAGCAAGATGGCGTTGAACTTCATCGGTGGCTTGCTGAAGCACGCGCCCGCTGTGTTGGCCTTCACCAACCCCACCCTCAACTCCTACAAGCGCTTGGTGCCGGGCTTTGAAGCGCCGGTGAACCTGGCCTACTCGGCTGGTAACCGATCGGCTTCGATTCGGATTCCGCTGACTGGCTCGAACCCCAAGGCCAAGCGTCTGGAGTTCCGTTGTCCCGACGCAACCTCGAACCCTTACCTGGCGTTCTCGGCGATGCTGTTGGCGGGTCTCGACGGGATCAAGAACGAAATCGATCCGGGCGAACCGCTGGATGTGGACATCTACGACCTCAGCCCCGAAGAACTGAGCAAGGTTCCTTCGACCCCCGGTTCGCTGGAAGGCGCGCTGGAGGCGTTGGATGGCGATCGCAGCTTCTTGACCGATTCGGGCGTGTTCACCGATGACTTCATCGACAACTGGATCACCTACAAGCTGGATGCGGAAGTGAACCCGATGCGTCTGCGTCCGCACCCCTACGAGTACGCGCTGTACTACGATGCCTAATTTCCAGCCTAATTCCCAAATGGTCTAGGGGGTTGGGTTGTGCTGGGGCCGATCGCCCCGGCCAACCCGATCGGTTGTCTCAGAATCTCAAAATTCCTGAATTTCAAGAAGCGATCGAGTCGTTTGCTGTGACAGCAAGCTTGGCTCGATCGCTTGTTCATTCAGGGTGGCTTTTAATTCAGGGTGGCTTTTAATTCAGGGTGGTTTGAGGGCTGGTTTGGATCGATCGAGATGGCCAGCCAGATGGCAAGGGGCGGATCGAAGCTGACGGTTTAACTGCGCCAACGGCCCCTAGGACGACAGGCGAAGGGCGATGTGATTGTCGATGCGGGCGATCGCGCCGGTGGGGTCGATCGCCCCAAACTGCTGGCAATAGTCGCGCACATGGGGCGGCAAATGCTCGAACTCAAACAGCCGATCGCCATCAGCCACATCGGCCCAAAAATGCCGCAGTTGCGGGGCGAGCTGCTCGGCCTCAGCCCGCGACAAACCCAAATCCCCATGCATCAGCAGTTTGATCATGAACGGTGGGCTGCGATCGCCCATCCATTCCCGCGAGGTGGCCAACAAATCATCCCAACCGGGTACAGCCTTGACCCGGCCCGACTCCACCTCCAGCCAGGTGTGACCCAGGCGATCGCGCCGCAGGGTAGCCAGTCGAAACGGGTGGGGATAGCTGACCAAAGAGCCGGTGGTGATGTCGTAGAGTCCATCGGCCTCGGCAATATCCTGCACGTGCAAATGGCCCGTAAACACCAGTTGAATGCCCGCCGATCGCAACTTTTGGCGCAGGGCCGCTGCATCTTGCAACATATAGCGCCGGCCCAGCAGGTTGGTGGACTGTTCTGGCAAGTGCTCGACCACGTTGTGATGCACCATCACCAGGGTCAAATCGGTGGGCGACAGGGTTGCTAGGGTGCGATCGAGCCAAGCCATTTGCTCTGGGTCGATCGCCCCAATAATTTCCCGCCCATCGGCAGACAATTGGTTGGAATTTAAGCCAATCAGATTCAATCCCGGCAACGGTTGACAACAGTAGTAGGGCCGGCCCAACTCGTCATAGCCGAAGCCGCGATACTGCTCCACAAACTCCGGTAGCGTGGTGATTTGGGGATAGCTTGAGACCGGCGGAAAATCATGATTGCCCGGTACCACATAGACCGGATAGGGCAGTTGCTGTAACCGTTTCACCAACCAAGCATGATTGACCGGTTCACCATGCTGGGTCAGATCTCCCGGCAACAACAGAAAGTCTAAGTCCAACAGTTCCAGCCGCTGCAAAATTTGTTCAAAGGCTGGAATCGATACCTCCACTAAGTGAAATCGGCTGGGATGATCCCAAACGGTCTCGGGCAGGGCAATGTGCAGATCGCTGATGATGGCGAAGCGGCAGGGGCGATCGGGCCAGGAGGCGATCGAGGAAGACATGGCGGGCAGCAGGCGAGTTATGAATCGGCGATCGGCGATCGATCCCCACACACCATCGAGTATAGCCCCGGGGTTTGGGGTACAAACGACGATCGATTCGCCTTGATCCGTGATACTGAAAAGATCGCAATCAGTCGATAGTCTTCACGATCCCAACAAGTCCATGGTTCTCTCTGGCACAACCACTCAGCC
This sequence comes from Oscillatoriales cyanobacterium, assembly GCA_004292515.1. GTDB lineage: Bacteria > Cyanobacteriota > Cyanobacteriia > CACIAM-69d > CACIAM-69d > CACIAM-69d. The sequence continues at coordinate 33,931 of RDXB01000040.1, forward strand.
CCTGCCGCCCGTGATTTTTTTGGATGCGGTGGGCACGATCTTTGGCGTGGCCGAAAGCGTGGGGCAACAGTATGCCCGGATGGCGGCCCAACTCTTCGATCTCAGCTTGGACGATCAAGCATTGAATCAAGCCTTCTTCGACTGCTTTGGGGCCGCCGATCCCTGCGTGTTTCCCGGTGTGCCGCGCGATCGCCTGGCCCAAGCGGAATACGACTGGTGGGAAACCCTGGCCGAGCAAACCTTTCAGCGAGCAGGCCTGTTTGAACAAATTCCCGACTTTGCAACCTACTTTGCAGCCCTCTACGATCGCTTTGCCACCGCCGCCCCTTGGTTTGTCTATGACGAAGTGCATGACACCCTCAGCCACTGGCGAGCCACTGGCATTGAGCTAGGGATCATTTCCAACTTTGATACACGCCTCTATCGGGTGTTAGATGCCCTGGATTTGACCCGCTATTTCAAAAGCTTTACCCTTTCGACGGAAGTGGGAGCCGCCAAGCCCGATCGCGCCGTATTTGCCGCCGCCCTGGCCCAGCATCGTTGCGCGCCCCACGAGGCTTGGCACATTGGCGACAGCCTCGAAGATGACTATCGAGGAGCCACAGCAGCCGGATTGCGGGCCCTGTGGCTGAACCGGCCATAGCGCATTGGGTTGTAGCACATTGGGTTATAGCGCGTCGTAAAGTGTAGTGGCTCTGGGGCGTGGTCAAGTCCTGCATACACACCGCGCCCAACTGTTCTCGATCGCCCTATGACTTCTTCCCTCAACACCTGCACCCTCACCGTTCCCGCCACCACCGCCAACCTCGGCCCCGGTTTCGACTGCTTGGGGGCAGCCCTGGCGCTTTATAACGAATTTTGCTTCACCCGGATCGAGTCGGGCTTGGAAATTATCCCCAACGGCACGGAGGCCGATCGCGTCTCCCGCGATGAAACCAACCTGGCCTATCGCGCCTATTGCCAGGTGTTTGCCCAGGTGGGAGAAACACCCTACCCCGTGCGGCTGGAAATTAACCTGGGTGTGCCCTTAGCGCGGGGGCTGGGCAGCTCGGCCACGGCGATCGCGGCGGGCATTGCCGGGGCCAACTATTTGTTAGGTGGGGCTTTGTCGCCGGCCCAGATTTTGGCTTTGGGCGTGACGATCGAAGGGCATCCCGACAACATTGTGCCGGCCTTGCTGGGGGGCTGTCGGTTGGCGGCCGATCGCGACGGGGTTTGGAGCCAATGCGAAGTCCCCTGGCACAGTTCAATCCAGCCGGTGATCGCTGTGCCCAACTTTGAACTCTCCACCGAAGAAGCCCGCCGCGTCCTGCCCGAAAGCTATTCGCGGGCCGATGCGATTTTCAACACAGCGCACCTGGGCTTGCTGTTGCGAGGCATTAATGAAGGGCGTGGCGACTGGCTGCAAACGGCCATGCAAGATCGAATCCACCAGCCCTACCGCAAGGCCCTGATTCCCGGTTTTGAGGCAGTGCGATCGGCCGCGATCGCCGCAGGGGCCTATGAATTGGTGATCAGCGGTGCGGGGCCGACCCTGTTGGCCTTGGCCCATCGCGACCAAGCCGCCGCCGTGGGTGAGGCGATGCAAACCGCTTGGACGGCGGCCGGGGTGGGCGCGGTCGCTGGCCCCGTGGACTTGGATGTGCAGGGAACGCGCCTGCAAGTTTAGAAGCGCGGCTGCCTTAATTCACTGGGTCAACGTTGCGAGTCAGTCCTCGTAACAAGGGGCTTAAGCCCCTTGCTGCCTAACAATCTGGCAATGACAACAGTCGTTTGCACTGACTTATCTAAATAAGTTTGCTGTGCTACTAGGAGCGATCATGGGCACTATTTGGGTATTGGGCAGCATCAATGCCGATCGCACCGTGACGGTCGATCGCCTGCCACGGGTGGGTGAAACGGTCTTGGGCGGGGCGATCGCGATCGCCGGGGGCGGCAAAGGAGCCAACCAAGCGGCCGCCGCCGCCCGACTTGGAGCCAAAACCCACCTGATCGGCCGCGTTGGCTCAGATCCGACCGGGGCTGAGTTGCTGGCGGCCTTGCGATCGCAGGGGGTGGCGGTGGCCGGCGTGGCGATCGACCCCGATGCACCCACGGGCCAGGCTTGGATTGTGGTGGATGCCGCCGGTCAAAACCAGATCATCGTGATTCCCGGAGCCAATGGCTGCGTCGGCCCCTCGGAAATCGATCGCCTGCAAACCGCCCTGGCCACAACTCCCGGCCCCCATTTGCTGCTGTTGCAACTGGAAATTCCCCTAGCCACCGTGTTGGCCGCAGCCCAAGCGGGTCGGGCGGCTGGGGCGATCGTCCTGCTCGATCCCGCACCGGCCCGCCGCGACTGGCCCTCGGAACTGTGGAGCGCGATCGACTGGCTCTCACCCAACGGCCCAGAAGCCAGCCAGCTCGCGGGCTTCCCCGTGGTCGATCGCCCCACGGCCGAGCAAGCAGCGGCGGATCTGCAAGCTTTTGGCGCAAAGGGCGTGATCATCACCCTCGGCGACCAAGGCGCTTGGATTGCCGGGCCCGATGAGGCCTTTTGGCAACCGGCCTTTACGGTGGAGTCGATCGACTCGGTGGCGGCGGGCGATGCCTTCAATGGCGCTTGGGCGGCGGCCTTGGCCGAGGGGCGATCGATCCGGGAAGCAGCTCGCTGGGCCGCGGCGGCCGGGGCGCTCTGTTGCCAGCGATCGGGCGCGCAACCGGCCCTGCCCACGAGATCGGCGCTGGATACTTTGCTAGCGGCTCAACCCGGATCATGAACCATCAAAAATCCTCTGGCCCGGCTTGAACAACGCGCCAGTCATGGGTTAGATTGTTTGCGTATGCTGGCGTAGCTCAGTTGGTAGAGCAACTGACTTGTAATCAGTAGGTCAGGGGTTCAAGTCCCCTTGCCAGCTTTCAGTCCCGATCCCCACAAACCCATACCCCATCAACAGTGTAGCGATCACGCTGGCCCGTCGGTTGCCCCTGATCGCTTGTTAGAGTGAAGGGGTCGATCGCGCTGCTCACAACTCTATGCTTGCTGAACTCACTGCCGCCTCGCTGTTGGAAATGGTCGTAGATGGCTTCATCGCCGCCGGAGCCGGAAAGCTAACCGAAGCGGCCCTACCCAAGCTGCGAACCCTTTGGCGAAAAATCCGCGATCGCCTGGCCCGTCGCCCCGAGTTGCCCGCCCTGCCGGAAACACCAACGGGGGCGATCGATCCGCAAGTGCTGCCGATCCTCGATGCGGAATTGGTGAACGATCCGCCCTTTGCCGAGGAAGTGCGGGCGATCGCCCAGGAATATCAACAGCTGATCCAACAACAAGCCCAAATGACTCAAAACAACTACGGCAGCAACAATAAAAACTATCAAATCGGCTCAATCAACGAAGCTAATTTCTCTTAGGAAATCATTCCAGTAGGTTGGGTTGAAGCATGAAACCCAACACCGACAAAGTTCGCATTGATCGCGTTGGGTTGAGCTGTGCGAAACCCAACCTACTGAGGCAAGTTTCTATGCAGATTCGTTATGACCCTGAAGCTGATGTGTTGATTTTGATTTTGCGGGATTTGCCCCCAATTGATTCGATCATAGAACCCGGCGAAATGATTGTTAGCTATGCAGAAAGTGGCGAACCTGCTGCGATCGAGTTGTTGAATGCATCTCAATTCATCAAGCCAGACGACATCAACTAACCCTTGAGACTGAGTGATCCAGTGATTCATGATGTGGTTTCAGTAGAAGTGCTGACCGGCTATTGTCTGAAGCTGGGTTTCGATGACGGCGTGGTCGGAATTGTCGATATTAGCCAGCAAGTTCGTTTTCAAGGTGTTTTTGCACCGTTGGCCGATCAGGCATTTTTTGAACAAGTAACAGTCAATGCTGACATTGGATCAATTGCTTGGCCCAATGGCGCTGATCTTGATCCGTTGGTGTTGTATACCGTTGTCACCAAAACTCAATTGAATTTAGATCGTTGGCAGGGATTTTTGCCTCAGCAAGTTGACCCAGTGGAATTTCAGCGACAGTTGCGGCATGAGTGGGATTGAATAGACTGGTGATGGCTGATCGCTCAATCGTCCATGACGCAAAATAACTACGGCCCTGGCAACAAAAACTATCAAATTGAGTCGATCGAGACTGCGAACTTTTACAGCAATCCGATCGAGCAAGCCTTTGACCAGTCGGATTTGTGGCCGGGCTGTGGGGAGATTGAGCGGACGGCGGAGTTAGCGCAGCTCGATCGGTGGCGGCAAGAGCAGGGCAATCGCTGGGCGGTGATTGTGGGGCCCGGTGGGGCGGGCAAAAGCACTCTGGCTGCTCAATGGTTTGATCGCTCCCAGAAGTCCCAAGCATGGGCGGGGCAACTCTGGACGGATTTGGGGCGGGGGCCGAGCTTTGCGGAAGTGGCGCGGCGGGCGATCGTCCAGTTTGGCGCGGCCAGCCAGGAGCAGGCGGAACGGCTGGAGGAGTCGGACTTGTTGCGGCTGTTGCTGCTGAAATTGCAGCAAAGCCCTTGCCTGTGGGTGCTGGACAACCTGGAAACGGTGCTGGAGGGGCGGGAACTGCCCGCAGACTATCGGGCGTTTTGGCGGCAGTGGCGATCGTTGGGCCGGGGGGCGGCGGGTTGGGTGTTGTTTACCAGTCGTGATTTACCCACGGAGATGGCGGCGCGGCGGCTCGACCTGACGGAGGGCTTTGATCCAGCGCAGGGAGCCAGTTTCCTGAAGGCGAGGGAAATTCGGGGCGCTGAGGCAGATTTGCAGGAGTTTTCCAAGCGGGTGCATGGCTACCCCTTGGTTTTGGGGTTGGCGGCGGGTTTTCTGTGGGCGCAGTTTGGCAACGATCCGCACCTGTCCAAGCTACCGGCGGATTTCTTTGCGATCGCGGATCAACACCGGGACGATCCGCAAGCGACGCTGGAAACGGTGTTGCGGTGGAGTTTTGAGCGGTTATCGCCGGAGTTGCGGGATTGGTTGGGGCGGCTCTGTGCGTTGCGGGTGGCGTTTGCCTTTGAAACGGAGGATGACCCGCCGCTATTGCAGACGTTGGCGGGGCGATCGTTCCTGATTCAAGATTGCTTGCGGCTGACCGATCCCGATGCACCGCGCCAATTTGTCTACCGTTGGCAACCGATCGTCCAGCAATTTGTGCAGCGCCAACAACCCGATCTGATTGAGGCTCATCGATTCGCGATCGCCCACCACGATCAGCATTATCTGGGCTGGGGCAAATGGCAAACCAAGGCTGATATCGACAACTACATCGAAGATTGGCATCACGAGGGCGAACTAGCCAAGCTGACGGGCGATCGCCAAGGAGAAGCCGCCTCCCTGGGCAATCTGGGCCTTGCCTACCGTTCCCTCGGGCAATACCAGCGGGCGATCGACTTGTACGAGCAATCCCTGGCGATCGCTCGCGAGATTGGCGATCGCAAAGGAGAAGCCAACTCCCTGGGCAATCTGGGCAATGCATACTATTCCCTCGGGCAAGTCCAGCGGGCGATTGGCTTGCACGAGCAATCCCTGGCGATCGCTCGCGAGATCGGCGATCGCCAAGGAGCAGCCGCCTCCCTGCAAGCTTTAGCGATTTGCTATCAAAAAATTGGTCGCACCGCCGCTGGGTTTCGCGCTGGCTATGATGCTCAGGTCATTTTGCAAGAACTCAACCTGCCGCTGGAAGCCTATCCCCTTCCCAATTGGGCCAAACAAATCGCCCGGTTTGCCCAAAAGGGCACAGCACAATTTTGCTTCTGCGTTGCGGCGGGTCTGCTGGCCTTCCCGGTGGCGTTGGTTTGGTTTTTGGCGCTCCTGCTCTGGCGACAGCTCGCCCGCCTCTGGCGACGATAAATCCCCCATCCCAACCCGTATCCGTAGGGTGCGTAGGGCAACGGCCCGCAAATTCCCAATGTTTCCTTCATGCCCTACGCACCGCTGCAATGGGGCGGTTCAACCGATCGGGAATGGTCGTTGCTTCGGGATGGGTTGCGGTGCGTGGGAGATGACCGGGAGATTGTTGTTGCGAAGGTGACGTGCTCCCACACACCCTACGAAATCATCGGCCCAACGAATTTGTGGGGATGGTCGTCGATCGCGCGGCGGTGGCGGTGCGTGGGAGATCACCGGGCAATCATCGTGACGAAGGCGACGTACTCCCACACACCCTACGAAATCATCGGCCCAGCGATTTTGTGGGGATGGTCGTCGCACTCACAATATCAGTCAATTAGCCAAAGGTGGCTCAGATGAGCTAGAGAATCTACAGACGCTCTGCAAAAAGTGCAATATCGGTAAGAGCAACCGGGATAGCACGCGACTGTAGCTTGTCAAGCTGGGTTGAGTGCTGGGGTCTCGATCGCGGGTAAGGGTTCGATCGGGGCGGCGATCGGAACCCACTGACAAAGACAAACTGCGATCGCTTCAAATGCACTGCCCATCTCCCGGGGTTCATAAACCTCAACCCGCGTGACTTGCCAATTGCTGAGACGGCTGTGAGTGCTAGCGGCGGGAAATTGGGGATCGATCGCCGACTCAACCCGCACATAATCGCGCAATCGATAACCCGGCTGCGGCAACGGGCACTGAGACGCATCGTAATACTCAGCCAAAACATCCGTCAGGCTACCACCGGGCATCAATTGCCGATCGTCCCACCCTTCCGCATCGGCCGTTTCAGTCTTGAAAATGATGTAGCGTCCCATGCTCTGCCTCAGTCTTCAGGGGTGTAGTTGGGAAACTCAGTTTCACCAGCAAAAACACAATTCACCTTCAAAATGCGATCGCCAGTTTTCTCAACTCTGAGCAACGTCCAGTCGTATTTCTCCGCCATGTCGCGACATTTTTGTGGATCAGTAGCGGCATGTCGCGACTCTGGCATTTCCTCCGTTTCTATTGGTATTGATGGATCGACCATATTGACGAAACGGCTAGCAGGGTAAGTCTTGTTATTTAAAGGATAACCCCAGTCGATCGCCCTGCATGAGCAATCAACTGGGGTCAAGGAATCGGGCAGCAATTAGCCACCCGATCGCCCTAGAACATCAAACCTAAACCGTGGCAGCCACCTTTTCCTCGGCGGGATTGGCGTTTGCTTCCGGCGTGTTTGCTTCCGACGGCGGCACGACTTGCCAGAACTTGGGCAAGCTGTTGGCCCAATCAGCCAAGATTGCCTTTGCCTTCGGGCTGCCGGTCTTTTCGGCGTGGGCTTCAATCAGTGTCTTCAGTTGCTCCTCGCCCGCCGGGGTGCAAACGCGCTGGATCTTGACGATTTCGCCGTTCACCTTGCCGGGGAAGCTGCCGTCTTCGTCGTAGCAGTAGGCCAAACCACCGGTCATGCCCGCGCCCACGTTGCGACCCGTGGAACCCAGCACCACAATTGTGCCGCCGGTCATGTATTCGCAGCAGTGGTCGCCTGCGCCTTCGATCACCGCTTGCCCCTTGGAGTTGCGCACGCCAAACCGCTCACCGGCTCGACCATTGGCGTAGAGCACGCCGCCCGTGGAACCGTAGAGGCAGGTGTTGCCCACGATCGCGTTGTGTTCCGGGGCGAAGGTGGCTTCGGCGGGTGGCCGGACGATGATTTCGCCGCCGTTCATGCCCTTGCCCACGTAGTCGTTGGACTCGCCAATCAGCTCTAGGGTCATGCCATTGATGTTGAAGGCTCCGAAACTTTGGCCGGCACTGCCAACAAAGGTGAGGTGCAGATGCCCTTCAAAGCCTTTGTCGCCGTAGCGCTTGGCGATGTTGCCGGAAACCCGCGTGCCCACGGAGCGATCGGTGTTGATGATCTTGAACGTCTTTTGGACTGTGCCTTGGCGACGGATCGCCTGTTGGATGTCCTCATCACCCAGAATCGCGTTATCCAGCACCACATCGTTGCTGTGGGGGCGGGGGCTGTGGTTCAGCCAGGTGCGATCGCTGCGGCTGTCGGGCAGGTTGGTCAAGATCGATAGGTCGATCGCCTGGGTCTTGGTCAGGCTGGCATCTTCCCGGCGCTTCAGCAGGTCGGCGCGGCCGATCACCTCATCTAGGCGACGGAAGCCCAACCGGGCCAGCAACAACCGCACTTCCTGGGCCACGAAGTAGAAGAAGTTGACCACATGATCGGGGATGCCAGGGAACCGCTTGCGTAGGTGTTCCTGTTGGCTGGTCACGCCTACGGGGCAGGTGTTCATGTGGCAAACGCGGGCCATGATGCAGCCCTCGGCGATCATCGCGATCGTGCCGAAGCCGAACTCCTCACCACCCATCAGGGCCGCCATCAACACATCCCAGCCGGTTTTGAAGCCGCCATCAACGCGCAACAGCACCCGATCGCGCAGGCCGTTTTCCATCAGAGACTTGTGCACCTCCGCCAGTCCCAATTCCCAGGGGCTACCGGCGTGCTTGATCGAACTGAGGGGGGAAGCGCCCGTGCCGCCGTCATGACCAGAGATTTGGATCACGTCGGCGTTGGCCTTGGCCACCCCGGCGGCCACCGTGCCGATGCCCACTTCGGCCACCAGCTTCACGGACACCTTGGCGCGCGGGTTGATTTGGTGCAGATCAAAGATCAGTTGGGCCAAATCTTCGATCGAGTAGATGTCGTGGTGGGGCGGTGGCGAAATCAGGGTGACACCGGGCTTCGATCGCCGCAGCATGGCGATGTAGGGGCTGACCTTTTTGCCGGGGAGCTGACCACCCTCACCGGGTTTCGCGCCTTGGGCCACCTTGATTTCGATTTGCTCGGCGCTCATCAGGTATTCCGGGGTCACGCCAAAGCGCCCCGAAGCCACCTGTTTGATCGCGGAGCTGGCGGTGTCGCCGTTGCGCAGGCCCTTCAGGTGCGGGAAGGTGGCGGACAGACCGTTTTCGTCCACATCGTTCAGGGTGGTGTAGCGGCGCGGATCTTCGCCGCCTTCGCCGGAGTTGGACTTGCCGCCAATTCGGTTCATGGCGATCGCCAGCACCTCATGGGCTTCCGGCGACAGAGCACCCAGGGACATGCCGCCCGTGCAGAACCGCTTCAGAATCGATTCGATCGACTCCACCTCATCCACGGAAATCGGGCTGCGGCTGGTGTCGAAGTCCAGCAAGTCCCGCAAGGCCGTGGGGGTACGGTGTTGCAAATAGCGCTTGTAGACGCTGTAGTGATCGTAGGCTTCACTGCTGAGGGCCTGTGCGCCGGGAACCCATTCACCCTCGGGCGTTTGGGCCTTAAAGGCATCCACGGCCTTGTGCAGGGCCTTGGCCATTTCTGGCGAGTTCATGTGGTATTCGCCACCCTTGCGGTACTGGACGAAGCCCATATTTTCCAGCTTCTTGCCGGTTAGTTCGGGGAAGGCCGCCGCATGGAAGGTCATCACTTCTTGGGCCAGTTCTGCCACGCCCAAGCCCCCAACGCGGGAGGGCGTGCCGACAAAGGCCAGGTCGATTAGCTCCCGGCCAATCCCGATCGCCTCGAAAATTTGCGCCCCATGGTAGCTGGCCAACAGGGAAATCCCCATCTTCGAGAGGATCTTCAGCAACCCAGCTTCCACCGCGCCCCGGTAGTTGGCTTGGGCCTGCTCGATCGAAGTCGCCGGCAGCTTGCCGTTGCCCATCAGGGTTTGGGTGCGATCGCTATTCCACCAGTGGCGGATGCTCTCCAGCGCCAAGTAGGGACAAACGGCACTGGCCCCAAAGCCCACGGCGCAGGCAAAGTGATGGGTGCTCCAGCATTGGGCCGTATCGGCCACAATCGACACCTGCATCCGCAATCCTTGGCGGATCAGGTGGTGGTGCACCGAGCCGATCGCCACCAGCGGCGGAATATAGGTGGTATCTGGCGACAGGGAACCCGTGCGATCGCTCAGGATTAGGATTTCCGCCCCGCCTTGCACCGCCGCCACGGCCTGGTCTTGCAGGGCCGTAATCGCCGCCCGCAGACCCGCCGGGCCATCGGCCGTGCTGTAGAGGGTCGAAAGGGTGGCGACTTGCATCCCCGACTCAGACAGCTTGCCCAGCTCCGTTTCATTCAGCACGGGCGAGCTGATTTTCACCAAGCGGGCTGCTTCCGGAGCCGGAGTCAGCAGGTTGCCGCGCCGACCCAGGTGCATTTCCAGAGACATCACCAGCTTTTCGCGCAGGGGGTCGATCGGCGGGTTCGTCACCTGCGCGAACCGCTGTTTGAAGTAGTCGTAGAGCAAGTGCGGCCGGGTCGAGAGCACTGCCAAGGGGATGTCATCACCCATGCAGTAGGTCGGCTCCTTGCCGTTGGCCGCCATGTCCACAATCACCAGATCCAGATCTTCGGCAGTGTAGCCAAAGGCCGTTTGGTGTTGCAGCAGGTTGCTTTCTTCTAGAGTTTTGTCAGCGGCGAAGGGTTGGGTGGTCAATTGTTGCTGATGGTCGCGCACCCACTCGCCGTAGGGATGCTGGCGGGCCACCTTCAACTTCAGATCCCAATTTTTCAGGACTTCACCGGCTTCTAGATCCACGGCGATCGCCTGGCCGGGGCCGAGCCGACCCTTTTCGAGGATGTTTTCGATCGGCACATCCACCACCCCGGCTTCCGAGCCAACAATGATGTAGCCGTCGCAGGTGATGCAGTAGCGGGCGGGGCGCAGACCATTGCGATCGAGCGTTGCGCCCACAATCTTGCCATCACCAAACACCAGCAGCGCCGGGCCATCCCAGGGTTCCTGCACCCCGCGATAGTAGTTGTAGTAATCAACAATTTCCGGGTAATCGGCCAAATCCGGCTGATTTTCGTAGGCTTCCGGCACGAGCAGGGTCACGGCCTCTAGGATGCTGCGGCCCGATCGCACCAGCAGTTCCAACGAGTTGTCCAAGTTGGCCGAGTCGCTGTTCTCGTAGCTAACGATCGGCTTCAGGGCATCCAGCTCCTCGGTTGTCCAATTTTCGTGGGCCAAATCCGCCTGCTTGGCCAACATCCAGTTCAGATTGCCCAGCAGCGTGTTGATTTCGCCGTTGTGACCCAACATCCGCATCGGTTGCGCCAACGGCCAGCGGGGCATCGTGTTGGTGCTGAAGCGGCGGTGGTAGACCGCCCAGGCACTCGTGTAGTCCGGGTTGGTCAAGTCTGGGTAGAAGCGGCCCAAAACCTCCGATCGCACCATTCCCTTGTAGATGATGGTGTGGTTCGACAGGGAGCAAGCGTAGAATCCTACGGACTGGGAGGTAACTTTTGTATCATCCTGACCGAGGGCTTGCACCACCGCATTTCCGAACCGACGACGCAGTTGATAGAGTTGCCGTTCCAGGGCATCGCCGGTTAGGGTGGATTCAATAATCACCTGCTCGATCGCCGGCAAGTTCTCGCGTGCTTGAATGCCCAACACCTCTGGACGGGTGGGCACCGCGCGCCAGCCCACCAGGGTCAGGCCCGCATCGGCGATCGTGGCATCAATGGCAGCCTTGGCCTGGATCAGCTTGTCCGCATCCAGCGGCAGGAACAACATCCCCACTGCTGTGCGATCGCGATTAATCGTTTTGCCCTCGGCAGCGGCCCATTGCTCAATCAGAGTCCAGGGAATCGCCGTCATCACCCCAGCGCCGTCGCCCGAGTCACGATCGGCACTGCAACCGCCCCGGTGCTCCATGCACCCCAAGGCGATCAGGGCCTTATCCACCAAGTCGTGACTGGCTTGGGCCTGGCGCTGGGCGATGAAGCCAACGCCACAGGCATCGCGCTCCTCGGTTAGGTAGCGCAACCCGGATTCCGGCATCACCGGCAACGGATTGCTGGAAAACACAGGGGCTTGGCTGGTGCGGTCGCTCATAGGGGGATCGGGTGGACTGTGCGATCGAGGTTAGTAAAGGCAGCAAAACGGGCGAACACAAAGCAAGCAAACACAGGGCAAGCAAACACAGGGCAAGCAAACACAAAGCAAGCAAACACAATGGGCGATCAAGTCATCGGTAACCACCGAACAACAATAGCTAGTGTGAGCCAGGGTTGGGATGAGTCACCTGCTGAATCGATCTGGCAGGAGTCAGCTACAGAGGTTGCGCGATGACTGGGATTTGAAAGACCTTGTGTTGAGCTTGGTCTGAAGGTTCCCGACAAAACGATCGGAACGCACGGACGGGGCTGATTGATTGTCCGGTGATCGCGGTAACGCTGGTTGTATTGGCAACTACTGATTGACCACGAGGGTATCGGTCGGCAATTGCGTTGGCAGTTTAAGGAGACCAAGCGAACCGGGCAACCAGCAATTAAGCCATCAAGCGTTTATCGTTAAGCCGTTTGAGCGATCAGCCACGATTGAGGGCTGGCACGATCGGGGTTCGATCGCGCTGCCGTGATCGGGCAGATGCAAGGTTGGCAATTCGCGCGGCGACCTAGCCTGTCTTCATTCATCGAGTTGCACGCAGGCCAGCGCAGAGTGGCAAATTGTCCAATCGCATAGGAGCTGGTCGGCGATCGGTAAACCTAATTCTAAAGAAACTGTAGCGCTTTAATCTAGATCGACCCTTGGCGTTTACGCAACCAGTTACGACTGGTTAGGGCAAGGTTGCGATCGCCGCGATCTCATGAAATCGTCACAGCGGGGGCAATTGCTCGAATCACAAGCCGGCGGGGATTTTTGCGATCGACCACCAACGGCGCACCCCGATCGCGCTACACTCTTGCCATTGCGCCACCCCGCCAGGTGGATTGGATTGCTGGAATCGCGACCTGCGATCGCCCTTTCCCCCCTTGGCTGGCTCCGGTTTTATCTGCTGTGTCGCGCCCCGTCCTGATCTGTCCTTGAAGCCATGCCCATCGCCGTTGGAACCATCGAAACCCTAGGTTTTCCATCGATCCTGGCCGCCGCCGATGCGATGGTTAAAGGGGCCCGCGTCACGCTGGTCTTTTTTGACAAGGCCGAGAAAGGCAACTTCTTCATCACAATTCGCGGCCCGGTGTCCGAAGTGGAACGAGCGATGGAAGAAGGGATCAAAGCTGCGAAGGCGGTCTACGGCGGCCAGGTGATTAGCCACTACATCATTCCGCACCCCTACGAGAACACCGAGGGCGTGATGCCGATCGACTACACCCCCGAAAGCGAACCCCACCGCGTGACCTAAGGGGATGCCCAAAAAGTATCTTTTGGCATGAACCAAGCAGCAATACTCGTGGGAGCAAGATGCTCAAGTTCCTTGTCCACCAGGTTGATCGCTCGGGCATCCAGAGTATCAACCTTGGCTTTTCAGGCTTCCCCTACCAGACCTCCCCTAGGCGATCGCAAATTCCGTGAGGCGGCATTTTCGGGGCAAGGCGTTATTTGAGGCAAATCGTCTTTGAGGCGCATGAAATGTCAGAGCGATGCCCTCTAAAGCCAGCCCGGCACAAGGTTTGACTTGGGGGTGAATAGAACGATCGCGCCGTTCCCGTTTCGGTTAGTGTTTTCGGTTAGTGTTACTGTGCTAATCGGATTGGGCCTGAGCCAGAACAGCAATCCGATGATCAGTTGTTTGGGATTTTTGGGAGCGGATAGGCGGTGTTTTTCCAGCAGGCGATCGCAACGTTACACGACTTTTGGGCCCAGCAAGGCTGCTTAATCGGTCAGCCCTACGACACCGAAAAGGGCGCAGGCACCAAAAATCCCCACACCTTCCTGCGTGCCCTGGGGCCCGAGCCTTGGTCGGTGGCCTATGTGGAACCCTGCCGCCGCCCCACCGATGGCCGCTACGGCGAAAACCCCAACCGCTATCAGCACTACTACCAATACCAAGTGCTGATTAAGCCCTCGCCGGACAACATCCAAGAGATCTATCTAGACTCCTTACGGGCCTTGGGAATTCGCCCCGAAGACCATGACGTGCGGTTTGTGGAAGACAACTGGGAAGATGCCTCCGTGGGTGCTTGGGGCGTGGGCTGGGAAGTATGGCTCGATGGGATGGAAGTGACCCAGTTCACCTATTTCCAGCAGTGCGGTGGCTTGGATTGCGATCCCGTGTCGATCGAAATTACCTACGGCCTTGAGCGGCTGGTGATGTACCTACAGGGCGTGAGTGCGATCGCCGACATCCGCTGGAACGATCGGCTGCTCTATGGCGATGTGCACATGCAGGGTGAAATTGAGCAGTGCCACTACAACTTCGAGGCCTCTGACCCGGAGATGTTGTTCGCGCTGTTTGGTCTCTACGAAAAAGAAGCGCTGCAACTGATCGATCGCCGCCTGGCCATTCCGGCGCTGGACTTTGTGCTGAAGTGTTCCCACACCTTCAATATGCTCGACGCGCGCGGGGTAATCGCCGTCATGGAACGGACGCGCTACATCGGCCGGATTCGCGGCATGGCGCGGCAGGTGGCCAAGCTCTACGTGGAACGGCGCGAGGAACTGGGTTTCCCCCTGCTGAAGGGGCGATCGTTGACCCAGGTTTAGCGCATCCTGTCCCATCACCTAAAATCCTGATTGCCCGCGCATGACTCGTGAGGCAGCAAGGGGCTTCAGCCCCTTGTTCTGATCGGCTCGCGGGTTCATGAATTCATGGGTTACGGGTTAAGTCCTGGGACGAGGATTTCGGAAAAATTTTATAATTGCCCCATCAATCGCCGGTTTTGAGAGCAGGAGCTAACAAATGGGTTTACTTTTGACTGTGGCCGATCGCCTGACAGAGACTTTGGAGCCGATCGCCGCCCAATTCCGAGGCATGAACTTGCCGGAACCGATCACCCATTGGGGCCACCCGCTGATGATGGGGATTGTGATGTTTGCGATGGGCACGGCGGCCGTGTCCTTGGGCTGGAAGGGCCGGTTAGCGGAACCCAGCGATGAAAAGGCTACGTTGCTGACCAATCACAAGCGCCTGGCCCTGTGGATGACAACCTTTATGGCCATGGGCTACTCGGGCGGGTTGCTGTCGCTGGTGATGCAACAAAAGCCGATTTTGGAAAGCCCCCACTTCTGGACAGGCACGCTCGTTTTGGGTCTGTTGGGGGCCAATGGGGCAATTTCCATGTCCAAGTTTGGCGGTGGTAAGCCAGAGTTGCGGACGGCCCATGCTTACCTGGGAACGGCGGCTTTTGGGGTGATGGTGCTGCACGCGGTCTTTGGCTTACGTCTGGGTCTGTCGTTCTAGTGGCCTATTAGTAGCTTGACTCAGTAGGTTGGGTTGAACTTTGCGAAACCCAACGCGATCGATGTAGTAGCGCTCCTAGACTATTTTGATTGGTTTCGTTACTCGATCATTAGGGGGCAAGGGGCTTAAGCCCCTTGTCTGACACGATTGATTTTGCACAATTAACCCAGTGAATTAGAGCAGTTGCGCCAGTAGCGCTGACGACGGTTGAGTTTTGGAGCGGAATCCAACCTGCTAGTGAGCGATGCAATAGGGGCGGCTGTTGGGTTTCGTTCCCCAACCCAACCTACAGGATTACTACAGGACTACTACGAGATCTTGCCGTTACCAGTTCGTGATGGGGCAAGGGGCTTAAGCCCCTTGTCTACCGGGGTTGGAGGGTTTGTGGATTGACGTTTTTGATATTGGACTTTTGACCTCACACTTTGAATTTGTTGTGCTAAGACCCGATCGCCCTGATTCAATCCCGCTGGGAGTCAGGGCGATCGACTTTTTGGGGGAAGGGGCGATCGAATGACGGGCTTGGCAATTTTGGGGCTGGCGTTTGTGGCGGGGTTGCTGGCGACGGGGTTGCCGGGGGGCGGCCTGTGGCTGTTGGGGTGTGGGCTGGTGATGGTGGGGGTGCGATCGCTCCCGGCTGGTCGTCGGTGGCGGTGGCTTGATCCCAGTTCGAAACCGGGCTTTTGGTTGGCGGCGGGGCTGGTGGGATTGTTGGCGGCGCTCTATTTACAATGGCGCACGCCCCAACCGGGCCCCGAGGACATCAGCAAGGCCGTGGGGGCGATCGAGCAAACGGGAGCAGCCGCCAACTTGGCCACGGTGCGCGGCCAGGTGGATTCGGACTATCAACTGACGAGCAGCGGCAAGGCCCGGTTTTGGTTGCAGGCGACCCAACTGCTGCAAATTCCCACAGCGATCGGACCCGGCGGGGCAACTCCTCCCCAAAATTTGGTGCAGAGCGTGACGGGCCGGGTCTACACCACTGTGCCCCTGTTGCAGGCGACGGGCTTAACACCAGGCCAAACCGTGGAAGTGAGCGGCCGGCTTTATTTGCCCTCACGCGCCAAAAATCCCGGGGCGTTTGATTTTGCTTGGTATTCGCAGCGGGAAGGTAGCTTTACCGGGTTGGCGGGCCGAACGCTCCAGATGATTGACCGGCCGGCGGCGACCGAGGGTTGGTGGTCTGGCTGGGATCGGCTCAGTCCCCGATCGCTCAACAAGCATCTGGTGCGGGAACTGGTGCGATCGATGGGCTTTCCCGAGGGGGCATTTTTGGGCGCGTTGGTGCTGGGTCGGCAGGCGGTAGATTTGCCCCCGGATCTACAAGCCCAGTTTGTGCAGGCGGGGCTGGCCCATGTGTTGGCGGCTTCCGGCTTTCAGATCGTGACGCTGCTGGGCACGTTTTTGGCGATCGTTCGGTTGCGGCCCTTGCCCTGGCCCCTGGCCTTGGCGGGGGCGGCGGTGGTGCTGGGCTATGTGTGGTTGGCGGGGGCGGGGCCGTCGGTGGTGCGGGCGGGGCTGATGGGTTTGGCGGTGATTGCGGGGTTAATGCAACAGCGATCGATTAACACCTTGGGGGCCTTGCTGGCCGTGGTGGTGGCCATGTTGCTGTGGCATCCCCTCTGGATTTGGGATCTGAGTTTTCAGTTCAGCTTGTTGGCCACCTTGGGGCTGATTGCTTCGGCCGGGCCGATCGTCCAATGGTTAACAGCACTGCCCTTTTTCTTGGCGGAACCGCTGGCGGCTTCCTTGGCGGCTACCCTGTGGGTAATGCCGGTACAGCTTTGGACGTTTTATCAAGTTTCCCCCTACGGGCCGATCGCCAGTGCCTTAACCACCATTCCCGTGGCGATCTTGACGATCGCGGGGGCGATCGGGGCGTTGCTGTTGGTAATCTTGCCGCCCTTGGGACGCTGGTTCACGAGCTGGCTGACCTATCCGGTCAAGGCGCTACTGATGATTGGGGACTGGATCGCCACGCTGCCGGGCAGTGCAATCGCGATCGGGGCGATTTCGATCGCTCAGGTGCTGATTCTGTACCTGTTGATCTTGCTGGTGTGGCGATCGCCCTGGTTCCATCGGGCCAACCGCTGGCTGTTGGCGGCGATCGTGGCGGTGCTCCTGGCGATCGGCCCCGGTTGGGTAGCCCGTGCTCACCAGCTCTCACTCACGGTGCTGGATGCAGGCAATCAATCCATGTTGGCCGTGCAAGATGGGGGCCAAGTGATGCTGGTTGGATCTGGGGATATGGCAGTAGCCCAATTTACTCTGCTCCCCTTCCTGCGCCATCAGGGGGTGAACCGAGTGTCCGGCGTTGTGGCCCTGGGCGATCGCCTAGAAGACCGCCGAGCTTGGTTGGGGATCTTGGAACAGTTGCCGATCGCCAATCTGTACGATCGCCCATTGCAGGTGGCCGCGTCCAATGTCGATCGGGCCTTGGTCAGTGCGCTGCGGGTGCGTAATGGGCGCTATCACACCCTGGCGGCGGGTCAGGTGGTGCGGCTGGGACGGGCGGAGCTACGGGCGATCGATCCCAACTTGCCGGCCTTGAGCCTCACACTAGGGTCAGAAACCTGGCTGCTGTTGGGCAATTGCTCGGCAGATCAACAGAAACTCTTGGTGCAAACCAATCCACTGACTCCGGTGACGGGTCTTTGGTGGTCAGGCCAGGCCCTCTCGCCCGACTTGTTGAACAAGCTGCAACCCCAATGGGCGATCGCCTCCACGCGCGAGATCCCAGAACCGATCGCCCAACTCTTGCAGGACAAGCGCGTCAAGATCTATCAAACGGGCAACGACGGAGCGATCGACTGGACTCCCAATCAGGGGTTGCGGGCCAATTTTGATCCCACCCCAACGGATCAACCGTTGTAGGACGCTTCGGGGCTGGGCAACAAATCCACGCGCCGCACTAAACCAATCACCCCCGGCTCGCCCGAAAAGTGGATCCGTTCGGCATAGAACTCCAGACTCATAAGCTGTCCGTTGCGATGTCGCCCCACGGAAATGCAGGTTAGGGGATGTTCGTAGCTGCGGATGCAATGCTCCAACTTATGGGCAAGGGCGGCTTGGTAATCCACGGGGATCAGATCCAAGATGGATTCGATTTTGGCTAAGTCGCGTCGTCGATACCCAAAGATTTGGGCAAAGGCCCGATTGACATACCGCAGTCGGCCTTCAGCGGTGGCGATCAAAAGGCCGGTGTCTTCGAGAGTGCGTTGATCGGCGATCGAACTGGCAGGATTGGAAATGCCTGACACCACCGAATCATCACTAAAGGAGCTACCCACAGAAGGCAGTGAAGGGGCCTCGCTGGGGGCTGATTCATGGGGATTGTCGGGAGTGCTGAGGGTTTGGTACAGCATGGCATTTTCAAGGCTGAGGGCGATCGCCTCGGCCGCCACATGGGACTGCTCAACACTGCCGGGCCCAAAGTAGTGGGGCTGGCTGTGCATCAAGGTCACCAGGGCCAGCAGCCGCTTGCCCCGCTGCACCGGAATGCAGAGCGCCGATCGCACCGTGTAGGGCTGATTGGGCAATTGCAGCCAGCGTTCATCGTCCATGCTGTCCGTGACCAGGGCAATTTCCCGGCGCTGGATAGTCCAGGCCGCCAGACCCTCTTGCAAAATTTGATTGACGATTTCTCGCTTTTGCTCCCGGATGGTGGAACCACGGGCCAGCAAACATTCCGTGGCTTGCCCCTGGGCATCGAGCAAGAAAATGCTGCCCTGCTCGGCTTGGCAGAGGGATTGGAGCGATTCCAGGATCTGTTGAGTGAGGGCGCGCAGCATCAGGTTGCTAGCGGTGGTCATGCGTGCGGTGATCACCCAACTCGCCAGTAACTCGTGTTGCAGTTGCAGGGCAGCATTCCGGGCCGCGAGTCGATCGACCTCTGCCTGAAGTTGCAACACTTCAGCATTGGTCAGCACCACTGACCCCTCCCGATCGCTCATGACGACTGCTCTCCCCAACTGATAGCCGATAAAATCAACGCCTGAACTCAAGCAAGACCTGTATCAGTATGAACCGAAGACAGGATGCGGTGATGTACAACAAGTAGACTATTTCATTTTCTCCGATTGCCACCGGCCTGTGACCGATCGCCTCGACCCGGCCGTTCAGCAGCGTTGGGTGCAAGGGACGATCGCCCCCTTACACCGTGACCCATCGGTGGTCAATCAGGGGTCAATCAGGGGTCAATCGGAATCGCAGGGATGACGATCGCCCCCCGATCCAGCATCCGTGGAAACTGCCAAGGGGTTGCAATTGATACTGGCTGGCCACCCTGACTGGCGACGCTAGTGGGTGGCGTTGGGTCAATCCAGGGAAAGAGTCCAGACCCGATCGCAGCTAGCCCAATCATGGTGCAGGTTAATCACAGGAGTTAATCGCACAGGTCATATCGCGCAGGTTATATCGCACAGGTTAATCGCGCCAGGGGAGAGTTCCTAGGGGTTGGTGCTGGGGCGATCGCGCTGGGCCGGTAATGTGGCGGCGCTGGCGGCGCGATGGTGGGCGGCCGCAGTTTTCGTAGGGGGGCTAAACCAAATCAGTCGGTAACTGGGCCATTGCTCTACCTGGGTCAGGGGACGTAGATCGCTGCCATCAGCTCGCGTCAAATAGATTCGATCGCTACAGGTGAGCGTGCTGCTGGTGATCAGCCGCCGACAGCGACCCGTGAAACCAGCGGTCAGGGCCAAGCGCTGGCCATCGGGTGACCAAGTGTAGCCAGTGAGGTCGCCTTGGGGTGGCTCGGGAAAGCGAATCTTGAGTTCCTGAAACTGGCGGGTTTGCAAATCCAACAGCCAAATAGCCGATCGCGGCTGACCATCCAGGCGCTTGGGAAACAACCAGCGGAAACTGAGGAACTCATCCAAGGCATCTTCGCGATCGGTGCTGACCGGCGCGCCCGTGCGATCGCCCAGGAAACTCAGGCCCTTGCCATTAGGCAACCACTTAAAGTCATAGAGAGCCGTATCGGGATTGCGGAATGGGATTGCATCACCCTCGCGGATGGGAATCAGGCGATCGCCCCGCAAATTCAAAATCGACAGCTCAACGCGATCGGACTCCAGCCGGTAGCGAGCCACGGCTAACTGCTGACTGTTAGGCGACCAAGCCAGCCAGCGAATTTCGCGATCGGACTGGTCGTTTGCCAGCCACAGACGCTGGGATCCCGTACGGCGATCGAGCAGATAAATGTCCGAAAAGGTGGCTTCCCCCTGCGATCGCACCCGTTCGTAGGCCAACCATTGCCCATTAGGACTCCAGGCCTTGCGCCCGGTGCTGGCAGGAATGTTGGCCGGCAGCTCCATCGCTTGCACCGTGCCATCGGGTCGAATTAAAAACGGCCCCGCCTTCCCGGTCAACAATCCCTGATAGACCATGCCGCTGCCGTCATCAAACCAAGTGGGCGGGCCAGACTCGATCGGCGTTTGCACCTTATCAGGCTGGTCAATCTCCATATCGTTTTGCAAGAGCCAGCGAGCGACTTCACCAGTTTCCAGATTGGCGGTGTAAAACGCTAGGCGCGAGGGATTGGGGCCTTGGTTGTTGATGTCGGCGGTCGTGATCAGGGTGGGGCGATCGTTCGGCAACTCCGTGACGCTCGGCAACGGCGAGCTGGGCAGATCGCCACACCCGATGACCGTAGCTCCCAGCAATCCCATCGTCCCTAAACGCCACCACGATCGCGGGCGCTGAATTGCCCGCCAGGGAGAGGGCTGACTGGCGTTCTGGAGGCGCAGGCTGCTTAAGACGTTGACAAGGCTCGATCGACAATGCATTCGCTAGGGCTAGTCACCGGTCAGTGACTCGGAGTAGGAAGAACCGAGAGTCAAGTGTACCGAGAAGGAACACCAACCTTGACTGGCTCGGGCGCTCGATGGTTTGGCTCAGGAGTATGAGTCTTTTTGAATAGCTGCCAGAGGGGCGACCCGCCAATAGACCTGAAACCAATAGACCTGAAACCAATAGACCTGAAACCAATAGACCTGAAACCGCCAAGGGATTGTCCGCGCGATCGCGTTCTGACCCGCCGTAAGATAGAGTGTACTTTCTGTTGACATCCTCCCTAGCTTGATCGAAAAGCCGTCCTTGAGGGGCGGGGCTTGTACCCTTTACTTTTGGTCACCAACATGCCGACTGCTCCTACTGCTGCGACCATACCAATTCCGGCGTTGACCATTGCCCCGGCAAGGGTGGTGCGTGGTTGGGGAGCGATCGCACAGGCGGGGGCCGAACTGGCACGGTTGGGTCAGCGCCCGTTGGTGATTGGGGGCGATCGTTCCCTGGCGGCGTTGATCCCCTCGCTGCAACCGGTATTGGGGGCGATCGGGGCCAAATTCACCAGCGCCAACTATTTGCCCGATTGTTGTGAAAGCAGCTTGGAACGCCTGCGCGCGGCGGCCAAGGCCCATCGGGCAGACTGCATCGTCGGCACGGGCGGCGGCAAGGCCCTCGACGCGGCCAAACTGGTGGCCCACCAACTAAAACTCCCGATCGCCACAATTCCCAGCTCTGGGGCCACCTGCGCCGCCTGGACAGCCCTCTCGAATGTCTATTCTGAAACCGGGGCGTTTCTCTACGATGTGACGCTCGATCGCTGTCCCGACTTGCTGATTTTGGATTACGAGCTGGTGCAAACGGCCCCCATCCGCACCCTGGTGGCCGGCATTGGTGATGCGATCGCCAAATGGTACGAAGCCTCGATTAGTAGTGGTCGCTCCGAACAAACCACGATCGTCGCCGCCGTCCAGTCGGCCCGGGTGCTGCGGGATCTGTTGTTGCAAAAATCCCCCGAGGCGATCGCCCAACCCGGCGGCCCCCTCTGGCAAGAAGTGGTGGACGCATCGGTGCTAATGGCCGGCGTGATTGGCGGGCTAGGCGGGGCCCAATGTCGCACCGTAGCCGCCCACGCGATCCACAACGGCTTGACCCACACCAGCGCCAGCCACGGCACGTTGCATGGCGAAAAAGTAGCCCTGGGGATTTTGGGTCAACTGCGCCTGGAAGAAATGATCCAAGGCAGCCAACTGGCCGCCACCGCCCGATCGCAACTGTTGAGCTTTTATGAAGCGATCGGCTTGCCCCGTTCCCTGGAAGAACTGGGCCTGGGGCAAATGACGCTTCAGGACTTGAAACAGGCCGCAGAGCTAGCCTGCCACGAGCGATCAGATATTCATCACCTGCCCTTCCCCGTCAACACCGACCAAGTCATGGCGGCCCTGGTCTCCACCCTCGCCCCCTGCCGCAGCAGCTTTAGCCCCGATAGCGGGCCGATCGCCGCAGCCCCCATCTACCACGGAGAGGAGGTCACTCAGCCATGAAAATTCAACCCGCCGATCGCCTGCGCGTTTTGCCGCAATACGTTTTTGCCCGCCTAGACGAACTAAAAGCCAACGCCCGCAAACAGGGACTCGACCTGATTGACCTAGGCATGGGCAACCCCGACGGCCCCGCCCCCGCCCCCGTGATCGCCGCCGCCAAAGAAGCCCTCGACGATCCCAACGGCCACGGCTACCCCCCCTTTGAGGGCAAAGCCAGCTTTCGGGAAGCGATCACCACTTGGTATGAGCGGCGCTACGGTGTCAAGCTCAGTTCCGACAGCGAAGCCCTGCCCCTGCTGGGTTCCAAAGAAGGCCTCACCCACTTAGCCCTGGCCTATATCAACCCCGGCGACACAATCCTCGTGCCCAGCCCCGCCTATCCGCCCCACTTCCGGGGGCCGCTGCTGGCGGGGGCCAACCTGCACACAATCGTCCTGAAAGCCGAGCAAGACTGGCTGATTGACTTTGGTTCGATCCCCGAAGACGTGGCCGATCGCGCCAAGATCCTCTACTTCAACTATCCCAGCAACCCCACCGCCGCCACCGCCCCCCGCGAGTTCTACGAAGAAGCGGTGGCCTTTGCCCGCAAGCACGAGATTTTGCTGGTTCATGATCTCTGTTATGCGGAGTTGGCCTTCGATGGCTACCAGCCCACCAGCCTGCTGGAAATTCCCGGCGCGAAGGAGATCGGCGTGGAATTCCACACCCTCTCGAAAACCTACAACATGGCGGGCTGGCGGGTCGGCTTTGTGGTGGGCAACTCGGAGATTGTGCAGGGTCTACGCACCCTGAAAACCAATCTGGACTACGGGATTTTTTCGGCGCTGCAAAAGGCGGCGGAAACGGCCCTGTTGATGCCCGACAGCTACCTGACGGAGGTGCAAACCCGCTATCGATCGCGCCGGGATTTTCTGGTGGAGCGGTTTAATCAGTTGGGTTGGTCTCTGAAGCCGACCCGCGCCACGATGTATCTGTGGATTCCCTGCCCGCCGGGGTTGAGTTCCACGGATTTTGCGCTGTCGGTGTTGGAGCAAACGGGCGTGGTGTTTACGCCGGGGAATGCTTTTGGCCCCGGTGGCGAGGGCTATGTGCGGGTGAGCTTGATTTGCGATTTGCCCCGGTTGGGTGAGGCGCTCGATCGCCTGGCTGCGGCTGGTATCCACTACGACATGGCGGCCGCAACGGTCTAGGGGCGATCGTCCAGTCACCGAAAACCCGGATTCCACCATTAGCAGATCGTTGGGCAGCAAGGGGCTTAAGCCCCTTGTCTAGGGCAGTTAGGGGATTTATCGTTCCCGCGTTCAACCTGGGAACGATGGGAAAAACCGTAGTTCACGAAGCGATCGGCGCTATCAACAAACCCTCACTCAAACCGCTAGAGTGTCGATACGATGAAATAGAAGGACAGGATCGCATCGAAGTTGTTGTTCCTCAGCGATTATTCCCTTGGCTGAACCAATTTCCACGTCAGTTAAAGCCGGAGTAAATTTCATGACCACTACTACCTCGATCGAGCCATCAGAAGCCCTTAGTGATCGCTACCCCCTAGGTCAACTGGTCATTGGTACTGTTGAGCACCACGCTCCCTTCAGCATTTTTCTAAACATTAATCATCCCACTGCCAAAGGCTTAATTAAACTGCCTGATTTTCTCGATCAAGGCATCATGAAGCCAGCCATGTATCCACCCATTGGTGCAAAAGTCGGAGCGATCGTTGTAGGCTACAACGAGAGCAATCAACGGGAAGTTTATCTAAGTGCTCGCCCTACAGTGCTCCATCAAGCCCTTGTACCGCTCAATCTAAAGTAGCGAGACGATCGCAACCAGCATTCCCACATAGAGCCTGGGAATGATGAAATGGCTAGCTTCCGGAAATTGGGGCGAATCTTTTCACTTCGGTTTCGAGGCGATCGCGTAGGGTTTGTTTCAGGATCTCTAAATCGTAGTGAATTTGGAGATTCAGCCAAAACCGTTCGGAAAGTCCAAAGTAGCGAGATAACCGCAGACCCACCTCGGGCGAAATCGATCGCTTCCCCCGGGCGATCGCCCCAATGATCCGCACCGAAATCCCCGTTTCAGCAGCCAGCTTGGCATAGGAAATCTTCAGCGGCCGCAAAAACTCTTCTAGCAAAATTTCGCCAGGGTGAACAGGTTCTAATTGATTCATTTCCATCTTCATCCCTTGTGATAGTCAACAATTTCAACATTTTTGGCTTGTCCTGGTTCCCACTGGAAACAGATGCGCCATTGGTCATTAATGCGTATGCTGTACTGCCCTTCTCGATCGCCCCTTAGCTTTTCCAGGTGATTGCCCGGAGGAATGCGTAGATCGTCAATGCATTCTGCTGCGTGAAGTATTGCGAGTTTTCGTTGGGCAATTCGCAAAATTTCAGGAGGAAATCGGCGCGATCGTTGTCGAAAAAAGAGTTTCTCAGTCTCTTTGCAGTTAAAGGATTCAATCATCCATTTCTTAATCAGTTATGAATCAATGTTAGCGACTTTTGCAGTTTTGTAGGTTGGGTTGAGGCGCGAAACCCAACAACGGTAGTGCTTGTATGGATCGCATTGGGTTGAGCAAGGCTAGGCCGCGTGAGACGTGGCGGGAGCGATCGGCATTGCTGAAGCATCGGGCAAGAGGATCGGTTGTTCAAGGGCAACCTGGAGCGATCGCACGAATGCTTGAAGTTCATCCAGGTTATTCGCCTGGGGTTGAATCACCGCAGCGGTATCGATCTGAAGGTTGCCCATGCCATGGTCGAAAACTGAGCAAATTTGATAGTGGTTGTCTTGAAAGACGACGCGATAGCTGTTGGAAATGGTTGGTGGCGTGGCGTTGGGTTTCTGACCAATTTGGTATAGAAATTCGGGGGCAAAATCTGCACCGTTAGGCCAGGCGATCGTGTGGGTTTCTGGGTCGATCGCCACTTGCTGAAAAACAGTTAGAGATTTGAGGGGTTCAAAAATTTCCCCGTGGAGTTCCGCTTCTAGGTCAACTTGTACTGTTTCTTGATGATTGAAAATCAGCTCTAATTCATAGCCTTGCAAGTAGCTGACTTTTGTAATTGTTAGAGGTTGAGATGCGGTCAACATGGCTAGAGTACTTAATGCTAGTCCTGTAGGTTGGGTTGAGTCTTGCGAAACCCAACGCGATCAATGTAGCACTTACGGTTGTTGGGTTTCGTCCCTCAACCCAACCTACTGGGGATTAATTTTGGTGAGTTGTTCGGTTGCCCATTCGCGCAAGAGATCGTCGGGGTCGTTGGCAGCGCGATCGCGTAACAGATCAATCACCTGCGGATTCTTAGGCGCAATTTCTAGTAGCTTGGTAATAGCTGTATAGCGCGGATTCGCCTTAATGAAAGGAAATCTACTTTGTTGAAAAGGATCGCAAGTGGCAATCCTACATAATAAGCTTAAAGTTTCAGACTCATCCTTCCAATTCTCAGAGATCAAACATATTGCAAATTGTCGGGCATCTGAGACAACATTTGACTGTACCCAATATTTGAGCATCGCAAAGACCTCATGATCGTTTTTCCAGTAGTGAACAATCTGGCTCGCGGCTGCGAGCCTTATATCCAATCGCTGACTTGAGTACATTTGATCTTTTAACCAAGTTAAAGTATCTGAACTATCCCTCCAAGTGTCGGCAATTAAACTAAAAATTCCTCTCCGAACTTCTGAACTCTCGTCTGACTGTCCTCTATCCTTAATCATTGGTAAAACATCAGGATGGTCTCTCCAATGTTTAGCAATGGTCTGTAAGGCGAGAATTCGTATTGTTGAATCTTTGTCTGAAAAAGCTGCGTCTTTGAGGATCAAAAAAATCTCATGATCGTCTTGCAAATCATGATTGTTTCGCCAATATTGCCAATATTTAGAAATTGCTTGTATGGCAGAGAACTTTACTGGCTGACGATCATCTGATCGCACTCGATCTTTGAGTAATATCAAGGTTCTAGGATCATCTTTCCAGTATTGAGCGATTATCATGATCGCAACTGTAGATAGCCATGATCCGTTATCTGATTTCAGTAGTGATTTAAACCATTCCAGTAAGGCATCATCCAGTATCCCAATCTTGGCAACACAATTTAATACTATAAAAGCCGCATCAAAGTGCAGCTTTTGAGCTGCCGACTCCTGAGCTTCGGATTTTAATCGATTAAAGACCTTCGTAAAAACTGGGGAATTCAGGCTTGGATGTTTCAACTCCAAAAGACAGTCTGATGCTAGTAGCAAATTGTAGACTACTCCCTTGTCTAATCCATGAATTCCCAAAAGTCGAGAGTGATCGACCTCTACCGATAACAAAAACTCGATGATTTGCTCCACAAATTTTTGATCCAACTCCGACGCAATCAGCCGCAACACCTCATGCCACGACTCATCCGCCCAATGCTTACCAAAGGTTTCCGCAATTAACGCCTCAATCGTCAGAGTTTGGGTTTCCTTAAAGTCCCAAAGAAACGAAGCCGCACAGAAATATTCCAAAAACGTGCGATGCACAAAGGCATAGAGACCCGGCCCCACTGCACAGAGCATAAAGTTTCGCCCTCGCAGTTGGCGGATCAAGCGCTTGGCGATCGCCCCCGCATTGTCCCGATCGTTCGTTTTGAGATAATCGCGAAATTCCCGCTCCAAATCCTCCTCGCGAATCAGGTTACCGCGCAATCCCTTCGGGCTATCTTGCATCACCCGCGCCACGCGCCGCAACATCGCCTGCTTATCGCGAAAATCTAGGGCCGCCGTCGCCAGCTCGGGATCACTTTCGAGCGCCCGTTCCACATCCCATTGATGCAACAAAACCCGCGCCGCTTGCTCGTATAACAAAAAGCGATCGCGCGGCAATTCCTGATGCAAATTCAAGATCGCCATCATCGTCAGCAACAACGGATTCCCGGCTAATTCGCGAATTTGCTTCGATTGTTGAACCGCACGGGCGAGGCGATCGCGCCGCAATTGCAAAAACTGTTCGTCCTTGCGTTTCACCAGTTGATGCCACTGGCTAATAAATTGATTAATTTGGGTTTCATCCAGATCTTGCAACAAGAAATGGCGGAATTCTGCACCGCTCAGATCGTAGGGTTTGTAGCCAATCACGCGGGAAGTAACGACGATTTTGGCTTGGGGATATTGTTCCGCTAGGCGGGCAATTTCGACCGTGATCGCTTGTCGTTCCGCCGGTTCAAACACCTCATCCAAACCATCCAAAAACAGCCAAGCACGGCCGGTTTTCAGCCGCTGATCGATCGCCGATCGCGACAAATGGGCACAAAAACTGCCGGTTTCCATGAAGTCCAACAACGTGGCGCAGCGGCCATCCTGCCGATCGCTGGCATATTGCTGCAACTCCACCAACAACGGCACGATCGCCCCGTCCAACTCAGCGGGCGATCGGGTGTAGCCCTGCTCAAAGACCTCGACTTCGGCCCAATCCAATGCCAGGTAGCGCAACAGGGTGGACTTGCCCGCCCCCGGATCGCCCAAAATTACCAAATGCCGATCGTCCGGGCGATCGCTGCGAATCCGTTCCAAAACCGGGCGCGGTGTTTGGTCTAAATAGCTCTGGCGCAAGCGTTCGAGCTGCTGAGGATCGCGATCGAGTCCCTCCTCGCCCAGGGCCGCCAGCCATTCCTTGGGTAGCTCCGCCTGCTGGGGCAAATAGTCCCGACATTCCCGCGCCGACGGCTCCACAAACACCGACCAGAGCCGCAATCGATCGTCCTCATAGGCCCGATCGTCCAGGGAAGTCAGGTTCAGGTGGCTGTAGCGATCGCGCAGTCGCTCGGCATAGGTGGCCAAATCGCAGCCCACCGCCGGCCCGAGCCGATCGGCCAGCAAATCCGCCGTGGCCTGTTGTCCCTCCAGCAGTTGGGCCGTCAGTTCAAATTGAGCGATCGATCGCAACTCAGCCGACTCGCGGACGATCGCTTGCACCGCCGATCGATAGGCCGCCGCCACCGCCGCCCAGTCGAACCCCTCCGGCAGCGATCGCACCCCCAGCTCATCCCACAACTCCGCCAAGGCGATTGGCTCGGGCGCAGTTCGCCGCAAGTTCAGTGCTTGACCCAGCAGGGCCGCTCCGTTGCGATCCTTAGTGAAAGTTCTGAGCGGTTTAAAGTAGGCATCGGAGGCATAACCCAGGCGATCGAGTTCACCTTGCACCACCGCCGCAAAGGAATCGAGTGATCGACCCACGGCACGCCCTTGGACGGAGAGGGGTAATTTTTGCCAAGTACCGATAATCAAGTCATCTTTGACAAAATCCTTCAGCAGATCCTTGGCGATATCTTCGGCCAAGCCGCCAAGCCATTTCCGAAATGGTTCCATGGCCGGACTGGTCGCCGCTGCGGTTAACCCCCAAAATGCCAACTCGATCGCCATCGCTCATCTTACCCAGTGGTGGCCTTGCCCGATTATGCGCGATCGGCTCCGAAATCAGCACGGCAAGATCGTTAGGCAGCAAGGGGCTTAAGCCCCTTGTTACGACGATTGGAGCGCGGACGATGGATGATCGCCCCCCAGTAACCGATCGCCCTAGGCTGCATCAAAGGATTCGATAATCCGCAAAAACAGCTCCATCCCCATCGCCAACGCCGTTTCATCAAAATCAAAACGCGGGTGATGGTGCGGAAATGCCAGCCCTTTTTCAGGATTCGCCGCCCCCACAAAGAAATAGCAACCGGGCACTTCTTTCAGGAAAAATGACATATCTTCGCTGCCCATCGTTTGGCAGTTTGGCACAATTCCCAAGGGTGTTTCGATCGCCGTTTCCGCCACTCGTCGCACTCGGTCGGCCGCCGCCGGATCATTAATGGTGGCGGGATAAATGCAGCGATAATCGAGTTCGTATTTTGCGCCGTGGGCCGCACAAATCCCATCGATCATCGCCGTGATTCGATCTTGAATTGCCCCTTCCAACGCCGGGTTGAAATAGCGCACTGTGCCGGTCAAAGTCGCCGTGTCTGCAATCACGTTTTTGGCGGTTCCGGCGTGAAATTCGCCCACCGTCACCACCGCCGAGTCGATCGGGTCAATGTTACGAGCCACGATGCTTTGCAGCGCCGTCACGATTTGCGCGCCCACCAGCACCGAGTCGATCGTTTGGTGGGGCATCGCGCCATGGCCGCCCCGCCCGAGAATCTTGCAGGAAAACAATTCCACCGCCGCCATCAGCGGCCCCGGCCGCACCCCGATCGTCCCTACGGGCAGGTTATTCCAGAGGTGCAACCCAAAAATCGCATCCACATCGGGATTGCGCAACACCCCGGCTTCGATCATCGGTTTTGCGCCGCCGGGGCCCTCTTCAGCGGGCTGAAAAATTACCTTGATCGTGCCTGCCAACGATTGCCGATGCTGGGCTAAGTAATAGGCCGTGCCGAGGGCGATCGCCGTGTGCCCATCGTGGCCACAGGCGTGCATTCGGCCGTCATGGCGCGATCGGTAGTCCACCTCGTTCAGCTCTTGCACCGGCAGCGCATCCATGTCTGCCCGCAAGGCCAAGGTTGGGCCGGGGCGTGCGCCTTCGATTGTGGCGACGATGCCGGTTTGGGCAATGCCTGCTTGATAATCAATGCCCCATTCTCGCAACTTAGCTTCAATCAAAGCCGCTGTTTTGGTTTCTTGAAATCCCAACTCGGGGTATTGATGCAACTGTCGTCGCCAGGTGATCA
Source organism: Oscillatoriales cyanobacterium (assembly GCA_004292515.1). Taxonomy (GTDB): domain Bacteria; phylum Cyanobacteriota; class Cyanobacteriia; order CACIAM-69d; family CACIAM-69d; genus CACIAM-69d. Next base: position 63,970 of record RDXB01000040.1, read on the forward strand.
CTTGGGGCAACAGGTTCCGAACATCAAGCCGCAAACGCGATAGGTTAACACCTGGTGCAGCCGGTAAGGTGGAAATCATAGCGCCAAAATCCTCGACCAAAATTGAGTAATGATAAGCCCAATGATTGGGCGACCGATGCACGATGTCTTGATCGAAGGTAAGCCTTTCAAAACCGTTGAGATTGTTCGAGAAAGGCGCTGAGTCCGTAACAATCTGTCAGGAATTTTTGAAAGGGTTTAACTGACCCAGACTGGTGTGGCAAAGGCACTAATCCTAGCTTAGAGGCTGCTGGGCAATTCGTTAGTGAGGGCGATCGCCTAGGGGATTTTTGAAATGAAGGGAATCCCCCGCTGTAGCAGTGCGCCGGAAGGGGCGATCGCGCTACTGGGTATGGGTTGCTGGCTGTGGTGGGCGATCGAGCGGGGCGATCGGGGGTGAGTTGTCTGGAAGTCCTGCGTTGCCCAACAAATCTTGATTGATCTCGCCCAAATAGTTCAAGGATTGTGGATTTTCATCAATTTAAATCGCCAATTTTCGCGAAAGTCCCCATTGCCACTTGCGTTGGGTTAGACCGGAGGGAACTGGGAGCCACCCTACAACTGCATTCCCTAACTGCCTGGGAGGATCGTGTCATGATGTTACAAGCACCGCCCCCGCCCCCCATTGCCCCCAAGCAAATGAACCTGCTGCGCGTGGTGGCAGCGATGGCTTGGGCTGATGGTCATTTGGCCGATGAAGAAATTGAAGTGATGCTCGATCGCTTTAGCCAACTCTTTGGGAGTAATAGCGATCGGCAACTGAACCTTAAACAGGAACTGCGCGAATATTTGGTGCAGAATTTGCCCCTGGAAGAAGTGGTTCCCCAACTGACTAGCGATCGGGATAAGGAACTGGTTTTAGAATTGGCCTACGAGACGATCGCTGCGAGTGCGCGCACGCCCGATGAAGCGGCGATTAATGCGGATGAATCGGCGGCTTATACCAAGCTGGTGTCGCTGTTGGGGCTAGCGCCGGATGTGGTCGATCGGATCGAATCCCGCATTCAGCAAACGGGTCAACCCAAGGGCGATTTGATTGAATTTTTGGCTCAAAAACTGTCGGAAGCGGCCGCGTTGTCGTAAGCCAAACCGTTTTCACCTCCGGTTGAAATTGCAACCTCAAACCGAGTGCGACCTAGTAAGGGTCAGTCACTCGGTTTTTTTGTAGGAGGTTTTTTATTGATCGTTCCCACGCAGAGCGTCAGGGGCAAGGGGCTTCAGCCCCTTGTTACGACGATTGGGGCGTGGCCAATCAACCGTTTGCTGGTGTTAATCCTGATCGCCCAGCTGGAAGCCCAGGAATCGATCGAGCACGCGCGATCGCCACATATACCGCAGCAACAAACACCAACCCAGGGCGATCGCCCCCAACAATAGATAGTCGATCGGGCGCAGCAAGGTGAGTTCAAAAAACTGCCGCGTGCCGGGAATCGCCACCAGCCCCGCATAGACCCCCAGCAACGCCAGAGCCAGCAACGAATAGCGCCAATCGCCACAGAGTCGTTCCGCCGCCACCCAGGGACTGGCCGCCGGCTTCAAGAACGGCACAAGCAACAGGCCGCAAGTGACCAAAATCGTCACCAGGGCGCTACGGGGAGTTCCCAACAGGGCATCGTTGAGGGCTACATAGTCGGCGCTGCCACTGGTGGCCTGCCAAAGGGTGGTGACTAAATAGCCCAGGTATACAGCCAGGGCGATCGGGGTGAGGGTGAGGGTGGCGGGCAGCGTAAAGTTCAGCATCGATTTGAGCACGCTGCGTTCGCGCGGTTTGCCTGGTCGCGCCCAAAGGGGAAAGCCAAAGGTCGGCAAGCCCACCGCCACGATCGTTACGACGGCACTGTGTTTGTTCAGCAGCGGGAACGTGCCTAGGACTTGCCCCGTGCAGAGAATTAGCAACGTGACGCAAAACACCCGCACCATAAACAGCTTCAGCACGTCGCGGATGCCGTTGCCGATCCGTTGTCCTTCCAAAAAGGTGTAGGGCAGGGTTTCAAAGGAATCGCCCAGCAACACGATGTCCGCCGCGCCTCGGGTGGCTTTGCTGCCGCTTTCCATGGCGATCCCCAGATTCGATTGCTTCAGCGACAGCACATCGTTTACACCATCGCCAATCATGGCCACGTAGTTGCCCGCTTGCCGTAGGGCCATGACGAGCTTGGCTTTTTGGTCGGGGACGATCCGGCCAAAAATCGTGTTTTCGGTGGCGGCGCGGGCAAATTCGGCCTCACTCATTGCAGCTAGGTCGCTGCCGGAAATGGCGGTCAGGTTTTCGCCCAGGCCCACTCGCGCGGCGATCGCCCGGACAGTTTCGGGGTTGTCGCCGGAAATGATCTTCAGCTTGATCCCCGCTTCCGCAAAGCCCTGGAGGGTTTCGGTGACACTGGGGCGCAATTCATCACTAAAAATCAGCAGGGCCAGGGCTTGTAGATCGCCGGGGAGGGCGGCGTTGTCGCGTTTGGCGGGCTTGGGCGGAATCGTGGCGCTGTGGGCAAACAGCAGCACCCGGAAGCCTTGGCGGGCGGCATTGTCGGCCCGATCGCCCCAGGAGTCGGCGAGGGGCACAGCCAAACCGGCGCTGACCATTTCCGGCGCACCCAGCACATAAAACCCGCCAAAGGCATCGCCCGTGGGCAGCGGCCCATCTTCAAAGGCGATCGCGCTCCATTTGCGGGCCGAAGAAAAGGGAATTTCGTAGCGCGGTTCGGTGCGTTCGCGGGGGTGGGCCTGGGCGATCGCCTCGCTGGTGGCGTTGCCGGAGGCGGTGCTGGCGGCATAGATCCCCAGCAAATGTTCCAGGGTGGGGCGATCGCCGTCGGGGGCAATCGGGCAAATCTCCGTCAGTTGAATCCGGTTGGCCGTGAGCGTGCCGGTCTTATCGACGCAGAGCACATCCACATTGCTGAGGGATTCCACCGCGTTGGCCTGCTGGATCAGCACACGTTTGCCCACCATCCGCACGGCCGCCAAGGCATAGGAGAGGGTGACGGTCAAATACAATCCGCTGGGCACGAGGCCGGCAATCACGGCCGATCGCTGGATTGTGTCATTAAAGGAAATCGCCTTGGCAATGAAGCCGATCCCCACTAAAAACCAGAGGAAACAGGCGATCGCCATGAAAATCCGAATCACCAAATTCACTTCTAGTTGCAGGGGCGTGAGGATTTGGCGGAAGGTGCGGGCGCTTTCGGTCAGTTGGTAGGCCAGGCTCTCGCGGCCGACTTTTTGGGCGAGGTAATAGCCGCTACCGGTTAAACAAAATGTGCCGGAATAAACCGGCACGCCCACTTCTTTTTCGATCGCATCGGATTCGCCGGTCAACAGCGATTCATCGGCGGCCAATTCCCCCGCCACTAATTCCCCATCGACCAAAATTTGATCGCCCGATCGCAACACCAAAATATCCCCCACCACAATTTCGCTGGGGTCAATATCTTGCTCGGTTCCTTCGCGAATCACCGCCGCTTTGGGGCGAGTCAACAGGGCAATTTCATCCAGTTTGCGCTTGGCTGCAATTTCTTGAATCGCGTTGATCACCACACTGCTGAGAATCACCGCCGCCACCAAAATGGCATCACTGAAACTGCCTAGAAACACAAAGACCACACTAATCGCCACAAAGACGAAATTAATGAAGGTAAAAATGTTTTCCCGCAAAATTTGGGCGTAGGAGCGGCTGGTTTTCAGCGGGACGTTGTTGCCCTGGCCGGCGGCGCGGCGCTCCAGCACTTCGCTGGGGGTGAGACCTTGGAGATGGGGCGGCAGGTTCGGGGTTTTCACGATCGAGACTGGCAAGCTAGCAGGGGCCATCATACCGGCCGCGATCGTGTCCTGGTCAGGGGATGCCTGGAAAGTGTCCTTCAACTGGGTTAATCAACAGTCTGCTTAAATGGTCTCGAACCAGTTGGCATTACAAGTTCGCTCCACAGGTTGGGTTTATGGGTTTTGCAGTGTTTGGATCATTGATTTTGGGAGTCGTCATTGGTGGCGCGATCGCCTGGTACTTGTTGCAGCAGCGTTTGGCCGATCTCGATCGCCAGCACAAGCAGCAGCTCGATCGCCTGCGCCAAGGCCTAGAGCAGGATTTTGAAATCCAGAAGCAGACCGCTCGAAAAAATTTCGATCGGGAACTGCAAGCCCTGCAAGCACAACTGGATCAACTCAAGGCGCGATCGACCGCCCCCAGTCCGGCCCCGAGTGCGGCGGCTCCGGCCCCAACGCCCGCACCCACGCCCGCACCTGCACCCACAACAACGGCGGCCAAGCTGCCTGATCCTTGGGGAGGTGTCACGGCGGCTCCGGTGGCAGCAGCGCCGATCCCGACTCCGGCTCCTGAACCGATCGCCACGCCGGAACCCGGGCCGATCGCCGCGCCTGAACCTGCACCTGCACCAATCCCCGAACCCGAACCGATCGCCCCGCCGGAACCCGAACCGATCGCCACGCCGGAACCTGCACCTGCACCTGCACCAATCCCCGAACCCGAACCGATCGCCACGCCGGAACCCGAACCTGAACCTGCACCTGCACCAACTCCCGAACCCGAACCGATCGCGATTGTTGCGCCGATTGCTGAACCTGTCGCCAGCATCAGTGCGGCTCCCAGCCCCTTAGCACAGGTAGCGAGCTTGGCAGCGCGGGTGCGATCGCTTGGTCAACGGGCCGAAGCGCGATCGCCCATTGCCGAGTTGTGCACCTTCGCCAGCCACCCCGATCCGCAATTGCGAGCAAGCGCGATCGCCGCCCTCGCCCCCATCAGCAGCCCAGAAGTGTTGGAACTGCTGCAAAAAGCCCTCCACGATGCAGCGCCAACGGTCGTGCAAGCCGCTGCCAAAGCACTCGATCGCTACAAGGCACACCCCCCGATCGCCCCGAGCTTGCCGGAACCCACCTTACCCGCCAACGGCAGCCCCCAAAAGTCCTCGTGATCGCCCCGTAGTTGGGTCGAGATCTCGCCTGAGGATTGCCGAAAACCCTGACTGAAAACCCTGACTAAGGGGCGCGCCATCCACTGGTGTGCCCCTTAATGTTTTGGGGACTGATTCAGGATTAGCCAAAACCCCGATCCCTAGCCCCACTCCCAAACGGGGCGAGGGGAACTGGAACAACGGGAAGAGGGGCAATTTGGGATGTTCCATCAGTCCTGTTTTTCGGATTGTGATCAGTATCAATCAGACAGTACAGGGTATTGCATATAACCCATTGGGTACAATTTGCCACTGAAGAGATTCTCAGATTCTGACTATGTTGATCGCTCAATCTCCCTTGGATCGGATTGCCAGTTCACCGCTGCCCAACCTGTCGCTACAATCGCTGCTCAAAACTCGCCCCTCAGCCTGTGGATGTAGCCAATGTTTAGTGGAGTCCGCCTCAGAACGGGTCGATCGGGCCACCCTGCCCACCAAAGCCCTGCCCCTGAGCGGCAATGAAATCACCGATGCTTTGTTGGCGGTACGCAATGACCCCAACCTAACGCGATCGTGGAACGTGGCTCCCGGCGGCACAATTACCTACAGTTTTCCAACCAATGCAACGGGCCAAGCCCTGTCCTCCGTGGTTAACGGGCAGGTGGTCAACCCATCGGAAGTGTCAGACGCAATTAAAAACTCGGTGCGGCAGATTTTTCAAAACTATGCCCAAGTCATACCGATCAATTTTCAGGAAGTGCCAGATTCCAGTGACAGCACCATTCGGATTTCCTTTGGTGAATCCACAGCTTCCTCCAGCTTTCTGGCCTTTGCCTACTTTCCCGCCTCGACCTATGGCGGTCAGATGTTTTTAAGTGCTAATGCCAACAGTGATCCCGAGTTTTTTGCTAAAGGGCCGGGCAGCCCTGGCTATGGCACGATGATTCACGAAATTGGCCACGCGATGGGTCTCAAACACCCCTACGAATATCGCAACACCACGGAAGATGCGGAAATTGAAGAAATTCCCGATGGCATTTTCTTGCCCCCCGAGCTAGACCATCGCCACAACACGGTCATGTCCTATAACGGGCGCGACTTCCAGGGACGGCAAAACGCCCAAACCCTAATGGGCTACGACATCCAAGCCCTGCAATATTTGTATGGCGTGAATCGCAATTTCCGATCGGGAAATGAGGTTTACCAATGGGATGCCAACTCGTTTTTGGCCGTTGAAGCAATTTGGGACGGGGGTGGTGTAGACACGATGGAAATGGTGTTGCTGCCGGAAACAGACAGCTATCTTTTTGATTTGAATCCCGGTGGTTTGCTGACCACCCAAACGGGTCGCCAGGGTCGGTTCTTTGGGGAATATCCCAGTAATGAACCGCTTTATCCGATGTTCGATCGCGGTAAGTCGATCGCCCCAGGTACGATCCTCGAAAACATCTATAGCACCAGCGGTAGTGATGAGGTGATTGGCAATGGGGTGAATAACCTGATCCTGACGCGGCGGGGCAACGACAACGCCCGAGGTGGCCCCGGCGATGACACCGTGTGGGGCGGCCGGGACAACGACTTGCTGAATGGCGATGATGGCAACGACCAGCTCAACGGCAATCTTGGCTTCGACACGGTGATCGGCGGCAATGGCAATGACCAGCTCAACGGTGGCCGGGATGATGATCAGTTGTTCGGTGAGGCGGGGGATGATTTGCTCTCGGGGGACTTGGGCAATGACACCCTGACGGGCGGCGCTGGGGCCGATCGCTTTGTGTTGGGGCCGGGCGCGGGGCAAGATGCAATTTTGGATTTTGCGACGGGGATCGATCGCATCCAACTGAATGGCGGCTTGACCCGTGAGGCGATCGCCCTGGCGGCCCAAGGCGGATCGACCTTGGTGCAAATCGCCAGCAGTGGCGAAATCCTGGCCAGCGTCACCGGGGCGATCGCCCTGGGTGATTTCCTCTAAACACGCAAGACCTCAAGGCCGGCTCCAGCGCTGGGTATTGCGATCGCGATTCTGCAACGATGATTAATCCAGGGAAATCAATCCAGGGAAATCAATCCAGGGAAATCAATCCAGGACGCAATCTGTCAGTGGCCGCAGCCTCTGGAGCCGGGCGATCGGGTTTGGGCCATTGCGCCCAGCGGCCCCGTGTTGGATCGCGAGCCGATCGCGCGGAGTTTACAAATTTGGCGCGATCGGGGGTTTGATCTACACCTCGCTGAGGGCTGGGATGCTCAGGCGGGTTTTTTGGCGGGAACCGATGCCCAGCGGCGATCGCAACTGCAAGCAGCCCTCAATGATCCCCGCTGTCGGGCGATCGTTTGTGTGCGGGGCGGCTACGGGGCGGCGCGGCTCCTGGAACACTGGGACTGGCCCCTGTTTGCCGGTCGGGGCGGGGGGCTGCTGGAGGCAACGGCCCGATCGCCCGTTTGGTTGGTGGGCTTTTCCGACGTGACGGCTCTGCTGTGGAGCTTGGCGCGGCAGGGGGTGGCCGGTGTCCATGGCCCCGTGCTGACCACCCTTGGCCGGGAGCCAGCTTGGACGGTCGATCGACTGTTTGATCTGTTGGCGGGCCGGGCGATCGCACCCCTTCAGGGCCAAGGTTGGGGCGGTGGAATCGCAGCTGGTCGGCTGTTTCCCGGCAACCTGACCGTGATCAGCAGCATCCTCAACACACCCCTACAACCGAGCTTGGAGGGCGCAATTGTGGCGATCGAAGATGTGGCGGAATATCCCTACCGACTCGATCGCCTGTTGACCCAATGGCGTTTGAGCGGGTTGCTGTCGGCCATTGGCGGGATTGCGATCGGGCATTTCACCGCCTGCGATCCACCGCCCGATCGCCCCAGTTGCTCGATCGCCGAAATGTTGCGCGATCGACTGGGGGATTTACGGATTCCGATCGTCTCGGGGCTGCCCTTTGGCCATGAGCCACCGAACGCTGCCTTGCCCGTGGGAACCTGGGTGCAACTCGACGGTGATGCAGGCACCCTTGAGTTTTTGTAGTGTCGTCCATTCAACGCCCAGGGGAGGGGGATTATACTCCTTCGGGATTTCTTGACCGATCCAATTCGGGTGTCCTTTGTACCCGAGGGGGCTGGCGATCGCCCCGGCCGGTTGGGGCTGACCTTTGCGCCGGGGAAGCGATCGGCCCGCTCTGTCGCTGGTCGTCGCTGAATTCAGTGATCCTCGCCCCGATCGCCCCGTGCTAGTCTTTGCCTAAACCCGCGATCGATGCTGGGCAGTGTCGTAATCCAGTCATGATTTGCTGATAAAAAGCCCAGGGCTGTAGGCAAGTTTTTGCCACAAATTATCACCTCATCGGCACTGCCAATTTTATTTTTTGTTTTATTTTACAACTTGGTTGCAACTGGCTTTTAAGATTTTTAAAGACCCTTAAAACCCTTCTAGATCTGTGATTTAGTTGATCACCAAACAGGCTTATTCAGCCAATTTCAGTAGGTGACACATCATGATGGAAAATAAACAAGCTAATTCTTTAAAAAGTGATGTTCGTGGATGGAATGTATGGAGAAACACCATCTACGGAGAGGGAAAACCCATTGAACTGAGCTTTACCGACCTGAGCCGTGCCAACTTGTGCGGTGCCGACCTGCACGATGCCAGACTGCGCTATGCCAGACTGGAACAGGCCGACCTGCACGGTGCCGACCTGCGCGGTGCCGACCTGACCGGTGCTGACCTGAGCCGTGCCGACCTGACCGGTGCCGACCTGATCGGTGCTGACCTTCGCGAGGCTAACCTGACCGATGCTGACCTTCGCGAGGCCAAGGTAAACGAGCACACTAAGTGGCCCACCGCAGATTTTGATTTCGCTGCTCTGGGAGTTACCACCGCATGATTTGTTAGAGGAACTAAATTTCCGGGCAGTGTCGTAATCCAGTCATGATTTGCAGATGCAAGCCCCAGGCTGTAAGCAAGTTTCTGCCGCAAATCATCACCTCATCGGCACTGCTAATTTGATCTTTTGTTTTATTTTACAACTTGGTTGTAACTAGCTTTTAAGATTTTCAAATATCCTTAAAATCCTCCTAGACCTGTGCTTTAGTTGATCACCAAACAGGCTTATTCAGCCAATTTCAGTAGGCGACACATCATGGCCATTGACGAACAAGTTGATTTATTAAAACGCGATGTTCTTGGATGGACTAGATGGAGAAATGTTTACGGAAAGGGAGAATATATTGACCTGCGCAAGGCTGACCTGACCGAGGCCAAACTGAGCAATGCCGATCTGCACAAGGCTGACCTGATCGGTGCCAAACTGACCGGTGCCAAACTGATCAATGCCAACTTGACTGGTGCCAACCTGAGCGATGCTGACCTGAGCGGTGCCAACCTGATCGATGCCAAACTGACTGGTGCCAACCTGACTGGTGCCAACCTGACCGGTGCCAAGGCAAGCAAGAACACTCAGTGGCCCACCGCAGATTTTGATTTCGCTGCTCGGGGAGTGACCATCGGATATTATTAATCAAATCAGAGAAACTAAATTTCCGGGCAGTACCGTAATCCAGTCATGATTTGTTGATAAAAGCCCTGGGCTATAGGCAGGTTTTTGCCAAAAATCATCACCTCATCGGCACTGCCAATTTGCTTTTTCTGTTTTTTGAATTGATTGCGATTAAATTCATTGAATTCTATTTCAAAGTCTCCTTTTTTTAGACTTGTTTTGATCTGATCGAAGAGAAAATCTTGTTAGTCGAAATGTTGAATCTCTCTATTTTGTTTTTGACTGAAAATTTTTACTTAAAGTTGAGCAGCGATCGTTAATTCCCTGGTAGAGCTTATTAGTAGAAAAAAGGTGATTGTCAAGAATTATTGGTTATAAAAAATTTACTTCTGTGATCTGAATTCTGTAAAAAATGCCATCGGAAAGAGAGTCCAAAAACGTCTCAGGAGGGATTTTAAGAATAATTTGGAACTAGCCTCAGAGCGATTTTGGGCGGAAACTGATCATGACAACGGTGGTATATAGTCCGCGATTATTTGAGTGATCCGATTCGGGTGTCCTTTGTACCCGAGGGGGCGGGCGATCGCCCCGGCCGGTTGGGCTTGACCTTTGCGCCGGGGAAACAAGCGATCGCCCAGTTCATGGGTGGCCCTTGGGCGCGGGATCTGGATGTGGATTTGCGGCGGCTGATTGAGGTCTATGGAGTCAATCGGCTGGTGTTGTTGCTGGAAAACGAGATTTTCCCTCGCCCAATTACCCGCTAATGGCCACTCAAAAATCGTTGCAAACCGTTACGAAGCAAGAGAGTCGCCCTTGCTCACACGGGTGGTAAGCTGTCTAGGCACTCGATTTAACAAACCGGTTTTTGTAAGAAGGAAGCGGCGACGATGACCAGCGCAAACGATACACCTTACTTGTTGCGAGCGCTGCGGGGCGAAGAACTGCCTCGCCCGCCCGTGTGGATGATGCGCCAAGCCGGGCGTTACATGAAGGTCTATCGGGACTTGCGCGAAAAATATCCGTCCTTCCGCGATCGCTCGGAAATTGCTGACTTGGCGATCGAAATCTCCCTGCAACCCTTTCGTGCCTTCCAACCCGACGGCGTGATCATGTTCTCGGACATCCTCACGCCCCTAACCGGCATCGGCATCCCCTTCGACATCATCGAAAGCCGCGGCCCCGTGATTGAGTCGCCCATTCGGACAATGGAGCAAGTCCAGGCCCTGACCCGCCTCGATCCCGATGCGGCCATGCCCTACATCCGCACGATCCTGACCACCCTGCGCCAAGAAGTGGGCAACAAGGCGGCTGTGTTGGGCTTTGTGGGTGCGCCCTGGACGCTGGCGGCCTACGCGATCGAGGGCAAAAGCTCCAAAGAATATGCCGTAATTAAGCAGATGGCCTTCTCGGAGCCGACCGTGCTGCACGCTTTCCTCGAAAAGCTGTCGGACATGGTGGCCGATTATATGTGCCATCAAATTGACTGCGGCGCGCAGATGGTGCAAATGTTCGACTCTTGGGCTGGGCAACTGTCGCCCCAGGACTACGACACCTTTGCGCTGCCCTACCAACAACGGGCCTTCAAGAAAGTGCGCGATCGCTACCCCGATGTGCCCCTAGTGCTCTACATCAGCGGCAGCGCTGGCATTCTGGAGCGGATGGGCCAATCGGGTGCAAACGTGGTCAGCGTTGATTGGACGGTGGACATGGCCGATGCGCGCCGTCGCCTGGGCCCAGACATGATGGTGCAGGGGAACATGGATCCCGGTGTGCTGTTTGGCTCCAAGGCGTTCATCCGCGATCGGATCATCGACACGATCAACAAAGCCGGCCGCAAGGGCCACGTCCTGAACCTGGGCCACGGCATCCTGTCCACCACGCCAGAAGAGAACGCCGCCTTCTTCTTTGAAACGGCCAAGAACGCGGACAAACTGCTGGTGGGCGCGCGCTAAAACATCAGCACCCGCCGCAACTCCATCACTCCCTGCGAGGGCGATCGACGAGCGATCGCCCTCGCTTGTGTTTTGTACCCATCTGGCCCGAGCTGGCACGACTCATTAACCGCTAGCCGGTTCAACATCCCCTGAGCAAAACTCTGAGTAAAAAATCTGGGCACAAAAATCTGGCAGGACTGACGCAAAACCTCAATTGCCCTCACACCCCAATCCCTTCGCTCCACTTGGGAGCAGGGGACCCGGCATCTGTCTTCCCTCGCCCTTTTTAGGGGAGGGGCAAGGGGTGAGGGTTTTGCAGAATTCTGCGTAAGGCCTGCCTGAATTCGCCAACGGTTGTGGGTCAGGGGTGGCGAATGGCTGGCGATCAGGAGTTGGAGAATCACTCATGGCGTTAATTCCCCACAGCAGATATGGGAAGCACAAACAATCCTGACCCAATTCTGGTCGTGAACCCACGACTCAGAAACCCAAAACCCAGCAAGACAGATTCCCCAGGATGCGACAGCTACCAGGATTTAAGGAAGGGATCTGAGAGGAAAAGCTGTTGCAGAGATGGGATGATGCGAACTCAGCAGCAGCAGTGTGTATATGATGAATAGAATTTTCAATAAAATGGCTACTTTTGCTTTATAAGGCAACAGTGCTTGAGGGATTTTAGGCCCAGCACTGGCGGAATTTAGTTGTGGACTGGGGGGCGGGGATCGGTGAGGGTTGTTAGATTATCTCTCGCTACCTAAGCGCTGTAAGATTCGCTAAGCAAAGACTTCTGAGCAGATTGGTCTTAGGAGCTAACTGGCTGATTGATGCGATCATCCCTCACTGGCCACTCAGCAGAGGGATAGTCAGTTCTAGCCCAGACCTAGTTCCTAGAGGCGGAATCACTGAGACTAGCTGACCCCAATTATTGAGAAAGTCTTGCAGATTGCTGGTGCGAGATTTGCCCGTTCCTAGAATGGAGTCGATCGCTAAAACTCAATTGTTCTTAGCCTGCAACCTGCGCTGAGTTGCACTGGGTGAAGCGAACTGGAACCGATTGGAATTTAGTAGCCCAGTTGGGTTGCAAGGAAGGGTCATTCATGGATTGTCATCAGTGCCACCAAAACCATGGCAGTTGTGGGTCAAAGCGATCGCTCCGGTGGTTGCCCTTTAGTGAAAATCTCACTCGCCCCCCGATTGAACCGGGTGGGCCGCAAATTGCCCTAGTCGGTATGCCGAATGTGGGCAAATCCGTGCTGTTTCATGCCCTAACCGATACCTATGTCACGGTATCTAACTATCCCGGAACCACGGTGGAAGTGACTCGCGGAGCCGTGACCCTGGGTGATCGGGCCGTCAGCGTAATTGACACACCAGGGATGTATTCCCTATTGCCAATCAGTGAAGAAGAACGAGTCGCCCGAGACTTATTGATCTCGGAATCTTTCGGGGCGATCGTTCATGTGTTGGATGCCAAGAATTTGGGACGAATGTTGTCTTTGACGGCGCAGTTGCTAGAGGCAGAATTGCCCGTAATTGTGGCGGTGAACATGATGGATGAGGCCCAACGGTGGGGCCTAACCATCGATCGAGAAGCCCTGGTCGCCAAGTTGGGCGTGCCGGTGGTTTTGATGGCGGCAGCCCGCAATCGGGGCGTGGATCAATTGCGAGAAGCCCTAGCTGATCGCCTAGCCAGCACCTCAGTTCCAGCCGTTGCAGCGGTGGGCTAGGTCGGTTGATTATTGACCTATCCAGGCTATTCAAACACAACTCAATTGAAAGAACAAAACAATGAGTATAAAAATCCGATATTTAGCGCCGATCGAAGCGGCGATCACTCAGATTGAAATTTGGTGGCGATCGGGCTGGGGCCAAGATTTTGTTGATCGCCATTTGTCACCCCGCAGCTTTGCATTATTACTGCTCCAAAAAGATCCCAATTTGTGGGAGCAATTACCGGGTAATCGACAACAGGACTTGGAGCAACTGATTGCCACCACCCAAGCCCAAATCAGCCGACCGATTTCACTAGAAATTGCCCAAGCACGCCAGGAATTTGCCCAGGCAATCGAACAAACTACCTTGGCAGAACCCAATCCTAACCAACGTCACTGGGGTGAAAAAATCCACAAGCTAACGGTCAATCCGATCTCCGGCTTCCCGATCCTAGTGTTGGTGCTCTATTGGGGCGTTTATAAGTTTGTTGGGGAGTTTGGAGCCGGGGAACTGGTCGATCGAATCGAAACTTTTTTTGAGGAACAAATCAACCCCGTTGTTAACCATGTGACGGAGCAGGCGATTCCCTGGCCCTCGTTACAGGATCTGTTTGCCCATGAGTACGGGATTATTACCCTCGGAATTCGCTATGCCACAGCGATCGTGCTGCCGGTGGTCGCGACCTATTTCCTAATGTTTTCGTTGCTGGAAGATAGCGGCTATTTGCCTCGCTTGTCCCTGATGCTCGATCGACTGTTTAAGGCGATCGGTCTCTCGGGCCGAGCCGTCATCCCGATCGTCTTGGGGTTGGGCTGTGACACCATGGCTACGATCGTCACCCGCACCCTAGAGACCAAACGGGAACGCCTAATCGCCACCTTTTTGTTGTCCTTGGCGATTCCCTGTGCAGCCCAATGGGGTGTGATCTTGGGACTCTTGGCCCAGCGTCCAGCAGCCCTAGTCACCTGGGCTGGGTTGATTGTGGGAATCTTCCTGCTCGCTGGCTTTTGCATTGATAAATTCCTGCCCGGTTCGGCAGCTCAGTTTTATATTGAACTACCTCCCCTGCGTCTACCCAAAATCCGCAACGTAATTACCAAAACCTGGGTGCGGATGAAGTGGTATTTCTGGGAAGTGTTGCCCCTGTTTATTTGGGCTTCAGCGATTATTTGGGTGGGACGCTTGACGGGGGTTTTTGATTGGCTGATTAGCGGGATTGAACCGATCGCCCTTGCCCTGGGTTTACCAAAAGAAACTGCGCCGATCTTGCTCTATGGTTTCTTCCGCAGAGACTACGGAGCGGCTGGCTTATTTGACTTACAACAAGGTGGCCAGCTCACGGGCGATCAGCTCTTAATTTCGGCGGTGGTGCTGACACTCTTTTTGCCTTGCATTGCTCAGTTGCAGATGATCATCAAAGAGCGCGGAGTCAAAACGGCCGTGCTGATGGTGTCGTTCATTTTCCCTTTTGCCTTGGCTGTGGGCTATGTTTTGAACTGGGGTCTGAACCTGTTTCAGATTTCGCTCTAGGGCAATAATGTTTGAACACTGAATATAGGGGGCTATTCTCCAATCTCTGAGACTTGCATCCTGTGATTACGAAATCTTGGGGGCAAGGGGCTGAAGCCCCTTATCTGGGACGATTATGCTAAGGAAGATCAACCCTTTTAACCCTGAGGAGTCGTATTCGTCCTAACCTGGTTTTCTACCGCTGGAGACTGACTGCCATGAATGATTTATCCACAATTCGATCGAGCGATCCCCACTGGATTGTTCATTTGGAAACCCAGGATGATGCCATGCTCCGCAAGCTGACGGCGCTGGGGATTTTGCCGGGAAATCAAATTGCGATCGAGCAGCGGTTTCCGTCCTATATCGTCACCATTGGTCGCACCCGGGCCGCCCTCGATCGGGAAACGGTGCAATGCATTTTTGTGACTCGGGAACAGCGTACGGATGCCAATTCCAACTCAGACTCCGCCATGCCCTAGGCTGCTGATCGCCCCTGGAGCCGGGCATCTAGTAACAGGCGCGCTGGTTTGTTAAGATTGCCCGATCGCATTCAGCACAAGCCGATCAGGACGGGGAGCAACCAAGCAGCATGGGGCCGATTTTGATCACGGGGGCGAGCGGCTGTGTGGGCCACTATCTAGTCGATCGCCTATTGCAACGAACCGATCGCCCCCTGTGGTTGTTGGTGCGTAGTCCCGAAAAGTTGCAATTTGATTGGCAAAATCACCCGCAAATTCAGGTGCTAGCGGGTGATTTGCGCGATCTCGACCGTTTTGCCGATCGCCTCACCCAGGTACAAACGGCCATCCTCGCGGCCACCTGCTGGGGCGGGCCCGAAACCTTTGCGGTGAACGTGGGTCAAAACCAAGCGCTAATGGATGTGCTCAATCCCGATCGCTGCGATCAGATCCTCTATTTCTCCACGGCGAGCGTGCTCGGGCGCGATCGACAGTTGCTCCCGGAAGCCCTGCAATTGGGCACGGACTACATCCGCAGCAAGGCCGAATGCACCCAACAGTTGGTCGATCGCCCCTTAGCCGATCGGATCACCGCCGTTTACCCAACGATCGTGCTCGGGGGCGATCGCGACAAACCCTACTCAGAACCCACCAAAGGACTGCCGGAAGCCCTGCGCTACATCAGCTTGATCCGGCGGCTACAGGTGGATGGCAGCTTTCATTTTGTCCATGCGGCGGATATTGCCCAGGTGGTGGCGCACTTGGCGCTCCATCCACCGACGGAACCAGGGCCACGCCACTTGGTGTTGGGGCAACCGGCCCTGACGGCTAACGAGTTGGTGGATATTGCTTCTACGGTGCTGAAGGGGCGACCGGCGCGGCTGAAAGTGCCCCTTTCCGTGGGCTTGGCCGATCGCCTGATCGACTGGTTCAAAATTCAGATGGGCCCCTGGGATCGGTTTTGCATGACCTACCGGCACTTTACCTATGATCAGGTTTGGTCGCCGGCTAGCTTTGGGCTGGAAACGGCCTACCCCACCCTGGCGGACATTTTGCGCCAATACGGGCAGCCAGGTACGATCCGCTAGCTGGCTCTGCGATCGCAATTCCTGCTTTCAGGGTGTCCCAACCGTTTAACCGTCTAAACCCGCTAGAAATCCTGCTAGAAATCTTGCTAGAAATCTATGTCTGATGCTTTGTCTGATGCTTTTGGAATGTCCGATTCGCCGTCGAATGAGCGGGCTGCTGGTGATTTGCGATCGACCCTAACCGAGGCGATCGACCTAGCCGAGTGGGATTGGCTGAAACCCCATGTGGCTCGCGACGCGGTGATTGTGGTGACACCAGACTTGCCCCTAGAGGAAGTGGGAACCGCCCTCGCCGACAACAACACGGCTGTTGTGCAACGGTGGATTGATGAACAGGCGATCGCCAAACCCAGCCAAGAAAACCTGATCAATTGGGATCGGGCGGGAAATGTCACCTTCAACGCCTTGATCGTTGCGCCCTTTGTGTTGGTGAAGCTGCGTAACGCCTAGATCCAGGTGGGTAGGAGCTGCAACCAAGCGGGTATCGGGTTTAGGGGCGAACGGTAATCGTGCCGGAGCAGTGAAGCCGATCAGGGCTAATGGTTAACTGGTCAATCGCCACATCCTCACCCAAAGGCAGGGCGATCGAGTCCAGCGCTGCCAGGAGTTCCCCCGCCGCCGTTAACCAGCGAGGATCACGCAAGATCAACTGCTGAGTCCCATTTGGCCCCAGCGGCCCGCTCAAGACCAGGCCAAATTGCAACCGCAAGGGCTGGTCTTGCACAACCCCGTCCAAAATCAACCCATCGGCGCTGAGGCTGGCTTGGGGATCGCGCAACGTAGCCGTGGCTCCCCAACGGGTCAGCAGCGGTTGCAGAAACTCTGCCAACGCCGGAGCCAACAGGGGAGCCGCCAGGGATGCGGCCAAGTCTGCGGCCGAAAGGCTGAGGTCGGCCGCGACGGGAATCGGTTGCAACAGTTGTAGCGGTTGACCTCGCACCACCTGACCCAGGTTCACCGCGATCGCCCGAGCGACCAGCTCGATCGCCCCCAAGTGCAGTCCTCGGTAAACCACCGATCGGGCAACAATCCGCGCCTCTGGCAAGCGCCCGGTCAAAATTTGCCGATCGCGCCCAGTCAGGGCCACCTGAATGTCGGCTGCGGACTCCACCTGCGATCGCAGCCACAACTTCACCGCCGGAGCCACGATCGCCCCAATCAACCGACTCCCCCTGGGGGGATCTGCGCTCGGATCTGGGTTGGTTCCCGGCCCATCAGTGCTTGGATTAGTCATGCCACAACCCACTTGATACACTGGACAGAAATTATCGCAGCCCAACTTGCCGCTTCAGCCCTATGTTTCTCGAAGAACTCAAACCCCTGTTGAATGAAGGTCTTAAGCAGCCGATCGCCTTTTTGGGTGGCTTGACCTCCGGCTTGTTGCGCCTAGACCTCAACCAAGACCCCATCAGCGGCTGGCTCAAGCAGCAATTGGGTGAAACCGCCACCACCACAGGCACAGACTCCCCTGGCAATCAGGGCAACGGCAGCAGTGGCCCCCAGTCGATCGACATTGACTAGCCCCTGAAGAGCCTTGATCGGTCATCAACGGGGATGAAGCAAACATGACCGTCTTTGCGGCAAATCTCGATTTAGTCCGTAGGGGCGCTATGATGGTTCTAACTTCTAGCTTCGTTTGTTTGATCGCGATCGCGGCCGAACACAACTCTGGCGTATCCAATGTGACGTGCTTGGCGTTCGTCACCGCGTAAGAATTCAGTTCAAATGGCTGTTTGGCAGCCGCTTGCTTGATTTCTCGTTAGACAAATTGAACTGAAGATTCCACGCGATTGTTTCTCTGTTCCGGACTCAAATGACCATTTACGTTGGCAATCTTTCTTACGACGCGACCGAACAAGACCTCCAAGAAGTGTTCTCGGAGTATGGCTCGGTTAAGCGGATCACCCTTCCGATCGACCGCGAAGTCAACCGCATTCGTGGTTTCGCTTTTGTCGATTTGGAAACCGACCAAGCCGAAGAAAACGCTATCAAGGAATTGGATGGCGCTGAATGGATGGGTCGCCAAATTCGTGCCAACAAGGCGCGCCCCAAACAGTACTAAACGTACTATGCAAGTCTCCGAGACCGTTGCTGTGGCTCGTTAACCGGCTGCACATCGCTCGAATCACTTGGCTGGTGTTCCCGCAGTTTGATCTGGCTTGACCGCTTCGCGATCACGACAGTCTCTGCAAATGACAAGGCTACCGATCTGACCCTCCAGGCGATCGGTAGCCTTTGTGGTGTGTGGCCCGATCAGCACGGTGTGCTCGTATGATGTGCTCGTCTCGATTGGGCGATCGCCTTGATTGGGCCGCTCGTCTAAATCATGGGATTGTGATCCCAACTAGGGCGGTAGGGTGGGATTGCGCCCTGACCTCAGCCCGATCCCGACTGCCACTGGATTGTGGCTCCGTTTTAGCACCCAATCCGCACCGGCTCGATCGATCTCTTGAGCGATCTTCTAATCAATCTTTTTGAAGAAGGCCGTGGGATTGGGCCAGCGTTGCCCCGTTGAAGCGCTATCATGGAGTTATCCTTCCAGTTTCTTTTGTTTGAGCGCGATTGTGGCCGGGCACAATTTCGACGCACTCGGAGTCCGCCGCAGCGTGGGAATTCAGTTTCGCGGGGCTGTGTATCGGTTCGCTGACTCGATCGCTCGTTGGACAAATTGAACTGAAGACTTCACGCGCTTGTTTCACTGTTCCGGACTCAAATGACCATTTACGTTGGTAATCTTTCCTACGACGCAACCGAGCAAGATCTCCAAGAAGTATTCTCGGAGTACGGTGTCGTTAAGCGTATCACCCTGCCGATCGACCGCGAAGTGAACCGCATTCGTGGCTTTGCTTTTGTCGATCTGGAAACCGACCAAGCTGAAGAAAACGCCATCAAGGAACTTGATGGGGCTGAATGGATGGGCCGCCAAATTCGTGCGAACAAGGCTCGCCCCAAAGAGCCTCGCTCGGGCGGTGGAGGACGTTCGTTCATCCACAACCACATCTAAGCCTGATCGTGGCTTGGTCAATTTTTTAGGAACTACCGGCGCAAACGACGATTCGTTCTCCCGTTTGTTTTAGGTGAGTTCCCCTTGCCACACCTTTCAGGAGCTAGCCCACGCGGCTGGCTCCTTTGTCATGTTTGGGGGGTTGTGGGGAAGGTGGATGTGGCTAGGTCGGGGGCTGATCGCGCTTGGCTTCAGGGGGCTGACGAGTGGGGTTGACCTTGGTGGTTAGTGGCTGTTGGGGGCGCGCGATCGCGATCGCGAGACGGGCGATCGACCCGCTGTGCGGGCTGACCAACCACGGCAAGCCATAAAGTTTCCCTAAAAACGGCTCTACCTTTCGGAAATCGGTTCCTACACTGAAGACATGACTCGACGGGGCAACTAAGCCTCGATGTCAGTCGCAGGAGGATTCCGGGATGGCTGATTCTGTTGATGCTGGTGTTGCCAGTGCGGTTGGGCGGTATGTCGTGACCCAGGAGCGATCGCTCGATCGCGATTGCACGACGTTGGGCCGCCATGTGCTGCAACAACTCCAGAGCTTTGGCTCCGATGCTCAAGATCTCAGCGCCTTGATGAACCGGATTGCCTTGGCGGGCAAGTTGATTGCTCGCCACTTGAACCGATCGGGTCTGGTGGATGATGCCCTCGGGTTCACGGGAGCCACCAACGTCCAAGGCGAAGCGGTCAAAAAAATGGACATCTACGCCAACGACGTGTTCATTTCAGTGTTTAAGCAGAGTGGGCTGGTTTGTCGCCTGGCTTCCGAGGAGATGGAGCGCCCGTACTATATTCCTGAAAACTGCCCGATCGGTCGCTATACCCTGCTCTATGACCCGATCGATGGGTCTTCTAACATCGACATCGACTTAAATGTGGGGTCGATTTTTGCCATTCGCCAACAGGAAGGTAACGACGAAACCGGTGAGGCGGTGGATCTGTTACAGGCGGGGCACAAACAACTGGCGGCCGGCTACATCCTCTATGGCCCCAGCACCGTGTTGGTCTACTCGATCGGGCGGGGTGTCCATGCCTTCACCCTTGATCCCAGCCTAGGCGAATTTATTCTCAGCCATGAAAATCTGAAAATTCCCAGCAGTGGCAAGCTCTACAGCGTCAACGAAGGCAACTTTGGCCAGTGGGAGCCAGCCATGCAAGCCTGTGTGCAATATTTCCGCGAAACGGGGGGCTACTCCTCTCGCTACAGCGGCGCGCTGGTGGCAGACTTGCACCGAATTTTGTTTCAAGGCGGGGTGTTTCTCTATCCGGGAACCCAGGCCAAGCCCCAAGGCAAGTTGCGCCTGCTCTATGAAGCAGCTCCGTTAGCCTTTTTGATGGAGCAGGCAGGGGGCCTCGCCAGTGATGGCCGGCAACCCATCATGGACATCGTGCCCGAGAAGATTCACGCGCGATCGCCCCTAGTGATTGGTAGCTCCGAAGAAGTTCGCCGAGTGGAATCGTTGTTACAGCGGGGATCGGACTGAGCGCTGACGATCGAGACCTGAGCGAGACATTCGATCCGAGTCGATTAGCCCTGCCGGCCCCATGCCCTGGCTGACCGCTCCCCCAGTAACGATCTACAAAACGATCTGCTACCTACATCGCCCACCCTTTAGCGCCCGACCCTTCAGCACTCCATGCCCGGGCGATCGCCTCCCGATTGGCCATTTCAGGCGATCGGAATTAGTCGATCCTCCTTCACCCATTTGACCCAACCTTCCAGAACCCATCGCCCCATGCTGACCTTCCAAGACAATCCCCTGCGCGTTGGCCTGCAACAGGAGCGCGTTCCCGAACCCCAAATTCTGATTATTTTTGGAGCTTCCGGTGATCTCACCCAGCGCAAGCTCGTGCCCGCCCTCTACCAAATGAAGCTAGAGCGGCGGCTGCCCCCAGAACTAACGATCGTTGGCGTGGCTCGACGAGAATGGAGCCACGACTTTTTCCGCGAGCATCTGCGCGAAGGAGTCGAAGAATTTGGCGGCGGTACTCAAAATGATGAGCTGTGGGACGACTTTGCCCGCGGCCTGTTTTATTGGCCCGCCAACATCGACGCGCCCGCAGATTACCAAAAACTGAAAAACTTCCTCGCAGAACTTGACGATCTACGCGGCACTCGGGGCAACCGCGTGTTTTATCTCTCCGTTGCGCCCAAGTTTTTTGGCGAAGCGATCCGGCAATTGGGAACTGCCGGGATGCTGGAAGATCCCGAACGTCAGCGCCTTGTAATCGAAAAACCCTTTGGGCGCGATTTGTCCTCCGCCCAACAGCTCAACCGGGTCGTACAGGCGGTTTGCTCCGAAAAGCAGGTCTACCGGATCGACCACTATTTGGGCAAAGAAACCGTCCAAAACCTGTTGGTGTTTCGGTTTGCCAACGCGATTTTTGAACCCCTGTGGAATCGGCAATTTGTCGATTGTGTGCAAATCACGGTGGCGGAAACGGTCGGCCTCGAAGGACGCGCGGGCTACTACGAAACCTCCGGGGCCCTGCGCGACATGGTGCAAAACCACCTGATGCAGTTGTTTTGCCTCACGGCCATGGAGCCGCCCAACTCCCTCGATGCCGACAGCATTCGCAACGAAAAGGTGAAGGTGCTGCAAGCCACCCACCTGGCTGATCCCAAGCGATTGGATCTCTGTGCAGTGCGGGGGCAATATTCGGCGGGCTGGATGAAGGGCAAGCCCGTGCCTGGTTATCGCGAGGAAGAGGGAGCAAGCCCCAACTCCACAACGCCGACCTATGCGGCCTTGAAACTGACGATCGATAACTGGCGCTGGAAGGGAGTGCCCTTTTATTTGCGCACGGGCAAGCGGATGCCCAAAAAGGTGACGGAGATTGCGATCCAGTTCAAAGAAGTGCCGCTGTTGATGTTTCCGTCGGCGGCGCGCCAAACCAATCCCAATGTGCTGGCGATGCGGATTCAGCCGAATGAGGGGATTTCGATGCGTTTTGAGGTGAAGATGCCGGGGGCTTCGCTGAAGACGCGATCGGTAGATATGGATTTCCGCTATGAAACGGCCTTTGGTCAATCCCAGGGTGAGGCCTACGGCCGCTTGCTCATGGATTGTATGTTGGGCGATCAGTCGTTGTTTACGCGGGATGACGAGGTGGAGGCTTCTTGGCGGGCCCTGACTCCGGTGCTGGAGGTGTGGGATGCGCCTGCTGCACCCGATTCGATTCCGTTGTATGAGGCGGGAACTTGGGAGCCGGTGGAGGCGGAGTTGTTGCTGGAGCGGGATGGTCGTCGCTGGCGGCGGTTGTAGGGGCGCGGTCAGCTTCTTTGCCTAGGTTGATTTTGATGACTGCTGCCGTTACCCGATCGCTAGGGGGCAAGGGGCTGAAGCGCCTGGTCGATCACGACGGATTTCGGAACACCAACCCAATGCTTAAGCCCCTTGTCGATCACGACGGATTTCGGAACACCAACCCAATGCTTTAGACCTGTCGCGTGAGTCGTGCGGGTTTAGTTTGCTTTTCGACAACCACAACAACTACCAATCGTGGGACTGGGAATCGGTTATGACGACAATTACGCTGCAAACGCCGAAGGATATTTCGCTGGGGGAGATTGAGGCGGAGCTAAACAAAATTTGGTTGAGCCAAGGGGCCGGTGATGCGGCGATCGCCACGCGGGCGGCCACCTTTTCGATGGTGGTCTATGAACCGGAGGAGTTCCAGCAACTGTTGGGGGCCTTGAGTTTTTATAAGGGGCCGATCGATGGGTTGCACGGCCCCGAAACTCGCCAGGCCATCAAGCTGGCTCAACAGGCCTATGGATTCCGCACAACGGGGCGGGTGGATATGGCCACCTTGCGATCGCTCCGGGAGGATCACCAGAGCTTTGGTCAAACGCGGCCCAACAACTTCGATTTGCGCGGGGCAACGGTTAGCGATGCGATCGCGGCGCAAAATCCATCGCGAATCATTATCCTTTGCCCCACCCTCGGGCCCGACGAAGGGGTGACGGCCCAGGTGTCGGCCTATTGCCCGGTGCAAAAGAGCAAGAGCCGTAATTTGGTTTGTTGCGAATACATCACCCTGCGGGGAACTAAAGAGGCCCTTGAGCGGGTGGCCGACGTGGTGGTGTCGTTGTTGATTCCCGACCTCCCTAAATTTGCCTGGTGGAAAGCTACGCCCAACCCGGAGCAAGGACTATTTCAGTCTTTGGCCGATGCGGCGAATTGCCTGATCGTCGATTCGTCGTACTTTAGCGATCCCGAGTCAGAGTTTCTCAAAATCCAAAGCCTGATCGATCACGAAACCTACATTGCCGATTTGAATTGGCACCGGTTGTCGTTGTGGCAAGAACTGACGGCGGCTTCGTTTGACCCACCAGAGCGGCGGATGTCTTTGGGTGAGATCGATCGCATCTCGATCGACTACGAAAAAGGCAGCGCGGCCCAAGCCCTCATGTTTTTGGGGTGGTTTGCCAGTCGTCTCAGTTGGGAGCCGGTGGGCTATCGCGAAACGGGGGGTGATTATGACCTCGTGCATGTGGCGTTTGTCCGTGAGGATGGGCGGGCGATCGAAGCCGAACTGGCCGCGATTCCCACCGCCGATGTGGGCGAAATTCCTGGGGACTTAATCGGATTGCGCCTGGCTTCGAGTAATCCCAATGCCGACTGCAACACAATTCTGTGTTCCGAAACCACGGGCTGTATGCGAATGGAATCCGGTGGCAGCGCCCAAATGGCCCGGACTGAACAGGTCACGGCCATGCCTGACCAAAAGGCTGAACTCCTGATGGCTCAACAGCTCCAGCGATGGGGCCGTGAGGTGCTTTATGAGGAAAGCATGGCGGTCACGGTCAAAGTTCTGCAACTGCGCTAAGGAGTAGAGTGAGTTGCGATCGAGTCTCCCTTGGGGCTGCCCTTGGGTCGATATTTGGAGGGGATTTCTGTCAATTGGTCTAGTTCCTAACAAAACGATCACCTGATTACCGAACAATAGAGGGTTAATCAACAGTTGGCATACCTCTCGGTTTTTAGGGCAAATCATGGGAACGCTCAGACCACAATTTCGACAGCGATTTCGGCAGCGATTTCGGCAGCGATGGCAACTGCTATTCCACCCATCGGTTGAGCGTCAGGGACTAGCCCACCAAGCCCGCTACGGTCGATCGCCCGCGATCGCCGAGGCGGGTTTTACGCTGCTGGAACTGTTGGTGGTGTTGCTGTTGATTGGGGTGCTGGCCAGCATTGCCGCACCGGTTTGGCTGTCGTTTCTTGACAACCAGCGCTTGGCCCAGGCGCAGGATGGGGCTTTTCGAGCTTTGCGGGAGGCCCAAGCCAAGGGCCGCCAACGCAAGCGGGTTTGGGAGGCCTGTTTTCGCGATCGCAACAACCAAGTGGAATATTCGGTGCATCCCCGGGTGGGGAGTGGGGGTTGCGACAATGCCAGTTGGCAGTCGCTCCTAGCGGAGGCCTCAGGGGCGGCGGGGGTGGCGATCGACCCAGCCAACACAACCTTGGCGAGCAAGGGAGAAGCCTACCGGATGCAGTTTCAGGATAATGGCTGGTCGAATGGTCAGTTGGGACGGGTCACCTTTCAACTGCGGGGGCGCAATGACGCTCGCCGAAGTTGCACCTTTGTGTCCACGCTGCTTGGCGCGCTCCGGGGCGATCAGGACAAGGGTTGCCTGCGTTGAGGGTTAATCAACGGTGGATCGATCCCTAGCCGTGATGGTTCTGGTCAATCATTTCAAGTCCATCACAGCTAGGGTCAGATCGGCCGATCGCTCAATTTTGAACCCCAGTTTCTCGCAGAGGTGGCGCATGGCCGAATTGCCCGCCAGGATTTCGCCCCGCAGCCGATCGAGCTGCTCATCGCGCGCTACCTGAATCAGTCGCTTCAGAATTTCCGTACCGAGACCCTGGTTTTGGGCCCGATCGCTGATTAACAGGGCAAATTCCGCTTCATTGCCGCCGTGGAGTTTGCTGATCCGTCCCACACCCAAAATTTCGGAGGCACGATCGCCCCCGCGTGTCTCCACAATGAGGGCTAGTTCGCGATCGTAGTCAATGAAGCAAATCCGCGAGAGGCGATCGTGACTGATCCGCTGGCTGAGTTTTAAGGCATGGAAATAGCGCAGATACACCGTTTGTTCCGACAGGGTTTCGTGGAACCGCACCAGGGGCGGCTCATCCTCCGGGCGAATCGGACGGATGGTGACGGGCGTGCCGTCGCGCAACTGCCAAGACCCAACATATTGGGTGGGGTAGGGGCGAATGGCGGGGCTGGGTAACTGACTCGGATCGGTGGCGGGCGCATGCAACAGCACTCGCGCATCCAGGGCCACCAGGGAGTTGCTTGCGCCCGACATCACCGGCTGCCCCATTTCCTTGACCAGCAGTGGGTTGATGTCGATTTCTTTGATCCAGGGTTGTTCAACTACCAACTGGCTAAACCGCACCAGCAAATGCTCTAGGGCCGTTAAGTCCACGGGTTGGCGACCGCGCACCCCTTGCAAGGCTTTGTAGATGCGGGTTTGCTCCATCATCCGCCGGGCCAGGGTAGTGTTCAGCGGGGGCAATCCCAAGGCCCGATCGCGGAACACTTCCACCAACTGCCCGCCCAACCCAAACAACAACACGGGCCCAAATTGCGGATCGACGCTGCTGCCCAAAATCAGCTCGTAGCCGTCGAGCTTCAGCATGGGCTGCACTGTCACGCCTTGGAAATCCGCCGTGAGCGGTCGGCTGTGGCGATCGGGGCCGCGTTCCTCCCGTTGGCGGTTGGCGATCGCCACACCAGCCACGATCGCCAAATAGGCCCAGCGCACCTCATTGGCATTTTGCAAATTCAGCCGCACACCGCCCACGTCGGTTTTGTGAGTAATCGTTTCTGAATAGAGCTTCAGCACCACGGGATAGCCAATGTCGTTGGCAATTTCCACCGCTTCTTCCAGCTTGGTGGCGATCCGGGTTTCCACGGTGGGAATGCCATAGGCCGCCAAAATTTGCTTGGCTTCAAATTCCGTCAGCAGGGTGCGGCCCAGGGATTGGGCTTGGCTGATGATGGCGGCGACGCGATCGCGATCAGGCTCCAGGCTGTAGCTACCGGCGATCGCGTTGGGGGTTTCGTAGAGGCCACGCAGGTTGTAGCTATAGCGCCACATGTAGTTGAACACTTTGGTGGCCGCATCGGGATAAGGCAGCGTGAAGATTCCCGCCCGATTCAGAATTTCCTCACCCGCTGCCACCGTGGCCCCGCCCATCCAACTGGCCAGGATTGGCTTGCCGCATTTGGCGTAGGGCTTCAGGCGCTCGGCAATTTGGGTGGGGTCGGTCATGGCCTGGGGGGTCAGGATCGTCAGCAGCCCGTCACCATTCGGATCGGCGGCAGCAATCTCCAAGGCCAAGGAATAGCGATCGGGATCGGCATCACCCAAAATATCGATCGGGTTGCGGTGGCTCCAACTGTCGGGCAGCACTGCATCCAACCGCTCGATCGTCTCCGGGGCCAACTCCGCTAGCTCGCCCCCGCCAGACACCACCTCATCGGCCGCCAACACACCCGGCCCGCCCGCATTGGTCAGCACGATCAGCTTTTTGCCCTTGGGACGTGGCTGCTTGGCCAGCACTTCAGTCATGTCAAACAGATCTTCGATCGTTTCGACCCGCAACACGCCCGATCGCCGAAAGGCCGCATCCAACACCGCATCGCTACCCGAGAGCGATCCCGTGTGGGAAGCGGCCGCCTGGGCCGCCGCCTCGGTGCGCCCCACCTTGATCGCAATAATCGGTTTTTGGAGGGCCACTTCCCGGGCCGCCGACAGGAAAGCGCGGGCATCACCGACGGATTCCATGTAAATCGCGATCGTGTGGGTGCGCGGATCATCACCCAAATATTCGATCAGGTCGCCCCAGCCCACATCCAGCATGGAACCGAGGGACACAAAGGAACTGAAGCCGACATTTTCTCGAAAGCTCCAGTCCAAAATTGCCGTACACATGGCCCCGCTTTGGCTCAAAAACGCCACATTCCCCGGCCGCGCCATCAAGCTGGCAAAGGTGGCATTCAGCCCCAATACCGGGTTCATCACGCCCAAACAGTTGGGGCCAATCACCCGCATTCGGTAGCGCCGGGCCTCGTTGAGCACCCGTCGTTCTAGTTCAATCCCGGCGGGGCCGACTTCTTTGAAGCCCGCTGACAGAATAATTGCCCCGCGCACGCCAGCCTTGCCGCAATCGCGCATCAGGTCGGGCACGGTGGCCGCGGGCGTGGCAATCACGGCCAGGTCAACGGGTTCGGGCACATCGCTGATCGACCCATAGGCCCGAATGCCCATCACGTTCGATCGCTTGGGGTTAATGGGAAAGACGGTGCCACCGAAGGGATTTTGGATCAAATTCTTCAGCAATGTGCGCCCGACGCTGCCTTCGCGATCGGTTGCCCCAATCAGGGCCACGCTGCGGGGGCTAAAGATGGCATCAAGGGGATGGCGATCTCGGGGGAGCAAGGATTCGAGAACGACAGGAGCAACCGTCATAGCCAGGGAACCTATGCAAAAACAACGAAGCCAACTGTTCCCCTGCGATTCACTTGTACGCGATCGCCCTGGGCTGAACTGGTTTCTACTTTCGATCTTGGCTCGACTTTTCCGAAAGCAGCTCGATCGCAAGAGTTTTTTCTAGACCTGGTCACCAAACGGCGAAATCGTGCTGGTGAGATCAGCGGCCGCAGGCTCAACACCCGAGGGATCGATCGACGGGGAACGGCCAGTTGGCAAACAAGCACCCATAATCAATACATTAATCAATACATTGGTAATCAAGGCATTGGTAATCAATACGTCGGCTGATCCCACAAATCCCCCCAAAGGCGATCGCGGGCGATCGCGCGTTGGCTTGGGGTGGCTGGGGTGCTGGTTCCTCTCGCGGGTTGCGTTCCATGCTAAAAATTTTGCACCTGTCGGATATCCACATGGGCAGTGGCTTCGGCCATGGGCGAATTGACCCGGCCACGGGCTGGAACACCCGGCTACTAGATTTTGCGGCGGCCCTAGAGCGCTGCATTGATCGGGCGATCGCGGAACCCGTAGACCTAGTGCTGTTTGGGGGGGATGCTTTTCCGAATGCTACGCCCCTGCCGATGGTGCAAGAGGCCTTTGCGCGGCAGTTTCGCCGGTTGGCCGATGCTCGCATTCCCACCGTGTTGCTGGTGGGCAACCATGACCAGCATGCTCAGGGCGAAGGGGGCGCAAGTCTTTGTATTTACCGCACGCTGGGGGTTCCGGGCTTTGTGGTGGGCGACACCCTGACCACCCACCGGCTGGAAACCCCCCGCGGCCCGGTGCAGGTGTTGACCCTGCCTTGGCTGACCCGATCGGCGCTGCTAACCAAGCCGGAAACAGAGGGCATGTCCCTGGCAGAGGTGGGGGCGCTGCTGCTCGATCGCTTACGGGCCGTGCTCGAAGGCGAAATCCGCAAACTCGATCCGACCATTCCGGCGATTTTGTTGGCGCATTTGATGAGCGATCGGGCGCGGTTTGGAGCCGAGCGGATGTTGGGCGTGGGCAAGGCCTTTGCGATTCCGTTGGATGCGATCGCCCGGCCCGAGTTCGACTATGTGGCCCTGGGCCATGTGCACAAGCACCAAAACCTGAACCCCAGCAACGAACCGGCAGTGGTCTATCCCGGCAGCATCGAGCGGGTGGACTTCAGCGAAGAAGATGAAGAAAAAGGCTATGTGATGGTGACGATCGGGCCGGGCAATCGGGGCGATCGCGCCACCCAGTGGGAATTTTGCCCGCTCCCGGCCCGGCGTTTTTGTACCTTGCGGGTGGACTTGTCCGAAAGTGCCGACCCCTTGGCAGCCTTGCTGAAGGCGATCGACCCGGCCAAAGTCACCGAGGCGGTGGTGCGCGTGGTCTATCGGGTGCGGGCGGAACAACTCCACCAAATTGAGCTGGCCACGGTGCGCGATCGGCTCGACTTGGCCCACAGCTACAACCTGCAAGCGGAACTGGTCAGCCAACTGGCCCGACCCCGCTTGCCGGACATGGACGCGAGCCGCCTCGATCCGCTGGTGGCCCTCGAAGCTTACTTGGGGGAGCGATCGGACTTGCGGGGCATCGCCGCCGACATGATTGAAGCGGCCCGCGACTTGCTGGGCTATGCCAGCCCGATCTTGGAAGTGGAGCTACCGGAACCCGCTGCCCCCGAGACCATCGAACCGGAAACCGACCCCACGGAGCGATCGGGTCAACTGCGCTTGTTGTAGATGTGATTGTTATAAATGTGATTGCTATAAAGACTGATTAGCGAGACTAATTAGCGTGGGGCGCGCGTCCAACCGGCGGCGACGGCTTCCGCTTCCGTGCAGAACCAGCGCTCACCCCGGGACGGGTCGATCACGGTGCGATCGTAGTCCTGCATCCCAGGGACGTGATAGAGTCGCCGGCCAGTGCTTTGGCCGCTACCAGCTTGGGAAATGTTGCCCTTGATGGGACAGTTGGGATCGGGCGGCGTGGCCGATCGACCATATGCCAACAGCCGCGCCGTTTGGGGGAGTTGTTAAGATCGGGGGCGATCGGGCGATCGAGCTGGCGAATCCCTTGGGCACAGACCTTGCCTCTCGCCCGTCAGTTGTCCGATGCTGTCCTTACGTATTCCGATCGACTTTAAGGCTATTCATGAAAGCTCCATTGCGTTTTGCTGCGATCGCCTGTGGGCTGATGCCCCTAGTGCTAGCCCCCGGTTCAGCCCAAGCCAACGAGTACGATCGCTGCGTGCGCGATCTGCAAGACTCCAACATCAGCGCCGACTTAATCGCCAGTTCCTGTGCCTACGTGTTGCACCCCGATGAGCTAGGGGCCTGTGTCGATCGCATTGACGATCGCACCGAAATTCCCGCCGAAGCTGCCCTCAAAACCTGTCGCCAAGCCCGCCGCCCGATCGAAACGGCCAACTGCGTCGTCAGCATCACCCACCTAGGCTCCGTCGATGGCGATGCGGTGCTCGACCATTGCCGCCGCAGTTTGTTGCCCGAGCGGTTTGCCCGTTGCGTCAGCGCCCTGAATGGTCGTGCCAACATTACCGACACCGCCATCGCCATGGGGCAATGCATTGATGGGCGCGATCGCCCCCGCGATATGTATCCCGAATATCCGCGATCGGGCAATTAGCACAGCCAGATTGCCCAGCCCGTTACCCAACCCATTGCCCCACCAGCAATTATTAGTAGCTGCTTAGTAGCTGCCCAAGGTGTTTACTCGCTGCGGCCAACCAGCTTGGGCATGGGTGGGGCCACGGGCAACAGGTTGGCATCCTTCGTCACAATATGACCCACATAAAATGCCCCCGCTTCAATGTTCAGGGCACTGGCTACCACATCCCCTTCAAGACGTGATGTGCGAGTGAGGGTTAGGCTGCCCTCAGCGACAATGCTGGCTTTGATGGAGCCATGCACAATAATGTTGCCCGCTTTGACTTCGGGCCCTTCAATGCCGCCGGAAGCAGAAACCTCCAAGTCACCGTTCACCTCAACGGTTCCACGCACCAATCCATCAACACGCAATCCCCCTTGGACGCGCAGATTGCCTTGAAAATCGCTGCCCTCGGCTAGGTACGTGATGGATGCTACGGTTTTTTTAGAACGTCCAAACATGGGTTGACTCCAAAAGAATTGCGATCGAATGCCCCCCTGCTTTCCTCCCACGATCGCGATCGAGTGACGCGAAAACTTTGATGCTTGTGACCCATCAATCATGAATCAACAATGACAGAACTGAGCATAAAATCCATTCAGTTCACGAAATATTCTCATCCTATGAGCTTGGTCAATTGGTAGTGGCCCATCACGCAATAGTCTACAGATCAGGGATAGATTCGATACTGTCTTTCCCCCTATTCATACCCAAACCCACTCAAGAATTACAGCTTTTACCTTGCTCAATAAGTACATCAGTCTGTAGGGTGAATGTTTCCCACCTAACCGATGGCTCCATAGCATATTTGATATGATGCACCAATTGTTTTAGGTAAAGGCTGTTTCTGTTTTTTGTTGGAATCAATAGCTTGAAGGTAGTTTTGATGGATGGTCACTGACCAATATGGCTTCCAAGCGAGGAATGGTCAATTGTTGAGATGATTGGTTTTTAAGGTGTGTTTTTGGGCAGATGCTAGATCTATTAGCCAGATCTATTAGCTAGATCTATCAGCCGGATCTATCAGATGGTGTTGATCATTGCTGCTAGGGGTTCTAATTTACCTAGCAGTATGACAATTTTCAACGAAATGGCCCGATCGAGGATGATGGGTTAGACGCATCATTGGACACTTCATCGAATGTTCATCTCACGATCGAGATCGATTATCGACCCCGATCGCCGGCCCGATCACCGATCTCGATCATTCCCCATCCATCGATAATAATTCGCATAATTCGCTGACCGTGCCTTAACCGATCGCCGACCCAGCACCGACCGATCATCACCCGATCGCCAACCAATCACCAACTAGTTACCCACTAATCCATGGCTCACTGACCACCAGCAGACCTATGATGCCGAATCGCTTGCCCAATACTGAACCACTACCGCGATCGCCCCTGCCGAACTGGCCTTGGCGGCTGGGTTGTGCGGTCTGGTCATATCCCGGCTGGGTTGGCTCGGTCTATCCTGCCAAAACCAGCGGACAACAGGCCCTACGCTGCTATGGCGATCGGTTTTGGGCGGTGGAGGGCAACACGACCTTCTATGGTGTGCCATCGGCGGAAACGGTATGCCGCTGGGGAACTTTAGTGCCCGATGGCTTTCAGTTTTGCTTGAAGTTGCCCAGGGATATTACTCACATGGGGCCGCTGGTCGATCGCCTGCCGGCCGCGTTGGCCTTTGCGGAGCGGGCGGCTGAACTGGGCGATCGCCGGGGCCCGATGTTTGCACAGTTGCCCCCTAGCTATGGGCCCAAGCAGGGCCAGGATCTTCGCGAGTTCCTGGCCCTGTGGCGGCGATCGACTGATGCGGCCCTCGCTTTGGAAGTGCGCCACCGTGAGTGGTTTTTGCCCCAGTGGCGCGATCGGCTCAACCAGTGGCTGCGGGAGTGGGATGTGGGGCGGGTGGTGTTGGACACGCGCCCAATTTATCGGGGCATTGACCTAGTGCAAGCCGACCCCCAAGCCCAATCCCAGCGGCGCAAACCGGAGTTACCGCTCCATGCTTGCATTACGGCGGACTATGCCTTGGTGCGGTTTATTTCTCACCCAGAACTGGAGCGGAATCAAGCTTATCTTCAGGAATGGTGCGATCGCCTAGTGCGCTGGTTCGATCGCGGGATTCGGGTATATTTTTTTGTGCATTGCCCGATCGAGGATCACTCGCCCCACACGGCCTGCGTTTTGCAAGCCATGCTCGAAGCGGCTGTGGCGGCGGCAGGAATGGCGATCGCTCCGTTGCCGTGGAACCAACTCAGCGCGGCTGCGGCTGACCAGTCGGCGGTGGCTCCGGTGAATTTGCTGGATCTGTTGGCGGCGGGGGACGGAGAGCGCGATCGCCCATCATCCGCCAGCACCATTCCATAACGCGCGATCGCCCACCACTCAAGCTACAGCTTTTATGTCAAACGATTGGTACATCAGATCGCAGAGGCGATGAAGCTGTTAGTCGATGGGTATTGCCCACCCTACGGGCTGCTGTACTACGATTCACAATCTATCTAGAACCCAGATTCACGATCTATCTAGAATCCAGATTTCAGATTGCATCTAGAGTTCAGCATTCATCCAGAATCTAGAGCCACGGACATTCAACCAGTTTGGTTACCAAAACCGATCGCGCCGCAGACTAGCAAATCTACATTAAACCCGTGCGATCGACCAGCAGGGCCACACCCGCCGAAAAAGCGGTGATGCCCATTGCCACCCAGGGACTTTGACCAAAGGCAACCGCAAAGGAAACGGCAACGCCTGCACCAACAGCCGCTGCGATCGCGCCGGAAACCAAATTCTTATCGTCAGGATTCATGGTGTTTACCTTGGGGAGTTTGTTAGATGCGTTAGGGTTATGAACTGAATAAAAACTGTTAATCAATTTTGCGTCTCCCCAAACTACCATCCCCCCCCAGGGGTTTGCATGTGGCCTGGGTGATCTTGCAACCAAGCTTTAATCTTGTTGAGATTTCTTGAATTTTCGCGATAAAAATTCACAGGTTGTGCGAGCAAAGTTCCCACGTGGAAGCGGCGATCGATGGCGTTAACGAGAATCACGCCCATAAAAAATGAGGCGAGCCACTGACTCACCCCACTCGTTATTGAACAATCACCCCAACCAACTTGGGCTTAGGGTGTGTCATCAGATTCGATTGATTGGGGTTGAAATGATTAATTTTCCTAGCCCAACCGCCCCAGACAAGGGGCTTAAGCCCCTTGCTCCTCACGATCAAGCAACGCAAGAATCGGGGTTTCAGGGATTTGATAACAGCCCCTAGGCCTCATCCAAGGCCAAAGCGGGCATTGGGCGATCGACTTCGTGGGCAAAATGATCCAGCAGGTCGTCATCTGCATCGATCGGCTGGTCAAGATCGTCATCGTAGCCAAAGGCCATCGGGTCGCGATCGTCCTCGTCATCGCCTAGGCTGTCGAAGTTGACTTCTGCGCCACCACCCACGGCCACCAGGTCAATTTGCTGGCGGTAGTAGTCCACGCCGCGCACTTCCACTTCCACCCGGCCACCAAGAGCATATTGGCGACGGCTCTTGCGACCGATCAACATTTGCTGGCGCGATCGATATTCGTACCAGTCGTCCTTCAGGGAAGACACGTGCACCAAGCCTTCAATGCCCAGCTCTTCTAGCTCAACGAAGAAGCCGTAGGACTGGACACCGACGATCGGTCCGCTGAAGGTTTCCCCAATCCGGGCGCGCATGGCGGCAGTTTTGCTGAGGCCGTGGCTGTCGGCGGCGGCTTCTTGGATCAACCGTTCCCGATCGCTCAACAACCAAGCGGCGCTGGCGATCGCCCCTTCGAGTTCCTGTTGATCTTCGGTGGCCAAGACATTCCAGCCGATCGCCCCATGACAATCGCTGTGGTGCAGGTTCACGCCTTCTTTGCTGCGGGCGGTGCGCCGATCGCGCCCTTTGCGGAAGACGGTGTTTAGGCTGCGTTGCACCAACAGATCACCGTAGTGGCGAGTGGGTGCGTTGAGGGTGGTGTAGGTATCGAGGGCCAAACCAAAGTGCGATCGCGCCTCGTGGCTGTAGGTGGCGGGCTTGAGCGCACCAATTAGCAGTCGGTTCAGGATCTTGCGTTGGTCGCCCTCGGTGGCTTGCTGCAACCATTGCTGCACGTCGGCCGGAGTCACCACATCCGGATCAGCTAAGGTCAACTCCAAACCCAAGTTGCTGGCCAGGCGCAGGGTTTCTTGCAAATCGCTGGGGGTGGGGGCCGCTTGCACCCGATAGAGAGCGGGCACTTGCAGGGTTTGCAAATGGCTAGCAACCACCCCATTGGCGGCGATCGTCACTTCGGCGAGCAGGACGCGGGCCGTGGGAGCCACGCCACTGGGGGCGATCGGTGCGCCGGGCAAATCTTCGCGATCGAAGGACGTAAGGCCCCGGTGGCCGCTCAGGTCAAAGCCGCCACGGGCCAGTCGCTGCGATCGCAGGGCCGCCGCCAGGGTTTTGAGCTGGCCCATCAGTTCGCCGATCGCCGCTGCCTGGGGCACTTCTGG
The DNA here is from genome assembly GCA_004292515.1 of Oscillatoriales cyanobacterium. Classification (GTDB taxonomy): domain Bacteria; phylum Cyanobacteriota; class Cyanobacteriia; order CACIAM-69d; family CACIAM-69d; genus CACIAM-69d. The sequence continues at coordinate 98,773 of RDXB01000040.1, forward strand.
GTCTGGTTGGCTAGCATCCAAGAACGCATCCAGCTCGGCTTCGGTCAGGGCCGCGTCGGCTCGCACCACGCTGGGATGAATTTCAAACTCCAGCAGTTGGCCTTGCTCATCAAAAGTCAGCAACACCGAGGTGGCTAGGCGATCGCAACCCAAACTGAGGGAACCATGCTGGGCATAAAGCGCTTCCGGGAACAGGGGCAGCCATTGGGCCCCCAAGTCTGCCGCCACGCCCCGCCGTCGGGCCTCGCGATCGAGCGGTGAATCGGGTTCCACATAGTGCGCCACATCGGGCACATGCAGCCCCAGACGCATCCGGCCAGCCGAGTTGGTTTCGAGGGTAATGGCGCGATCGATCGCCGGTGCAATGCCGGCCGCCGTGGCCGTCACCGTCGCCACGGTCATCAGCGATCGGGCATCAAACCGCCCCTGCAAATCGCTGGCTTTCAAGCTGTCGGACGGAGCAGGCAACGCCGCCGCCGCCGCCAACACATCCTCTGGAAACGCCTCATGCAGGCCATACTTGCAAACCACAATGTCAGCCGGGTCTGCCGCATCCGCATCAGCCCCCAACACCTTGATCACGCGGCCCACGGGCGGCAACTGCCCGATCGGGTAGCGGACAATTTCCACACTCACCAGGTAGTTGACGATCGCCTCAAGATCCACGCCCTCGGTGTCTAGCTCCACCCGAAACAGCAAGCGATCGTCCAAAGGCGCTGCCCGAAACACCCCGTCTTCACCCTTTTCCACCCGGGCCAGCAGGGATGAGTTAGCCCGATCGAGCACCAGTTCCACATGGCCTTCGGGGCTGCGACGACGACTGCGGCCGCCCCCTTCTTTGATCACCTTCACCAACACCCGATCGCCATTCCAGGCATTGTTCAGGTGGCACTCGCGGACATACACATCCTCCGCATCGTCGTCATCTTGGATCGCAAAACAAAATCCTTTACTGGAGCAGCGCAACTTGGCCTCGAACGTTCCCTCCTGCTCTAAGCGCCGGTAGCGGCCGCGCTCCTTACTTAAAATTCCCAATCGCTCAAGGGCATCAAGGGCAATCTGAAGCTGGCGATTGCCTCGACCTTCGCGAGTGCCCAACTTTTGTTCGAGCAGTTTCGGCGTGAGCGACTTTTCTGAGGTAAAGCTCGCGAGTAGGGAAGCGATCGAAAATTCCATGAAGCGCGTCAACCTCCGGGCAAGGGAATGGGTGGCATGGGGCGAGTGAGGCGCGAGCAACAGCCAACACAATCTGGCAACCAGCGCCACCAACAGCCGGGGGCTGTGCGCGCAAGTTGACGGACTGATTTGGGATCCCTATGCGTCTGGAGCGTTGCGTTTCGGGGCCCGTCACATTGATCGGGTGGGAAATCCACAAGCATCACTCGAGCTAGGGCCGGGACGGTCTGCGATCGAAGCTGCAAGATCGGATTGCAGGAGGTGGTTCTTGGGCTTGTCTATCGGTTGGCACGTTCGTTAGGAACGCCGGCCAACGGACTCCCCAAAAGCCGTATCGATGCAAGAACGCACTGGAGGGAGCGGCTGCGCTCGGGCCCATCTACGCTAGAGCGTGGCGTGCACCTTGTCAATCGCCGATCGGCGCGTTACTCTATCCGGACGATCGCCCCGCCTGCTCCCTTTGCCCACCGATTGCGATCGGTTTGTGCCATGTTTGCCGAATTCCGCGCCCGTTATCCCAGCGGCAGTCTCACATCGGAAATTATTGAAGTGAGCCAGGGCAAGTTCATTGTGCGAGCCGCCGTCAGCCTAGAGGGCATCGTGCTGGCCACAGGCTTTGGGGCAGCAGAGCAGCTCGAAGAAGCCGAAGATCGAGCGCGGGCCCGGGCCATGGAAGCTGTGGGCCTGTTTTTGGAACCAGCCGATCGCGGTCAGGCCCAATTGGTCGGCAGCGCCCCCACCTACCAGTTACCCGCCAGCATTCCCACCCCTGCGCCACTCCCGATCGCCACTCCAATTACCACCCTGATCGAAGCCAACTTGCATCCCCCCGCCTCGATCGCCCCGCCGGCCTATAGCGACCCCTATGGCGACTCCTACGGCGACCCCGATGACGACCTGCCCGCCGTGGAGCCGGAATGGCCCCCAGAACCAGAACCCGCCCTCGATCCAACCCCCAAGCGATCGCGCCGCACCAACAGCCCAGCTCCCACGCCACCGCCTCCACCAGCCCCGGAACCCGCACCGGCCCCAACTCCCACGACGGTGGATTTGTCCGATGCGATCGCCCAGACCGATGTGTTGATGAAGCGATTGGGCTGGAATAAGCAACAGGGCGTGGAATATTTGCAAATGGCCTTTGGTAAACGCATCCGCGCTCAACTGACGGATGACGAGTTATTGCAATTTCTTCAGTACCTACAAATGCTGGCCGATGACCCGGATTTTTAAGATTTCAAGACTTAGTAATTCAGGTGTTTAGAGAGTCAGAAATAATCTGTAGCTGGCAATAGTAATTGGCAATAATTTAAGAGAAAAGCTGAGGCAGACCAAGCAATTTTAGGGTATATCCTTCCATCGCCCAAATACCTGATTCCAGCCTTGGCAACCTCGTTGGGGGGCAAGGGGCTTAAGCCCCTTGTCTGCATCGATTGCAGGGGAGCACAAGGCAAGCTGGTGATTGCAGCTTGCCCGACGGTCTACCCTGCAACCATGCTCACAACCCTAGGGACAGGGGCAATAGAAACAGGGGCGATCGCCCAGCCTTTAGGGATTGTTGCGGCCGGTGTTTTTGACCCGCATCACTTTGCTGAGGAGGTCAAACCAGAACGGCGCACCCATGGCCACCGCCAAGCCCGTAATCAGCCAGCCCAAGCCTGTGCGGGCTAGCACCCAAGCCACTTCCCAAGGTGTTTGGGGCTTGCGGTTGTCGTAGCGCTGTTGATCGGCAACCTTGCGTGCGTCCCAACCCAAGGGCAACGAAATATCCCCGAGGGCCGTTTGTAAGTCCTGATTTACCTCCGACCACTGGGGCAACATCGGCCGCGAGGGCACACCGGGCGCGTTGCCCACCTGGACAATGCGATCGGTGTAGGCGGTGTCGGCATTGCTGGCGATCGCAATCAGCAATCCAATCAAGATCGAAGCCCCGCGCGAGTTGCGGCGATAGACTCCCGACGCGCGATCGAGGGCGCGATCGTACCAACCCTCCACTTCTTTTTGGAACTCGCTGAAGTCTTCCTGCACCGAGCCGGCCTTGGTGCGGGCCCGGCGAGCCAGGTTCAGCAGGTTGTCTTGCACCGCGTCGGGCAACAGGTTTAGGGCTTCTTCGAGTCCCTTGCGGGTGGGATCGTCTTTGTCGCGTAGCTCGGCGATCACCCCTTGAATTTCCTGATAGACGGCACGTTTTTGGCGCAGACCGCTCAACACTTCCTCCGTGGAAGGCAACAGGGCCGCCAGCAGCACCGTATGCCCATCGCGATCCTCAAAGGTGTCATCACGCAGGGTTTTGAGTTGTTCCACCTCGGGCAAGCCGGACGGTTCCAGAATGATGATCAGGCGATCGATCGAATTCAGCACGCGAGTGAGGCTGATTTTCAGGTCGAATTTGCCCGCCTTGTAGTCATTGGTGATGTCCTGCAAACGTTGCTCAAAGCGATCGAGCAGTTGCAGTTGGCGCGGATCGCTCAGTTGACTTTGCCAAACCTGGCGCGTTTGTTGAACCAAGTCCTGGGTAAAGTGCTCGAACCGACGCAAGCTGACGGCCCGAATCAGATCGGGAATTTTGGCCGACGACAGCAATGCATCGGCAAAACTGACGGCGGGGATGTAGGACGGGCCGCTGGTGCGTTGGCCAAAAATCCGGGTGCTGTTGAGGCCAACTAGGTTGCAACCCACGCGAAAGACCTTGCGGAAGGCGATCGCCACCAGGCCACGGGCCTCTTGGTTGAGGCTGTTGATTGTGGGGGTATCGTAGAGCTGCTCGGTCAGGGCCTCCGCCCGCAGACTGTCGCCGGGACGACTACCCGATCGCCCGCCACTGCCACCGCTGGAGCCACCGCTGGAGCCACTGCTGGAGCCACTGCTGGAGCCACTGGTGGACTGACTGCCACCGCTCAGGAGTTGGGCGATCGACTGTTTTAAATGGGCAGCGCGCCATTGCAGCAGCGTCGCCAACAATTCTTGAATTTCGGATGCTAAAAGGCTCAGGGTCAGGTAGATGAAAAGCAGGCCGATCGTAATATCGACGATGGGGGGAAGTTGCATCGTCAGCCTCTAGGATGGTTAACGGTTTCGGATCCAGTTATAGGCCAGCCGCTGGGGGGCAGGTGCGTGGCGGTTCACCCCCCACAGCCCCCAATGATCGACTAGACCCATTGACTAGACCTATCGACTAGACCCATTGACTCGACCACAATGCGGGAGTTTGCAGGACGATGACGAACGGCCCCGATCCGGCGGGTTCTTCAGCAAAGGGGCGATCGTCGCGCATGGGGGCGGTGGCCCGGCAGTTGTGGCGCAGGGACGATCGCTCCGATTGGTTATGGGCTTTGGGGTTGGGCTTGGCGGCCTTGCTGCTCTATGGCATGAATTTGGGCGGGCTGCCCCTACGAGATTGGGATGAAGGGATTGTGGCCCAAGTGGCGCGGGAACTGTCGCAAGTGCCGATCGGCTCCGAGGGCTGGTGGTTTCCGACCTTGCACGATCGCCCCTATTTCAACAAACCACCGCTGATCCATTGGCTGATTGCCCTGTTGTTTCGGACGGTGGGCGAGTCGGAATGGACAGCTCGGCTGCCGGGAGCTGTGTTGGGTGCGATCAGTGTGCCGTTGTTATTTGCGGTGGGGCGCTTGGCCGGAAGTCGGCAGCCCGTGGCCGTTTGGTCGGCGCTGGCCTATCTCACTTGGCTGCCGGTGGTGCGCCACGGTCGGCTGGCCATGCTCGATGGGGCGATTGTGGCCTTTGGGTTAGTGGCCTGGATTGGGGCCTTGAAGTTGCGGCGGGATTTGCGCTGGGCTTGGGTGCTGGGCTTGGGTTTGGGGGCGATCGCCCTGTTGAAGGGGTTGGTTGCGCTGCTGTTGGGAGCGATCATCCTGGGGTGCTTGCTGTGGGACACGCCGCGCTTGGCTCGATCGCCCTGGCTGTGGTTGGGATTGCTGTTGGGCTTGGCTCCAGCGGCGGCCTGGTACATGGCCCAGTGGGTGCATTATGGCCCCGCGTTTTTTGAGGCCAACCTGTTCAACCAATCCCTACGGCGCGTGTGGGATGCGGTCAGCAACCGGGCCGGGCCCCCTTGGTTTTACTTGCAGGAATTGTTGGAAACGGGCTGGCCTTGGTTGGTGGCCCTGCCCTTGGGGGTGCGGTTGGTCTGGCGCGATCGCGATTGGATTTGGGGCAAGATGCTGCTGGTGTGGCTGTTGGGCTATGGGCTGCCCATTTCGGTGATGGAAACCAAGCTGCCCTGGTATGCAATGCCGCTCTATCCGGCCCTGGCCCTGGCGATCGGCTCGGCGATCGCTACCCATTGGGAAGAGCCGCCGGCCCCCTTTGGGCGGGGCTGGTCGATTGTGTTTGGCTTGTTGGGAGTCGGCGGGGCGATCGGAGCGGTCTATTTTGGTTGGTTTGCCCCCCTGCGCGATCCGCTGCTGGCCTTGGCCCTATTTGCGTTGGGTCTCACGGGTGGGGTGGTCGCGGGGTTGAGTCAACAGGGCGATCGCCAAGCCCTCCCGGTGGCGGCTTGGGGCCTCTTTGTGGGCTTGCTGTTGTTTTTTGCCTCTCACAGTTGGCTTTGGGAACTGAACGAGCAATATCCCGTGCGCCCCGTGGCTGGCCTGTTGCGATCGACCCTGCCCCCCCACAGCAAGGTCTACACCGCCGATGCAGCCCAGCGCCCCTCCTTGGATTTTTATTGTCACTGCGAGGTCGTGCCTGTGCCCAAAGCCGATCGCGATCGCCACTGGGCCGATCGCACCACGCCCTGGCTGATTCGGATTTCCCAAAAACGCCAAGCACCGTTTGTATCAGCGATCGTGATCGGTCAGGCGGGCGATCGGCTGCTGGTGCGCCCAGAACAGCCCTGAACAGACATTAGGGGCTGTGATCAAATCCCTGAAACCATTCCCTGAAACCATTCCCTGAAACCCTGATTCCACCGTTAGCAAATCGTGAGGGGCAAGGGGCTTGAGCCAATTGTCTAGGGCGGTTGGGCTAGGAAAATTGATCATTTCGACCCTGATTAATCGAATCTGATGACACACCCTAAAATTCAGGCGTAATTTAGGCATAATCCTAAGGATGGCAAGGAAAGGATGGCATTTGATCCGATCGAGGGATTGCTAAAGCGTTTGGATCGGTTGCCTGCTTGGCAATCAAACCAACCCTTTTTACAACTTTGTCATCACTGGCCCGAAATTGTGGGGCCAGCCGTGGCCGGACATACGCGGCCCCTGTCTGTGCGCCAAGGGGTGCTGTATGTGGCGGTGTCGAATCCTGCTTGGGCCCAAACCTTGACCTTTGAGCGATCGCGCTTGGTGGCCAAAATCAACCGCGCGATCGAACCACCCTTTGATCCGCCGCTAACCGATGCTCGATTTTCCACGGGTCGTTGGTTTGAACTCACCGATCGCCCAACTCCAGCACCAGGCCCATCACCAAAACGCGATCGCCCTTCCCCCACCAACCGTGAGCAGCCGCCCGATCGGGTGCGCCCTGCCAGCGCCGCCGAAGCCTTTGAGCAGTGGGCTGCCCGCGTCAAACAGCAGGCCAAGCGCTACGACCCCTGTCCCCACTGTGGGCGCGGCACCCCGCCAGCCGAACTCGATCGCTGGGGAGCCTGCGCGCCCTGCATGACCACGCGCTGGTCGCGATTGCAATCGTCAGACCCCAACCCCAATCCCCACCGAATTAGCACTCCACAACCGCCAGCATCGCCCCCCGCAACCCGAATGCCAAGGAAAGTCGATCGTTGAAATGACCCAAAACTAATAAAAACCACCTTAAAACAGCAAAACCGATGAAAATTTAGCAGAAAGATTCCATAGACCACACAAGACCACACAAACGCCATCTCAGAGGATGCCTGAAAAGCCCAAGTTGATACTCCGCATGCTCCATCGATCGACGCAAACAAGGGGCTTGAGCATCTTGCTGCCACGACTATTGGTGCTTGGCCCGGGCCGAAAGATACTTTTCAGACATCCCCTCAGTTGTTGAATATCTGTCCCTGAATATCTGTCCCTGATCAAAAGCTTGTAGGGTGGGCCATGCCCACCAACCAACAGTACAGCAGCTTATAGGGCAGGCAATGCCCACCGACTAACAGCTTCATAGCATCTGCGATCTGATGTGCCAATCATTTGAGGCAAAGGCTTTATCTCTCCCTGATCAAAAGTCAACAACAATTGAGCTAAAGTCTCATGAATGTTGAAGGGTTGTGGCTAAAAATTGCGTTTTGTATGGATCGCAGGGATCCAAGATTGTATTAAAAGTAACTATTTTGTCGAGTGATGATGTGATTTCAACGACACTCAATTCTTGATAAACCCCCGTAAAAGTAGCAAGCAGCGTTTTGATCCAAAAGTCTTTTAAAAGGATTGACAAAGCAAGCGCAGAATGCTCCCAGCTAATTTAACGTCATTTTTCACCGATCCCCGTGCAGATTACTTATAAAACTTCTGAGTCCAAATATAAAAACCATTGAAAAACCTAAAGGGAATCTAAAGACAATATAAACTCTATTTTTTGGCTCTAACCTATCTCAAACCATTGGTACATCAAGCCGGGATTGCTATTTGCTGCTCCCCGCATCGATTGCTCGTGATTCCATAATGAAATCAGCAAATTCTTAGCCCAGGCGTTCTGTACTGGTCGTTCAAGATATGAGCGCTATGCCTTTCCAGGTTTCCGATTGCCGTCACTGTCGCTACTACACTCCCGAAGGCCGGAGGGGTGGGTATTGTCGTCAGTTTGAAGCGATCGTCCGGGCAGGTTGGAAAGCTTGTCCCCTTGCCATGCCGGCATTTGCACCCTCATGGGAATCTTTGGAGCGATTGGTTGGTTACGCCCCTGAGGTCGGAGTTGCCACTGAGTTGCCTGCTCCGACTGCTCCAGAACCCGTATCCTTATCCAACCATGGGCTGCCGCGATCGCCCGTGGTGCCCGCATCGGTGGCCTAGGTTTTCCATTCGCAAGCCCCGTCAGTCCCCAAGCGCCCAAAGCCTGTATGGACTAGGAAATGGAGGGCTGTCTTCCCCAGTTTTTAACGATTAATGGCATTTTCAGCCCATTACCATTGATCCCCAGCCTCAATGTCCTAGCCTGAATCTTCAGCCTAAAGTTTTTTGCTCCGACGGTTTCAGCCTGTCAACACGCTCGCTTCATCCGATTTCCGATTGATTTTGTTCTGATTGATTTTGTCTTGATTTGTCTTGAATTGATCGGCATTTGCTTGACCCATAATTGACCCATGATTGACCCAGGTGATTGACTCCCTCAGGCAATCAATCGATTGCCATTGAGACCCCAGGTAGGGGCAGGTTTTGAAACCTGTCCCTACTGCCATTTTTGGAGAATGGCTGAGATCAAGGTCAATTTCACTGGGGATCAATGGGAATCAATGGGGATCAATGATCAGTCACGATCGCTCAACCACCTAGGGTCGCCAAGGATAGCGGCGGAAATTGGGCGATCGCTTCTCCAAAAAAGCCTGTTTGCCTTCGCTGCCTTCTTCGGTCATGTAGTAGAGCATGGTGGCGTTGCCGGCCAGTTCTTGCAGTCCCGCTTGCCCGTCGCAATCAGCATTCAGCGCGGCTTTTAGGCAACGAATCGCGATCGGGCTTTTCTCAAGCACTTCCTGGGCCCAACGCAGGCCTGCCGCTTCCAGTTCTGCCACGGGAACCACGGCGTTGATCAGGCCCATCTCCAAGGCCTGTTGCGCGTCATATTGCCGACATAAAAACCAAATTTCGCGGGCTTTTTTCTGGCCCACAATGCGCGCCAAATAGCTAGCTCCAAATCCACCGTCAAAGCTGCCGACTTTCGGGCCCGTTTGCCCAAAAATTGCGTTATCAGCGGCGATCGTCAGGTCACAGAGCAGGTGCAGCACATGGCCACCGCCGATCGCGTAGCCGGCCACCAGGGCGATCGTTACTTTGGGGATCGATCGAATCAGCCGCTGCAAGTCCAACACATTCAACCGGGGCACGCCGGCCTCATCCACATAGCCCGCTTCCCCGCGAATGCTCTGATCCCCACCGGCACAAAAGGCGTATTTCCCATCGGTGTGGGGGCCCGCGCCGGTCAGCAAAATCACGCCCACGGCCGCATCTTCGCGCGCATCACAAAAGGCTTCGTAGAGTTCAAACACCGTTTTGGGGCGGAAGGCGTTGCGCTTGTGGGGGCGGTTGATCGTGATTTTGGCGATCCCGTCGGCTTTGACGTAGAGGATGTCTTCGTAGGTTTTAACGGTTTGCCACTGAATGGTCATGGTTGGCTGGTTTGTGGATCAAGGATTGGATGCTTGACCAGCATAGGGGTTGGCGCGATCGCCCGGATGCTGGCCGGGCTGGGGCGGGGCGATCGGGTGATGGCGGCCAGAGACCTGATCAAAATCTCATCACAATCGGATCAAAGTCTCATCGGTGACGAGGGGCACACCGCGATCCCCGATCGAGCCGCTAGCTTAGAAGAGATCCCATACGGACGCACGATCGCCTGTGATTTTTGATTTTGGGGCAAAACCCTTAAGGTTTTCGCAACAAAACAGTAACGGGGCGATCGGGCGCGTTGAGCCACTCATGACCGCTTCAACAGGAGGTAGTCCCCGTGGAAATCGGTATTCCCAAGGAAATTAAGGATCTGGAATTTCGGGTGGGTTTGACTCCCCAAGGGGTGCGGGCCTTGGTCGATCGGGGGCATTCGGTGCGGGTGGAAACCCAGGCCGGTGCGGGGGCGGGCTTTAGCGATGAGGACTATCGATCGACTGGGGCGCAGATTGTGTCCGAAGCGGATTTGGCTTGGGACTGCGGGTTGGTGGTGAAGGTGAAAGAGCCGTTGCCCGCTGAATATGGCTTTTTGAAAACCACGCCGCTGTTGTTCACCTATTTGCATTTGGCGGCGGAGCGACGCTTAACGGAAGCCTTGTTGCGATCGGGGATCAGCGCGATCGCCTATGAAACAGTGGAAACGCCCGATCGCCGCCTGCCCTTGTTGGCTCCCATGAGCGCGATCGCCGGTCGGTTGTCTGTGCAGTTTGGGGCCCGCTACCTGGAAAAACAACAGGGTGGGCGCGGAGTCTTGCTGGGCGGTGTGCCGGGGGTTGCGCCGGGCCGCGTCACGATCCTGGGCGGCGGCGTGGTCGGCACTGAGGCGGCCAAGATGGCCGTGGGCTTGGGGGCCCAGGTGCGAATCTTGGATCTGAATGTCGATCGCCTCAACTACCTAGAAACCCTGTTTGGCTCGCGGGTGGAATTGCGCTACAGCAGCAGCGCCGCGATCGAAGCCGTTGTGCCCGACACGGACTTGCTGATCGGGGCAGTGTTGGTGACTGGGCGGCGGGCCCCAATCTTGGTTGGGCGATCGCTGGTGGAACGAATGCCCACCGGAGCCGTGATCGTTGATGTGGCGGTCGATCAGGGCGGTTGCATCGAAACCCTGCGCCCCACCTCCCACAGCCAGCCCACCTACACCGAATGTGGCGTGGTGCATTACGGTGTGCCGAATATGCCGGGTGCTGTGCCTCGCACCTCCACCCAAGCCCTGGAAAACAGCACCTTGCCCTACGTGTTGGCCCTAGCGGATCACGGACTGGCCGCCCTCGATCGCGACCCGGCCTTGGCCAAGGGGCTAAACATCAAAGACGGCCGAATCGAACATCCAGCCGTCCAAGCGGTTTTCCCTGATTTGTAATGGCCCATCCAGCCCCAGCGTGCCGAATTCATTTGAGGCAAGTGAGGCTGATTCTTCACCCCAATTACCATAGACAAGGGGCTTAAGCCCCTTGTCCCCCACGATCTCGTCACGCTTGAATTAGGGTTCTAGGCGATTTAACGACATACTCCCAGCCGCTTTTTCCGTCAACCTGGCAAGGGCGATCGCTCCCGCCACTACAACGGAATATTCGTTGCTGGCTCCGCGTCTTGGAACAACGGCGTGCTCAGGTAACGTTCCCCAAAGCTAGGTTGAATCGCCACAATCAATTTGCCCGCATTTTCCGGGCGGCGACCCACCTGAATCGCCGCATAAACCGCCGCGCCCGAAGAAATCCCCGATAACAAGCCCTCTTCCCGGGCCAAACGGCGACCATAGGCGATCGCCTCGTCATCGGTCACGGTGATCACTTCATCAATTAAATCCACCTTCAGCACCTCGGGCACAAAGCCCGCGCCGATCCCTTGAATTCGGTGGGGCCCCGGTGAACCACCCGACAGCACCGGACTGTTGGCCGGCTCCACCGCAATTACCTGAAACTCCGGCTTCCGCTGCTTCAGCACTTCCGCCACGCCCGTAATCGTGCCGCCCGTGCCCACGCCGGAAATCAAGAAATCGATCTTGCCGTCCGTGTCGGCCCAAATTTCCTCAGCGGTGGTGCGACGGTGAATCTCCGGGTTGGCCGGGTTGCGGAACTGCTGCAACATATAGGCATTTGGAACCCGGTTGGTAATGTCTTGGGCCCGCCGAATGCAACCGCCCATGCCCTCAATCCCTGGAGTCAGCTCCAACTGCGCCCCATAGGCCCGCAGCATCGCCCGCCGCTCGGCACTCATGGTTTCCGGCATGGTCAGGATCAGTTGGTAGCCCTTGGCAGCGGCGGCCATCGCCAAGGCAATCCCCGTATTCCCGGAAGTGGGTTCCACCAAGACGGTCTTACCCGGCACGATCGTCCCGGCCCGTTCGGCCGCTTCGATCATATTGATGCCGATTCGGTCTTTCACCGAAGCGGAGGGGTTCATGCTTTCCAGCTTGACTAGCACTTCGGCCACGCAGCCCTCGGCTTGGGGCAGGCGATTGAGGCGAACGAGGGGTGTGCGGCCGATCAGCTCAGTGATGTTATTGGCGACGTTCATGGGCATCTGGCGAGAGCAGGTCTGTGGTTTGTAGTCCTAGCTTAGAAAGGCGCTTTCTCAAAACAGCGGCTTCGACATGGTTTGAAATGCTTTGAAACGTCCCATTGCCAAACGTTGCATAACGCTGTGGCAACCTGGGCGAGCCGAGGCTGGAAAATGTTTGGGCGGATACCGGTTTAGGGGATGTCTGAAAAGCCAGAATTGATACTCTGGATGCCCCATCGATCGACGGAAACAAGGGGCTTAGGGGGTGTCATCATTTTCCATAACTGAGTCTGAAATCGTCGATTTCCCACGCCTCAATGGTCGTAACAGGGGGCTTAAGCCCCTTGCCCCCACGATCCGCTCACGGTGGAATCAGGGTTTCAGGGTAATTGATGACAGGCCCTAAGCCCCTTGCTGCCACGACTATTGGTGCTTAGTTCGGGCCGAAAGACACTTTTCAGACATCCTCTTAGATGTAGTACATCAAATCCAGTTGCTTGCGGGCATCGCGCCGATCCTTGAGATCTTGCAAGGTGTAGTGCTGCAAAACATCATTGGCGGCGCGATCGACTTCTACCCAAATTTCATAAATGATGGCGCTTTCTAGATTACGATCGCTGCCGTTGTTGTCGGCCAAGTTGGCATCGGCCCCTTCTAGACAGCGCAACACATCGAGCAAGGAAATCGACCAAGGGGCCCGCGACAACAAATAGCCGCCCTTAGCACCGCGCTGGCTCTTGACCAGGCCGCCGCGTCGCAGGGTGGCGAGTAGCTGTTCGAGGTAGCGATCGGGAATATCTTGGTCGGCGGCAATTTGGCGAATTTGCAGCGGCTCATCGTCTTGGTAGCGATCGGCCAGGTGTAACAACGCCAGCAGCGCGTATTCGCTTTTGGATGACAGTTCCACGGGAGGAGAACCTAAGGCACAGGGCTGATCCTCAAGGGAGCCGGTGGCGATCGACCGGCTCCCTTGAGGCTGTTTCAGTATACTCCGGTTTTCCGCTGGGTTTTGTAGGGTTTCGATAATGGGCTGGCAAGGGGTTATGGGTTGGTAATTGGGGCCGCGATCGCCCGCTAGTTCAGGGCTGGTTCCAAAATGAGGTAGTCCTCGATTGAGTGAGATTCCGGCAGGCTCGCCAGTTGAGTTTCTAGATCGGAAGGGCGTAGCTGTTGGGCTTCCAAAAATTCGTATTGAGCTACATAGCCTTCAAACACAGCACTGCGAGCCAGTAACTTACGCAGGGTTGGAATCACCACCTGTTTTTCCTGGTCGAGACCCAAGCCCACATTGCGGCTCAGACCCGATCCCAAATTGCCCAAATTGATCAGCCAGCCTTGGGCATACCAGGTCTCATTCATCTTCGATCGCAGCTCATCAACCCACCCCAATCCCCGCTCCTCGGGTTGAATAAAATCCATCCATTGAGCCAATTCCACCACCGAAACCGTATCTGCAAAATCTGTGGCTAAGAATCGCTCAGGATATTCACCAATCAGAATTTCTCTGGCAATCCGACGGGCTTGGCCTTGCCAAATTTCATTAACTTCCTTTGCTTCTTTATGGGCAATGTCGAGCATTCCCAGCTCTGCGGTACAGCGGATTTGCGCTAGGGCAGTGAGGGCAAAATATTCCTCACGGGCGATCGCCAATTTCAAGTCCTTTGATTCAGTCAAGAGTTCCCGATAGCGCATATGAATCTCAGCCAAGGTATTCCGCGATTGATGCAGAATTGTGTGGCGGTGAGCCAAATCAGTTCGCTCATCAATTTTGAGCAGCGCATTCAAAGCAGCAAACAACTTGGCTCGTTCACTGCTTTCTAAAAACAACTTGATGGACTGCACATCTTTTTGAATTTCCTTGAGTCGGCTGTCAATTTTGCTGAGTTTGTGGTTCATCGCCAAAAACCCAATCGAACTCACGGCCAAGCCCAATCCCGAAAACACTGCCGTGCCGGTTGCTAGTTGTAAAATATGTTGAGTCGAGTGAGAGAGGATGCCAACTTGTCCTGAGAGTTGAATGAGTTGCTGAGTCCCAGCTTTCATCAATTTCTGGAGATCATGCAGTTGCACATTCGCAATGATTCCAGGAACAAAGCCGAGGCCTGGGATCGCTCCCAAAGGGCCAGCACTGACGGGGATGAGGTGCTGAACAATCTGACCCGCTTGGGCCGTGCCTGCTGCCCAACGAATCACGCCGCCACAGAGTCGATACTGGCCAACCATGAGGTTCATCAAGGTTTCAGCCGGAATCGTGCGAGCGAGAGTCCAACCAGGAATCATGGAGTTTGCGTGAGCGACTGGGTGAGTGTTGCTTTGTGCGCCCAGTGTTAGTTTATCAGTGTTGGTTTATCGGTATTCGCTTAAGGAACTTTAATCAATTGATTGGAAGCGCTGACCATCCCGCAATTCTTGATCAGTTGCTAGGGGCTATTCTGGATTAGCACTCTGGCAGGATAAACGCTCTGAAAAGGTGCATGAACGGTACTGAAGTTGCCATCTGAAATGTCTCGACCACCGGCTGATTCTGACTCTAATTTCTCCATCGATCGCCCGATCGCTGACTTAGCCGATTTAGCCGATCGCGAGTGGGAGGCGGTCGATCGGGAACTCGATGAGGCGATCGCGTCGTTGGCCAATTTGGATGGGGAATTGGCCTACCGACAGGCGCGGGAATCCTTGCGATCGCTGGTGGATCGGTTGGACTTGACCCCCCGGGAGCGGGCGGGCTTGGAAACCGAACTCGACGGTTTAGCCCAAATGTTGGACAAGCTGGAAACAGAGCGGCTACAAATTGCCGTGTTTGGGGCCGTCAGTCGTGGCAAGTCTTCACTCTTAAATGCGCTGTTGGGGCGATCGATTTTTGAGACGGGGCCGACCCACGGGGTGACGCGATCGAGCCGGAGTGTCCATTGGACGGTTCCGGCTACGGTGGGGCGGGTGGAGCTGGTGGACACACCGGGGATTGATGAGGTGAATGGGGCGACGCGGGCGGCCCTGGCGCGGGAGGTGGGCCAAACTTCGGATCTGATCCTGTTTGTGGTGGCGGGGGACATGACCCAGATTGAGTGTGAGGCCCTGTCCCAACTGCGGGAGGCAGGCAAGCCAATCCTGCTGGTGTTTAACAAGATTGACCAGTTCCCGGAAACCGATCGCCTGGAAATTTACCGCAAAATTCGGGACGATCGGCTTAAGGAGCTGGTGTCGCCGGATGAGATTGTGATGGTGGCGGCGGCTCCCCTGGTGGCGCAGGTGGTGCAGCGGCCCGATGGTTCCCTGTCGGCCCAGTTGGAGCGGGGGGAGCCGCAGATTGAGGATCTGAAACTGAAAATTTTGGAGGTGCTGGCCCGCGAGGGGAAGGCGCTGGTGGCGTTGAATTCGATGTTGTATGCCCAGGCGGCGGGCGATCGGATCTTGGCGCGTAAGTTGGCCCTACGCGATCGGGCGGCAGAGCGGTTGATTTGGAATGGCACGATCGGCAAGGCGATCGCCGTGGCCCTGAATCCGGTGGTGGTGCTGGATTTGATCGGTGGGGCAGCGATCGACACGGCCACGGTTTTGGCCCTGTCACGGCTGTATGGTGTGCCGATGGGCCAGCGCGGGGCGATCGCCTTAATCAAAACGATCGCGATCGGCCTGGGCAGCCTCAGCGCCGGGGAATGGATCGCACGGCTGGGGTTGAGTGCCCTCAAGGGATTGCTGGGATTATCGACGGTGGCGACGGGGGGGGCGGCGGCCGTGCCTTACCTATCGATCGCGGCCACCCAAGCGGCGATCGCCGGGGTGTCGTCCTACGCGATCGGGCAGGCGGCCAAGACCTACCTGGCCAACGATGCCTCCTGGGGGCCGGAGGGGCCCAAGGCAGCGATCGCCCGGATTTTGGCCGCGTTGGATCAAGATTCGATCGTCAAACGGATTGAAGGGGAGCTGTGGGCCAAGTTGCGCCGCCGTCCCCCCGCGATCAATGCGCCCTAAGCCGGTGAATCGGGTGCATTGTCCTGATCGGCTGCTGCGGCCGTGCGGACAGCATCAATCAGCGATCGCACCTCCGCTGTCCCCGGCGATCGCTCAAACGTGAGAGGCACTTTCCCCCGAACCAACATCCGCAAGCCCAACGATCCCAGGCTGGCTAGCCCCCGCCAATCCCGGCCGCCATTGCCCACCACCCGCAGGGCAAACTGTCGCTCATCCACCCAGCCCCCTTCGCGCACCATTTCCACCAGAGTTTGGCGGTGGCGCACGGGGCGATCGGCTTGCTGGGGAGCCGTGCGGGCCAAAATTGCCGACTTAATTTGGGAGATTCGATCGAGCGGAGCCACCTCCATCGGACAAACTTCATTACAAGCCATGCAGCGTGTGCAACCCCACACGCCGCTGTTGTCGGCCCCCAACTGGGTCAGGCGATCGCCCTGGGCCTGGTCGCGAGTGTCGTCCACCAGTCGCTGGGCCTTAGCCAAGGCCTGGGGCCCCACAAATTGCGGATTCACCATCAGAGCATTGCACTCGGAATAGCAAGCCCCGCAAGCAATACAGTTGCCCGCCTGTTCCAGCAAGGCCCGGCGATCGGGCGTTTGGCGCGTTTCCGTGGAGGCCGTGGCCGGCCAGGCCCGATCAGCGGCGGCGAGCTGGCTCGATCGACTCACAGCCGGGTGAATTGCCTCCAATCGATCCCAAAAGGGCTGCAAATCCACCACCAAATCTCGAATCACCGGCAGATTGCCCAGCGGCTCGATCGTAATTGTGGGAGCGATCGGGGAGCCACCCGTGATGGAGGTCTCAGGCCCCGACGCTAACATTTGCCCCACATTTTCTTTGCAGGCCAAACGCGATCGCCCATTAATTCGCATCGCACAGCTTCCACAAATCGTATTGCGGCAATTTTTGCGAAAGCTCAGGCTGCCATCCCCTTCCCACTTCAACCGGTTCAGGCAATCGAGAATCGTATTTCCCGGTGATACATTTTCCAGAAGATAGGACTCAACCCTCGGGGCCGATCCAGGTTCCTGGCGCGTAATTTGAAACGTAACTTGCACGGCTGCTCGATCGCTCAGTCGATCGCTCAATAGATTCAGATCTCAAGCATTTTGCTCCAGTCTAGTCGCAAACCGCGAGACAGGCTCTCGGTAATCCAGCCAATTGTTGCTATTTTTCGCAAATCAGCCTCCAGCCCTGTTTGAGTCCGGCACTTTTTCGTAAGTCCTAGCAGCAAACATCACCCTGGAGATTGCTTGAGAGATCAGCACCGACAAGGCTACAAACTTGCCAGGAACAATGGGGCATGATCGCCAGCTTCGGTAACGATCAGTTGCGAGATGTCAACTCAGTCCTGACAAACAGGCAATTTTGTTGACCCTCGATCGATATACCGAATTAGCGCTCAAATCTCCGATCGCAATTACCAGAATCAGGCATCATCCACCACTTTTTTGAATCTAAAAAATTTTCGGATTCTGATTCAATTTTCTGCCCCTTAGGGCTATAGTCTTAATGTGATCAGCTTGAATCTGGTGTTTTTCTGAATGAAGCCCAATCGGGCATTCATACCCACTACAAAAATTGTCCCCTACAACCCGATCCCCGTGTTTAGTCACTGGGTAACCATAGGCGACTGCTTTGGAGTAGATCTTGGGGAAAACTCAGAAAATATCCATGTTTCCGACCTGAATCGATTTCCGACTGGGCAATGCCTGCTTCGGTGATCGACACCGGTTTGACTCTATATCCCAATAGGGCCAGCACCCCTTTGATCGGATTTCGATGCAAGATTTGTCGGCGAAATTGCTTCCCGAGAGATAGTAATTCGATGCTTCTAGGATCGAGTTTGTAGCTCTCGAATGGGCGGTCAACCACCTCGAACTCCAGCCCACTGTGATCGAGATGGCGATCACGCGGGGGACGATTGCTGCTTGCCACTCCACACTTGCCACTCCACAACGGAGAATGCAGGAGTGGTCAATCCTGGTCAAAGTCGCCGGATTTTCAGATGTCGGTCGGTCAGATCAGCCAACCGGGTTGGCCGATCGCCGAAATGCCCGAATTGCCGATCGCACCGTCCGAAACTTTATCAATTTAGACTGACGTTTCACAGCAATGAGTGATTCAGCGACTGCTCAACAGCCTACGCCGTTAAAGGGAAAGGCCCTGTTGCAAAAACTTAAGGAACTATCGAGCTTGCCTCGTCGTGAAAAGGCAAAGCGCTGCGGCTATTACAAGGAAACGAAGAGCGGCCAAGTGCAGGTGAACTTGGCTGAGTTTTATGATGCGCTACTCGAAGCGAAAGGAACACGGATCGATCCCGAAAGCGCCAAGGATGGCCGCGGTCGCGAACCGACCTATCGGGTAACGGTGCACCAAAATGGTCAAATCGTGATCGGTTCGACCTACACCCAAAGCATGGGCTTGAAGCCCGGCGATGAGTTTGAAATCAAGCTGGGCTATAAGCATATTCGCCTAGTCCAGGTTGAAGAAAAAGCAGCAGAAGAGTAAACCGACCGGGCGATCGCGCCTTGCTTGAGGGTGAGGGGTTGGGTCATGGGAGATGTCATTGAGGGGCTTGTTCCCTCAGCATCCATCCAAGACCCAACCCCCTGCTGTTATTAGCCCTTGTTTGACGATCTGCCCTGATGACGGGTGCGGGGGGCGCGATCCAGTACGATCGCGCCCCCCCGCTGTGTTGCAATTCACTCCCATCCGCCAACCCTAGGAACTCTGAAAATCCCACAACATCTGGGGCGATGGTATGGTCAACATCGCGGTAGCCTGCTCAATCGGGACGGCTCGTGAAAACAAATAGCCTTGCCCAAAACCACAACCCAAATTGCGCAGATACTCGCTCTGGGCAGGGGTTTCAATGCCCTCAGCAATCACACTTAGCCCCAAGTCATTGGCTAAGTTAATGATTGCCCGGACGATCGCCGCATCGCGCTGGTTATCGAGCATGGCTTGAATAAACGATCGCTCGATTTTAATGGCATCGATCGGAAACTCACGCAGGTAGTTGAGGGAGCAATAGCCCGTCCCAAAATCATCAAGGCAGATTTTGATATGGCGCTCTCGTAACCGTTCTAAGCAGTTCCGGCTCGCCTTGGGATCAAGGGCCAACGACGTTTCGGTAATTTCTAGACGCAGTTCTCCCCCGTTGAGATCGTAGGCATCCATCAACACTTCAATCAAATCGGCCAATTCGGGCACCAGTTGCCGCGCGGATAAATTGATATTCAGCCACAGGGGAAACACCTCGGGCATACGGGCTTTCCAGTCGGCAATTTGTTTGCAAGCAGACTGGAGCACCCAATTCCCGATCGGTAAGATTGCCCCCCGATCCTCCGCCAATCCAATGAAGGCATTGGGCATCAGCAAACCTTGCTGGGGGTGCTGCCAGCGAATCAGGCTCTCAAAGCCCACAATGCTGTGGCTGTCGAGACAAACGATCGGCTGGTAGTGCAAACGAAACTCGCGCCGTTCGATCGCCCAGCGCAAATCCGTCTCCAGTTGCAACAGTTGCTCCGTATCAGACTGCAATGCCGCGTCAAACACCACAAAGCTGCCGTCGCGCCGCTGCTTGGCGCGCTGGAGAGCCGTGTCAGCATCGCGCAAGATTCGGTAGGGCTGATCTGGGCGCGCATCTTGGTGCGACTCTGGGCGGCAGACAATGCCAACGCTGGCCTGCAAGAACACGTCCCGACCGTCCAACACGAAGGGGTCATGGAAGATCTCTTGGATTTGGGTGGCCTGGGTGGTGACCACGTCCAGTTGACCGTTGCTGGCGATTTCGTCTTCGGTGTTGTATTCCAGCAGCACCACGAATTCGTCCCCGCCAGTGCGGGCTAGGACTCGATCGGTCGGAATTGCCTTTTCCAGCCGTCCCGCCAACATCATCAACAGCCGATCGCCCATCCAATAACCCAAACTATTATTGATCCGCTTGAAACCGTCAATGTCGATAAACAGCAGGGCAAACCGAAAGCTTGAGTCGCGGCGGCAGCGCGAAACCGCATCCACCAACCGCTCCAAAAACCAGGCCCGATTCCACAGACCCGTCAGCACATCATGGGAGGAGTTGTACTGGAGTTGGGCTTCTACCCACTTACGTGAGGTGATGTCTAGCAAGCAGCCTTCGTAATACAGCAGCCGGCCACTGCGGTCGCGCACGGCTTGGGCCCGCTGATCTACCCAAATGCGCTGACCATCCTGGCGGTAGACCTGGCATTCAAAATTGCAGGCTTCCCGGCTGTTTTCCAACAATTCCAAAAAGTGCACTTCATCGGAGGGGCGCACGTAGAGGCGGCGATCGGTCGCATTCAGGGCCTTGACGGCCGCCAAGGGTGACTCGTAGCCCAAAATATTGGCAAAGGCTGGATTGGCGTGGAGATAGCGGCCATCGGGAGCCACCTGAAAAATGCCCTCGATCGCCCGCTCAAACAAGTTCCGGTAGCGCACCTCCGCCTGCTTGTGTTGCAACACAGGCCCAAGCTGGCCCGTCATTCGTGCGAGCTGGTTCAGGAGGGTTGGATCGCAGTCGCGGTGGTGCAAGCCAAATAACACCAACACTGCCAAGACCCGATCGCCCGACAAAATGGGTAACGCCACGCTCGATCGCAGCCCGACCCCTAGGGCCATCTGGGCGCGGCTACACCGCTCGATCGACTCCAGCTCATAGTTGCCCACCCATTCTGGGTATTGATTGTGCCAGGCGCGCCCCGGTTGGTCGCAGCCGAGGCCAAAGGTTAGTCCCAAACTAGCCTTGCGAAACAAATCAAGCCCCGCCACCGTGCAAAACCAAGCCGGACTGCATTCGAGGGCAGAGCCATCTAAGTTGCTCACCCAAGCTTCACCGGCCACCCAGTCCGTCGCCTCTCCCAGTACCTGAATCGCTCCTTCAAGGGCTACTTCAAAATCTTCAGCCGCACTGGTCACAGCCACAATTTGATGCCATAGGTTGGCATAGTCAATCGATCGATAAGGCGCAATAACCGCAGGAGCGGGGAAATTTGCATCACGCTCGGAGGTGCCGTGCAGTGCCATAGCCAGAAATGGGACGGGAGTGGGGAGCAAACGGGAGGAAACCATCGACCATCCATGCCGTTGAGAATCCGTCCCGATCGCCGGTTTCGCCGACTCGCTACGTGAGGGATCCTCAAGAGGGGATGGACTGATCGGTAACAGCGTCCAATGGGCCTGGCCTGCGGTGGAATCGGGCATCTCGGACGTTAACGATCGGGCCAGTCGATGGCGTAACGCCCAATCCCCCAAGAGTAAACCGGCTGCTAACCCAGCAAACCCCATCGGCCCCCAAAAAGCCAGGGGTTTAGGTGACGCAGGCAATGGGGGCAATGACGAGGTAGGTAGGCGATCGGCTCCCTGGCGATGGGGATGGATCGTCGCGGGGGCGGTCTCTGCGCTTGCCAAAATCGCCACCAAGACGATCCATCCCCATCGTGAACATCCTGCATCGAGATCGGCGATCAATCCCAGGAGTGATAATCCCCTGGCATACCAATCCCCCGGCCGCCACCAAGTGTCGTACCGAATGGAGTCCGTTTCGATCGCCGATCGCAATTGGACATGGTGTTTGTGCGCATGGGGGGTGAGTCCCTGATCCTGCCGCTCTGGTCTTGGCATATTGTCGGCTCCCATCATGTACCTTTGTCCAAATCTGGCCCTGGCTAGAATGCAAAACGTGATCGCGGTCTTTCTTTCGTTTTATACCGAATCATTTCGTTGTAAATGTCCCCAACGATCGGTTATTGCAATTGCAGGTCATAGCTGGTCAAATTGGAGACCGCATTGTGGCCTAATTAAGGATGTCTGGGAAGCATCTTTTGGCACGAATCCAGCCCGAATCGTCGTGGCGGCAAGGGGTTTAGGGCGTGTCGTCAATTAGCCTAAAACCCTGATGCCACCGCGCCACGATCTTGGGGAGCAAGCTGCTCAAGCCCCTTACTACGACCATTGGGGCAAGGAAAATCAACCGTTTCAGCTTGCTCCTAGGAAATGACGACAGCCCCTAGGCTCCCTTGCCTACGCCGATCGCTGGGGCGTACAAAGTATCAATCTCGGCTTTTCAGACTTGGCTTTTCAGACTTGGCTTTTCAGTCTCGGCTTTTCAGACTTGGCTTTTCAGACATTCTCTAAGAACGGAGTTGATGAGCAATCACCCTGT
Source organism: Oscillatoriales cyanobacterium (assembly GCA_004292515.1). Taxonomy (GTDB): domain Bacteria; phylum Cyanobacteriota; class Cyanobacteriia; order CACIAM-69d; family CACIAM-69d; genus CACIAM-69d. Next base: position 120,934 of record RDXB01000040.1, read on the forward strand.
GGGGGCAGAGACGAGCACTGTGATGGCGCTTAACCAGTCGCGATCGCGGGTGATTAGGGACGGTCGTTATCACCAAAAGTGAGATCGCGCCGTACGAGCTGCCCATTAAAGCCGGTAATCCGGGCAGGAAGTTGGCTGTAGGAAACAGCTCGCGTGGGATTAAGTTGATAACTGCTATAGCGCAGATCAGGGCGATCAGGCTGTATATCAATAACCGTCAGGGTGCGGATTGGACTGGCGCTACTGCCCAGCCACGATCGCACCCCGCCGCCCAAACAACCCAAATGCAGCAAATCGACCGAGCCTTGGCGGGCGGGAAAGTAGGCGTGGTGGTGGCCGGTAATGTAAGCGCTGACCCGCGATCCCGCGAACAGGGCCAGCAGGGCAGCGGTGTTGGGCAACACATGACCGGGCCCGTTGCGTTCGGGACTGACGGCGTAGAGCGGCAAATGCCCCAACACCAGCCGATGGCGGGCCGATCGCCCGGCCTCACTGGTCAATAACTGTTCGGCTCGGGTCAGTTGGGCGGGGTCGATCGCCGGGCCCGAAGCATCCCAGGACAGAATGAAGGTGTCGCCCTGGCGAACGGCGTAGAAAAATGGAAAGTCGCGATCGTCCACCCAATTCAGGCGCAGTTGGTTGCGGTGGTCTTGCCAGTAACGGTTGGCGGCCGCGCGATCGACCTCGTACTTAAACGAGCGATCCGCTGACCGCAGATTGGACGCATCGTGGTTGCCGAAGGTGAAGACGAAGGGAATCCCGGCACTCTGGATAGGTTGGAATACGTCGCGATCGAACCCGGCCCACATGGCTTGGAACTGGGCCGATGTCAGTCCCAATTTTTGGCCCGCCACCATGTCACCGCCACAGAGCACCAAGTCGGGCCGCCAGTGACGAATCAGGGCGATCGCCTGGTGCACTTCGGCCCGGTAGTCCGTGTCTCCGTATCGATTATTGAGATCACTGATGGCAATCATCCGCAAGGTTCCGCGATCGGGCGGCGGGGCGGGCAGGGCGATCGGGGTTTGAGCCTGGCCCACGAGGGCCCGATTCCACCAGCCGGACAGGCCAGCTGCCACGGCCCCGCCAGTCAGCAGATGTTGCAAGAATTGCCGACGCGAGCCGGCGATCGAACTGGGCATCCCTAAAAATGGGGGGTGAAGTGAGGAAAAACACACGATCAGCGCGGCCGAGCGATCGCTGTTGCCAATCGCGATCGCACCGCATCATCTCGCCTCCAGCAAGGTGCTCAACCAGGTTGAGACTGCTCATAGAAACTTGGCAAAGAAACTTGGCGAATTCTGGATTTAGTGTATAGAAATGGCTGCTAACGCGGTGAGATCGTGACTAGGATCACTGGATTCAGGGGCGACCACCGCAACATGGAGCCAATGGGCACTGACTGCGCAATCTGCAATTGCAACCACCGAGCGCGCCAGACCGATTGGTTGGCCAGCCAATCTAACAACATGGCCTGATTTTCCAACGTGGCCAGGGCCGCCACGATCCGCCCACCAGGAGCCAGATGGCCACTGCACCAGTCCAAAATGGCCGCCAGCCGCCCGTCACTGCCCCCAATGAACACGCGATCGGGTGCAGGTAGGGGCCGCAACACGTCCGGGGCCTTGCCTTTGATCGCCACCACATTGGGCGTTTGGAACCGATCGATATTTCGTTCGATCGCCCCGAGTCCAACCGCCGTTTGCTCGATCGCATAAATCTGGGATTCGGGACAGAGCCGGGCCAGCTCGATCGACACAGATCCCGTGCCCGCGCCGATGTCCCAAACCACCTGGGCCGGCTGCAAGGCCAACTCCGCCAGCACCTGCACCCGCACTTCCCGCTTGGTCATGAGGCCGGGGCGATCGGGAAACCCATAAAAATCCCCATCGGCAATTCCCAGGCAGGGCAGCGCCGCTCGATCGATGCCCGAGGGATTGGGAATCCGTTCCAGAACTGCCACATTCAAGGGGGCGATCGGCTCCTGGGCTAAATCGGTGGCGGTCGCTTCGTCCAAAATCCACGATCGCGTCTGCTCCGTGGGCCCGCCCAGGTTTTCGCAAACCCAGAGCCGGTATCGCGTCGGTAGCCGCAAATTCAACACCAATTGGGCGATCGCCCCCGGATGGCTGACCCCATCGGTCAAGATTGCCACTTTCTCAACCCCCTGGCGCAGCAGTCGGGCCAAGCCTTCGAGCGATCGGCCGTGGGCACTAAAAATCACCGCGTCTTGCCAGGGCAGCTTCACCCGGGCAAAGGCCAACTGCACGGAACTGGTGTGGGGATGAAAGTCTAGCCAATGGGCTGGCAGCTTTTCTAGCAAAAATCGCCCAATCCCAAAAAAGAGCGGATCGCCAGAAGCCAACACCACCACCAGTGGCGGGCGATCGCCCTCGGTGGCCAGGTGGGCGCGAATCACCGCCACCACGTCATCGAGATCGCCCAAAACCACCGTTTCGGCTGGGCTGTGGGGAAACAGGGCCAACTGACGACTGCTGCCCACCAACAAACTGGCCCGATCGACCAAGGCCCGCAGCCGATCGCCTAACCCCGTCACACCATCCAGCCCAATTCCCACCACCTGCACGGGCGCGGGCGCGGGGGCAGCAGGGTTGCCAACAGACCCATTCAGCGGTTGTGTCATGAGGGACTCGGGGTTAGGACAGGGCGGCCACCGTGGCGGCTTGGCCCGCTGCGCGATAGACATCCGTGAGGTATTGGGTGGCGATCGCCTGGGCCGAGCGGTGATCCGTGGTGCCATCGGCCGGCAACGGCACAGGCCCCAACAAATCCAGCGGTGTGCTGCCATCGGCTGGCGGCGTAATCACCACCAAGGAGGCTTCTAGGGGCTGATCGTAGGCCCAAAACTGCTCCAGCGAAATGGTGGGCTGGCGGGGGGCGATCGGGGTGCGATCGGCGATCGGTTCTAGGATGGTCTCCCGGTCGGCGATCGGCTCTGGAGACACCACCGCTGGGGACTGGGTGGCCGCCAAACGCGATCGCACCGCCCGCAAGGATTCGAGTAATTGCTGCTGGGTGCGGCCGCGCAACTGAAACAACACAAAGGGATCATCGCTAAATCGATCGCCCAGCAAGTAATAGACCGCGCCGATGTGTTTGCAGGGGTTGGCCTGGTCTGGGCAGGTACATTGGCTGTGGATGTCGCTGAGGGCAAAGGGAAACAGCGACAACCCATTCACCGCAAAGGCCCGCTCGATCGACTCAGGCATTTCCCCCGCCAGCAGCTTGGCCGCAAAGCCCGCTTGCTGGGCCAAGGTTTCCGCCACGGCCGCCCAGTCCTCATCGGTGAAGGGATCGATCGACAGGGCCACGCGGTAGGGTTCCACCTCCGTGCCCTGTACTCGCGCCAGCACCTTGGCATTCCGAAACTCAATATTTAAGACATTGCCTTGGCGGGCGTAATCGCGGGCCCGCTCCAAGCGCTTTTTAAACCGGTAGCTGTTGAGCAAATCCAGCCAACGATCCACCCACCATTCCCGCTCGACCGATAGACCCGGATCTCGGCTGGGTTCAGCATGGGCATTGGGGTGGCTCATGGCACTGGATCGGTAGCGCTCAGAATCCTTCATACGCGGTTGGAATGGGGACGGATGCTGATTGTAGGCGATCGCGCGAAACCCCCACAAACAAAACCCCGGCGATCGCAGGACAGCCAGGGTTCAGGGTTAACTATGGGAAACGATTTTGTCTTGGATTGAGAGCCAAACGGCTGACTATCCTTGTGATCGTCCTTGTGCCAATCGCCGCAGACAAGGGGCTTAAGCCCCTTGCCCCTAACCATCACGGTTAGGCGATCGCAGCCATCTTCACGTCGCTTTCGTTCAGCAGGTCTTGCAGCTCTTGGGCATCGACCGTTTCCTTTTCAACCAGCATTTGAGCCAGGTTGTCCAGTACGCTGCGGTTTTCTTGCAGCACTTGCTTGGCGCGGCGATAAGCCTGATCCACCAAGCCCCGGACTTCCTCATCGATCGCCGCAGCCGTTTCTTCCGAGAAGTCGCGCTCGGAGGCGATATCGCGACCCAGGAACATATTGCCCTGTTGGCGACCCAGGGCCACCGGGCCCAGGCGATCGCTCATCCCGAAACGGGTCACCATTTGGCGAGCCACACGGGTCACCTGTTGCAAGTCGTTGGAAGCACCCGTGGTCACTTCTTCTTCGCCGAAGATGATTTCTTCAGCCAAGCGACCACCCAGGGCCACCGCCATTTGGTTTTCCAAATAGGAGCGCGAGTAGAGACCCGAATCCATCCGATCTTCACTGGGCGCAAACCAGGTCAAACCGCCGGCCTGACCGCGCGGGATGATGCTGATTTTTTGCACCGGATCGTAGTCGGGCATCAGCGCACCCACCAGGGCGTGGCCCGCTTCGTGGTAGGCCACCAGGGTTTTGCGCTTTTCGCTCATCACCCGATCTTTCTTTTCGGGACCAGCCAAAATCCGATCGATCGCGTCGTTGATTTCGTCCATCGACACTTCCGTCAGACTGCGGCGGGCGGCCAAAATTGCCGCTTCGTTCAGCAGGTTCGACAAATCCGCACCGGTAAAACCAGGGGTACGACGGGCAATCCGCTCCAGATCCACGTCCTTCGACAGGGATTTGCCGCGCGCATGCACGCCCAGGATTTCCAGGCGACCGTTGAAGTCGGGGCGATCGACCACCACTTGGCGATCGAACCGGCCGGGACGCATCAGCGCCGCATCCAACACATCGGGACGGTTGGTGGCCGCAATCACGATGATCCCCGTGTTGCCCTCAAAGCCGTCCATTTCGGTCAGCAGTTGGTTCAGGGTTTGTTCGCGCTCGTCGTTGCCGCCGCCGAGACCTGCGCCCCGCTGACGACCCACCGCGTCGATTTCATCGATGAACACGATGCAAGGGGCATTTTGCTTGGCCTGCTCGAACAGGTCGCGCACGCGAGATGCACCGACCCCAACGAACATTTCCACAAATTCCGAACCGGAGATGCTGAAGAACGGCACGCCCGCTTCGCCAGCCACAGCCCGGGCCAGCAGGGTTTTACCCGTCCCCGGAGGGCCCACCAGCAGCACGCCCTTGGGAATTTTTGCGCCTACAGCGGTGAAGCGATCGGCATTTTTCAGGAAGTCCACCACTTCCGTCAGCTCCAACTTGGCTTGCTCAATGCCGGCCACGTCGTTGAAGGTGATTTGGGTTTGGGGTTCCATTTGCACCCGCGCCCGCGATTTGCCAAAGTTCATGGCCGGGTTGCCCGCGCCACCCTGGGCCCGACGCAACAGGAAGAACAGACCCACCAGCAACAAAATCGGCAGGAACAGGCTGCTCAGGGCGCGGAACCAGAAGCCCTCGTCGCTGGGCGGTTGCACGGAAATATCAACACTGTTATCGGTCAGGATATTGATAATTTCTGGGTCGTTGGGCAGGTTGACCAAGACGGTGCTGCCATCTTGGGTGGTGGCCAAAGCCCGGGAGCGATCGGCGCTAATCCGCACGCGATCGACCTTTTTAGATTGCACTTCCTGCACGAATTGGCTGTAGCGCCAGGTTTCGCGGGTTTGGGGCTGTCGATCGAAGAACGCTGTGCCCAGGGCGATGATTACGATCGCCAGCAGGGCATAGAGTCCGGCATTTCTCCACCGCTTGTTCACTGGGGCATCCTCCTAAAAGGCTTTTTTGTCAGGGTGTGGGGCGAGAACCGAGGACACCGTGACTTTAAATTAACGGGTTGTTAACTAATGTTAACGCAAGGACTCACCACCCGTCTCTATTCCTGATTATGCGGATTGCCGTAGGGACAGGGGGAGTCCGCCATCACTCCGCACTATTACGCACGATACGGAACCATTCCGCATGGTGCTGATGGGGCGATCAAGGCGATCGCGCTGATGGGACGAGCAACTTAACTGCTCACAGCTTTTACCTCAAACGATTGGGACATCAGATCGCAGGTGCTATGAAGCTGTTAGTCGGTGGGCGTTGCCCACCCTACTGATGGGGCTGATGGGGCGATCAAGGCGATCGCGCTGATGGGGCGATCAACTTGACTGCTTAACGGCTTAACGGCTACAACTCAGCGATCCCCGAGGCGAGGAATGGCTCGCAGGTCAGTGGGCTTCCCAGTTGGATGGTTGATCCTTGCCCTCTCGCTGCCATGGATCTCGGCCAACGGCAGCATAGTCGCTGGGGGCGATCAGCCATCTGCGCTAGCCCAGTCCCCAAGGGCAAAGATGCGCCAACGCTTGATTTCACACTTGATTTCACAGGGGGTTACCCCCGCGCACTAGGCGATCGCGATCGGGTTTAGCTCACCGATATTTCCCCATACTCACCGCCCGATCAACCCGGTGTCCGGGGCGATCAAACCGCCCGATCGCCCCATGCTATCCTGCAGGCGAGTTGCGAACTGTATCGATCGTGCGGACGCGAGATCGATTTGGTGTGGAAAGCAACACAAACCCTAAGGTGTGTGTGGAGTGAGCGCAATTATGGTTACGTCTCCTGTTCGGTTGGGTCGCGAATCGGGCGAAGTTGGGCTGAATCGTAAACCCCAAGATCGGGAACAGTCGGGCTTGAATCTCAACCTCCACGGGCTGTCGCCGCTGGAAATTCCCGAGAACGTTCCCCTATTCGGAACCGACGGGATTCGCGGGCGCGTAGGTGAGGTGTTGACCGCGAGCTTGGCGCTGCATGTGGGCTATTGGGCCGGGCGCGTGTTTGCGGCGCGATCGGGCAAAGGGGCGATCGTGGTGGGTCAAGATTCCCGCAACTCCAGCGAAATGTTGGCAGCGGCCCTGACGGCGGGGCTGACGGCGGCCGGGTTGGAGGTGTGGAATGTGGGCTTGTGCCCGACTCCCTGTGTGGCTTATTTGGTGGAAGCGACCGGGGCGATCGGGGGCGCAATGATTTCCGCCAGCCACAATCCACCCGGCGACAACGGCTTGAAGTTCTTCGGCCCCGATGGGCACAAGCTGACCAAAGAAGCCCAGCAACAAATTGAATCGGCCTTGCGCCATCACGCCTTGCCCGGTTTGGAACCCGTGACCGGTTGTGGTCGGGGCTATTTCCGGCCCGAGCTGGTGCGTGGCTATGCGGTTTCGCTGGAACAAACCCTAGAGCAAGAGGGCTGGGGTGATCGCCCGTTGGTGGGCTTGAAGGTGGTGTTGGATACGGCTTGGGGAGCCAGCGCCAAGGTGGCCCCGGCGGTGTTTGAGGAGTTGGGCGCAACGGTGATCCTGCTGCACGGGGAACCGGACGGCGATCGGATCAATGTGAACTGTGGCTCGACCCACCTGGAATCCTTGAAAGCCGCTGTCGTTGAGCATCAAGCCGACTTGGGTTTCGCCTTTGATGGAGATGCCGATCGGGTATTGGCGGTGGATAGCCAAGGGCGCGTGGTCGATGGAGACTACATCCTCTACTTTTGGGGGCAAACCCTGCGATCAACCAATAAGCTGCCGGAAGCAACGATCGTCTCCACAGTGATGGCGAATCTGGGTTTTGAGCGGGCTTGGCAAAAACAGGGCGGTAATCTAATCCGCACAGCCGTGGGCGATCAGTATGTGCAAAAGGCAATGCTCGATCGCGGTTACATGCTGGGCGGTGAGCAGTCGGGTCACATCCTCTGCCGCCACTATGCCGTCAGCGGTGATGGCACGTTGGTGGCCCTGCACTTGGCGGCCCTGGTGAAGCAGTCCGGGCGATCGCTCGCGGCTTGGGTGGATGACAGCTTCCAGAAGTATCCGCAACTGCTGGAAAACGTGCGGGTTGAGGATCGCGATCGCCGGTTAGGCTGGCAAGATTGCGCCCCCGTGGCCGAGGCGATCGCCCAGGCCGAAACCCAAATGGGCGATGCGGGCCGGATTTTGGTGCGGGCTTCGGGTACGGAACCGGTGATCCGCGTGATGGTGGAAGCCGCCGAAGCAGATTTGGTGCGCCATTGGGCTGATCGTCTCGCCGCCGTGGTGCGATCGCATCTGAGCTAAGTTCCCAGCGCGCAATCAGAGCGATCGGGTGGGTTGCTCAGGGCGATCAACCCACCCCATTGAGTAGTTGGTATGGTGTTGCCCGATCGACGTTGTCCTATTCAGACTTGAGAGGCTCGATTTCCACAGCTTTGTGATAAACCAGATTTGAAGCCTGTTCCATAAATTGGGTCGCAGCTTGCTCAAGGCGATCGACATTAGCCCGCATACGGTTAATGTCATCGGTTGTGGGTTGACAGGGCTTCTGTCGCATACAATTCATCATCTTGGTTACGTCTTGTTCCGCCACCGCAAAGAAGCCCGCCAAGCTCTTGGGATCACTCAAATTATCAGTGCTGGTTTCGTTGTTAGCCCTAAGTAGCTCCTTCATACCAGGCGCTAACAGTAAGTTAGCCTTGCTCTGGTTCACGGGCAAATCCATATACCATTTATTGCGGGTTTCTTTGAAAGCAGCCCAAATTCGTTCAGTATCAGCCTCCGTAAATAGGGATGGTGTGGTGAGCAAAATTTCCATTTCACGGGTATTCCAAAGATGCAAACTGACCGAGGTAGATAGCTTCTCTACAAATTTTTGGGCTTCGTCTAATTGGCGTTTTTCATACTCAAACTGCGATTGTCGTAGCCAGTTCCGATCTTGATACCACTGGGTCAAAAGTCCACCAATGACCGTGGTGAGGACAAAGCCAACAATCAGGCGAGACAAGTCAGAATTAAGAGATTGCCACAACTTTTCTCGATCCATAACGGTTAATCACCTCTCAAGAGTTCAGTGCAAAATGCCCTGCTTAGATTTCCCCAGTCAACATTCAGCTAGCAAGTAGGGGACGCATTGCCCACCCTTCCCCCTCCAAAGACGGCAATGATTGATTTAGAGCAGTAGTCGTTTCAGAGCGCGCTTTTTCAGTATTGATGGTGACTGCGATCGGGGTGTTGATTTACAAAAGTTGCGCCAGCCAGTCGGGAGGAGCAAGGGCGGGGCGATCGGCAAAGTAATTTTAACTTTCAATCACATCAATGCCAAAGTCCCCAAGAATCTGATCAGGGGTCAATTCGCTATAAGCCATTAAATTCATCACCTCCCTCCGATTCTAGATTGTGAACAACCTGAAACACACTGAAGCAAATGTGCTGAGGGCGATCGCAGTTAGTTCCTAGCTGGCTACATTATATCTACCTTACATCTGACAATTTTAAAATTTTGCTATCATAAGAAAAGTCTCTAATCAACCCAAAACAACGCGGAATACCCTCTGAAGATGCAATCAGCCATTATCAAGAAATTTGAGAAACTGCCAAAGCCTTTACAAATAGAGGTTTTGCATTACATCGAATTTCTGTTAGAGAAATATGTTCAACAGACTGCCGCATCAGCACCAACCAAAAAGCGCAAGGCAGGATTATTGAAGGGCAAAATCTGGATGGCTGATGATTTTGGCGCTCCACTAAAATTTTAAAAACAAGTAAATCGATCTAGGGATAGCGTTTCTCAAATTGCTTTGATCGGAATCAGTTTTGTCTTTTTTGGAAACGTTAATTTTATTCACTTTGAGGTAAAGGTATGAATGCCCAACTCATGATCAAGCCATCATCTTTTATTGATGCCGGAATTCAAGTTCAGTCAGTTCGCGGTCTACTTTTATTCAAGTTTAGTGAATACTCACAGGAGTGCCTAGAAAACCTTAATGAAAAACAGCGAGAGGCACTATTAACACCTGATGAAACAGTTGAATTGGCTGGAATTTTAGAGTTGGATCGCATCTTTACGCTACTCAATGCCAAGATCATTGCTGAGTCTGCTTAGGGTATGGCAATTTCAAAATAGATTCGGCAAAAGGTTCGAGAACGAGCCAAATATTTATGCGAGTATTGCCATTCTTTAGAAGAAGCTAGCGCGGCTCGATTTGAAATTGATCACATCAATCCGCGATCGCGTGGAGGAGCAGATGATCTTGACAATTTGGCATTAGCTTGTCAACGCTGCAACGGCTATCGCTATAACTTCACAGAAGGGATTGACCCACAATCTCAAGCTTCAGCTATGTTGTTTAATCCTCGATTGCAGCAGTGGAATGATCATTTTGCTTGGCAAGATGGGGGATTAGTGATTCAAGGTAGAACGCCAACTGGCCGCACAACTTGCGATCGCCTTGATCTGAATGATCAGACTCATAATGAGGGCGCAATTGTGAAAGCTCGCCGACTATGGATTCAAGGCGGCTGGCATCCACCAACTGAGGATGCGATCGAGTCCTAGAGCCACCCTGCGGCGACTATGACTGCTCATTAACCGATCCAGCGAATCTGCCCTAAGGCTCTTAAGGTCGCCGTTGCGGTTTCGCGAAAAGTCTCTACTGTCGTTTTGAGAATCTCGCGATCTTGATCGCTGATTGTTATGTCTTTTTTGATAATGTCGAGAATTGTTTGAGTTTCAGTATTAGCCACACTCGTTACCATTAAAAGCACTAAGTCGTGTTCCTGTGAATGACTTAGATATTGGCCAGAGTTAACAAATACAGACAATTGTTCTGAGGTCAAAAAATCCAAGGTTCTATATAGATTTTCAGGCACTCCGAAGAGATATTCAACAGCTTTCCAGGCGACGCTATCTCGACAACCTTCACTAAGCTTTCCACTGGTCAAGGTGTAAAGTTGGTTGCGATTAGGCATCATGCCTCTAGGCGCATAAGATTTCATAGAATAGATTTTCTATTTTTAAGTAATGACTAGCTGTGATGAGTTTTAGTATATGGGATCGGTCAATGGATCCTGATTTGCCCCTTGCATAACTTTTGTCGATCGCGTCGATCGAGTAGGGTAGGAGTCCGATCGAGCGGTGAGGCGAATGCTCGAAACCGAATTACGAGAAACGCCGATCGCGCCGGCCTTGCCCGAGTTGTCGGCCGCGACGGGCTATGTGGAAGTGTTGGTGGACTGTCCCGGCGTGACCGAGGCCTACACCTACACGATCGGGGCAGACCAGGCGATCGGGCCCGGGGACGTGCTGACCGTGCCCTTTGGTGGGCGATCGGTTGGGGCGATCGCCCTGCGTTGTTGGGAGCAGTTGCCCGAGGGGATCGATCCCGATCGGCTGCGGGAAGTCGAAGGAGTCGTGGCCAGCGGCCTGTTTGCCCCCGACTATTGGCACCTGTTGGCGCAGGTCGCCGATTACTATTGCGCGTCGCTGATCCAGGTGGCGCGGGTGGCCCTGCCGCCGGGGGTGTTGGGGCGGGCATCGCGGCGCGTGCGGCTGGCAGACCCGCTACCGGCCACGGCGGCGGCGGGCGTGGCGGAAACCCTGCTCAGTCCGATCGCCCTGCGGTTGTGGCAATGGCTGCGATCGCAGTCGGGACGCGATTACAGTTGGCGCTTTCTGCAACAGAAATTTCCCGGGGGCGATCGCGGCTTGCGAGACCTGGTGCGGCGCGGCTGGCTGGTCAGCTATTTGGAATCGCCCAGCGCCCCGAAACCCAAACGCCAACAGATGGCGATCTTGATTGGCGAAGGGGAACCGTTGACCCCGCGCCAACGGGAAATCGTCGGCATTTTGCAGCGGCGCGGTGGGGAGTTGCTGGTTCAGGAGTTGATCGCCCTCGGACGCACCAGCAGTGGCACCTTGCGATCGCTCGAAGAAAAGGGCTGGCTAATTTTGGAGGCGCGGGAAATCCTGCGCGGCGACCAGCACGACTCGGGCCAGCGCGATCGCCCCAAAATTCTGACCCCGGCCCAAGCCACCGCCCTGGAAACGATCCACGATTTGGAATCGGGCCAAACGGCCCTGCTGCACGGGGTGACGGGTTCCGGCAAAACGGAAGTTTATCTGCAAGCGATCGCCCCGGTGTTGGCGCGGGGTCAGTCGGCGTTGGTGCTGGTTCCCGAAATTGGCCTCACGCCGCAACTGACCGATCGGTTTCGGGCACGGTTCGGCTCCCAGGTTTGCGTTTACCACAGCGGTCTCTCGGACGGGGAGCGCTACGACACCTGGCGCAAAATGCTGGACGGTGCGCCCCAAGTGGTGATTGGCACGCGATCAGCTGTGTTTGCACCCCTGCCGAATTTGGGCCTGATTTTGCTCGATGAGGAGCATGATCCCAGCTTCAAGCAAGATTCCCCGACTCCCTGCTACCACGCCAGACAGGTGGCCCAGTGGCGATCGCGCTTGGTGGGTTGCCCGTTGGTGTTGGGGTCGGCCACGCCGTCGTTGGAAACCTGGACGAGCCAATCGGTCTATGTATCCCTGCCCGATCGGGTGCATGGTCGGCCCCTGCCGCCGGTCGAGGTGGTGGATATGCGCCAGGAGTTGCGGGACGGCAATCGATCGATCTTTAGCCGATCGCTCCAAGAGGCAATCGACGAGGCGATCGCCGCCGGCCGCCAAGGCATTCTGTTTGTGCAGCGGCGGGGCCACAGCACCTTCGTCTCCTGTCGCAGTTGCGGCCATGTGATGATGTGCCCCCATTGCGATGTGTCCCTGTCGTTTCACCACCAACGGGAAACGGCGCAACCCCTGCTGCGCTGCCACTTTTGCGGCTTTGGACAACTGCACCCGCCCGCCTGTCCCGCCTGTGGGTCGCCCTACCTGAAGCATTTCGGCAGCGGCACACAACGGGTGGTACGGGAACTGGAGCGGCAATGGCCCGACCTACGAATTTTGCGCTACGACAGCGACACGACCCGCACCAAAGATGCCCACCGGATTTTGCTCGATCGCTTTGCCCGAGGCGAGGCGGATTTGTTGGTGGGTACGCAAATGCTGACCAAGGGGATTGATTTGCCGCAGGTGACACTGGTGGGGGCGATCGCCGCCGATGGGTTGCTGAATCTGTCCGATGTGCGGGCCGGCGAGCGGGCGGTGCAAACCCTGTTGCAGGTGGCGGGGCGGGCCGGCCGCGGCGAGGAACCGGGGCGGGTAATTTTGCAAACCTACAGCCCCGAGCACCCGGCGATCGGCGCAGTGGCCAATTACGACTATCCCAACTTTTTGGAGCAGGAACGGGAGATGCGGGCGGCGCTCAACTATCCGCCCGTGGGGCAACTGATCTTGCTGCGGCTGAGTGGCCCCGATGAGGCGGCGGTGGGGCGCAGTGCCGAGCAGGTGGCGGCGCTATTGGAAACGGGTCGGGGCGATCGCGCCTTTGACCTGTTGGGGCCGGAGCGGGCGCAAGTGGGGCGAATTGCCAATCGATTCCGCTGGCAACTGCTGATCCG
>RDXB01000041.1 GCA_004292515.1 Oscillatoriales cyanobacterium
TGCATGTCGATCGCTGCTTGTTTTTAAACTACTGTCCGCTGCCGGTAGAAGATGCGACCACCCTGATTGAGCCGTCCTATTGGGAAGTGGCGGCCGAGTCGGCTGATGGATCGCTCAAAAGCTTTGTGGGCAAGCGCCTTTATGGGTTGGCGGCAGGGGTGGCCCCGCTGTTGTTGCAGTGGGAAATTGTCTGTGCCGATGAGGTGGTGCGGCCGGCGGCCCTGACGGTGCAAGATTTTCTGTCGCAACTGTCGGCGGAGGCGGCGCTGGTGTTGCCGGTGCGGGGGGCGCGGGCGGGGTCCTTGGGGGCGATCGCCTGTGTCGATCACCGTTGCGATCGGGTCTGGAGTGAAAGCGAAGTGGGGCTGTTGCGGGGCGTTTGCGATCAGTTGGCGATCGCCCTGGATCAGGCCGCCCTCTATGCCGATGCCCAAGAAACCGCCCGCCAAGCCCGCGAACAGGCCGAGCGTCTCTCCAAGGCCCTGTCGGAGTTGCAATCCACCCAAATGCAGCTTTTCCAAAGTGAAAAGATGTCGAGCCGCTGTGGTGCATGGCAACCTGAAATATGCCCGCCAATACCTGGTGGAGTTGCTGAAAGTGATCGACACCTACCGCGAAGGGTATCCCGAAGCCCACGAGGCGATCGCCCAACTCCTGCGGGAAATTGATTTGGACTTTGTGCGTCAGGATTTCACCAAGCTGCTCGAAGCGATGGGGCTGGGTCTTGTCCCTGCGCAACTTTGCCCGGCTCGATCGCGCTGGCATGAAACCCACCAATCTTCATGATTGCTTAGATGAAACCCTAACTTTGCTGCGTCACCGCCTAGAACCCCATGGGCGCTTCGGAGGCATTGAGCTGCAAATCGATCGCGGCGAGCTGCCAATGGTCACTTGTCACGGCGGGCAAATGGCCCAAGTGCTGATGAACTTGTTGGGCAATGCGATCGATGCGATGGAGTCCAGCGACCGCGCGGGGTTGTTGAGCATTTGCACCCAGTGCTTGACCAGTGGGCCCCATCCCCTGGTGGAAATCATTGTGCGTGACTCGGGCCACGGCATTCCCGAATCAATTCGCTCTCAACTGTTCGATCCGTTTTTCACAACCAAACCCGTGGGGCGCGGCACAGGGCTGGGCCTATCGATCGCCTACCAAATTGTGGTGGAAAACCACGACGGCACGATCGACTACACCTCCGATGCAGATTGGGGAACTGAGTTTCGCATTCGCCTACCGGTGCAACCCAAACACCGCCTGCGATCGCTCGATCATGAATAGGTTGGCAGGTTTGGGACTGTCGCGATCTCCTGGAATGAAGTCTGCAACGCCTGATTTTCCATGTCCAAATAGTCTTATACCAATTTTGTGAATTAACGCCACGCAAGATCCAGAGCCAGTAAGGATTCCAGGTCAGTATTTGTAGCATTGACAATTGAAATTGGTATTACCAAATAGTCTGAACGCCCAAATAGTCTGAACAAGGGGCTTAGAGGATGTCTGAAAAGCCAAAATTGATACTCTGGATGCCCCAGCGATCGACGCAGACAAGGGGCTTAAGCCCCTTGCTCCTCACGAGATCGTAACGGTGAAATCAGGGTTTTAGGCAAAAGGATGACAAGCCCAGCCCTCAACCAAATTTCTGCTTGGCCGCCGCATAAACCTCAACGGTAATCGTAGTTTCCCCGGCTTCTTGGGCAAACTTTTCAATTTTCTTGCGGGCGGCGGGGCGCACAAAAAAGGGAATTTCCTTGAGTTTGGCTTCGGCTTCGGCTGTCCATTCCATGGCGATCGCGTCCTTGTTGCGGTTTTGTCCGATGGGGATGTCTATGGGGATGTCTATAAAGTATCTAAGACTATTCAATTCAATGAACTTTCCGGATCGCGATCGCCCATTGGGGAAACGGGTGTTGAGAGTAGATGCACCCCGATGTTCACATCCCCAACGCCGCTTGGTGTTGGGGCTTTTTATTGGGCTTCGTGGGTGGCGAGGGAAATTCAGGGTTTTAGTCGAATGGATTGGCTAAGTCGGTTGAGGGGCGATCGAGCGGAGTTGAATCGATTCGCTAAAATAATCGAGCCAGAAACCTAGCCGCCACCACCGCCAGCTACTGTGCCCCATGGCGATCGCGTGCCCCTGGCCCATCCCTTTTCATATGAGACCGTAACTGTGCTGACCCTTGGAGTCAATATCGACCATATCGCCACCATTCGCCAAGCCCGCCGCACCGTGGAACCCGATCCCGTGGCGGCGGCGGCCCTCGTCGAACTGGCGGGAGCCGATGGGATCACGGTGCATTTGCGCGAAGACCGTCGCCACATTCAAGACCGCGATGTGCGCATCTTGCGGCAAACGGTGCGTACCCATCTGAATTTGGAGATGGCAGCCACCGATGAGATGGTGGCGATCGCCCTCGACATCAAGCCCGACTACGTGACCCTCGTGCCAGAACGTCGGGAAGAAGTGACCACCGAAGGCGGCTTGGACGTGGCCGGGGCAGTCGATCGGCTCTCGGAAGTGGTTGAAACCCTGCAAGATGCGCACATTCCCGTCAGCCTCTTCATCGATGCGGACGACAAGCAAATCGCCGCCGCTGCCCAAACCGGCACTAAGTTTATCGAGTTGCACACGGGTCGCTATGCCGAAACCCACAGCCCCGAAGAGCGGCGCAAAGAGTTGGGGATTTTGGCCAAAGGAGCTTGGCGGGCGCGGGATGCGGGCTTGCGGGTGAATGCGGGCCACGGCTTGACCTACTGGAACACCTACGAGGTGGCCTGCATTGAAGGAATGGAAGAGCTGAATATTGGCCACTCGATCATCAGCCGAGCCGCTTTGGTGGGGCTGGAGCGAGCCGTGCGCGAAATGAAAGAGATCTTGCAGCGGGCGGCGCTGGATATGAAGTTTCGTCGCTAGGGGGGCGATCGCCGACCCGATCATCCGCTTAAATAGTTGGGTTAATTCTGTTGCAGTTTGGCGGGTGCTGGCGTTGAAGATCTGGGGCGACGGGCTGGGCGATCGCGCTTCCTACCCGCCCCAGGTTCGCACCCCCAACTGGTTTTAAAATCCTTTCGATTTTGCTGCAATCCTCACAAATCCACCGATGAGCACCTATCACTTCTGTTTGGCCAGCCGTCGCTTCCTACTCGAAGAAGAACCCTTTGCCGAGGTACTCAAGGAGCGGACGCGCAACTATCACGAGCGGGAAAAGGAAATTGATTTTTGGCTGGTAGAGCAACCGGCTTTCCTGGAAGCACCGGAATTTGCGGAAGTGAAGACCAAGTGCCCCCAACCGGCCGTGGCGATCATTTCCACCGATCCCAAGTTCATTACCTGGCTGCGGTTGCGGTTGGAGTATGTGATCACGGGTCAATTTGAGGCTCCGTCGGCATCGATTCCGGAGCCGCTGAAGTCCTTGGCGACGGTTTAGGGCCTGTCGGCATTTCCGGGGGCCAAGCTGCAACGGTTGATTTTCCTTGCCCCAATTGTCGTAACAAGGGGCTTAAGCCCCTTGCTGCCCAACGATCCGCTCACGGTGGAATCAGGGTTTTCGGCGAAACAAGGACAGGCCCGAAGGTTCGCTGGGATTGCGGCTAGGATGGGGCCAGCTTGGACAGGAAAGGACTCGCACTACCAGCATAACCAGACCAATAAGCTGGGCTAGTATCCAGTAGGTTGGGTAGAGCTTGCGAAACCCAACGCGATCAATGCAAGCTTTCCTGGTGTTGGGTTTCGTGCCTCAACCCAACCTACTGATGCTGGTTGCTAGCTGGGGTTAATCAACGGTTGGCTCTTTCCGCGATCGACCATAATCGATCAACCGTAATCAACTCCGTAGGGAAGGATCTGGGACGATGGGCGCGAATTTGCAATCGCCGAACCGATCACACAACTCGCACAACTGGCCGAAAGGGCTCGTGCAGGTGATCTCCCTAGTCATGGGCCTGGCGATCGCTGGGGCTGGAGGCGATCGCGCCTGGGCCCGCGAGGATTTGCCCGATTGCGAACCACCCCAACCCGGTGAGTTTTTGCTGTTGGTGCGCCGAGCCAGTAACGCCATGGAAGACCAGCTCTATAAAGCTTTGCCGCAAAATGTGTCGGCGGAACCCTGTCGCTACGTGGGGGAGTCGGTGATGCGGCTGGAGGGGTTTCCTTCTTTGAATATTGCCAAGGCTTGGGCGGACTATGTGCGCGATCGCA
The DNA here is from genome assembly GCA_004292515.1 of Oscillatoriales cyanobacterium. Lineage (GTDB taxonomy): Bacteria > Cyanobacteriota > Cyanobacteriia > CACIAM-69d > CACIAM-69d > CACIAM-69d. The sequence continues at coordinate 4,194 of RDXB01000041.1, forward strand.
CGGGGTTGCAGGCCTTTGCGATCGAATCGCCCAGCGCGCGGGCGGCGGCTGCCTTTCGCCCCACAGCCTTGGGCAATGGCTACGCGGTGTTAGTGAATTATTTTGATGATCCGACGGTGGCTCGGGAATTGCGCGAGTTCCTGAAGCGGGATGTGGGCTTGGCTAGCTATGCCGATCAGGCGTTTTTGTTGGCTTCTAGTGGTGGTGATGGCAAGGCGGCCAGTGAGCTGATGCAACGGTTGAGCGATCGGGGCTTTTCGTCGATGGTGGTGGACAGTCGCCAAGTCACGCTGTTACGTCAGGCGATCGCCTTACCGGTCGATCGCTAGGATGGCAACCAGTCTCGGATCGAGCCTGCAACAGAGCCGATTACGGGGACGGATCGCCGCTGCAATCAACGCGATCGACTCGCCGTGGGAAGCACTGATGCGGCTGGACTGTACCTTTGGCGATCGCCTGCTCACACCCGATCTGGTGGTTGTCAAAAGCGCTGATCTCCCTGTTATCGCCTGCCGGTGTTGCCCGATTTGCCCTTAGCCCTGACGGTCGAGGAGCTGTTTCGCTAGCTGAAGCATCGAGAGTAATTGCGTTTGAGTCGGGTTGAAGTTGGTTGTGGGCGGCTGCGCTAGGCTGAAAGGGCTGTTTCTGTCGATAGGACGGATTCCAGCTTGTCCAGTTGGTCGTGATCAAAGCTGTCAAGGGGTTCGTCCTGGTCAGACAGCACCGCCCCCGTGAATTGCAGCGATTGTTCGTAGGGCAAACCTCACTGATGTAGCGCGGTTGGGTGGTTAGATGCAGCTCTTCTGAGCGACCCGGAACCGGAATTTGTAGCGGCTCTCGGGCAACCGCTAATCGGACTTGATATTGCATGGCCTTGGCCCAAAACGCAAAAAAGCGATCCGGCTGCGGCCCGATCGCTTTTTTAGGATTAGCCGAATTATCGCTTATTTTTTGCGAACTTGCAACAGCTGCTAAAGGTACGAAAAGTTGTCAGCAACATCTACGGCAACCTCGGGCGGCATTCCCACCGACACAAACTCCTTAACACCAATGCCGTCCACCATGCCACGATAGGCCCACAAGTTGCGATCATAATCCCATTCCATCACGATCGTCACTTGGTATCCCATCTGCTGTCCACGATCCTGCACAAAGACGATCGCCGCTCCCCATCCCACCGACCCGGTGTAGCGGTCGATCGTCACCCGAGTCGATCGCCCCAGCTTCAAAACCCGCTTGGCATGGTTGAACGCCGCCCGCTGCAAATCGAATGCCTTGTCGAACTGGGGGTTGCTGGGATTGGTGAGGATCTGGGCGATCGACTGGGTAGACACCAGGGCGATCGAAGCACTAAGGAATCAGCACCCCTTATTCTGGCTTATCGCCGCCCGCTTTCTCGGCTTCCTTGGCAAACGCCGCCTCAGCATTTTTCCAGGCATCCACAGCAGCGATCGCGTAATCGGGTAATCGCGTGGTGGTGGTGTTTTGGCCCGATGCCTTGCCGCTGGAGTTGTCGGGGAGCGATCCGCTGCCGGTGTTGCCCGATTTTCCCTTGGCGTTGACCGCAGATGAGTTGTTTAGCTGGCTGAAGCGTCGGGGAGACCAGAGCACGGAGGAGTGAAGTTGGTTGTGGGCGGCTGCGCTAGGCTGAAAGGGCTGTTTCTGTCGATTGTGCTGCCCGATCGCCCGTTCCTATGCCCAGCTATCCCGGGATTTCTAGCGAAGCCTTTCGTCACCCCCTCGATCGCGAAGCCGAGCAAGCCCTGCGCAGCTTGCCGGGGTTTGACCTGCTGGCCCGCAAGTTTTTGGAAGTGGCGGTCGATCGCCCCCAATATCTCTACCACATGGGCAACAGCATCCAGGTGGGGCCGCGCCAATATGCCAGCCTCTATCACCCCTTTCGCGACTGCCTGCGCGACCTGGATATCTACCCCGAACCCGCCCTGTTTGTCAGCCAAAGCTACGAGGTGAACGCCTTCACGATCGGGCAAGAACAGCCCACGATCGTCTTGACCACAGCCCTGCTGGAACTGCTGGGGGAAGCTGAGTTGCGGGTGGTGATTGCCCATGAGCTGGGCCATCTGAAGTGTGGCCACAGCACCCTGACCCAAATGGCCGTTTGGGCAATCTCTGCTGCCTCAGTGGTGGGGCAAATGACCATGGGGATCAGCAATATTTTGGTCAGCAATGCGCTGGTGATGGCTTTTTATGAGTGGAAGCGCAAGGCGGAATTGTCAGCCGATCGCGCGGCCTTGTTGGTGGCAGACGATTTGGATCAGGTGTTGTTGACCATGCTGAAGGTGGCCGGCGGCAGCCCCAAGCACCTGCATGAGTTGAGCTTGGACGAATTCAAAAAGCAGGCCAGGGATTACCAATTGCTGGATGCGGACGCGATGAACCAGGCTTACAAATTTTTCCTCTACAACAACTTGCCCCAGGGAATCTACAGCAGCCATCCCTTCCCGATCGAGCGGGCCAGCTATTTGCAGGAGTGGGCGAAGTCTGGTGATTACCAGGCGATCCGGCGCGGCGACTACCGGCGCGACCCGGCGGCCGGGGCGGTGAATGTGAACCCGCAGCCCTCCCGCGAGGCCGATCGCCCCACCGAAGCCGATCGCCTCCGCCGCCAAATTGAGAACCTGCAACGGGAACTCGATCGGCTGCGCACAGCCGGTTCCTAGAGGCTCACTCCAGCGATCGGGGCAACATGACCCGATCGCCCATTTTGCAATCCCCGACAGAACATCATATGGATGTTCTGTTTATTTTTTGGGTGCTTTTAAGCTGGGTGCTTTTAAGTATTGATGTCAGTATTGATGCGATCGCGCATTCATCGATTTCCTGGGTTTAACGCAGACTGAGTTTAAGGCGTGATTAAGTAAGGGTTTTTGAATGGATAAGTTATTGATGAAGTTCTGAAAAAGCAATTAACGGTTTTGGAACTTAATCCTGATTACAGCCTTTACCTCAAACGGTTGGTAGATCAGATCGCAGAGGCTATGAAGTTAGTCAGTGGGCATTGCCTACCCTACAGGCTGGAACAGGTGGCTAGTAGAAATTCACTGTGAATGGGCGGTTTTGAGGCTGTTTTATGGGTCTATGGTGATTTCATGGTTGTCAATCAGGGGGGGGTACTCGGATCAAGCGATTTAAAAACTGACCATCAACACGGTGTCTGGCAATGATTCAAACAGGAAAATTTCTATAGGAATTCATAGCGCAGCTAATGTCAGAGTATTGTTATATTGACAACAGAAAAATAGCAGATTCGTTTTGCCTAAGGTGCATCGAAATCACCCTGCATCGTTCCCAATCCTGTCGGTCTAATGCAACCGCCTGCTCCCTCCGATCGCACGGTTCCTCCATCATTTGCCCCTCAGCTCTTCGGGTCGAACGATCCTATGCTTGCCACTTCTCCCAACCCGATCGCCCCGATTCCCGTCCCTAGCCCGATGACTGCGTTGAATTTGGAGTCAACGCTCAATGATTTGCGCCTATCCGAGTTTGCGATGGACTTGTCGCAGCCGGGCATTGAGCTGGCCCAGGCGCTGGAGGCCGATCCGCTGCTGCCAGGGGCCGTGCTGCTCGATCGCGGTCAATTCGTCGGTTTGTTGTCGCGGCGGCGCTTTTTTCGTCACCTCAGCCGCCAATATGGCCCCGAGCTGTTTTTGCACCGCCCTCTGCGGGTGATGTATCAATACGCCCATGGGTCGGTGCTGGTCTTTGAGGGCGACACCTCCGTGATGCAAGCGGGGCGATCGGCTCTGGAGCGATCGCCCGATTTGCTCTATGAGCCGGTGGCCGTGCGCGTGGCCCCCGATCGCCATTCCCTGCTGGACGTACACCAACTGCTGGTGGCCCAATCGCAAATCCACGAGCTGGCCATGCAGCGGATTCAGGAGCAAACCCGCGCCCAGGCGATTCAGTCCGAGAAAATGGCCAGCCTGGGGCGGATGGTGGCGGGTATTTCCCACGAAATCAAAAATCCCGTTAATTTCATTGCGGGCAACGTCACCTACCTGACGCAATATGCGCGGGACCTGATCGAACTGGCCATGGCCTACGAGGCGATCGTGCCGGAACCACCCCCACCGATTGAACAGTTGCGATCGACCATGGAGTTTGAGTTTGTGCGCCAGGACTTGCCCAAACTGATTGACAGCATGGCGATCGGGGCGGAAAAGCTGAAAAAAACCGTCGCCGGCCTGCAAAACTTTTCCCATGTGGGTTCGGAAACCTTCAAACCCGCCGACCTCCATGGCTGCATTGACAGCACGCTGATCGTGTTGAGCAACCGCCTGCGTGAAGGGGTGGCAGTGGTGCGGGACTATGGCGAACTGCCCGCTGTGCCTTGCCTGTCGGGTCAGCTCAGTCAGGTGTTTATGAACCTGTTGGCCAATGCGATCGATGCGCTGCTGGAGGTCTATCACCAACAACCTGTGCGTGAGCGCCATCTCTGGCAACCCACGATCACGATTCAAACCCAGCAACAAGCGACCCTGTCGCCCGCCCTCAGCGACATCCCCACCCTTCCGATCGAGGCCAATCCATTGGCGATCGAACCCCACAGTTGGGCCGTGGTGGCGATCGCCGACAATGGCCCGGGCATTCCCGAAGCGATCCAAACCAAAATCTTCGACACCTTCTTTACCACCAAGCCGATCGGGGAAGGTACCGGCCTGGGTCTGGCAATCACCCACGAAATTGTGATGCGCCACGGCGGGCGGTTGCGGCTCCAGTCTCCCCGCTGGCCCGAGGGCCACCCCGATCGCCTACAAGATCCGCTGAATCTGCCGGGGACGATCTTTGAGGTGTGGTTGCCCCTGCCCCAGGACTAGCAGCATAACCAAGTTAATAAGCTGGCTTTTAGCTAGTAGCTAGCTAGTAGGTTGGGTTGAGGAACGAAACCCAACGCCAGCCATTTTTACATTGATCACGTTGGGTTTTGCACAGCTCAACCCAACCTACGGGCTACGAGCTTGATCCAATATTTTAGTTTTGTCAGTTTAATACAGCGCGATCGATGCTTCGGTGATTGCGGGTCAAGTTGCCAGCCGGGAGCGGGAGCGAGGTGAGGGAAATTGGTGACGATCGGGTGGTGCGAGGCGTAATGTCACCGCTCGGTCGGATCGACAGGGCCAGTAATCTGCTAGGTTTTTCAAGTCTGTTCATCGAGTTCCAGCGCTCCCATGCCTGCTTTTTTGTTTGAGGTCGGCACTGAAGAATTGCCCGCAAGTTTTGTGGCTAGTGCGGTGCGTCAATGGCGCGATCGCCTGCCGGCCAGCCTTGTGGAAGCTAACTTGAGCGCCGGATCGGTGCAAGTGTTTGCCACGCCCCGTCGCCTAGCGGTGTTGATCGAAGGGTTGCCCGATCGCCAGCCCGATCGCACCGAAGAGGTGAAAGGCCCACCAGCCGCCGCCGCCTTCAAGGACGGTCAGCCCACCAAGGCCGCCGAAGGATTTGCCCGCAAAAATGGCCTGGACTTGAGCGCCCTGGAACTGCGTGACACCGACAAGGGCGCGTTTGTCTTTGCCCAGGTCTTTACGGCGGGGCGATCGACCCCCGAAATCTTGCAAGAACTGGCTCCCCAATGGGTGCAAGGCCTCGAAGGCAAGCGGTTTATGCGCTGGAGCGATGGCCAACTGCGCTTTCCCCGCCCGATTCGCAGCTTGATTGCCCTTTGGGATGACCAGGTGCTGCCGATCGCCCTGACCGTGCGGGCCGCCACCGACGATCGCCCCGCCGAGATCCTGACAGCCGATCGCGTCACCACCGGCCACCGGGTGTTGCATCCTGAACCCGTGGCGATCGCCCAAGCCAGTGACTATGTGACGGCCTTGGAAGCGGCTTCCGTGCTGGTCGATCCCGATCGCCGCCAAGCCCTGATCGTGGAGCAAACCCACGCCGCCGCCGCATCCCTCAGTGCCGTGGCCGAAATCGACCCGGACTTGCTGGCGGAAGTGCGCGATCTGGTGGAATTTCCCACGGCGGTGATCGGTCGTTTCGACGAGGAATTTTTGGAGCTGCCCTCGGAGGTGACCAAGACCGTGATGGTGACCCACCAGCGATATTTCCCGGTGCATCAACCCGGCGCGCCCGATCGCCTCTTGCCCAACTTCATCACGATCAGCAACGGCGACCCTGCCAAAGCGGCCGTAATCGCCGAAGGTAACGGCCGCGTGGTGCGTGCCCGCTTGAGTGATGGTCAATACTTCTATAAGGCCGACACGGCCAAGCCCCTGGATAGCTACCTGGCCAAGCTGGAAACCGTGACCTTTCAAGACCAACTGGGCAGTATGCGGGCCAAGGTCGATCGAATCGTCACCATGGCCGATCGGCTCTGCGATCAATTGCAACTCTCAGCGGACGATCGCGACTTGGTGAACTGGGCGGCCCTGCTCTGCAAAGCCGATCTCGTGACCAACATGGTGTTCGAGTTCCCCGAGCTGCAAGGGATCATGGGCGAAAAATATGCTCGGGCCAGCGGTGAACCGGCAGCCGTGGCCGTGGCGATCGGGGAGCATTACCTACCCAAGGGGGCCGGCGACGCGCTGCCCAGCTCCCAAACGGGTCGGATCATTGCCCTAGCCGATCGGCTGGATACCCTGTGCAGTCTGTTTCGGATTGGGTTGTTGCCCAGCGGTTCTTCCGATCCCTTTGCCCTGCGCCGCGCCGCCAACGCCGTGGTCAACATTATTTGGGATGCGGGCTGGTCTTTGAATCTGGAAGCGCTGATCGAACCCGAATCGATCGAGCGCTGGGCCGACAGCGGCATGGGCACTCAGTTGGCAGACTTCTTTGTGCAGCGGTTCCGCAACCTGCTCGAAGACGAGCAAGGCATCGACTACGACTTGGCTTTGGCGGTGGTGGGGGAACCGGGCGATCGCGATGCGGCCCTGCGCGCCCTCTACGACCCGGCGGATTTGTTGCAGCGGGCGCAATTCCTGCAATCCCTGCGGCGATCAGGGCAACTGACGGCCCTCTATGCCACGATTAACCGAGCTGCCAAGCTGGCTGCCAAGGGCGATTTGAATTTTAGTGATCTCGACCCGGCTGCCAGCGTCAAGCCCGCCCTGTTTGAGCAGCCTTCGGAACAGGCGTTTTACGATGCGTTGGTGGCGCTGGTGCCGGTCACCCAAGCTGCGCGCCAATCCCGCGCCTACCAGCCCTTGGCCGATCAACTGGCCCAGGCGGCGGCGGTGGTGGCCAACTTCTTCGATGGCTCCCAAAGTGTGATGGTGATGGTGGACGATCCGGCGGTGCGGGTGAACCGGCTGAACCTGTTGGGATTGCTGCGGAACCATGCCCGAGTGCTGGGTGATTTCGGGGCGATCGTCAAGGGTTAGGGGCAGCGATCGGGCGATTGATCTCGCCCGATCAACGCGGTAAAAATCGATCAATTCCTGTCGGGTTGCATGGCGATGCGCCTTCCGATACGCAAGATCTTCGAGGGTCACTTCATGACAACCAATCAATCCTGACGGAGGGCGTACCGCTGTACGCCCCTACGCGATCGATTGCGGTGCAGGGGAGGCAAGGGGGCGATCGTCGTTGCGCGCCGAGGGTTCTCCCCTGCACCCTACAATGGGAAAGACACAACGGTGAGAGACCAACCCATGAGCCTCGAAGTCGCCCAACAACGAATTGCTGCTGCCTTGGCTGAGGGTGTAACCTCTTTGGATTTGAGCGAGCTGGGTCTCACCGAGTTGCCCGCCGAATTCTTTTCACTAACTAATCTGCAAACACTCTATCTCGATGGCAACCAACTAACGAGCATTCCCGAGTCGATCACCCAATTACAAAACCTGCATTCACTCTATCTCAACAGCAACCAACTAACGAGCATTCCTGAGTCGATTACCCAACTACAAAACCTGCAAACACTCAGTCTCGGCAACAACCAACTAACGAGCATTCCCAAGTCGATCACCCAATTACAAAACCTATATTCACTCCATATTAAAAAAAATCAATTAAAAAATCTTCCTGAGTTATGCGATGGACTCACATTACTTGATGCTTCCAATAACCTATTTACAGTTTTTCCTGATTCCATTACTTGTTTACATGGATTGGGAATGCTTCTTTTGCATAACAACAGCATTGAGGCTATACCTGCTTCAATTGTCCATCTGAGTAAAATGCTTTTTCTTTCAGTTGCCAATAATAAAATCAGAAAAATTCCTGATGAAGTATCTCGCATAAAAAATCTCAGAGTGCTTGTTCTTGGCGGCAATAAATTAGTAGAAATTCCTGAATCCTTCGCCGGTCTGAAGAATTTAAGATCGCTAGATCTTATTCAAAATCAAATAACAACTATTCCTGACTGGATTGATCAATTAACCAAATTGAAGGAAGAGCCAGAAAGCTGGGATCTAAAATGTCCAAGTCTTGATTTACGAGGCAATCAGATTCGAGAGATTCCGTTAACATTAGTCCCTTTTTTGAAAGACGTTTATAACGTTGCCATTGATCAGAATCCCTACTCTGCCTATCCGCCCGAAATTGTTGAGCAGGGACAAGAAGCGCTATTTGACTATCTCGAAGAACGAATCGAAGGCTATGAACAAAAATGGGTCTCCAAGCTGTTAGTTGTAGGGCAAGGCGGCGCAGGCAAAACGGGCTTGTTAAATGCCCTGCGTGGCCAAGAGTTTGTGCCCACCGACACCACCCACGGCATGCAAATCGCCCCCTTGGAATTGCCCCACCCCACCCGGGCCGACGTGACCATGACCCTCAGTGCTTGGGACTTTGGCGGCCAGGAAATTTATCACGCCACCCACCAATTTTTCATGAGCGAGCGATCGCTCTTTATCGTCGTCTGGAACGCCCGAGCCGGCCATGAAGAAGGCAAACTCGACTATTGGCTGAACACGATCACCACCCTCGCCCCCAGCGCCCCGATCGTCCTCGTCGCCAGCCACATTGATCAACATGTCGCCGCCTTTCCCGATCGCGCCTTCCGGGAAAAATACCCCCAAATCAAGGCGATCGCCAACGTCAGCAACCGCACCAACGAAGGCATCGCCGAACTACGCACCACCCTCGCCCAGCTCGCCGCCGACCTGCCCCTGATGGGCGAAATTTGGCCCGCCACTTGGTTGCGCGCCGCCGACAGCCTGGCCGCACTGCCCGACCCCTACATCGGCCCCAAAGCGTTCTATCGCCACCTGGCCGCCGCCGGAGTCGCCGAAGCCAGCCGCCCCGTGTTGGCCCGCTGGCTGCACGAACTGGGGCAAATTTTGTTCTTCCAAGACCGGCCCGCCAGCGCCGAACTGGACTTAAGTGACCTGGTGATTTTGCAACCCGACTGGGCCAGCCAAACCATCAGCCGCGTGATTGACGATCGAGAAGTCGAAGAAAAACGCGGCATCTTCACCCACTGCTGCATGGAGCGGTTGTGGTGCGACCTCGATCGCCACGTGTGCGACCACCTGTTGCGGCTGATGGAACGGTTCGACCTGTCCTATCGCCTGACCGCCGACCCCAACAACGACCTGTCCTTGGTGGTGGAGCGCGTCCCCCACAACCCGCCGCCCTACGAAACCGAGTGGGACGCGCTAGCCCAAGGGCCGCAAGTGGCCCTGCGCTATGCCCTCAACTTTGTGCCGCCGGGCATTCCGACTTGGTTCATTGCCCGCCAATCGCGGTTCAGCATCGATCGCCACTGGCGCTACGGGGCCCTGTTTGCCTACGACGATGGCGGCGTGCGTCACTTGGCCCTGTTGGATTTGCCCCTCGGCGAGCGATCGCTGCGGCTGACCGTGCGCGGCCCCCATCCCCAGAATTTTTGCACCCTGCTGCACGATGGCATTACGCAACTGTTGGCGGAGCGGTTTCCAGGCTTGCAGGTCACGCCCAAGGTGCTTTGTCCGGGCCACAATGACCAGCCCTGCACCCACGAATTCGACTATCAGCAGTTGCAAACCCGCAAAAAATCGCTGATCGAATGCCCGATTTCCGAAGAAGATTTGGACGTCAATCAATTGCTTTATGGAATCGATCGCCGCACCGAACCGCAGGTATTGCAACGGATTGAATCGCTCACCGAAACGGTGCTGAAAAACCAAGCCGAAACGCGATCAGAACTGCAATCCTTGTGTGAGCAAACCAGTCGGGAATTCACCAAACAGTTCGCCGCCGACCAAAGCAAAGTCGATCGCTCTTGCCCCACCATTTTCACCATTCAGCCCCTAGCCGGAGGCAGCCGCTTTAGCAGTTTGAAACAGGCAGTTTTGGGCCAAAAACTGGAATTGCAACTCTACTGCGAACATCCCGCCTGTTGCCATCCCGTCGAACAGTGCCGCTACGAACTCACCGATCCAGCCCGCTGGCTCAAGAGCTTTGGCCCCCACCTCAACACCTTGGTGAAGCTGCTGAAGGTGGTGGCTCCCCTGGCTGGCCCCACCGCTGGGCTAACCACGGCGATCGACAACGAACGCTGGAAAGCCGGTCTGGAATTCACCAAAGAGCTGGCCGGGCAGTTGCCGCACCTGTCGATCGCCGATCTTGACCCTGACTTGACCGAGGGCGATCGCGCCAAGTTCGATCGCTTTGTGGAGGAACCGATCGCCACCCCCGATCGCCAACTCTGGGCCCTGCGCCAATTCCTGAAAGACCAAGAACCCGACTTCGAGCGATCGGGCCTAGGCAAAGGGGAACTGCAACTAGTTCGCACCCCGGAATATCACTACCTGTGGCTTTGTCCCGAACACCGCAAACCCTACCAGGGCCGCGAAATCTATCCCCACGCAACCTTTAACCCCTTTTCATTGGATGAAGACAGCGAACGGGCGATCGGTCTGTAGCAATTGGCAGGGCGATCGTTCGTAGGGGCGTACCGCTGTACGCCCTCCGCCAGGGTCTCAGGGAGATCTCGCTTATCGGAGGGCGCATGGCGATGCGCCCCTACGGACGGACTTCGTAGGGAACCGGGTCGGTTAAACCCAATTCGGCAAAGGCCGCCAGCCGCAACCGACAGGAATCGCAGCGGCCACAGGAGCGATCGCCCCCCGCATAGCATGACCAGGTTTCCGCCCAAGGCACCCCCAACCGATTGCCCAGCTCGATGATGTCCGTTTTGCGGAGTTCCACCAAGGGCGCAATGATTTCGATCGGCTGGCCCTCCCGGCCCTGGCGCGTACCCAACTGAAACACCGACTGCATCGCCGCCAGATAGTCTGGCCGGCAGTCGGGATAGCCGGAATAGTCCAGGGCATTCACACCGATGTAGACCCGTTGCGCGTCGATCGCCTCCGCATAGGCCAGGGCAAAGCTCAAAAAAATCGTGTTGCGCGCGGGTACATAGGTGATTGGAATCTCCGCCGCCATGCCGTCCAAGGGGCGATCGCTGGGCAACTCGAGCTGATTATCGGTCAGGGCCGAGCCGCCCCATTGGGTCAAGTCAAACCGCACCACTTGGTGAGCCGCCACACCGGCCGCTTGAGCGATCGCCACAGCCGCTTGCAATTCCCGTCGGTGTCGCTGCTGATAATCAAACGACAAGGCATAGCAATCGCAGCCATCCGCCTTCGCTTGATAGAGCACGGTGGACGAATCCAGCCCGCCCGACAACAGCACCACCGCTTTGGGTTGGGGCGATCGGGTCGGGATGGGTTGGGAAGTCGGTTGCTGCGTCATAGGGGTTCGATTCACGGTGATTGGGGTGCAGTTTTGAACGATCGACCCCTATGGTAGGATGTGGCCGGCCGACGCTGGCGGCATCCCACTCCTCGCCCCATTGCCCCTTCATTGCTGCTGTTAAACGCGCGTGCAATCCCGTAGCGAATCGCTCGATGCTCAAATCCGGCCCGCCCTCGCGCGGCCGAGTCACCATCCCATCCGCATAGGCGCGATCGGGGTGGGCAACATGGGACAACACCACGCTCGCATCCTCAGCCTGCTGAAAGATGCGGAACTGGTCGGAATTTCAGACGTGAATGTGGAGCGGGGGCTGGAACTGGCCAGCAAACACCGCGTCCGGTTTTTTGAAGATTACAAGGACATGCTGCCGCTGGTGGATGCGGTTTGCATCGCGGTTCCCACCAAACTGCACTACACCGTGGGCATGGACTGCTTGCGGGCCGGCGTGCACGTGCTGATGGAAAAGCCGATCGCCGCCAGCATTGTCGAAGCCGAAGCCCTGGTGAACGCCGCCGCCGAGCAGCAATGTATCTTGCTAGTTGGGCATATTGAGCGCTTCAATCCCACATTCCAAGAATGCTTTAACGTCCTGAAAACGGAGCGGGTGTTGGCGCTGGAAGCCCATCGGATGAGTCCCCATGCCGATCGCGCCAATGACGTGTCGGTGGTGTTGGACTTGATGATCCATGACATCGACTTGATTTTGGAAATTGCCAACTCATCGGTGGTGCGCCTGGCCGCCAGTGGCAGCCGCGCCGCTTCGGGCCAGTTGGACTACGTGACGGCGACCCTGGGCTTTGCCAACGGGATTGTGGCCACCCTGACGGCCAGCAAAGTGACGCACCGCAAAATTCGCCGGATTGCTGCCCACTGCCAAGATTCCCTGGTGGAAGCGGATTTCCTGGCTCGGCAAATTCTGGTACATCGCAAAACCTCCAGCTACCCCACGGGGGCACGGGCGGCCAACAGTTGCTATCGACTGGATGGCTCGATCGAATCGGTGGCGATCGGCAACACGGAGCCGCTGCACGCCGAGTTGGAGCATTTTGTGAACTGTGTGCGGGGCGAGCTGCCGCCCTCGATCGGGGGAGAACAGGCGCTCAAGGCCCTGAAAATTGCCAGTGCGATCGAACGCATGGCCCTGGATGGCGACCCATCTCCCCAGGATGATTCCTGGAGCTAGGGCGATCGCCTCGGTTGCAACGAGCTGGGGGCAACTGAGGATCACAGAGGGTTAATCAACAGTCACAATCAACATCCGCCAGCACCGAACAACGGCTGAGGGGCCAACATGATGCCTCTCAGCCGCTGTTTTGATCCCATCCACCGCAGCGCCAAGCTCGATCGCGCCTACCACATCCCACGCACGGGAGCAGCGGGAGCAGGCCCGGTGATCACGCGCTGTTGCACGGTGGTGGTGGGGGCAGGTTCAGTGATCACACGCTGTTGCACGGTGGTGGTGCGGCGAACCGTGCCACTGGTAACGACCATACTGCTGGAGCTATCGGAACTGCTGACCGTCACACCCTCAGCGCTGGCCAGTTGAATATAGCCATTGCGAACGGTCAGGGAGTCGTCACCCAGGGCCACGGCTTGGGCAAAGAACCGGCCATCCACCAGGGCCACGGTGATCCGATCGCCCGGATCGAGACCCAACCGGGTGCGATCGAGCTGGGTCAGGCCAACCAACCGCACCGACCCATCGGACATCACCAACCGGGCCCGATCGCCCACCATATCCTGAATTTCACCGCTCAAAATTTCCACATTGGCCGACGGCCCCACCATCCAAACCACCTCGGGCATTTCGGCCCGGACAGGAGCCGGGGTCACGGCCGTGGCCACCATAGCGCTCAGGGCGATCGCACCCAAACCAGCCAGTTTCCAAAGACGAGTCATAACCAAAGGCTCCCACAACGAACTCAAAGAACTAAAAAAATCCGGGTGCGATCGCTCGATCGTCCCCGGCTAATTCTTCTAGGGGAGCCAGCCCAGTCAGGACACTGTGATGGGATGGCTAGTTTGTATGGGAACGATAAGCAAATTGAGTTCTGGCACTCACCTCCCAAAACTTAGTCTGGCGAAGGGTAGTAAGGTGTATATTCCTGCTGTGTGTATCGCAGCGTTGAATTACCGAGGCGATAAGTCCAGGATTTAAATTCAGTTTCGCCAGCAGTATCACACTCATGGTGAGTGCCAAGAAAATTAGACTCATAGGCTCTGCGAGAGCCATTACGATCGATAACTCCATCACCGTCAAAGTTCATGTAAATAATGAGATTGCGAGAGCATCGAAGAGCTAGATTAAAGAAATTTCCTTGGAAGTCGATTCCTGCATTGGAACTTATATCCAGCCAACATCTGTATTGACGACCATCATTGGTTTCTACAATATGAGTTTTTCGAGACTGATCACGATTCATCATCCACTCTTCAGACGCTGGACAAGCTAGTGCTTGTGTAAGCTGGAGACTGAGCAGTCCGGTAGATAATAAGGTTTTAAAAATTAATGAGTGAATGTTCCATGTACAGTTGGCAAGAAAAATATTCATAGTTTTATTACAGATCTCCATCGATCAAATGGTTGGCGTGGATGTCAAATTGCTCTTTAAGAGGCATCTCGTCCTAGTCGGATATTCACCAAGTCTATTAAGGATTTTTTGAACCTGGGAACGATCAACTGCCCAAATCCTTGCTCTAGAGTCCGCTAGGGAACAAGGGGCTTCAGCCCCTTGTCTCTGTGCCGTGGCGTGGTTTAAGCAGCCGGTGCGCCCAGGATGGTTTTGCCACCCAGGTAGGGTTGCAGGGCCTCGGGCACAGCGATCGACCCGTCGGGCTGTTGATAGTTTTCCAAAATGGCCGCCATCGTGCGACCCACCGCCAAGCCAGACCCGTTCAGCGTGTGCAAAAACTGCGTCCCCTTCTTGCCCGCTTCCTTAAAGCGCAAATTGCCCCGGCGCGCTTGGAAATCACCACAATTCGAGCAACTGGAAATTTCCCGATATTTGTTTTGGGACGGCAACCAAACTTCCAAGTCGTAGCACTTTTGGGCCGAGAAGCCCATATCGCCCGTGCAAAGCTGCAACACCCGATAGGGCAACTTCAGCGCCTGCAATACACCCTCGGCATCTTGCAAGAGTTGCTGGTGTTCGGCTTCGGAGGTTTCCGGCGACACAAACTTGAATAGCTCCACCTTGTTGAACTGGTGCAGCCGAATTAGCCCCCGAGTGTCGCGGCCATAGCTGCCGGCCTCGCGCCGGAAACAGGGCGTGTAGGCACAGTGGTAGATCGGGAGCTGATCATCGCTGAGGATTTCATCGCGGTAGAGGCTGGTGACGGGCACTTCGGCCGTGGGAGTCAGCCACAGGTCATCGCGATCGCACTTGAAGCTCTCTTCAGCAAACTTGGGCAACTGGCCCGAAGCCGTCAAGGAAGCGGAGTTGATCAAAATTGGCGGCAATACTTCGGTGTAACCGGCAGCGATGTGGCGATCGAGCATGAAGCTAATCAAGGCCCGCTCCAGGGCAGCCCCCTCGCCCAGCAGCGCCACAAACCGACTTTGGGCAATGCGGGTGGCGCGCTCAAAGTTCAGCCAGCCCAGCTTTTCGCCCACTTCGTAGTGGGGCAAAATGTCCGATCGCTGCGGGATCAGTTCATCCCCCCAGCGGCGAATTTCCAGATTGTCGTCCTCGTCCTTGCCGATCGGGGTGGTCGGGTCAGGCAAGTTGGGCATCGTCATCAGGGCGCTTTCGATTTGCGCCTTCAGGTCGCGCTCTTGGGGTTCCAGGTCGGCCAGTTGGGCCTTAACTTGGTTGCCTTCGTCTTTCAGGGCAGTGATTTCAGGGCTGCTGGGATCGGCCCCCTGCTTCATTTTTTGGCCCACCAGTTTGCCAATTTCGTTGCTGCGGGCCTGGAGATCATTGCGCTGTTGTTCGAGATCGCGCACGGCTCGATCGAGATCCAAAATTGGCGCGATATCGTATTGGCCGCGGTGGTTGAGGCGCGCTTGTACGTCGTCAGGTTGGGCGCGAAGTAGCTTCAGGTCTAGCACGATCGATGGGGGCTTTTTTCGGTGATATCTTGAGGTGCAACCATTCTATCGGCTGGCCACCCTTCGCTCGATCGCCCCGGTTAACTTCTCGCGTTGCCCCGGTGGCCGCCCCCGATCGCCTGCCCAATTCCACAACCTATGGATTACGAAACCGCCCGCGCCTTCTTGATCGGTCAGGGCAATGCTGGCCCCGAAAACCCCGACGCTTTTTTGAACCGGCTGAAGGTCGGCAAGCCCCCGATTCCGGGCCAGGTCACATCGATTTTGCTGGCATTGAAAATGGTCTACAACGCCCTTGACGGCACACCCAGCCTCAGTCGTGAGCTAGCGGGGCCGCTGTATCGGATTGCGATCGAGAGTCGAGAAGCCTATGAACAAGGCGATCGCACTGGGGTGAACTGGCCACCACTCTTAGACGAAGACTTGGAGCGGATCGCCCGGGCCGCAGGCCATATTTTCATGGGCCGCTGGCAGGACTAGGGTCTGTCATCAAATCCCTGAAACAAATCCCTGAAACAAATCCCTGAAACCCTGATGCTGTCGTTAGCGGATCGTGAGGGGCAAGGGGCTTGAGCCAATTGTCTAGGGCGTTTGGGCTAGGAAAATGGGTCGTTTCAGCCCCAATCAAGCTCATTTGGATAACACGCCCTCAGACGGGATCGCTACTGCTCGGCTCAAAATTCAACAACCGCCTTTCGATCGCTCGCCAATACAAGGGCGATCGGGCAGTGGAGCTGAGTTGCGCTCAGGCAATTGAGGCTGCTGCAACGAACGGTCTTGCCCCACTGCCCCCTGCAATCGTTCCAGATAGGATGCGGACGATCGCCAGTTTGTCTTGAAGAAGTGAACGAGTTTGCCATCGTCAGCGCCAAACCTCTACTCAGAAACGTCGGGTCAATGGGGATCTCAATGGGGTCAGGATCACATCAGGTGGCGCGATGGAGTGGCGATCGCCTCCCATCAGCCCTGAATGCTCCTTGGGAAAATGGGGTTCAATGCAGGTAGAGGGTGCCTAGATGTTCGGCTGCTGGGCTGAACTCGGTGGTTGAAGTCGCAACTGCGATCTGAATTGCGATCTCAATTCCGATCGCAGTTAACCCAAGGCCACCGCAGAGCAAGGAGCGCTAACAACTAACGATCTTCACCATGCAATCTTCACCATGCAATCTTCACCATGCAATCTCCACCATGCAATCCACCTAGCGGCAAGCCTCAGCATGGACGCGGCGATCGCAGTCATTTTGTTGATCATCTCTTGGGTTGGTTGATCGTCTCTTGGGTTGGTTGATCGTCTCTTGGGTCGCTTGCCGAACTTATTACCACGCCCGTCGTCACACCCACTGTTGCACCCCAAACGGGAATGGCTGTGTGCCTTGCGCGGCTGCATTCTCTCCCCATACGTCTCTAGACCGGGTATTGCAACCCGGAGTGCCGTTCATCTCAGTCACCCCGTACTGGTTAGCCTATTGCTATGAAAATCCTGATCTACTCCTATAACTATCACCCCGAGCCGATCGGCATCGCACCGCTGATGACCGAGCTGGCAGAAGGCTTGGCCCAACGGGGTCACGAAGTACGAGTACTGACGGGGATGCCGAACTATCCCGAGCGCCAAATCTACGAAGGCTATCGCAATAAGTTCTACTGCACAGAAACCATCAATGGCGTGCGGATTGATCGCTGCTATGTCTGGATTCGACCCAAACCGGGTTTAGTGACACGATTGGCGCTGGATGGTAGCTTTGCCTGCACGAGCTTTGCCCGCGCGCTGGTGAATGGCTGGCGACCGGATGTGATGTTGATGACTTCGCCGCCGCTGGCTGCCACCGTGCCGGCCGCCGTGCTGCGTTGGATCTATCGCTGTCCGTTGGTGCTGAGTTTGCAAGACATTTTACCCGAGGCGGCGGTGCATACGGGGCTGATCACCAACAAGCGCGCCATTCAGGTCTTTGAAGCGCTAGAACGATTTGCCTATCAAAAGGCGACGGCGATCGGGGCAATCGCGGAAGGATTTGTGGACAATTTGCGGGGTAAGGGTGTGCCTGCCGAGAAGATTCACCTGATTCCAAACTGGGTGGATGTGAACTTTATTCAGCCCTTGCCTAAGCAGAATTCCTTTCGCGATCGCCACGATCTCCAGGGCAAATTTGTGGTGCTGTACTCGGGCAACATTGCCCTAACCCAAGGGCTGGAAACTGTGATCGACGCGGCCAAGCTGCTGGATCACCATCCCGAAGCCAATCAGATTCAATTTGTGATTGTGGGGGAGGCGAGGGCGATCGAAAAGCTCCGCACCTACTGCCGAGAAAATGCGGTGAGTGATCGGGTCATGCTGTTACCGTTTCAGCCGCGCGAAGTGCTGCCGGAAATGCTGGCGGCGGCAGATGTGAGCTTGATTGTGCAACGGTGCAATGTGGTGGGCTTCAATATGCCCTCGAAAACCCAGTTGATCTTGGCGAGTGGCCGGCCGGCGATCGCCTCGGTGCCTGCCCATGGTACGGCGGCCCAAGCGATTCGCCGTAGCCAAGCCGGGTTGGTGGTGGAGCCAGAGTCGCCCCGGTCCCTGGCCGATGCGGTGTTGTATTTGGCTCAGGATCCTGAGCGGGCAGACCACCTTGGCCAGCGGGGTCGCCAACATGCCACTGAGTTCTATAGCTTTGAGGCCTCGCTCGATCGCTATGAGCAACTGTTCCAGAGCTTGACGACGCGATCGGTGTCGGTGTCGGTGTCGGTGTCGGTGTCGGCAGCGGTGGGTGCGATCGCCGAAGATGGCTCACCTGCCAGCTTGTCGCCCTCGGCTAATCAGTCCAAGTCCCAGGAATCTCAGCGGTTGATGTAGCGCTTGCTCGATCGCCTGCTATCGGCCATGCAGGATGGTTGCGGCATCATGCCGACATGGGTTGGGCCAAGTGCTAGGTTAGGGCCAGCGCGTCATAGCTGCCAAACACCTTTAGGATTTCCACCCGATCGCGCAGTTCTTGCAGCGCCGCCTGGGTGCGAGACTCTTGCTGGCCTGCTTCTAGGTCTAGAAAAAACACATAATCGCCCAGACCCCGCTTTGAAGGGCGCGATTCAATCCGACAGAGATTAATATCCCGACTGGCGAGGGTCGCTAGGGGCTTGAGCAGGGAGCCAGGGTTGTTGATCGTCGAAAAGGCGATCGCCGTGTGGCTGCCATCTTGGTGAGTGGGTTGACGCGCGATCGCCCAAAACCGAGTGCAATTTTCGGGACAGTCGCTAATTTGGCGGGCCAACACCGGCAAGTCGTAGAGCATGGCCGCCCGCTCCGAGGAAATGGCCGCCGCCTGGGGTTGGCCCTGCACATTAATTAACGCTTCGGTGGTGGAGTTGGTCGGGGTGGCCTGGGCGTTGGGCAGGTGGGTTTCGATCCAGTGCTGACATTGGGCCAGGGCCTGGGGATGGGAATAGACCGTGGTGATGGCGGCGAAGTCGGCTGCTTGGGAAATCAACACATGGGCGATCGGCAGCACGATCGCCTGCTGAACCTGTAAGCCATCTAGCTGCCACAGGGTATCGAGGGTGGTGGTGACGCTGCCTTGGATCGAATTTTCCACCGGAACCACCACCAAGGGCACTTCACCGCTGGCCACCGCTTCTAGGGTTTGGGCAATGCTGGGGTAGGGGCACAGTTCAGCCGGGAAGGGTTCACGGGTCGATCGCCACTGGGCATAGCCGGTGGCGGCGGCCTCGGCATAGGTTCCCACCGGGCCGAGGTAGCCAATCACGATCGGGCTGGTGGGAGCAGTCATAGCGCGTGCACTCGCGGAAACTGGGGCAAAAAATGGGGATCTAACTTCAGAATACGACGCTTTTGGGGGCGATCGAAGGTGGACGATCGCCCCCGTCCGCTGGGAACTGGCGGGCGATCGCTCCCCAGAAATCGATCACCCCAATCGGTACGAACCGGTATGATCAGATCCACCCAGTCAGATCCACCAAGATTGATCTGTGCCTGATCCCTGCCTGATCTATGCCTGTGATCTATGCCTGATTGGTTCACTCTGGCTACTTTCAACCCTATGACCTCAAGCGGGGGCGTTTCCGGTGGCTGCTTTTTTTGCGTCACAGACCATTGATCTACCGGTTCCCCTCATGCCTCGCTCGATCGCGGAGTATTTGCAACAACCGCATCGAGTCGCCATGTCTGCTGCTCGGCCGGGGCGTGTGGTTTCCTTAGGCGGTGATCGATACCAACTGTCGGTGCGGCCGTTGGCCTTTGCTCATTTGCGCTTTCAACCCGTGGTGGATCTGCGAGTCTGGGCCGATGAAGCGGAGGTGGTGCGGCTGAAATCGACCCGCTGTGACCTGCAAGGGATTGAGCTGGGCGATGGCTTTTCCCTGGAGCTGTTTGGCCAACTGCGGTCGGTCAGTGGTCCCGGTGGCGATCGGCTCAAGGGCATGGTGGACTTGGGCGTGCGGGTGGATTTGCCGCCGCCACTCGATCGCATCCCCGCCGCCGCCATGCAATCGGCGGGTCAACTGCTGTTGGTGCAAGTGTTAGCCCGCATGAAGCATCGCTTGGTAGAACGCCTCAGAGCCGATTACCGCGCTTGGGCCACTGAACCGCACGATCGCCCCCCCACTGAACTGAACTCTTCCCGCTGCGAAGCCTCATGACCTCTGACGTTGACCCCACCTTGGCGATCGATCCCGTTGCTCCGTTGCCCGAGTCGTCTCTCGATCGCCCCGCCACCGTGCGGATTGTCGGCGCGGGGCCCGGCGATCCCGACCTCATTTCCGTGCGGGGCCAAAAGCTCTTAGCCACCGCCGATACGGTCTTTTTTGCGGGATCTCTGGTTCCTGCCGCCATGTTGACCCACTGCCGGCCCGATGTGGAAGTGATTGATACGCGATCGCTGGTTCTCGAAGACTGGCTGCCGATCGTGATCGAACGAGCCAAGGCCGGACGGCAGGTGGTGCGCCTGCAAGATGGCGATCCCTCGCTCTATGGCGCACTCCATGAAGTAGTGACCCAACTGCTGGAACAGGACATCCCCTTTGAAGTGGTTCCGGGCATCAGCGCCTTTCAAGCGGCGGCCGCTCGCTTGGCGATCGAGCTGACTGTGCCCAACCTGGTGCAAAGCATCATCCTGACCCGCGCGCGTGGGGAAACCCAAGTGCCCGATGCGGAAGACCTGGCTAGCTTGGCCGCCCACCAAGCCAGTCTCTGTTTGTATCTGAGCGCCCACCATGCCCAACGGGCCCAAGATCAATTGGCGGCCCATTACCCGCCGGAAATGACGATCGCCCTTTGCTATCGAATTGGTTGGGACGACGAGCGGGTGGTGCTCTGTCGGCTTGATGAACTGGCCACCGTTACCCACCGGGAAAAGCTAACGCGCACGGTACTTTATGTGATCAGCCCCGCTTTGGATGCCATGACCACAGCCACCACCGCGCGATCGCGCCTCTACAGCACCGATCACCGCCACCTTTTTCGTCCCAAAGCCAGCCAACCCTAGGGGCCATGCTGTGGCTGATTGGTGGCACCAGCGACAGCCGAACGATCGCCCAAGCCCTTGATCGGGCGGGTTTGCCTTGGATTGCCACGGTGGTGAACCCGGCGGCGACTCGGCTATACGCGGGGTTGGCTGGCTCGGTGCGATCGGGCGCGTTTGCTGCTGCTACGTTGATCCCCTGGTTAACCGACCAAGGGATCCAAGGGATTATCGATGCGTCCCATCCCTTCGCCACAGCTATTTCCCAAGAGGCGATCGCCGCCGCTGCGGTGCGATCGATCCCCTATCTCCGGTTTGAGCGGCCCGCTATTCCTTTGGAGCCGCCGGCCCTGGGCCTGCCAAGCCTGGAAGCGGCCCTCAGCGATCGCCTGCTGGCCGGTCGGCGCGTGCTGTTCACCTTGGGTGTGAAGTCGTTGCCGTCGATTTTGCCCTGGCGCGATCGGGTGGCGGCGCTCTGGGTGCGGGTGTTGCCGGAGTCGGTGGATGCGGCGATCGCCCTCGGGTTCGATCGCGCGGCGGTGATTGGTCAGCGGCTGCCGGTAGATCCTGCCCAAGAGCGCGCCGACTGGCAAAACCGGGCGATCGAAGTGGTTGTCACCAAGGCGGCCGGCGCGGCGGGTGGCTTGGATCTAAAGCAGGCGATCGCTCGGGAGCTGGGGGTGCAACTGCTGGTGATCGATCGCCCAGCGATCAGCTACCCGGCACAAACCGATCGCCTGGATGTCTTAGTGGCTTTTGGCCAAAGGGCGATCGGTTAGGACTTATACCAGCAGGACTCATACCAGCTTCGATTACCACTGCTACAAATTCTGCCCTAAAACCCTTGTCAGGCAAGGAGCTTGAGTAGCGTCAATTCACGAAATTAATTCACAAAATTGGTATTACATCAGCCGATCGCCTCCCCCGATCGCCTCCCCAACACCATCCAAGATCGCCGATCGGGTGGCCAAGGCTCGCTCTAGGTGGGGACGCAACCAGTCGGGTAAGCGCTGGTGAATATCTTCCCAAGCCGCCCGGTTCAGGGCCTGGATCGGAAAGGCCAACGCCACGATCGTCACCTGAATCGAGGCCTCGGGTTCCGGCAGTCCGCTGCAATATTTCACAAAATCTTGCAGAAACTCCCAATCAGTTGGGGAAATTCGTCGCTGAGGAAAGTTGCTGGCTATTAACCGCTGATAGAACTGCCCAAGCGAACTGTGCCAAGTGGATTCGAGATCGGCTGCGGCCGTGTTGTACCACCGCTGGCAATATTGGGCGCGGGCACTGCTCAGTTCATTCAAGGCACTGGGGTGACCGGGCGATCGCTGGCAGAGGTCTAGACAGTCCTGCATCCAATGTAACCAAAAACCGTCCCATTGAGGAACGCCGGGTTCACCGAGGTTGCGAGGTGGAAACGCCGGGGCGATCGCGCCAACCGCCGTGCGTTTTCGCAAAAAGCCATTGATACACCAAGTGACATTCCGCTCGTAAAAATCGCAGTAGTGGGTGTCAATTTCGTACTCGTCCCCGCAGACCGCTAGGAATTCCGCCAAGGCCTGCAATGGTTTCCCGGCGCTGAGGCTGTCTTCTACAATCAGGTAATCGCCGCGATCGAGCCAGGGATGGAAAAATTCCAACACCGCGATCGTTGTGCCATAGGAATGATCCGCGTCTTCAATGATCAACCAAGGGCGGGGCAAGCTGGCCAGCCAGTCTGCCGAAAGCGTCGCCCCCAGGTTGCGCCCATCCCCTTCGAGGAACGTGACGCGCGGGTGGCTGACCTCCGTGACCCGGTTAATATCGATCGAGTAGATTTGGCCATCAATCCCAAAGTTATTCAGTTGGTCGCCCAGCCACAGGGCACTGCCCCCCGCAAAGGAGCCAATCTCAAAAATCGTGCGCGGCTTTAGTTCCCACAGCAGCAGGGAATAGAGCGCCCAGTCAAAGGGATTTTTGATCGTTTGGATGCCGCGATAGCTGTACTGGCGGGCGGCCATTTCCAGTGCCATCGCATCGGTGTTGCTCAGGAAGCTGGTATCCACGGGCCGCACCGCATCCCACAGGCGATCGCGCCAATGGCAGAACCGATCTTCGGCCTGGGCTTCAGCGGACTCCGTGGTGATGGCCACAGGCTGCTCGGTTGGCAAATCAGGGCTGCGCTCACCAACCACCAGGCGATCGGCCCCTGGGGCATCGTCAGGATCGTCAGCCCCTAAGACAGCATTTTTTTTTCAGCCGATTCAAACACCGCCTGATAGACCGGCAACAACCAAGCAGGCAACCGCGTTGCTGCGTCCTTCACTTGCATCTTGTCTGGCGGGTAATACATCATCGCGCCCAACAAGGCATTCAGACCACCCGGCTGCTCTAGACCCGCCGCCACTCGTTGGGCCAAGGACACTAAATAATCCCGCTCAGTAGCCTCCAGCGGTTCCCGTTGGAACCCGGACTTCAAGAAGCTGGTATAGCGCCGCCCCAACTCGCTGTGGAATAGGGTTTCCAGTTGATGCGCCGGAATCGTCAGCCAAAAATCCGCCACCTGTCGCCGCAGTTGCCGCAACTCGGCGATCGTTTCCGGTTCTTCGGGGTCGATTTCATACAGGTTCGAGCAACCCAGGAATCGATTCAGAAACACCATATCCTCGGCCAAGTTGGGCTGTAGCGATGCGGGTGGGGCGATCGGCTGGGGTGGGGTGATCGGGGTTGGCGGCTCGATCGGCTGGGGCGACTCGATCGGCTGGGGTGGGGTAATGGGCTGAGGCGGGGCAATCGGTCGGGGCGGGGTGATGGCAGCGATCGGGGTCGGTGCGACAGGAGGCGGTGGCAGTGGTGAGCCTGCCGTTAGGGGTTTACGTCCAGCGGCAATGGTCGAGCAGGACTCCTGTTGGACTAATTGATGCTTGGCAACCTCGTCCCAGGCTTGGTCAACACCGACCCAACCGCATTGAGTGTCATGGAATAGCATCCAGCCGCCAGGTTTGATCCAGGGGAAGGACTTTTGAAAATCCACCACCACATCTTCGTATTGATGCGATCCGTCAATGAAGATTAAGTCGATCGGTTTGCCTCCCGTCAGGGCTTGCCACTCGCTGAGAACTGGGCCTGAATAGCCTCGCAGGGGCACGACATAATTGAGCAAGCCATGTCGTTGTACGTTGTCTTGCCAAATTTGGAAAAAGTCTCGATCGGCAAAGTCCGAATCGTTGCCATCCCAAGTGTCAATGCAGTAAATTTTGCGCTGCGTTCCCACACAAGCGAAGGCCATGGCCACGGTAGAACGGCCGCGAAAAGAGCCGATTTCGACGATCGTGGCATCCTGGGGCAGCGATCGCACTTTCTCAAAGAGATATTGCTCTTGACCCGGTACTAACCAGCCCTCAACGGATTCAACCGCAGCGGCAATTTCTGCGTAGGAACTGGGGGCAACTGGGGTGGTCGCTGTTCGCACGGGTGTAGCGATCGGTGCGATCGGTGCGATCGGTGGTGGCGGCAGGGGGGTAGACGATTGGGCTGGCGCAGCATTGCTCGGTGGCATACTAGCTGCGATCGCCGGAGTGGTACCAAAGATGGTCTGGTAATCGGTGAATAACCATTGGGGCAATCGGTTCGCTGCATCACGGACTTGCATCTGTCCTGGCGCGTAGTACAGCATCGATCCAATAAACGCCTTCAATCCGTTGGGGTCTTGGAACCCTAGGCGAGCTTGTTGACTCAGTTGATCGCGTTGTTGCTGTTCCTCGGGATTCAGGGGTTCCTGAAGAAAGCCACTTTGCAAAAATTGGCGATGGGTATGACCGGCTTCGCTGGTGTAGAGGGGCTGTAGGTCTGGGGCAGGGGCGGTCTGCCAAAATTGAGCGAGCTGTTGTCGCATCTCTCGCAGTTGGACGATCGTGCTGGTATCTGTAGGGTTGAGGCGATAGAGATTGATGCAGCCGATCGCACGCTGAAATAACCAGTTCATATAACTCAGGGACGTGGGGTTACTTAAGGAGTCGGGGGCTTGGTGCGATCGCATGATTGCGTCCCGCAGGGATAAAAGTTCATCGAATTTTACCGCCAACCGATCCGTTGATCGCTCGATGTCAAAAACCTGCATGGCCCGCGCCTGCCCAGCCGCTGCCATCTGGCCCCAGCGTTCTCGGTTGGCTGGCAAACTCGCCAGGGCCTCAGCGAGGGCTGCGCCATCATTCGGGGGGACTCGCAAGCCACTGACCCCCGCTTCAATGGCCTCCGCTGATCCGCCAACCCCAGTGGTGATCAGGGTAGCCCCAGCAGCCATGGCTTCTACCTGGGTAATGCCAAAGGCTTCGACTTCGATCGAGGGAAACACCAGCACGTTGTGGCGGCGATGAAACTGAATCAGTTGCTGACGGTTTAATTGACCAACGAAGCGTACCCGATCCGCCAAGCCTACCTGCTGAAGATAGCGCTGCAAATCGGCAAAGTAATCGGGATAGAGGGGCTTGCCGGCGATCGAACAGTCAAAGGCAATCCCCTGAGCGGCCAACCGAGCCAAGGCTTCCAGCAAGACGTGGGGCCCTTTGGTCGGAATCACCAACCCGGCATAGCCAATTCGGAGTCTGTCATGGGGCGGTAACGTCGGCTGATAAAACTGGTGAACAAACGCCCCTGGATAGATGGTTTGGCTATGGGCAACTGGGTAGCCTTCCTTCAGCAAACAGTCCCGCACATAGTCACTGGCTACAGCCAAGTGATACAGCGGGTGTGGTGGCATTTCTTGGGGAGCGTGGCTGGCCACGGCAAAGCCCAAATGATGCACCACGGGGATTTGAGCCTCTAGTAGTGGCCCCACCACCGTCATTCCCAGAAAGGAAATGTTGCCCAAGAGGCAAACATCCGGCCGATAGTCAGCGATCGCCGCTCGAATTAAGCGATCGTTGTGAGCCATCACCATTTGGATCTGCTGCCAATCCTCAAAGGCGCGGGTTGAGCCTTCGTAGGTTCCCCAAAGTTGCAAGCGGCGATCGATATTGGGTTCTGGCTGCGCGATCGGCCCCAAATAATCCGCCTGGGCTGTCAGCACCCGCACATCATGCCCTCGCCGCACTAGGCAATCAGCAAAGTCCGCGATCGACCGGCCATACCCACCAAGTTCCTGGGGCGGATAGAGGTTGTTGATTGTTAGAATGCGCCAGGGGCGATCGCGATGTTGCAGCATGA
This sequence comes from Oscillatoriales cyanobacterium, assembly GCA_004292515.1. GTDB lineage: Bacteria > Cyanobacteriota > Cyanobacteriia > CACIAM-69d > CACIAM-69d > CACIAM-69d. The sequence goes on from RDXB01000041.1 coordinate 30,528, forward strand.
TTCCAGGTAATCTCACCCTTCTTTAAGGTGGTTTTATATAGACAACCAACCCCAAGTCCTATCGTCATTGAGTAGGGGTAGGTTTTATCATCATCGAGCAGAGATTTTTGAGCCTTGACCAAGTCCTAGACTGAGATCTAGACCGAGTTCTAAACCAACGAAAAACGCTGTAACCCTTGTGGCTAGCCCCCAGAGAATGACGACAGGCCCTAGCCCTTTGCTCCCACGATTCTAGGTTTAGAGCACAAAGTCTAGGTTTACAGCACAAACGCTTGGGAGTTAGGTGCAGATTGGGATTGTCCATAAGCCGCCGGAGTGAGTTTCCTCAGAAACCCATTCACCAAACAGGTCATGTTGTAGCCATAGAAATCACAATAATCGCTGTCAATTTCGTAGTCTGTTTGATGTTGCACCCAGAATTCTTGGATGGCTTTCACAACGCCTCCATGACTCAGACCATCTTCAACTAGCAAGTAATCACCCGCATCCAGGTAGGGATGGAAGAACTTCATGATGGCTGCTGTACTGGCGTAGCTGTGGTCAGCATCATCAATCACCAACCAAGGGCGCGGGAGCGATCGCAAGCCAGCATCATGGAATGTTGCTTCCAGTTGTTGAGCATTACCCCCCAGAAAAGTGACGCGCGGGTGCTGAATCCAAGTCACAGGATTGAGATCCACGGAGTACACATGACCATCGATACCATAGGTATTTAATAAATCGCCCATCCAAGCAGCACTGCCACCCGAAAAAGACCCAATTTCCAAAATTGTCCTAGGTTTCAGATTCCATAACAGGAGGTGGTAGAGCGCAAAATCAAATGGGTTTTTAATCAGGGGAACACCACGATAGGTATACATCTGACAGGATAGATTCATAGCTACCATCAATTGGGTAGGCATGATCGTATTCATCGATAACTCGGTGGTATTCCAAGTTCGTTGATTCATTTTCATGACGGTTCTCCTAGGATTTGTCGAAGTTAATGCGCGCGATTAGAATGTAAGCCTCCCTAATCAAGTTAGGAGTTCGTAGGTCAGGTTTCAAATGAGCTACTATCTGATGCTGTCAATCGATTCTTGTTCAGTCTGGGTCAAGCTTCAAATCAGTCAGCTCAGAACTGCACAAAATCCATCACCGGACAGAATGACGAAATAGGCTGACCCCTAAAGACAACAGCTAATAGGTCTGCCAATCGATGGTGATAGGTATGGTGGCGATAGAGGGTTTCAATCGCCTTACGCATGTAGGGATAACGACGCTCAGGGTATTGTACAAAGTATTCGATCGCTTCTAGATATTCACGCGGGTTGTCTGCCATCACCAACTCATCGGGCCCCAAGAAATCGCGAATCCGTCGAGCGCGATCGCTCACCACAAACCCCCCGCAGGCCGGTGCATTGAACACACGCTCATTGCAGGTAAACCCTTCCACTTCAAAGGCATGATGTAAGTTTAGGGCGATCGTAGAAGAAGAGTATAGATAGGGAGCTTGTTGGTTAAACTCCTGGGTGCTCAAAACTGAGTTGTGGGTATTGCTGAAGGGAGATTGAGTCCAGTCAGGGCCAATTAGTAGCTGACTAAAACGCTTAAGCGGTTCTGCCCAAAACTGCTTAATGCGAGACCCTTTTTCCGAGAAAGTTCCCACAAAGAGCAAGTCTCGCTCGGCCCGCGCAAAAGTTGGTGTGTGGCAGGTCAAGTTAACACCCCAGGGAAAGCTCATCACAGGAATTCCTAGCTCCAGCATGTAGGGACGGAGTAGGTAGGCATTCCCTTCGAGGGACAGCTCAGAAATGGCTAAATCAATGCGGGATGCGTATTGCTTCAGGGCAACTTTTTCGGCATCACACATATTAGCTACATACAGATCAGTGCTGGGTGCTTCATCAATATAACGACCAAAGATTACTAATTTAGTATTGGGATTTTGGGGCGATCGCAGTAGGGGTTCAATATAGGATAAACGCTCAGGATTGGAGACAATTAACAATAAGTTAGGGTAAGTCTGCCGCAGGGATTCGATCGCTTCCTCTTGACCATGTTGCAGGCAGACGAATGGAATTTTCCAGTCCTGGGCCGCTTGAGCTAGCCCCAATAAACGGACAGTGGCTGCGTAGGGAGTCGCACCGTAATAGCAAATTGCATGGGGCTGCGATCGCCAAGTCCGTAGCTCAGAAATATCTTGTAAAGCCTGTTCAAGCCGAGGTAAGTCAGCAATTTGAAACCGGTCTTGTGTGATTGTCTGAATCGATTGTTGGTTAGCTGGTGACGATGGTGATTGGGCAATCGCCCCATATCCCGTTACAGTTTGGGGTTGTAGGCAGTCATAACTAACGATCGCACTTTGCAGATCAGAATAGCCTTCTAGTTGCCAGGCAAGGGGAGGCGAAAAACTATAGAAATTGAATGATGGTTGCAAATCAGCAATTAGGAAATCTGGAGCTGCGGAGAAGGTGCTTTTTTCGGAATGCTGGAGGATTTTTTGAACTTGATGGGCGAGGTATTGCTGAACGGAAACTAGGGATTTTTGATGCACCGAATAGGCATGGAGGGCATAGGTACGGCGCGTTTTTAGTAAATTAGCTGTAATCGGTTGGGGTGGCTCAATATGGTTACCACCCATCAGACAAACATCCCAATCTAGGGGCAATTGTCGCCAGTAATGGTCAAAGAATTCTCCTAGTCGATCATGGAATACCACATCGTCTTCTAGAATCAAAACCCGCTCGGCTGCAGTGGCGATCGCCTGCTCCAAAACTTTTAGATGACTCAGGGTGCAAGACAGCTCCGCATTATACATAGCATCAAAAGGAAGCTGAATCTGTTTGGCATCAACGGCCGAGAATCGAGTGACTTGCTCAATGCCATGTTTGCTAAATTCCTGTTGACAATGCTCCCAGCGATCGGGCCGGCGATCGAGGTTAATACAATAGATCTGGTCAAAGTAGTGGTGGAGCATAGCCAAGGGTCTCAGCACAGATGGCGCATTAGGAGCAAGGCACGAGAACAAGTGATCAATTCAGTCACACAGTTGAGCTATGGAATCGCTCAATGTTGGATTGATTTAAAACATCAGAAGTTGTTGACGAGGTTCAACAATCAACGGCTAGGGACTGAAGCGCCTTCGCTAGATCATCCAAGTGAATCACCAAATCTTCTAGGTCGTTGAATAGATACTCTGGCTCGGCTTGAGTTACGGTGGTTCCATATTCAGTAACTGACCGAGAAATTAGATACTGATGGATTAGTTGACACTGACTGGCCAAGGCCCAATAGTAGGGTTGGCTATAGTTTTTGGGAAAGATCTCGAGGACTTTAGTGCCTGGTTGGCAAAAGACCAAATTAGTCAGCCCTGCTCCGTGGGGAGCCACAACTACTGCAGCCTCCGACAACAGTGCTGCTTGCTCACGCACCGATAGTTCACTGAGGGTGACACCCACAAAGCCAGATTTTTGAAGCCACTCAATTACCTCAGGCTCATTCAAAACTCGACGATAATTTGCCTCAGCCCGAGTTAGATAAATCCGTTTCGTAGGTGTAGCCCGTTGAGGCTGAGCAGCATCTAAGAATAAGTCCCGCAGCAGTTGACAGGTATCCCGATCAAAAATCGGCCAATGGGAAAATAGAGAAGGCACGACTAAACGATCGGCCTTGAGATGAATACCGGTTGTATTGCGAATTAATTTATGGGCTGGTAACCCAAGTGCTTGCAGGGTTTCCTGCTGGAATTTAGACTGGGCTGGGTCAATCAAAATGCCATCTAATCCATCCCATTGGGGATAGACAGATTTCAGCAGCCCGGCCCGAGCTACAAACTCAAACATCCAGTGGCAATAATTCCCAGAATATCGAATGGGCAGGACGGCTAGAGTTCCGGCAAAAGGCTGAACAGGCGGTAGGTAGTTGGATGAGGCAACCAGCAGTGAGTTGCCATAGGATAAGTCTTCAATGACCTCACGGTTACTCGAAAACACAGCCGTTGTTCGAGGATCAGACCACACTTGACCCTGTTCGATGGTTGCCAAACTTTTAGGAGCATAAGACCAAGCGCCACCAATCATATATTGATGATCGCTGGGGGTGATGCTGATAGCAGGTGACCAATAGACTTGGTGGGCAGCGGCTAAATCTTGATAGGTTGTTCCGGTGGGGTTTTTGTGGCGAAATACCACCTGAGCATCGGTGCTATCGGGAACAAATTCGGTGATCAATCGATAGGGAATTGTCCCTACGAAACAGCTAATCGCATCATGTTTGCGATCGAGTTTTTCGAGGGATTCGCGCAACACATTCAGCAGGGGTTCAAACCCAGGTTGATGATGCAAAACTTTGAGGCTAAGCGTGATTGCCTGCGCATATTGCCCTTGGCCTAATAGACCATTCACCACCCCATGACACACCATCCCAGCGCTGGGATGGTGCAAGTTACGTCGCAACAGTTCTAATGCGTAGGGTAAGGCTAGATGGGCTAACCCTTGGTTGCAAAGTGCCACCAGATCGTAGTCTACGGTCGGCGCATCCCACACAGCTTGTAGAACCACAGTATGGTGTTGAATTGCTTCAGCCCAGTGACCTTGCGATCGCAGGATATGACCTAAATTCCAGTGGGCAGGATAACAGCTTGTATCCCGAGCAATCGCCTGCTGATAAGAATGAATGGCAGCGGGAATCTGGCCGGCTTCCTGATACAGCGCACCCAGCCAATGGCAAGAGTCCCCGGACTGTGGATCGAGGGCGATCGCCTGTCGGTATGCCACCTCGGCTTGGGCAAAATGCCCGCCCCAAATTTGATAAACATAGCCCAGTTGCTGATAGGCCGCCGCCCAATTGGGTCTCAGGGCGATCGCCTGTTCACAGTAGGCGATCGCTTCACTTGGGCAACCTTTAGCCGCAAAAATCTTAGCAAGCTCGAGTGCATTCTCCGGTTCTAAACACTTTGGTGCTTGGGGCGATCGGAACTGGGTCGGTTGCGATTGTGGAGCTTGTAATTGTGAAACCGATGGAGATAAGATGCCTAGGGATGAAATGTTTTCTGGGATTGGCGGTTGGCTTGCCGATTGACCGTCGCGCAATCGAAAATACTGTGAATCCACATGGATCTTAGGATTCAAGCAATTTTCAAAGGATTGCCAATCGAGTCGTTGACCTGCCACAAAATATTGATAAAGCTGCTCGATCGTAGTGGACTGTGATCGGTCGAATTCATTCTGAATATAAACATCTTGAACTTGGTTGATCTGTAAGGTAATGCTCTTGCTGACCTCGAAACAAGCTAACTGTTTCCGCCAAGTTCGACCATGGGTTTCAAAGTAATAAGTCGCCAGCAACCCCTCCAGTAAATTTGGATTCTTGAGGTTGTCCGTCAGGCTCAATACCTGTACCACATCGCCTTTGCGGTAAATCGAGGCACTCACCTCCCAGGGGTAAGTCCAATCCGTATTGACTAAGGGCGAGATCGTCCAGTCCCAAATCCAGTAACTTTCTTGAGCCTGTAGTGGTTGAGTGGGTTGGATATTTTTACCCAATCTCAGGCTAAACGCCAGCAATTGCTCATGATGTGCCAAGGCTTGAACACAGATCTGGGGATCGAATGGAGACTTGAAAAAGACATCATCACATCCCCACAGAATGTAATCATCACAGGCAGTGACGATCGCCATTAGATCCTGATAAAAATCCTGTTCGGCAATCCAGTTAACCCTCGGAAAAGCTTGCTGAAGGGTACTGTAGGGTGTGCTTGGCACATCACGATAGAGCACATAAATAGATCGCTCCGGCAACCCAGAATAGTGCAATAAGCTTTCGATATAGGCAAAGAGTTGCAGCGGCCGTTCTTTGGAAAAAATAATAGTCGAAATCATCATGAATTAACTGAAAGGGACTGACTAGGAATCGGGGCAGATTTGGCATAAATATCCCCCCAAAGCAATGGATCGACTTCGGCAGCCGCCTCCAGTTGATGTAACAAAGTTTGGTGATCAACCCAATCAGTAAAGGCAAATTTTGCTCGGCTATTACGTGAGAAATTAAACTGTCGGTAGCCCAACTGATCGAGTCTGTCGAGGCATTGTTGGGTACTGGTTAGTAACTCAAAAGCAAACTCGAAACAGATTGCAGGAATAGCTTGGGATAGCCCCATCAAAACTTCAAACTCAAACCCTTCAACATCAATTTTGCAAAACTCAGGAATCCCATAATGGGCAATTGCCTGATCCAGCGTAATGGTTTCCACGGTGACTTGACGATCCCACTGGTACTCGCCCGCAAAGCGCCCTTGCTGCCAAGCTTGGGAAAATGTTGAAATGGTCGTGGCTTGACTGCAAATATTAAGTTGTAACTGCCCTGCGGTTTGGGCAACGCCGCGATTAACCACGGCGACTTGCGGCAACTCCACATACTTCTCCTGCAACAGGGCTACCAGGTCGGGGTTTGGCTCAAAGCAAACCACACGCGCTCCTAAAGCGAGGTAGAGGTCAGCTTTTTGCCCTAGGTTTGTGCCAACGTCAAATACTAAGCTATTGGAACCAATAAACTGACTGAGAAATCCCTGTTGTTGTGCAATGTCATCCTCAGCTGGAACATCCCAGTTCATCTGGATGGGAGCATTGGGTTCCACGGATGCAACCGTAAGCTGGGATGTTGCAGGTGTTGTCAATTGGGTAAGTCCAGGCTTTTGTAAGTGGGCAACCCAAACCACGAATCCACCCACTGGAATTTGACTGAGAACTTCTGATCCCATCGGTTCTGGGGTCAGATGGACTTCATCCAATACTTGATAGCCAGGGAAGTAGTTGAGGAGTTGTGCTTTGGAGAAAATGCGGTGGGCGTTGAAGGCAATGCAGGGTGGGCCGACCGGAACGCTAATGAGCAATGAGCCGCCGGGGGTCAGGATGCGATCAATCTCTGCACAGGCTTTGCGCGTTCCATCCGGCAAAATTGGGTCACCGTAACGACCTAGTCCAATATGTTCAACGACACAAAGGGAGCTGACAAATTCCTGAGATTGATCGGCAAAGGGCAAGTTGAGGATACTGCCTGCAACCACTTCAAACCCGGGAATCTTGAGGTTGGGAGGCCTAATGTCAACAAACTTGGTTGGGACAATTTGTGAAACAATTCCTGCATAGAGAACCGTTGAGCCAATATCAACCAGCGACTTAGGACGGTGTTCAAAGATTTTGCGAGCTGCCCAAGTATCCTGATAAAAATAGTAAGGGTCGATCGGGGTGGTGGGAACGTTATCCTCTAAGCAGGGATAAAAGGTAAATTGTGGAAACTCCCCAGGTTCAGAGGATTGCTGATAAGCGGCAACGTAAGTTTTAAATTCTTGTTGGTAGCGTTCCCAACCCGCTCCTTGGGCAATATCGGGACGGCTGGCAGCTAGTTGCTCAAGGGCGGTAATGGTTGGATTAGGAGTTGCCACGTTAGACACGATACTCGTGGCTTGATCGGAGCGAGCACCAATGGTTGTCGAAAAGGGGGAGGCTGGCGATCGCTGGGGGCGCTGTTGACTCAGCGTGACATCAGACCAGGACATGAACGGAGCAGATCCCTGACCCGCTGGGAGTATCGACCAGATTCCTGATAATGCCCACTCAGGCGCAACAGCTAGAAAATTACACCAATGGTAGTTTTCTAAATCAGCGGTAAATTGCTCTAGCTTTAGCAGTCCAGTGGGCAAGATTTTGAAGAGTTGATAGCCCGAGTCCATCAACTGTGCAAAGGCGGTGGCGAGTTGAATTCCGGAATCGAGCCAGCAGCCACCATATTCAAATTGAATCAGCCCTACTCGATGCGATCGCAACAGGTCAACCGCTCCTTGCAATACATCGAGTTCCCCCCCTTCCGTATCAATTTTTAGGAAGTCAATCTTAGGAATATTATGTTCTGCGCAGTATTCATCCAGGCTGATGGTTTGCACCGCAATTTCTGCGGGGGTACTCATGCCATGTTGTTGTTCAACTTCAGTGTTTCGGCGATAGAGTGATCCCCACTCAGAAGACTCGCTGTAGTGGTAAAACGTGCGCTGTTCTCGCTGTTTACCGGCGGCCAAGCATTCAATCTGGAGCTGGGCTTGGGGCGGTTTAGAAGTCCAGAGCGATCGCAGCTGTTGATGGTTCTCAGCCACAGGCTCAAACACATAGAGTTGGGCATCGGGAACCGCTTCAAAAACGGTTTGAGTCCAGCGCCCAACTTGGGCCCCAATATCAAACACAATGGCTCCCGGTACAATCAGCTGCTCGATCGCTGATTTCTCGCCACTGACCAGCAAATCATCGGTCACCCATGCGGGGTTGGCCAGCATTGCCGCCGTGTAGTGTTCAACGGACTGACTCAGTTGTCCTTGGGCTTTTAAGACTTCGGCCACCCGAAAATGCGCTACTTCGCTGCCGGGGTGGTGGGGATCGATTTGGATAGCACGCCAGTAGGCATCAAGAGCCTGAGGATTTTGGAGTGCCGCTAGGATATTGCCTAAAAGTTGATAGCCCTGGGCGGAATTAGGCTGTTGCTGCAAGAACGACTGACAACAACTCAGAGCTTCTGAATAGCGCCCTTCGTTGTACAGCGTCAGGGTGACGACAAGAGGGTGAGTCGCTGAGTCGGAAACCATGCAGCCAGGGGTGGGGTTAAGATACTCGATGCCGCCAACGTATCGAAGGGGGCGGCGCAATCGCCCCTCATCTTAGACTGTTGATGACCCGTTTTAGCGATTCAGAGCGATTAGACAGTAGCAAGGCGATCGGCTTTCATGGAACCCAACCGCAACGTTAATCCCAGGAGGCCGCACCACCAACGATCGCCACGGAATGCTCAATCAGGCCTTGTGACGCGAACTGGGAGGGGTGAGGTTCCCGGATCGAAGCTGATGACGATGCCCGATCGCCCTCGTCCCTGGTGGTTTTGGCCACTGGTGGGTGGCGGGACATTTAGCGTGGTGTCGCTGTTGGCTGTCGCAATCTTACTGCGGGTGCCGGCCTTGCCCAACTGTCCATCGATTTTTTGGCCGCTGGCTTCGGCTTCGATGCGACTGTACTGTGCCGAGGTGGCCGCGAATAAGCGGACGGTGCGAGATTTGCTGGAGGCGATCGCCCTGGTCAGTGAGTTGCCGGTGGATCACGAGTTGCGGCCCCAGGTGAATCGGTACTTGGATCGCTGGGTGGATGAGATTTTGCGGCTGGCCGATGGGGCGGTGGAGGCGGGCAATCTGGAGGAAGGGCTGAAGATGGCCCGCAAAATTCCAGAGACGGTGCCAAATCACGATCGCGTTGTCCAGCGAATGGTGGGTTGGCAACGGGACTGGCAGGAGGCGGAGCGGGTTTATGGCTTGGTGCTGCGGGCGATCAATGATCGCCGCTGGGATTTGGCGGTGGGGAATTCCAACCGGCTGTTGCGGGGCCCCCTGCGCTATTGGGCGACGGTGAAGCACAACGAACTGAAGACGTTGATTGCGGAAACGCGGCAGGACGATGGGCGCATCCGGCGGGCTGAGGCATTGGCCGATCGCGGTGGGGTGGAGAACTTCCGGCAGGCGCTGGAGTTGCTGCAGGTGATCGAGCCGCGTCGTCGGCTCTATGCCTTGGCGCAGCAGACGGTGGCGGAAATTACGGAGCGGGCGGTGGGCTTGGCCCAACGGGAGTTAGATCGCGGCAATGGGGCGGCGGCCTTGGCTTGGGTGGAATTGTTGCCCGATCGCGATGCGCTCAAGGCCCAGGCGGAGGACTTGCAGCAGTTGGCGGAGGCGGAAACCTTGGTCAAGGGGGGGACAGCAGGGGATCTAGAAGCAGCGATCGCGGCGGCGGGCAAAATTGCGACGGGGCGACCGCTCTACGATCGCGCTCAGTTCAAAATTGCCCAATGGCAGCGGGATTTAGGCGATGCGGCAACGTTGGATCGGGCCCGCGCGCTGGCTCAGGCCGGCAGTGCGGAGGATCTGAGCAATGCGATCGCAGCGGCTCAGGATATTCCCGAAACCAGCAGCTTGGCGACCCTAGCCCGCAAGGAAATTGCAGCCTGGAGTCGGCAAATTCAGGTGCTGCGCGATCGTCCTTTGCTCGATCAGGCTGAGGCGCTGGCCGAACAGGGTCGCTTTGGCGAGGCGATCGCCGAGGCCCAAAAGATCGAGCCAGAAAGCCCCCTAGCGGCTAACGCACGCAGCCAAATGGCGGCCTGGCGATCGCAGTTGGAGCAAGCCCGCGATGAACCGATTTTGCAACAGGCGGAACAATTGGCCGCCGCCGGAGATTTGACGGCAGCCATTCAGCAGGCGCAACGGGCTAGTCAAGCCTCTGCTAGCCGGGTACAGCGTTTGGTCAGTCGTTGGCAGGGTCAGTTGCAAGACCAAAATCGCTGGGCTGAGGCCCAGCAACTGGCGGCTAGCAATCAGCCCGACGGTTTGATCGGGGCGATCGCCACAGCCAGCCGCATCAGTCGCAATAGCACTTGGCGCGGGCAAGCTGACAGCGCGATTGCCAATTGGAGCCAACAACTGCTGGTTCTGGCCCAACAGCAAGCCGCGAGCGGTGATCTGCCGGGAGCGATCGCCCTGGCCCGCCGAATTCCCCGGGCCGCCACCACCTACGATGCGGCCCAAACCCAGATTGCGACGTGGCAGCGTTGGTTGCCGCCGGCCGCCACGCCCGGAACGTAATGCTTGAAGGTCTGTTGGCGATTGGCCGTGTGCCTGCGATCAAACGAACCAGAGCCAGCTAGAGCATCGCAATCACAACAAACCCTCGCGAGCCTATCCCAAGCTCGAGAATTTCCAAGCTAGGCAATCTCAAAACTAGGCAATCTCAGAGGGTGTCTGAAAAGCCAAAGTTGATACTCCGTATGCCCCATCGATATGCCCCATCGATCGATGGAAACAAGGGGCTTAAGCCCCTTGCTGCCACGACTGCTGCCACGACTGCTGCCACGACTGCTGCCACGACTGCTGCCACGACTGCTGCCACGACTGCTGCCACGACTGCTGCCACGACGATTGGTGCTTAGTGCGGGCCGCAAGATACTTTTCAGACATCCTCTCAAAACTAGAAAATTTCTAAGTTGAGCACATAGCGTCCCAAGGGCAAATTTTGTGACCAGAGTTCATATTCCAAACGCACCCAATCGGGCACGGGCCGGCCGGAAAGGGTCAAGCAGCGGGTGAAATTGCGAAGGCGGATTTGCTCATAGCCGCGACCGCTTTCCTCTTGTAGCCAATATCGGCTAATGCCATAGACCCCTTTTTCCCAGAGGTGGCGGTAGTGAAACCCAGTACCGCTTTGCATAGTCAACACGGCGCGTTGGGGAGATAGTTCTAACCAGAGACTCCGATCGCCCGTGGCGTTGGCTCCATCAGGGGGCCGATAACCTGGCATCAGGGAAGACTCGATCGCATTCAGGGCCGGTTCCGCGAGCAGAATGTGGAATCGATCGCAGTCATTTTCATAGATGGTGGCAGCCGTTTCGACCGAGGCGGATGTCGGCAAATCCAACGCCAGCAGAGACAAACTGACGGGACGGCGGTGACGAATCGACGGCATAAGACTTTGGCTCGGTTCTTTAGATCGCAGCAGGGATCGCTTGCAAAACCCGGAAAGCGATAGGATTGTCGGGCAAGCCTGGAGTAGCCCATCTGATCTAGGCTGGCCGCCCAGTTTGAACCCTGTCGATCTTCCGATGCTCAACCCGATCGTAACATCCGAATTTGCAAATGCCCGTCAACGGTTGATCGTTCGGCCCGCAACCGATCGCATTGCCTTGGTTGGTCGGGTGCGCATTCCCGGCGACAAATCCATTTCGCACCGGGCCCTGATGTTGGGGGCACTAGCCGAAGGGGAAACCACGATCGAAGGGCTGTTGCTAGGCGAAGACCCCCGCAGCACTGCTGCCTGCTTTCGGGCCTTGGGCGCAGAGATTAGCGAACTAAACACCGAGCGCGTCACGGTGCGGGGCATCGGCATTGGCAACCTGAAGGAGCCTGCCAACTTGCTCGATGCGGGCAACTCGGGCACAACCTTGCGCCTGATGCTGGGGATTTTGGCTTCCCATCCCAACCGATTTTTCACGATTACGGGTGATGACTCCTTGCGATCGCGCCCCATGGGTCGGGTGGTCAAGCCCTTGAGTATTATGGGCGCGCAGATTTGGGGCCGCCGTGACAACACCCTGGCTCCCTTGGCGGTGAATGGCCAGGTGCTAAAGCCAATTCATTACCGATCGCCGATCGCCTCCGCTCAAGTCAAATCTTGCATTTTATTAGCAGGCTTGGCCACGGAAGGAGCCACCACCGTCACCGAGCCAGCCCTATCGCGCGATCACAGCGAGCGGATGTTGCGGGCCTTTGGGGCCGAAGTGATCGTCGATCCCGAAACCATTAGCGCCACCGTGATGGGCCCAGCCAAGTTGACAGGCCAGGCGGTGATCGTACCGGGCGACATTAGCTCGGCGGCCTTTTGGTTGGTGGCCGCCGCGATCGTCCCCGGCTCTGACCTGACGATCGAAAATGTCGGCATCAACCCCACCCGCACCGGCATTTTGGACGTGTTGCTGCAAATGGGAGCCAACATCACCCTGGAAAATGAGCGCGACGCGGCCGGCGAACCCGTAGCCGATCTGCGCGTGCGTTATGGGCCGCTGCAAGGCTGCGAAATTGGCGGGGCGATCATTCCCCGGCTGGTGGACGAAATTCCAATTTTGGCGGTGGCCGCAGCGGTAGCCCAGGGCAAAACGATTATTCGGGATGCGGAAGAATTGCGGGTGAAAGAAAGCGATCGGCTGGCCGTGATGGCGGCTGCCCTACAAAAAATGGGCGCTCAGGTAACGGAGCAATCCGACGGCATGGAAATTACCGGCCCCGCCACCCTGCAAGGAGCTGAAGTAGACAGCCACACGGATCACCGAATTGCCATGAGCTTGGCAATCGCCGCCCTCGTGGCCCAAGGCGAAACGGTGATCGATCGGGCCGAAGCCGCCGCCATTTCCTACCCGGACTTTGTACCCACCTTGGAGCGGCTAACCGCTTCTCCCATCTAGGGTGTGACCCTTGGCCGGATGGCTTGGGCTGTGCGTCCAGTCCCCTAAGTAGCGATAGGTAGCGATCAGTAAACACTCCTGATCCCCGGCCGACGTGATCCGCTAGACTTTAATTGAATGAATTTCTCAATAAACCGAGAATTCCGGCAAAGACGGGGACGTGTTCTAGAACGCGCCTCTTTTTTTGGGATCACCTATTGAGAATCTTTTTAATTAGATTGGAGGATCTGCGTGAAACCGTCTCTGTTCGATCGTCCGCCCTATCCCGCCAGCCTCAACGATTGGCAACCGCTCAAGTCTGCGCTGAAATCGGCTCTGAAGCGCACGATCAAGTCGGTCATGAAGCCCCAGCGCCAGCCCTTTCACCTCAGCGGCCGGGTGCAGAGCATTCAACCGGACAAGACAGGGCGCTGCAAATTTTTGCAACTTGTGACGGGCGGACGGGTTGAACGGATTAAGCTCGCCAAGCCCCTGCGATCGCGCCTGGGTGCTGGGCCGCAAGTGGGCACTTGGGTGGCCCTTTCAGGCAAGGCCAAGCTAAATCCTCAGACGGGGCAGTTCACCTTCAAGGCGCGGCAACTAGCCCCCTGGGTGGGATCTCGCTTTGCAGGCCCAGCCCCCCAAACGGCTCCTGGCCGATCGGGTGCTCTGCTGAGACAATCTCCGGGGCCCCAAAGCCAGAACCATGCCAGCGCTGTGCCTACTGCCGTCCCCAGCGCGATCGCCCAGCCACCGATGATCCCAACATCCACCCCAGTCCCGCCCGATCTCAAGACCACCGCAAAACCCGTTGCGAAGGTGCTGATTTGCCAAAAGGCCAACTGTCGCAAGCGCGGGGGCGATCGCACCTGCCAAGCCATTGCCCAGGCCATTGCCGATCGGGGATGGGGCGATCGGGTGCAACTCCAGCCCACCGGCTGCCTGAAGGCCTGCGATCGCGGCCCCGTGGCTGTCACCTTGCCCGACAAAACCCGCCACACTCGCCTCAAACCCCAGGAAGCGGCCGAGCTGATCGATCGCCACTTTGGTTAATCGCTGATGAGGCTTGCCACCGGCTCAAGGTGGTTGGCTTGCTGTAGATCTCTACGGGGCGATCTCTGTGGGGGATGGCTACCCAGGCAGCGTGGTTCGCCACACGATCGGTCTCAATGGGGCTTGAACCGGGATGCAATCGACTCTCCATTGGGTCGAAAGGCGGTCGCTTGATCCCTTGAATGCCAGCTGCGGAATACCGTTCGATTGCTGACTGATGCGAAGTTCTACAGTCTGTTAAAAATTTCCCCAAATCGGTCACAACCCCTATGCGACCAATGCTTTGCCCGATATTCTGGGGTTCAGAAGCGGTAGATAAAAATCGAGTTGGATCTTCTCGGCGGGGATGTATTAACAATGCATCTCTGCCGATTGTTTTTTTAGAGGTTGTGGGTCAAACCAGGGGCGCGCAGCCAGTCATGATCCCTTTGCTTTTGAAATCCAGCCATTGCCAACTCATGGCCAAGCATTACGATCGAATTCCTCATTCATTCCTAATCCTATGCCTTCTCAGCAATTGACAGCGTTCGGTTTGGCAGTGATGTTGGGCTGTGCAGTGCCCGCGATCGAGAGCGCGATCGCCCCGCCGGTCGCCCATGCCCAAGCATTACCCACAGGCACATTTTCCGATGGGGAATGGACGGTGCGAATCAACTACCAAGGCAGTGCCCTCACCTACTACGGCCGCAATGAAAACGACGGTAGTTCACTGTTTTTGAGCGGCGCGCGCACCAGCGGTAGCAGCAGCCGTCGCATTTATACCTGGAATAATGGCGGCCATCGCTATCAAGTCACTTGGCAGCCCTCCGATCCGAATACGATTCGGGTGCAGGTGTTTGCGCCAAACGGTCGCGAGATTTTGAATCGGCTGCTGTACCGGTAGGTTTCTTGAGCAGTAGCCCTAGAATGTGTCGTCAAATCGCCCAAAACTCTGATTCCACCGTTAGCTGATCGTGGGGGACAAGGGGCTTAAGCCCCTTGTTACGACGACTGGAGCTACGACGACTGGAGCTACGACGACTGGAGCTACGACGACTGGGGCATGGAAATCAACTGTTGCAGCTTGCCTCCAGGAAATGACGGCAGACCCTAGGGCTTGATTTGATCAAGCCATTCGCCGCCCCGGAGTCGTTCCCAGGTGTCCGCTAGCTTGTTGAGGCGATCAACCTGCACGTGGAGTTCTCGCTCGGGATAGTCCTGCAACACTTCCAGGAGCGAGAGCTGCCCATCATCGCGGGCCGCGGCCAGCAAGGCCGTTTTCAGGGATTCGGCGCTGTTGCGACTTTGGGGCGACTGCAAGACTTGGCCCACTTCGCTCAACAGGGTGCGACCGGGATCGGTGCGGAGGGACAAGTCTAGCCAATCTGCCGACAAGGACACTGGCTGACTAAGGATGCGGCGAATTTTGTCGGGTTTTTGTTGGCTCAGGAGCAAATAGGTTTCGAGATCTTCGGAGAGTTCGCCGCGATCGACCCAGTTGGTCAGGTCAGCAATGGGCAGCGATCCACCCAAGACCCCGTAGCGCAAAACCACCGTTTCGGCCGCCAAGCCGATCGCCCCGGTGGCCAGAACGATCGCACTAGCGAGGGGCAGGCTCCAGCGGCGACTCCAGTGGCGACTCCAGCGGCGACGAGATGGCCGAGTCAGGGGGGCGATCGGGGCGCACAAGATCCACATCGGGCAACTCAGGGGTAGGGGGAACCGGGCGGGAATTGACGGGCGATTGGCGTTGGCTGGGGCGGGGAAGGTCATCGCGCCAGGGGCCGAGTAGTTGCACCGACACCCAGGTGTAGCCCGCATAGGCCGGCACGATCGCCATAGCCAACAGGGCCGCCAACCCACCCAACAGTCGGGGATTCCAAGGGGGGCGGTAGCTGGTGCGGTAGGGATCGAAGGGCAGGCTAGCCGGATCGAGATCCTCGCGCAGGTGGCTAGGCCGCTTGAATCGCACCCGGCGATGGTCAAACTTTTCCAGCAAAATCCAACCGGCCAGGGCTTCCTCGCGACAAAGTTGGGCAAAGGTGGCGGGATTGCCAAAAATCGGCCGCTTTGACCGCACAATCTTGTACTCCCACTCGATCGCCTGGCGCTCAGAGGGGGCCGCTTCCAAGGGCGGCAGGGCCATGATGGCGGGGTCGATCGGCCGATGTAGGTTTCGCAAAAAGGCCACGCAATCGGTTAAATCCGGCAGGTCTGCCAAGTCTGGCTGCCCCGACTCCCACCCATCGCGACGCAATGTGGACTGGGATCGGACCACCTCAGTCACGGACAAGGGCACCGACAAGGGGCGATCGGCTTGCACCCAAAACGAGGCAGCGTCGCGATCGCCCCTATCCCGATCGCCCCTATCCCGATCGCCCTCGGGTTGGCCGTCTTGGTAGTGCTCAAAGCCCTCTTCGTAAATCTCTTCCGAAGGATGGGGGCTGGGTTGCGCCGTCATGGCTGCTGAGTGCCTGTGAAATGCGTATGGTGGAAGGTGTACTTGCTGAACGTACTGAGACTTGGCGAGATGGGCCTCATTGTATCCGAGTTATTCTGCGCCATTGGTCGGGCGCTTGGGGGGCAATCATTCCCAGATCGACCGCCCCGTGGGTGGCGCATGGGGCTGGTGGTTTTGGGGGCGATCGGTTGGAGCTGGAGCGGATTGCCGATCGCCCCGGCCCAGACCAGCGAAGCCAACCCCTGTGGCCCGGCCATTTTGGAACGACTCGATCGGCATCGGCTAGCCGCCGGAGAAACCGTCGAAACCCTGGCCAGTCGATATAACCTGCTACCCAGTACCCTATTGGCCTTCAACCCCAGCCTGCGCAGTGGCCAACGCCCCAAACCCGGCACGGAAATTTTGATTCCGCCGATTAACGGCATTCGGGTGGAAACCCAACCGGGCGACACCTGGCAGTCGATCGCCCAGCAATATCGCGTGCGGGCCGACTCGCTCTTTACAGTCAACGGCTGCCAGCCTCGCCCCGCCGCCAGCGTCTTTGTGCCCGGTGTGCTGTGGTCGCCGATCGACCCGGGCACCGTTGCACCCCCCAGCGCCAACGACCCCGACAACAATTTGGTGCGCTATCCCCTATCGGAACCAGCCCGGACGATCGCCGACTTTGGTTGGCAACTCAGCAACGGCATCGAGGGCGGCGAGGCCACCTTCAACAGTCACATCATTCTGCAAGGGCGACCCAGCGCCGTGGTGTTGGCAGCGGGGCCCGGCACCATCGCCTTTGTGGGCAACAATGCCAGCTATCCGGGGCAGTTGGTGGTGATCAATCATCAGGGTGGCCGCCAAACCCGCTATGCCAACCTGGGAGCCTTGTCGGTGCAGCGGGGTCAGCGGGTGAATGCGGGGGCCCGCCTGGGAACGCTGCCCAGCCAGCCGGCCAATGGGCGATCGTCCCTCTGGTTTGAGGTGCGCTACAACTCGTCGGTGGGCTGGATTGCCCAAAATCCCAACCCCTATTTGCAGCGGATGCAAACCCGATCGACCCCGGCCCCAGCTCCGGCCCCAGCCCCGGCCGCGCGATCGCCCCAACCCACCCCCCGGCCGCCCCAACGGCAACGGCCATAAGCTTTGAAATGCCGTGCTTTCAGGAATTAGCCCGATCGCTCAATTGACCGCGATCGCCCAACCCGATAAGGTTCTAGGAAGAAATTTGTAGCGCAACGAGCCCCCGAACCTTGGCTAAGACCGTCATTGCAGGCAACTGGAAAATGTACAAAACCCAGGCGGAAACCCTGGAGTTTTTGAAGCCCTTCGTTGAGGAAATCACCGAGACCCCCGACGATCGCGAAATCGTGCTCTGTGTTCCCTTTACGGATTTGACCGTGCTGTCCAATGCCCTTCACGGCAGCCGCATTCGCATTGGTGCACAGAACGTGCATTGGGAAACCAGTGGTGCCTATACCGGCGAAATTGCTGCGGAAATGTTGACCGAATTAGGTGTGCGCTACGTGGTAGTGGGCCACAGCGAACGCCGGCAATATTTTGGGGAAACGGACGACACCGTGAACCGCCGTCTGAAAGCAGCCCAAGCGGCCGGTTTGACTCCGATTTTGTGCGTGGGCGAAACCAAGCAGCAGCGCGACGCGGGCGAAACCGAGGCGCATATTGCCCAACAATTAAAGGCAGGGTTGGTGGGCGTGCACCTGAGCAACTTGGTCATTGCTTACGAACCAATTTGGGCGATCGGCACGGGTGAAACTTGTGAATCAAAAGAAGCCAACCGCGTGGTTGGCTGGATTCGCGACCAACTGAATGGTGAAGATCTACCGATTCAATACGGCGGCTCGGTGAAGCCCGAGTTGATCGATGAGATCATGGCCCAGCCGGAAATCAACGGCGTATTGGTAGGTGGGGCGAGCCTTGATCCGATCGGCTTTGGCCGGATTGTGAATTTCCAACCGGCCTGAGGGGTCTCGTCAAATTGCCTGAAACCCTGATGCTGTCGTTCCGAAATTGTGCGGGACAAGGGGCTTCAATCCCTTGTCGGCCGTGGCTGGGACATGAACCAGCAACCGTTTCCGCCTGCCCCCAGGCAGTGGGGATGCACCCTCAGCCCGGAACTTAGACCCGGAAAGCCCTTAAGATCGATGCGGACGCGATCCGCAAGTTTCCCGAGACCCTAGTTGAGGCGATGATTGAGGCGATGATTGAGGCGATCGTCACGTTGCGCCAAATTCTGCGTCGCTGGTGGTCAGGATTCACCCTGCAAACCCGCCTGATGGCAGTGGCCACCCTGGTCGTATCCCTACTGACCAGCGGCCTAACCTTTTGGGCGGTGAACACTATCCAGCAAGATGCCCGGCTCAATGACACCCGCTTTGGGCGCGATTTGGGCTTGCTGTTGGCGGCCAACACGGCTCCACTAGTGGCCGAGCAGGATCTGGGCGGTTTGGCCCGGTTCTCGCGTCGGTTCTACAACAGCACCTCCAGCGTCCGCTATCTGCTCTATGCCGATGCGGATGGGGATATTTTTTACGGGATTCCCTTTTCCGATGCAGAGGTGCAAAGTTCTCTCACCCTGCGTCGCCGGATTCAGTTGCCGCCGGACTATGCCGCCGATCTCGATCGCCCCTTGGTGCGCCAGCATTTGACCCCCAACGGGCAAGTCACCGATGTGTTTGTGCCCCTCACCCACGAAGGCGACTATCTGGGGGTGCTGGCGGTGGGCACCAATCCTAACCCGACGGTGGTGGCCTCATCAGGCCTGACCCGGGATGTGACGATCGCGGTGTTTGTCTCGATTTGGGTG
Organism: Oscillatoriales cyanobacterium; assembly: GCA_004292515.1. GTDB lineage: Bacteria > Cyanobacteriota > Cyanobacteriia > CACIAM-69d > CACIAM-69d > CACIAM-69d. The sequence continues at coordinate 49,826 of RDXB01000041.1, forward strand.
ATGGTGATTTTGGGGGCCGTGTTCAATGCCTTGACGATCACCAAGCCGATCAAAGAACTGTCGTTGGGGGTGAAAAGCATCACCGCTGGGAACTTCCAGCAACGGATTGATCTGCCCTTTGGCGGGGAACTAGGCGAGCTGATCGCCAGCTTCAACGACATGGCCGAGCGGCTCCAGCGCTACGAGGAGCAAAATATTGAGGAGCTGACCGCCAGCAAAGCCAAGCTAGAAACTCTGATCGCCACGATCGCCGATGGGGCCTTGCTGCTGGATACGGATTTGCAGGTGGTGTTGGTGAATCCGACGGCGCGGCAGATTTTTGGCTGGGACGAGGAAGCGGCGATCGCTCACCAATCCGATGGCAAAAATGCCCTCTATGAATTTCCGCCCGAGGTGCAAGTAAAGCTGACCCGCCCGCTGTATCAGTTGGTGGAAGGGCAAATGGACGAGGGCGAAGAGTTTCGGATTACGTTGCAGGAGCCGGTGAAGCGCACCATTCGGATTTTGCTGTCGCCGGTTTTGTCCCAGCGGGCGATCGGGGAGGGTTATTTGTGCAACACCTGCGATCGCCACCAGCAAGATCGCTGTAGCAACCCCCAGCGGCCGCACCTGCGCGAATGCAGTTTATATGTGGATGTCGATCGCGCCGAGCCAGGTGAGCGCTACCGGGAAAGCATCCGGGGCATTGCCATGACGGTGCAAGACATCACCCGCGAAGTGGCCCTCAACGAAGCCAAGAGCCAGTTCATTAGCAACGTTTCCCACGAACTACGCACGCCCCTGTTCAACATCAAATCTTTCATTGAAACCCTGCATGACTATGGTGATGAACTGTCGCCGGAACAGCAGCGGGAATTTTTGGATACGGCTAACCGCGAGACCGATCGCCTCACCCGCTTGGTCAACGACGTATTGGATTTGTCGCGGCTGGAGTCTAGCCGGGTTTATAACTTTGACCCGATCGATTTGGTGCAACCGATCGAACAGACCCTGCGTACCTACCAGCTCAATGCCCGCGATAAGGGGATCGAGCTGACCCAAGATGTGGCGACCGGGTTGCCGCCCGTGTTGGGTAACTACGACCTGCTGCTTCAGGTCTTTGCCAACTTGGTCGGCAATGCGCTCAAATTCACGCTCAAGGGCGGTCAGGTAATCATCCGGGCCTACATCCCAGCCGACCCCCAAGCGCCACCGGCCCTTTGGCCCATGTGTCCCATGAATGCCCCACCGATCGCCCCTCAGACGACGGCTCCCACAGTGGTGCGTGTTGAGATTGCTGATACGGGAATTGGGATTGGCCCGGAAGATCGCAATGCCATTTTCGATCGGTTTTATCGTGTGGAAAATCGTGTCCACACCCTGGAGGGAACGGGGCTGGGCCTGTCGATCGTCCGCAACATCATCGACAAGCACCAAAGCCAAGTGCAACTGATCAGCGAAGTGGGCGTGGGCACCATTTTTTGGTTTGATCTGCTGATTTACCGGGAGGATATGCCCCAGCCAGTGCCGCCGAATGGCAGTTTGTCTACTTCCCTGTTGGGCTAGAACGGTTAGCGGTGGTTTTTGAGGGCGATCGCCGCAGCTTGGATTGACGGTTCCTAGCCCACAAGGGTCGATCGCCCGTGCTAGCCTAACGATTGTTGGCGGGGCACAGCGCGGCCCTGGTAGGGATACGGAGTGATCGCCCAATGGATGGAAATAACTGGCTGCAACAATTGCTGACCTTGGGTTTGGGCACAACGGCGATCGTGGCCGAACGGCTGAAGGACGCAAGTGATGAATGGGTTCGCAGCGGCCGGCTGGATCCTGACCAAGCTCGCAAGGTGGTCGATGACCTGATGCAGCGGTTGCAATCGGGGGCCAATCCGTCGCCGACAGAAAGCTTTGACGTATTGATTCAGCAGCAATTTCGCAAGGTGATGAAAGACTTTGGTGTGCCCGATCGCTCCGAAGTAGACGAGCTGCGGGGGCGAATCGATCGCCTGGAACGGCAGGTGCGAGATCTGGAAAATCGGCTGTGGCGCTAGGGCGATCGACCGACCAACCGCTGGAATCCTGCGCAACGAATCCGCCATAATCAATACCGCCTGATGATCCAATCATTCACCGAGGAAGGAGATCGATCTTGCGTGATGTTTTGATTAGCTTTGGGGTGATGGTGGTTTGTCTGGTTGCCGTGCTGGCGGTGACCTTCACAGGCAAAACCCCTACCGCTGAAGCCAACCCCCTCTCTGGTCAGCCCGTTGCCGAAGCCACGGCCAACGGCTCCAAACTCGCATCCCGCTTGATTAGCGATGCGGCTGCCCAACTGCGATCGCCCGAGATTGCCGCCCAACCCACCGATTCTGCCACCCCCGAGGAGACCGCCCCCGTGTCTGAGCCGAGCAACAGCGACAAACTCATCACCACTGAGTCTGGTTTGCAATACGAAGACATCGTACTGGGCACGGGCGCAGAGCCACGAGCAGGACAAACGGTTTATGTTCACTACACGGGCACTTTGACCGATGGCACTAAGTTCGACAGCTCGCGCGATCGCAACCAACCCTTTAGCTTCCCGATCGGCACGGGCCGTGTGATCAAGGGCTGGGATGAAGGCGTGATTTCGATGCGCGTAGGCGGTCAGCGTCGGCTGGTAATTCCGTCGGAGCTGGGCTATGGTGCGCGCGGCGCGGGTGGGGTGATTCCGCCCAATGCCACGTTGATTTTTGATGTGGAACTGTTGAGGATTGGTGGCTAGGCGAATCCGAATCTGAGGGGCAAGTTTTGCCCTACAAAACAGGGGCAGGTTTCAAGCCTGCCCCTACCCATTTCTGGGGGAACCATTTTCTGGGGGAACCATCAAGTTTTTGGCTGGTGCTAGTTCGATTAGCGAGAGCGATATCCAATAGCCCAATGCACTATTGAAAAATATCGATCGCCCGTACAAACATGCTAGCTCCGTAGGCTTGGATATCGCTGTTGTTTAGGGCTGGGCTGGCATCAATCCAATCTTGAATCGTAAAGGCAAACCGAATCCAGAAGGTTAATAGAAAGTGACTGAGCACCCACAGGGACAGGGGGACACGCTCTTTGACAGGGACTTTGTAACGGGATAGGGTCGGTTTGCTGAGAAAGTCTTGGACAATTTTGATGGCGATCGAACTGAGGGGAAAAGTTAAGCAAGCTAGGTAGAGGGCCTGTTCAGTGTTCGTGGTGTTGTCTGCTGACAAAAACCGATAGAGCAGCAAGGAACATAGCCCGCCCGCCATCCAAGGCCCCAGCGATATACTGCGAATCTGAATCGGCTTTTGTTCGATTGACCAAATCACACCTGCCATGGCCAACATCAAGGCACTAAATCCTGAAAAGGTGCGTTGGAGTTCTGGGCTACCTAACCCAAATCGTGCCACCAGCGAAAGCACGAGGCAGATCACGCTGATCCATAGCAAGGTCTGCCAAGAAAAGGGTTTCTTGGGTTGAATAATTTTCCAAAATTCAGTGCGAATATCCTTAATCATGGCGCAACAGGTTGGGGCGAGAAGGTGACATGAGCAATGGGCCGGGCAATGAAACTAGGGAGGGGGCCACGCCAGATCCATGGTTATACCAATTTCGATTACCCATGCTACAAATCCTGCGCTGAAACCCTTGTCGAACAAGAGTCTTGAGTAGCATCAATTTACAAAATTGGTATTAGCCCAGAGAGTTTAGGCTTGGCGCATGGCAAACAAAATCGTTTGAATCGCAATTACGAGGGCCCCAATGCCGGTGCTGGCAATGTGTCCCCAAAAAATGGTTTTTTTCGCTAGTTCGCCTTGGATTTCTTGGTAGCGCTGAAAGAAGGTTTGCAAACGCCCCCGAGTGGTTAGGGTCAAGGAGCGATCAGTGTCTGCGCCTTCGCTGATCCCTAAGTCCGAGCCAGGGGCGGGATATTTCAAAAGCAGATCCAAGATTTGGACGGCGATCGCCTTCAGCTCCAAGACCAGAAAAAACACCACCGGCACCACTACCAACAGCCAGTTGTTCAGCTCGCTCGACCACACCCCCTGCAAGATCAGTGCTTGCAAGTCGGCCTGCATGGCGGCCGGCAAAAAGTCGTAGCTCAAGAAAAAGCAAGTCCACCCCATGCACAGGACTAGCAATTCCATGGTGGCGGCATATTCCACGCTGCGACGCTGACTCATGCCCGCCAAGCGATTGAACACCGTTGCTTCACTGGCGATCGCAATCATCAGAAACAGAATCTGAAAAATAATGGTGGGGAGGGGCAAGATCAGATGCATAGGTTCAGGCGCTTGTGTCGGCAGTTGGGCGGATGGTGGTGGGTAGGCGAGTTAGGCCGCGAGCAGGGTGCAACAATTGGGGATGTCAGTAATTGGGGATGTGAGTAATTGGGGATGTCAGGGGAGTGTGGGTGATGGGAGTGTGGGTGCTGCTGGGGGTTTTAAGCACTGATTTTACCCGGCGATTTTGCTAGCGATCGGAATTTTATCGCTCCCCTTTAGCTGCAAGGCGGTCAAAAGCGTCACTAGCGTCACTGTAGGGGGCTTGGATCGAGGGCTGTCCCTTGGATGGGGGCGATCGATGGGGGTGATCGCGCCGATCGGCAGTCACTGGCGGGGCGATCGGTCGCTGGCGGTTCGGTCTAAGATCCTAAACGCAATTAGTCCAGCAATTATTTAGCAACCTTCAGCATCGTTTCTAGCATTGGCATGAGAACCGCACCACGGAATGGCATTGGTATTCGGACGGCCCAGGCCCGTGATGATCGCGAACTGGGTCAAATCCACGTCTACGATGGCGCGGGTAAGGGCAAATCGCAAGCGGCTCTGGGGGTCGTGTTGCGTTCGATCGGTTTAGGTATTCACAGCGACTGGCAAACGCGGGTGCTGTTGTTGCGATTTTTGAAGGGGCCCGATCGTGCTTACGACGAAGACGCGGCGATCGAAGCGTTGCAGCGCGGTTTTCCACATTTGATTGATCAAGTACGCACCGGCCGAGCTGACTATTTCGATTCCGATGGCGTGACCAAGTTTGACCGCTTGGAGGCCCAACGGGGTTGGGATGTGGCTAAGGGGGCGATCGCCTCGGGGCTGTATTCGGTGGTGGTGCTTGATGAACTCAATCCTGTCTTGGATTTGGGGTTGTTGGATTTGGAGGAAGTGCTCAAAACCCTCAAAAACAAGCCCTCCGATTTGGAAATCATTGCCACGGGCCGCAGCGCTCCGGCAGCATTGTTGGAAATGGCCGATTTGCACTCGGAAATGCGCCCGCGTGAGCAGTCATCCGATGCAGCGAGTGAGGGCATCGAAGGCATCGAAATCTATACCGGTGCAGGTAAGGGCAAGTCCACCAGCGCCCTGGGCAAGGCCTTGCAGGCGATCGGGCGGGGCATTGGCCGCGACAGCTCCCACCGGGTGCTGATTGCCCAGTGGCTCAAGGGTGGCAGCGGCTACACAGAAGATGCGGCGATCGCAGCCCTGCAACAGAGCTATCCCAGCTTGGTCGATCACCTGCGGTTTGGGCGCGATGCGATCGTGTGGCGCGGCCAACAACAGGAGCTGGACTACATCGAAGCCGAGCGGGGCTGGGAACTGGCCCGGGCTGCGATCGCATCAGGGCTTTACAAAACCATTGTCCTGGACGAGCTTAACCCGACCGTGGACTTGGAGTTGCTGGACGGGGAGGCGATCGCCCGCGACCTACTGCGCAAACCCAAAGACACCGAAATTATCATCACCGGCCGCTGCCTAAATCCGCCCGCCTACTTCAATTTGGCTAGCGTCTACTCCGAGATGATTTGCCACAAACACTATGCCGAAAAGGGCATGGACTTGAAACGGGGGGTTGACTTCTAGGCAAATGACTGGGCGATCGGGCGACCAGGCAGCAGCTTGCACGGGGTCGGTAGGGTCGGTAGACCAAAGGGCGATCGGGTCACTTACCGGCATCCCGAGGCGATCGCCCCGCTCCGGTTCCCCCAAAGAATGTCTGGAAAGCATCTTTCGACACAAACCAAGCACCGATAGTCGTGGAGTCGTGGGGACGAGGGGCTTAGGGTCTGTCGTCATTTCCTGGGGTCAAGCTGAAACGGTTGATTTCCCATGCCCCAATGGTCGTAACAAGGGGCTTAAGCCCCTTGTCCCCTTCGGGCGAAACGACGACAAGCCCTAAGCCCCTTATCTTCGCCAATCTCTGGGTGTACAGAGTATCAACATTGGCTTTTCAGATATCCTCTCAAAGCTTCTTTGACGAATATCACTACTAATCAGGGACAATTGATAACAGGGTCTATCTTTGATAACAGGGTTTGCCTTGAGTCAAAAACCAAGTTCAGGGCTTCAATTCATATTTTTTGCCAATCCTGTGAAAATGAAGGGATAAACTGCTTAATCTTGGCAACTCTCTCATGTGCAATTGTCATGAATTAATCGCTTGAATTTCCCAATCACCTTAGAGTTTAAGCCCCCAGATCATCTGCAATTGCTTTGGGCTTAATCGGGCAGTCGTGACCCGAATTTGGGGTGGGGATCGATGCTTAAGGGCAAAAAGTCCACAAAACCATCAATCTGTTTACATTTTTTAAAGACATGGTTCAGGTCATCGATTTCTAGTGATAATAAAGGAGGTTGGGGGGTATCGTCCTTTTCCAGAATGAGTCTGAAATCATCAATTTTCCATACCTCAATTGTTGCAACAAGATGCTCAAGCCCCTTGTTCCCCACGGTCTTGTCACGGTGGAATCAGGGTTTTAGGCTAATTTAATGACAGGCCCTCGTAGACCTCAGTTTTCACAAAATCAGATCAGCAATTGGCCATCACCTGCTCATCGCCTCATCGCGATCAATCATGAAACTGCAGACCGGTGGTGAGCGATGTTGTTCTCAGTCCGCAGTGAAATGGGCAGTCAAATTGCCGTTGCTCAACTTGGAACTGATCATCCGGGCCGGGTGATGACTGAGATGCATGATCAATGCACTAGAACCGATTTCATATGCAAGTTAGTTCAGACTTCACTAGCATCTTTTGGGGTCAAATCCACAGTGCGATCGCCCAAAACCCTTAAGCAATTAGGGCAATTAAGTCAGTGTAATGAATTTCGTGCAATTATACATTTGTGCCAAGCTAATGTGTCAATCCAATGTGTCAATTTAATGTGTCAATCCAAGTGAGTTCATCGCTCTGCTGAACACCTGCTGAACAAGTCTGTAAAGGTCTTGCTGGCAAGGTCGAGGATGAGCCAAGCTATCCTTACCAAAGAGTTTCTGAAGAAACACGCCAAAACAATGCGAAATTAGTGTGAGATTCACCTAAGCATTGTCATCACTGATTAGCACAATTTAGTGTGATAACTGATGCGCGAAACTATAAACCATGTTCAATAGACTGTGTCCAATAGACTATGTTCAAAAGAGGTTGATTTGAGAACGGTTACGCAAAGATAAAGGACTTAAACGGCTTGTTTTGACAATTAAATATCGAACATCAACCACTACAGATTGATTTCAGCAAATGACGATGCTCCCTCAATTTTGTCCCTTTAAAACCGCCATTGACCTTGCCGCTGAATTGGACGAATCTGCTGCCGGCTGTAGTTAGTTTTATGTGAAGATGGCAATCATTGTTTCGATTTCTTGCAAGTGATTCATGCATGAGTAGGTTGGCAATTGAAATATGGATTTTCATGCAGATGCAATGCAGTCCCTCTTGCGTAAGATGCCAGGACTGGCCTACCAACTTTTGTGGGAACCTAGTGGAAAAATATCATTTCCGCTAGTCAGTGAAAGCTGTCAAAAACTTTTTGGCATCTCATCGTCAGAAATTGTAGATGATGGCAATTCGCTGCTAACCAAAATTCACCAGGACGATCGCGCTGCATTTGAGCAATCGATCGCCAATGCGGCTCGCCAATTATCCGGCTGGGCTTGGCAGGGCCGCTTCCAAACCAATGATGGCGAACAGTGGTTCCATGCGGCTTCCGAGCCAGAACAGTTGCCGGGGGGTGCTGTGTTGTGGCACGGCATGATGATTGAAATTACCTCGTTGAAGCAGTCTGAGGTGCGACTCAAGCGATCGCGCAAAACCGTGCAAATGGAGCGGATGCGCTATCGGTATGCCCTAGATAGCACCAGTGAAGCGGTGGCACTACTGGATGAATACGGCAATCACATCTATCAAAATGCTGCTTTTGCTAGACTCTTTCAGGTGCAAAATCTGCGATCGCTAGAGACGATCGGGGGTATTAAAGCGCTGTATCCCAGTTTTGATACTTATCAGTTAATTTACAGCACAATCCAAACTGATCGGTCTTGGTCTGGCGAAGTAGAAATGCGGTCTGCAAAGGGAAATACCCTAACAATTTTTCTGCGTGCCAGCCCAATCTATAACGCAGGTGGTGAGTACATTGGCTGCGTCAGTTTGTTCTCAGACATTACGCTCAAGCGACAAATTGAGCGCGAGCGACGGCAATTGGCAGCTTTGGTGGAAAACAGCCCGAACCTGATTGCAATTACCAGCCTAGACGGCAAAGTTTCTTACATCAACAGTGCTGGCTTAGTTCTCTTGGGGTTGGCATCAATTTCCGAAGTTGAAAACCATTTGCTGTTAGATTTCTTTGCCGTTGAAGACCGCCCGATCGCTGAGGGACTAATTCACCCCATTGCGCTGCGGGATGGCACTTGGAGCGGTGCATTTCGGGTTTGGAATCAACAGAAATGCATGGCAGTTCCTGTGGACTACACTGTGTTTGTCATTCGCCATCCCCAAAGTAGCGAGCCTTTATGCTTGGGAATTATTGCACGGGATGCCAGCGATCGCGAGTCTGTAGAATGGGCTTTGCGCGAGTCAGAAATGCGTCTACGTCAGCAAACCAAAGACTTAGAAAAAGCCCTCTTGAACCTGCAACAAACTCAATCACATCTAGTTCAGCAAGAAAAAATGTCGAGCTTGGGGCAATTAGTGGCGGGTGTGGCCCATGAAATTAATAACCCCGTTAATTTTATCTACGGCAACCTTGACCATGCCTATCGCTACTCGATCGACCTGTTGAGCCTAGTGCAGACTTGTCATGAGTATTTTGATCTAGAAGCTGTGCCGGCCTTGGCTGATCAACTGGCAGAAATGGATTTTGAATATGTTAGTCAAGATTTACCCAATCTGTTTGGCTCGATGAAAATGGGTGTCGATCGCATTAAGGCGATCGTTAAATCCCTCAGAACTTTTTCTCGAATGGATGAATCTGATGTCAAGGAAGTAAACTTGCACGACAATCTAGAAAGCACACTAACCATATTGAATCATCGGCTCAAAGGCGATAATAACTGTCCATCTGTGGAAGTGCTTCGTCAATATAATGCTCACAGCATGGTGGAATGTTATCCAGGGCAGCTCAATCAAGTTTTTATTAATCTATTAGCGAACTCTCTGGATGCGCTAGAAGATCGGGCTGTTGGTAGCGAAAACTTCAAGCCTCAGATTAGTATCATGACGCGATCGACCCTAGATGGTAGCAGTGTTCAAATTGCTATTGCCGATAATGGCCCAGGAATTCCTGAAGGTATTCGCGCTCGATTATTTGACCCATTTTTCACCACTAAAGCAGTCGGTCGGGGTACAGGTCTAGGCTTATCAATTAGTTATCAGGTGGTGACTGAGCGCCATGGTGGGCGGCTGTGGTGCGAGTCCCAAGAAGGGGAAGGGACGATTTTTACAATCGAAATTCCAACGCAACAGTTGTCTCGATTGTCCTGTGCAGTTGACGGGCAATCGCGAGTTGATTCCTCGCAAAAACTGTCCCAAAACACTGAGCAAAATACTTCGGTGACGGAATATTAACCGAAGATTCCTGATGGTTTTGTGGGGTGACTAACTGGTGCTGAGGGGTAAGTTACAGCCCTTCAAGATCACCTGCCAAATGGTGTCGATCGCGCTGCCCATCCCGTGATCCGTATCTAGTTCGATCAACTCAACCCAATTGCGATCGCGCACCCAATCGCGACTCAAATTGATCGATACAGTTTCATCAGCTCGCCCATGCAAAATCAGCGTGGGAAGCGATCGCCGTAGTGTCGATGAATCGTAGCGATCGGCATCCTGCAAAAAGCCAAATTTCAGCGGTGACTGCCGCTGTTCGCCGTAGTGGTAGACCAACAGCTCGCCCGATCGCTCCCAAGCGGCCACCTGCTCGGGCAACAACCGCCGATGCCAACTGCGAGGAAACCCGAGCGCCGGAGCCAACAGCACCAACCGCGCCACCTGCGGACAGCGCTCCGCCACCCACAGGGCTGTCAACCCACCAAAGCTTGACCCAATCAGCGTGACAGGCTGACTTGGTTCAGCGGCGATCGCCCGTTCCACCTGCTGAATTTGGCGCGTGAGGGTTAAATCAGCAAATCCCCCATCATTGAAATCGAGCAAGGTCAGCTCTTGCCCCCGCGATCGAAACCGAGCGGCTAAATCTCGCGCCTTAAATGATTGTGGCCCCGACGCAAATCCATGCAAATAGAAATAGCGCATTTTTGGTATTGATTAATTCAAAACCATCAAGAAGTTCAAGCTAAAAAATTAGATCAAAAAAACAAAGTTGTTTCTTAAAAATCAGAGGTTGCCAATCCGAGAAAACGTAATCCCTCGGGCGAAACAGCAAATCGGCAAGGTAAAACTTCCATTCCCTGAGCGATTGCCGATCGCAGCAGTTGCCCATAGGTGGGGTCGCGATCGTCCCCCGGCGCAAAGCGATCGCAGTCTTCACGATTGATAAAATACAACATTACCGCTGCGGCATCGGGCAACAGCGCCGCCATTTCCCGCAGATGTTTTTGGCCGCGTTCCGTCACCGTATCAGGAAACTTCGCCAGGGTTCCATCAGTCCAAGTAGTATTTTTTACTTCTACATAAATCAGTTTGCCAGACTCAGTTCCTGCTAATAAAAAATCTACCCGACTATTAGTACCATATTTCACCTCCGATCGCACCGTTTCATAGGAATCTAATGCTGGAATCAATCGGCGATTCAGTAATTCCTTAACCACACGATTTGGCAAGTTAGTATTGACTCCTACCCATACCGGCTGACCCGCGCTACCCGCCACTTCGATCGCCTCCCAGGTATAGGCCAGCTTTCGCTTAGGACTGGGATTGTGGGACAGCAGCACCCGCGCCCCCAGCTCGCACACCCCGCTCATGGGCCCCGTGTTTGGGCAATGGGCAGTGATTATTTCACCCGTAGTCAATTCCACATCCGCAAAAAATCGCTTGTAGCGCTGTAGCAGTCGCCCTTCCACTGGATCGGCGTAACGATAAATCAACTCTGCTCCAGATGCCGCAACCGTCATCCATACTCCTCGGGCGATCGCGCGCTAGCCCTACAAAATTTCTTCCAGAATTGTATACAGTAATGGTGCTGAATTCTCTGAGAGTTTAGTAGCTCCTGTGAGGTGATCATTTTCACTGAAAGATCACTGACATGGCGAAGCTTTCGCCCATCTATCCATTGCCAAATAGTCTCACTGGATAACATTGCTGAATAACATTGCTGAATAACATTGCTGAATAACATTGCTGAATAACGGTATAGTCTTCAATTCTGAAGTTTAGTTTTCCATAACTGATCTACTACCCAATCAATACAAATCAATAGCAGAGATGGCTAATCAGCCCACTAGACTCAAGAGAATATAGCCTTTACCTCGCTTAATAAGTACAGCAACCTGTAGGGTGGGCAATGCCCACCGACTAACAGCTTCACAGCATCTGCGATCTGATGTACCAATCATTTGAGGTAAAGGCTGTATCTAAGAAATCAAAGTTAAGACCCTTTACGCCCTCTTGACCAGCAAAACAAGGGGCTTAAGCCCCTTGCTCCCACAAAAACTGATATTGGGATCATCCCGAAAGATACTGAAACTTAGCGATCTCTGTCCCAGGCTGGGGCAATATAGGTCGGTTAATCAGTCATTAACAGGCTTGATCGCACATCAACAAACAGCAATCATTATTCAGAATCGCTACTCATACTGACTTTAGGAGCCAAGCCAAAAATCTGGGTATAACCATAGGTGATTGCACACATCGACAGAGGAATCGTCGCCAGCAACCCTAAACCGCAGGGAATCAAACCCAAGAAATTAATCAGACCCAGCACGAATGAAAATGCAAAGATTGCGCCCCACTTTTTGCCGACGACTTTACGGCTCATTTCCATCGCTGGCCAAAATTGCACCCGCCGATCGATAATCAACGGCATCCCCATGGAGTAGCAAATACTCAGGTAAATCGAAGGCACTAGACCAATAAGCATCAAAATGCCACCCACAAGTATGAGCACAGAAGGACTTTCACCATTTTGGCTCATGGCTCCACCAATACCTAGCAAGATTGCACCGGGTAGAATTGGCAGCGAGGCAATCAAACCGGCCACGATCGTAAACAAAACGAGATCGCCCAGTTGACTAAATCCTTCAAAAAAATCACTGAAGGAACGCGACTGTTCTCGCAGGATTTTGAATGCATAGATAAAGAAGCCAGCATTCAAAACAGGGCCAATAACAACGCTGCCGATCGAGCCAAGAACAGGAATTAGCCCCAAGACAATGTTGATGCCAAAAACCACAAAAACAAAGCCAATAAACGGGCCTATATCCTGTTGGAACATCGCCCAACCACGACTGACCCAAGCACCGATGTCCACGGTGTATTCTCGATCGCCCAAGGACGACCATTCGGGATTTTGCATGGTGTTTCACTCCAAAAAATCACCTTGCTTGCATTGACCAAGATTAGCAACCCAAAATTGGCAGCACAGGCAATGGCCCCCACGCTAGCATCGGGTTTTGGAGGACTCAGGCGATTGCATGAATTTTTAATGATGTGTTTGGGAGCTAATTGCCCGCCAACAGCAACAGGCTGACCAGCGTGCCACTGTTCCACAGACCATGGAGCAAGATCGAAGCTAATAGGTTGCGCGATCGCGCGTAAACCAAACCCAGCACCGCCCCCAAGGCCGTGAGGGGCAAAATCTCTGACAAACTTAGGTGCGCCAAGGCAAAGAGCAAACTGCTGAGGACGATCGCCCCCCAAGTGGGTACGTAGCGCGTTAGGGATGGCAACAAAAAGCCCCGAAATAGGGTTTCTTCAAACAGAGGCGCAGCTACCGAAGCTGTCAGAAAAAAGCAGGTGATCGCCACCGGGTCGCGGTTTTCCAGCACGATCGAGAGGATGGGGTTGCTGCCCCCTTGGCCTTGCCAAATTGACTGATTCACCAAGGACACCACAATCACGATCGGCAGGGCCACGCAATAGCCACCCAAGCCCCAAGCCAGCCAGCGCCAATCGCGCCAATTGAACTGAAACCATCCTTCGGGCAAGGGCAAAAAGCGGCTGACGGCCCAGCGCAGCACGGCCACGCCGCCCGCCGCCATCAGGCCATAACGCAGCAAAATAATGCCTGCTTGGGTGGCTCCGGTGGCGGTGGCCAGGTTCAGTCCGATCGCCTGTAGCCCGATCGAACTGACCAAGGGCACCACAATTTGACCGATCGCAAAGAAGCCCAAAACGAAGACTTCCCAAATGGTTTCGCCGCCCCATGGCACTGACCAACCAACCGACGACAGGGACAAAATCGCGCCGCTGCCCTTGAGCAAGCGCTGCACCAACAGGCCCACCAGCCCACCAATCCCTACCAGCAATCCCAGGCCGGGAAATAGATTGGCCGCTGCCAATTTCCACACAATTGCTGCTGATCGCACCGTGGTATCGGCTTCCAGGGTGGCCAGTTCGGCGGCACGGCCGGTGGCTCGATAGAGGCGGGCGAGGCTAGCATCCCGAAACCAGCCATCTAGAAATTGGGTGATATGTTGCTCGATCGCCTGCCCGTCGGCATTAGCGACCGATCGGCTCCACAGTTGCACCAAGTCTGTTTGGATTAGCCCATAGTCGGTGGTGAAGGTTTGGGGATCGATCGCGTCGGGCCAGGGTCGATCGAGCTGGGCCAGGTGTTGCCAGGTTTTGACCGCCGCCGCTGAGTCGCCCGATCTCGCCTGCAAAATTCCCAGCCGCAAATCCACGGCCGCTAACTCGCGCAGTTGTTGGCCGGTGCGATCGAACAGAGATTTGTCGCCCACTGGTTCATCAGGGGCTGGTTGGGTCAGGGTCGTCACGAACTGATCGGCATTGGCCGCCGCTTTGACCCGAAAGGCTTGATATTGCTTGCGGGCTTCATTAAAGGTGCGATCGCCCAACAACTGACCACGCAACAGGGCGATCGGGGTCTCCTCTAGGTCTGGGGCTTGGGCGATCGGCTGATCCAACTCACCCGTTGCGCGCAACAACAAATTGGTTTGATAAAGCTCCAAGCGGCTCTGAATTTGAGTTTGGGTAAAACTTCCCACCAACGACATCCCCGTGACCGACAGCGCGATCGCCGTCAGCCCAATCAATACCAACCGCTTCAAATTCCACTTGCTGTCGCCTGCCTGCATAGCTCCACCATCAAACCTGTTGATCTACCAAACCTGTTGATCTACCCCGCCCATTTCCAGCCCGACCCAGTGCGATCGCCATACCAGCTTACCGGCCGATGTGAATCCTACGAATCGCAACGCCTTGCAACGATTGGCGATCGGTTCGTAAACTCCCCGGCTTTTTCGGGATTTCTTCAGCAATGGCCGATCGGCCCGGCCCGTAATCCTTCGATCGCCCCAACCCCAGCGATCCCCAAGTTGTCACTGTAACAACACCGTTTCCTTCCCGATCGCCCCGCTAGGATCAGAGGTGTTTGAGGCGTGCCGTCAAATCAGTGAAACCTCTGATGCCAGCGTTGCAAAACCATCAAGAATGAGGACTAGTTTTCGCCAATCTCTAGTTTCCTCCAATCTCAAGATGGCTGGAACAATCAAGATTCACCGATTCATCTGTCATGAATTAGATTCATGACTAACCCTAGCGCCCGTCTCATCGTTTCCTCTGGAGAGCAGCGCTATGATTCGTGCTTTGGTTGGCATTTTGGTTTGGGTGATTAATGGTCTCTACAAAGATCGGCCCTACCCTCGGTTTTATGTGTTGGAAACCGTGGCCCGCGTGCCCTACTTCGCTTATATGTCTGTTTTGCACCTCTATGAAACCCTGGGATGGTGGCGCAAAGCCGACTGGCTGAAGGTGCATTTTGCCGAGTCTTGGAATGAGTTGCACCACCTGTTGATTATGGAATCCTTGGGGGGAAATGCGGTTTGGAGCGATCGCCTCATCGCCAAATCTGCTGCCCTGGTTTATTACTGGATTGTCATTGGGGTGTATTTGGTTTCGCCGCGTGCTGCCTACAACTTCATGCAACAGGTTGAAGAGCACGCCCATGAGTCCTACGACCAATTTTTGACAGAACAAGCCGACTGGCTGAAAACTCAGCCAGCACCGGAAATTGCCCAGCGCTATTACCGCGATGGAGATTTGTATCTGTTTGATGAGTTCCAAACAGCCCAAGTGCCGACCAGTCGCCGCCCGGCCATTGACAATCTCTACGACGTGTTTGTGGCGATTCGCGACGACGAAATGGAGCACGTGAAAACGATGGTGGCTTGCCAGCAGCCGGAGATGGATCGGGTTTGCCTGAGTCCCCACGAAGCGATCGCCCCAAAATTGGTGGGCCATTTGCCGATGGAAACGGCGATGGAAACGGCGGTGGTGTTCACCCAGCCAGCGCCCACCGAGGCCACATCGCAACCGCTGGTCGAATCCACGGGCACGGGCGATCGCGGCTAGGGCTGGTTTCGTGGGCAATAATTCTGTAGCCTTCGTGTCCTTCCCCTAGACGAAGACAGGCGAGTTGGGATAAGCTCCCGATTCGCCTGCCGTCATTTGATCGGTTGATCGATGGCGATCGCGAGGGCTTGTCGTCAAATCGCCCAAAACCCGGATGCTGCCCTGACCTGATCGTGAGGGGCAAGGGGCTTAGGGCGTGTCATCAGATGCCATTGATGGCAGATGAAACAGTGATGTTCCGTGCCCCAGTCGTCGTAACAAGGGGCTTAAGCCCCTCCGGGGTTGGAGTATGGAACATCAATCGTTTCAGCTTGATTCCAGGGAGTGGCGACATACCCTCAACCCCATTGGCTCCATTACTAGGCTCCATCATGTCGATTTCGGGAACCAGTTTGCCCAATAGTCCAGCCCTTGTGGCGCGTCATGCGGCCTTGGTGGCGCTGAGTGCGATCGAGGCGGGAGCCTATGCCGATGCGGCGCTCGATCGGGCCATGCGCCAACACCCAAATCTGGATGGGCGCGATCGCCGGTTAGTCACCGAGTTGGTCTATGGCTGCACCCGCCAACTGCGCGTGTTGGATGGTTGGATCGATCGCCTAGCCACCCGGCCCGCTCGCGAGCAACCGCCGGCCGTGCGCGCCCTGTTGCGGTTGGGTCTCTATCAATTGATCTATCTCGATCGTGTGCCCAAGTCCGCCGCCGTCCACACCACAGTGGAACTAGCCAAGTTTGCGGGACTCAAGGGCTTAAGCGGTTTTATCAATGGCCTATTACGCGGCTATTTGCGCCAAAGTGCCGCCGAGTCGTCCAACGCTTCAGAGCAGCAAACCGATCGCCCCGATGCTCCCTTGGCCGACCCCGCCGAGCAACTAGCCCAGACCTACAGCTACCCCAACTGGATTGTGCAAACATGGCTCGATCGCTTGGGCTATCAGGAAGCCGAAAGCCTTTGTCAGTGGCTCGATCGCACTCCCACGATCGATCTGCGCGTCAACACCTTGGCAACGGATTTGGAAACCGTCGAAGCAGCCCTGGCTGATGTGGGGGTGATCACTGAGCGCGTGCCATCTGTCCCGACTGCCCTGCGCTTGGCCCCCGGTCGTGGCCAGACCGATCTCACCAGCGCCCTGCCCGATCGCCCCGATGGTCGCGCTTGGATTGCCACCCTACCGGGCTACAACGAAGGTTGGTGGACGGTGCAGGATGCCAGTGCCCAGTTGGTGGCCCTGTTGCTCGATCCACAACCGGGCGAAATTGTGATTGATGCCTGCGCGGCCCCGGGGGGCAAAACGGCCCACATTGCGGCCTTGATGGGCGATCGGGGGCAAGTGTGGGCCCTCGATCGGGCAGCCTCCCGCCTGCGACGAATTCAAGACACCGTGCGGCGTTTGGGCTTGCAGTCGGTGCAAATTGTGGCCGCCGACAGCACCGACGGCCAAGCCGAATTGGGATCACCCCTGTTAGCCACCGCGCCCAAACCCCGCAAACGCGATCGCCTCAAACAGCGTCTGGGTGTGCCGACGGGCTTGGCCGCCGCGCCCGACCAGTGCGATCGGCTGCTATTAGATGTGCCCTGTTCCGGGCTGGGCACGCTGCACCGCCGCGCCGATGCCCGCTGGCGACAAACCCCCGACACGATCGCCCAATTGGTGCAACTGCAACGGGCCCTGCTCGATCGGGCTGACCAGTGGGTGCGGCCCGGCGGCGTGGCGGTCTATGCCACCTGCACGATCCACGAACCAGAGAACGGGGCGATCGTCCGCGACTTTTTGCAGCGCCACCCCAATTGGGCGATCGAAGCACCTGCGCCCGACTCGCCCTTTGCGTCTTTTGCCACCGATGCAGGCTGGCTAGAGCTTTGGCCCCATCGCTGGAATATGGACGGGTTCTTTATGGTCAAATTGCGAAAGAGGCCTTAATCTGGATTTTACCGACGAATAATCGCCGAGCTAGTTAACGATTTTTTATAAAGTTCATGAGGAACAATTCAATTCTTAAATTTTAATTATTAACGTCAATTGTTGCTTTTTAGGAATATTTTCACAGAATCTACGGGGGCAATTTACGCGCTAACTACGGCCGAATAAAGGATTCAGCGAAGTTAGATCAATTTCTTAAGCGATGTTGTGACACTAGCCAATGTAACGCTCTCCATCAATTTATTGCGTTATTACCCATACCAGCTATCGTCTTGTATCATTCCCTGCGTTTGCGGAATTCAGTCGCTATTCTATAGAACATAAATAAAACCTTAAGGAGGGTGATCCATGAAGCCCCTACTGATGCGTCAACTGTGGTCTGTGGTCGAGTCCATCCAGACCAGCACACTGCTAGCCCTAGACGACGACAGCCTCGTTGACTTCCTGGCCGATCGCCTCGCGTCCGGTTGCCCCAGCATCGATCGCCACGATCGCGCCGAAATCGATGGCTACATTCAGGCCAAAGTTTCGTTGATTCGGGATTTGGCGAGCGGGCGATCGGTGGTTTAGGTCATGCCAGCTCGAAATCTAACGGATCAAGACATCATGGCCGGTGCATGGGGGCGATCGCGCAGTTCGCCACAGCCACCACGCGGTCTGCGATCGTGCTGGATCATGAAGGGGCGATCGCTCCGAGGTCAGCCGCTGGGTTGCGAAATGATTCTCATCAGACTGCTGAAATGATTGAGGTTCGATCTCGTTGAGTCTATTGCACGAGCTAAATATATTTTTCTAGACATATTTTTCTGGGCATATTTTCCGAATTTATTTTTCTGAAGATATAAAAAACGTAGATCAGTAGTAGTGCTCCTAGACTATTTTGATTGGTTTCGTTACTCGATCATTAGAGGGCAAGGGGCTTAAGCCCGTTGTCTAACACAATTGATTTCGCACAATTAACCCAGTGAATTAAAGCAGTTGCGCCAGTAGGTTGGGTTGAGGAACGAAACCCAACACCAGCCAAGTTCGCATTGATCGCGTTGGGTTTCGCAAGCTCTACCCAACCTACTGGCTAAGGCTTAATCCATCCTTGCAACCTGGTTGAGACTACAGGCAATTGCAAGTTGACCTAATCAAAAAACAACAAAAAATTCCAACAGAAAAGCTGACTAAAAAACAACAAAGTAACTGAATAAGTTGATTTATTAATGTCTTTTGGTGTTGCAGACTACCATTGTCGAATCTTTCTGATTTCTTTATTGACAGTTGCGAATCATTGAATCCAGAATCGATTTAAGAGAATATCTGAAAAGCCAACATTGATACTCTATGCCCTCCAGCGATCGACCAAGACAAGGGGCTTGAGCCCCTTACTCCCACGATGATCGTTGCCTAGTGATGATCTCGTATCCGCATGAGCTTTTCAGACATCCTCTAAGCACAACATTACTTCGACTGGCTGATGGCTGAATTCAGCACCAGCTATTGGTAATACTTGTGTTGGACTTGTATAGGATGTTGATTTTAGGTTTGTCTTGGCGACCGCAATTCTCAACATTTCTGTTGCTCAATTCCTGTTGCTAAATCGGCTGAAATGGCTATCACACTGATGCGATCGCACAGTCAGTTGCTTTGGGGTGGATCTTGTCAAGCACCGCATTGACTGCTCAGTTTATCAATCAGGCAAACATGACATGAAGCCGTTAATCCATCGCACCAAGATTGTGGCCACGATCGGGCCAGCCAGTGATTCTCCTGAGGTGATCCGTAAAATGCTCTTGGCGGGCATGAATGTGGCACGGCTGAATTTTTCCCATGGTAAATATGACGACCATGCCGAACGAATTCACCGCCTACGAGTTGCCTCGGAAGAACTCGATTTGCCCTTGATGTTATTGCAGGATTTGCAAGGGCCAAAAATTCGCGTGGGTGACTTGCCGGCTGAGGGGATCATGCTGACGGCTGGTGATGAGTTGACCCTAGTGCCGATCGCCGACTATCAAGGTCAAAAAAACACCGTCGGCATCGACTATCCCTGTGTGGCGGAAGAAGCCGGGCCGGGGACTCAAGTATTACTAGATGATGGGCTGTTGGAACTGCGGGTTGAATCCATTGATGGATGTTCTGTTGGTTGCAAAGTAGTTGAAGGTGGCATTCTAAAGAGTCACAAGGGGGTGAACTTCCCGAGTTTAAACCTGCGATTGCCGTCGATTACTGACAAAGACAAGCGCGATTTGGAATTTGGGATTGAGCAGGGCGTTGATTTGATTTCCCTGAGTTTTGTCCGAAAGCCAGAGGATGTGCAAGCACTGAAGGCATTATTGGCGGCCTATGGGGCAGAGATTCCTGTGTTGGCCAAGCTAGAAAAACCCCAGGCGATCGCCAATTTAGAAGCGATCGTGGATGAGTGTGATGCGGTGATGGTGGCGCGGGGCGATTTGGGTGTGGAAATGCGCCCCGAAAAAGTGCCTCTGATTCAAAAACAAATCATTCGCCTGTGCAATCAAAAGGGCATTCCCGTGATTACGGCGACCCAAATGCTAGACAGCATGATTCACAATCCACGACCCACGCGGGCCGAAGCCAGTGATGTGGCCAATGCGATCATGGATGGAACCGATGCAGTGATGTTGTCGGGTGAATCGGCGGTAGGCAGTTACCCGATCGAGTCAGTGACAATGTTGGCGCGAATCGCCACGGAAGTGGAACCCTCGATTCAATTTATCAACTATCCACCGAATCGTAATGATGATACGGATGCGATCAGTGAGGCCTTACATGCGATCGATGAAACGATCGATTTGCAATGCATTGTAGCCTTCACCGAAACGGGTTATACTGCCCAGCTTGCCTCAGCCGAGCGACCCAAAACCACGATCGTGGCCTACACACCCGACCCCAAGGTTTATCACCGCTTAAGTTTGAGTTGGGGTGTGCGACCGATTTTGCTCAAGGGCTTTAACGGGGAGACTTTGGCTTCTGCTTTGGCCTTAGTTGAACAGGATTTACTGGCTCGGCAATTTGCGGCTCTTGGTGACAAGGTGTTGATTATGGGCGGTCTTCCATTTGGCAAAGCAGGGAGTACCAACTTTTTGAAAATCCACACGATTGGTCATGCTTAAGTGCAGATTTGATGAGTCAGAATCAAGACTTTTTCTACTAAATTGATCGCCCATGATCTAGGGTTAACAACTTAGGACGTTGACTCATGGTTTTTCAACTTGCACAAGTCGTTCCTTGGGGGCGATCGTTTGCGGATTATGTCGGGATGTTTGGGCTGACGGATGAGGACTTGGGGCGATCGGTTCTGGACTGTGCGGGCGGGCCAGCGAGCTTTAATGCCACTATGCATCGCCAAGGTCAGCGCGTCATTTCCTGCGACCCGATCTATCAGTTTTCGGCTGAAGAAATTGCCCAGCGCATTGATGAAACCTGCCCCACAATCGTGGCGGGGCTTCATGAAAACCATGATTGGTTTGTGTGGTCGGAGGCGATTCCCACGCCGGAAGCCCTAGGGGAGTGCCGTCTGGCCGCTATGGGTGAATTTCTGGCGGATTTTCCCCAGGGGGCGATCGAGGGGCGCTATCTGGTGGCGGAGTTGCCGAGCCTGCCCTTTGCCGATCGCGCTTTTGAGCTGGCGATTTCTTCGCACCTGTTGTTTACCTACACGGCGCAACTGTCCCTGGAGTTTCATCAGGCGGCGATCGCGGAGTTGCTGCGGGTGGCCGACGAAGTGCGAATTTTCCCGTTACTCACCAATTTCACCACCGAGCGATCGCCCTACGTTCAGCCCGCGATCGATGCCCTCACGGCCCAGGGCTTTCGCGTGGAAATTGTGCCCACGGTCTATGAATTCCAGCGAGGTGGCAATGAGCTGCTGCGGGTGTGGCGCGATCGCCTGGGCTAAATCGCCAATCGCCTGAATTACGATGATCTGGGCTAAGTCGCCTTGGTTAGACTGATGCTGGGCAGCGATCGCGCTCATGACTGGGCACGCCCGCAACCACTCTACCCGCCACGAGTTGCGCAAGATGACGATTCTGGCATTGTTGATCATGTTCGTGGTGGCGATCGCCCCAGCCCTAGTTTCGCTCAGGGCTGTCCATCGCTATGAACAACAGGTGCAAGTGGTGATCGATCGCGCCCGTCGGGTTGCGGGCCCTCGGCGATCGCCCCTCCCCGAAGTCCCAGAGCTGGTTCACGTTCCGGGCGCGGGCTATGTCATTGGCGATCTCAGTTGTCGGTTCAATGCCCGATCGCCCCAACTCCGCTGCGCCGTCAACCCCTCGGGCCCCTGCGCCGGTTGTCGCCTTTATGAATCAACGCCTTAGTTGTGTGGCGAGGCGATCGGCTACAAGCAAAGGGGACTAGTTCTGTAGGTTGGGTTGAGCTTGGCAAAACCCAACGCGATCGCTGAAAGCCTTGTTGGTGTTTGGTTTCGTGCCTCAACCTAACCTACGAGTTCAGCGATATTGTCAGTCAATCGGCGGGTTTTGTCGGGGCGATCGACCATCCACAAGAAAAGAGGCCGAGTCGATCGACCCAGCCCCCAACAAGAAGTGAAACATTTTGGCAGTCTTCGCAAAATGGGCTGGGTTACAGCCCATTTTGGGTCAACTAAATCGTGAAAGTTGAGGAAGGAACCGAAGTTGTGTCTCCTGTGGGGTTGAAGGTACCCGCAGCAGTAGGTGTGATCACTGCCAGATATTTCTTCACGTTGCCGCTAGCCGTCGGGAATGTGTACGTCAAGGCAATTTCTCCTGTTGTGCTGCCAGGAACAGCTTCGGGAATCAAAGCAGTGGCAACTAAGCCATCACCCAAGCCAATCTTGTCTGTGCCCAGCGTGAATGCGCTGATTCGATCAGCATCACCAATGCTATCCACAGCATCACTGGCCTGGAACGCAAAGATATCCGTACCACTATTACCAACGAGCGTGTCGCGACCAGACCCACCAACTAGGGTTGTGCCACCGGCTGCTACTGCCCCAGCCGTAATCTGATCATCTCCCGCACCACCCAGCAATCTATTGCCAGCAACTGTGCTGCCCGTAATCACATCATTACCAGCGCCACCGTCAATAGCTACAGTTCCGGTAGGCACTGGCGCTGTGCCTGGCGTGAATCGATCACTCCCGGCTTCACCCCGCAAAGTTGCAGGTGCGGCGTTGGAGTAGGTGAATTGATCATCACCACCACCGCCATTGATTCCACCAGGAAACAGCGAAACCAAGCTATTGTCCACAGTAACGGCATTGTTCAAGTCGTTAAACTGTAAGGTGCTGCCAACTGCCGAGCTGCCGGGCGGAGTAGTAGTGCTTGCAGTTGCCACATCCTTGATCGTCAACACCGAAGTGGCCTGAGTGCCCAGCGTGCCACCCGTCGGAGCCGTCAGAGTCAGGTTCACCGTTTCATCAGCTTCCGGCGTAATCGCATCGGTCAACACCGGCACGTTCACAGTCTTGGTGGTTTCACCCGCCGCAAAGCTCACCACTTGGCTCGCCACCGCCGTGTAGTCAGAGCCAGCCGTTGCCGTGCCGCCCGTGCCCGTCGCGAAGGTGACAGAACCAGCCGTGGTGGTGTCGCCCGTGCGAGTGATGTTGATCGCCGCTTGGACAGTCGCCGTTCCTTCCGTGGCCGTGTAGGTTGCGCCGCTGAACTGGAAGGTGGAAGTGCCCGTTGTGCCGCCGCCGCCGGTCGAACCCTTGTCCAAAATCGTCAACACCGACGAATCTTGCGAACCCAGGATTGCCCCGCCCGTCGGCTTCGACAACACCATGCGGATTGTTTCGCCGCTATCCGCCAAGGGCGAATCATCAATCAGATCCACCTTGAAGGTTTGGCTAACCTGGCCCGGCGAGAAGTTGAGGGTTTGGTTAAAGGTTTTATAGTCCGAGTTGGCCGTGGCCGTGCCACCCAGCACCGCCACATCCACCGACACAGAACCCGCCGAGTTGTTCACATCCCGAGTGACGGTAACTTCAACTTGGCTACCTTCCGTGCCCGTCAGGTTGGCAGTCGAGAACTGCAACGCACCTTGGGGCGGAACGCTGCCGGCCGCATTGCCATCGGAGACAAAGACCCCTGGCGTGTTCATCAGCCGGTTGGCGCTTACGCCCTTGACCACGGCCAGGATTTGACTGTTGCCCTTGTCGCGGATGATGGCGCTGTTGGCGGTTTGACCCGAGCCATCAAAGATTTCCAGATCGGACATGGTCACGCCGCCGATCAGCTTGATCTGATCGAGACCAAACTGGTCAAAGTCTTCGATCACGTCGGCTTCGGCAACCGTTGCGCCCCCTGTCGAAATTTGACCGGTTTGGGCCGAAAAACTATCGCTCCGCCGACCAATCACAAACACGTCGCTGCCTTGGCCGCCGCGCAGGGTGTCTGCCCCCAGGTCGCCCGACAACACATCGTCGCCATCTTCGCCAAACAGCAGATCGTTACCTTTGCCGCCAAACAGGGAGTCACCGCCGCTGCCGCCGTAGAGCTGGTCGTTGTCCATGTTGCCGAACAGCAGGTCGGAACTGTCGCCGCCCAGCAGCAGGTCGTTGCCTTGACCGCCTTGCAGTTCGTCGCTGCCGGCTTCTCCTTCTAGGGTGTCTACGCCTTGGTTGCCGAAGAGGCGATCGTTGTCGTTGCCGCCGAGGATGCGATCGTCCCCGTTGTAGCCGCGAATGATGTCGTTGCTGTCGAATCCGCTAATTACGTCGTTCCCGGCCAGGCTGTCGAGCGCAGCTTGGGTTTCGGTAATGGGGATGACATCGGGAAAGTTGGTTCCATTAATGACAGCCATTGACTTCTCCAGTGGACTTGAGTTGCAAAAAATGAGCTGTTGAGTTGAGGGGTCGATCGACGGATGGGGTCGATCGCCCGCTAGCCCAGAGTCCCGGTCGCAGTCGTCGCGAACGCGGTGGCAATCCCTGCATCGGTGGTTGATTAGGGCCCGGTGGAACCAAGGCCGCTAGGGAAGCTGCAATCCGATCGCTGTCGCGCTAGCCGGAGCTGGCAGCGGACTCTGTGGGTTGCTGGCTATTCCTTCGGGAGGGAGGGGCTGAATCCGGAAGCGATCTAGATTTTTTTTGGGATTTTGCTGCTGCAAAAGTGTTGAAAAAAGTTCCCAGTTTTTTGCAAAGCTTTGAAGAAGCGATCGGGCTGATTTGGGCGATCGCATTGATGGTCTAAGGGGCTGTGCTTGACCGGATACTGTGTGAGGCCACCCTCAACCCTGACGGCCGATCCATCCGGATTGCCACTCAACGAGTTCGTAGGAGGCAGGCTTGTACAAAACCGATGGAACTGCTAACCTGTCGCAGTTTTGAGGAATGTATTTTAAGAAATATAAAAATGGATTTTGAGTCGGATCGGGTCTAGCACGGCCGACTAAAGCGGATGGTTCGCCGGGTAAATTCAGCAAACAATCCCTGTGTAATTTCAGCGATTGATTAATGCTCAAGGGTTAATCATGATTGACACCCATTTGACAACAATCTTGTTGCGCTTCCATGGGTGATGCATTTTTTTAGAAGTAATTAATACTGTTAAAACTCTGATCAAATCCTGAAGCCTGACAAGAGCGATCGAGAGGGCTGGGGCGATCGCATGGCTTGGGGGGATGAGGGGGCTGGCCAAGCGGCGATCGCTCTGATCCCAAGACGCATGGCCCATAGGAATTGTTTCAGGGTCTGCTCAGGCGATCGCAGAAGCACCCTGAGCAACTCCATTTTCGGAGGCCTCGCCCAAGCAGTTGATGTTCCATGCCCCAATAGTCGAAACAAGGGGCTTAAGCCCCTTGCTCCCCACGATCCGCGCCCCTTGCCCCCCACGATCGCGTCTCGGTGGCATCAGGGTTTCAGACAAGTCAACGATCGCTCCTAGGCTGAATCTCCTAGGCTGAATCTCCTAGACTGAATTGCCCTCTAGCTCTTCGGCTTGACCCTGGATATAGTCTTTTTCAAAGGACAGCTTTTCGGCATATTCACCCAAGTAGGCAATGCGATCGAGATCGAACACCTCAAACACGTAGTCCATCATTTCCGAATGATCGAGTTTCGGTCGGCGGTAGTAGTGGTGGCCCGAAGGATCTCGCGTCACAATTTTTTCGCGGGCTAGTTTTTCCCGAATCGGGCGAATATAACGATAGAACAAGAGGGCTTGGGTGGAATATTTCCCTTGTAGCTCAAACAGGCGCTGCTGTTCCATAAAGCTCATAGAAAAAATCATGAGAATCAGCTCAACACCCACAATAAACTTCATTAAAAAGTTGAGATAGTCGGGTGTGAGCCGCTCGGGAATGGTTCCTGTCAGGATGTAATAGCGGTAATAATATTCGCGAATATCGTTTTCACTCAGTTCTTTGGTCAAGTGGAAGCGATCGAGAATGCTTTGAACTCGACGGCGGAGAAAGTCACGCGATCGCTCGGATAAAATCACGATCTCAAATTGGATTAAGTCATTGATGGCTTGGTGTTGCTGTTCCGGTGAAATGGCGGCAAAAAGCGTGAGGACATTGAGTAAAAATCGGCGAGTGCCCGCATCTTTTTCTCCGAACTCCTTCAAGAAGGAATCCGGCATCACTTGAGCGGCATCCAGACGACGATTGGCAAAGTTTCTGCTCATGCGGGTCGATCGCTTTGTGTCAGTCACCCGGTCGATTCAACTATCGGTTAGCCCGCCGTCAAAACCCTGGGAATCGCTTTCATGGGCTTCCCCAGTAACCGAGTAACCTAACGCTGTTGGCCACTTTTTGGGTGACCGTTGTGACGCGATCGACCATTGCACCGATCGACTGCGACGGCCAGCAGTTGGCCCATGGTTGACTGATCTCCATTGTGGCTCAGGCTCCAATGCCGTGACGAACTTTGGGTTGTTCAGACTTTGGGCTGTTCAGACGTGATCATCAGCCCAGCTCGGCCCGATCGCCCTACCCTAGTCTCCCCAGCGACCGTAAAGATCCACATAGTCCCGCAGGCGATCGGCCATCCAAGGTGCAAACCCGCCCTCGGGACAGCGCCAACCCCAATTCCCATCGGCTTGGCCCGGCGTGTTCATGCGCGAATCACTGCCATAGCCCAGACAGTCCTGCAACGGCACGATCGCCCAGTCGGCCACAGAAGCCATCGCCATCCGCGTCAAGTCCCACTGAATGCCATCGGGCCCCGCATAGCCTGCATAGCGAAACACCCGTTGCTGATCCTCGGGCGATCGCTCATTGAACCAACCAACGGTCGTGTTGTTGTCGTGGGTTCCGCTGTAGACCACGCAGTTGGCGGTGCGGTAGTTGTGCGGGAGGTAAGGATTGCCGCTGCCCGAATCAAAGGCAAATTGCAGGATTTTCATGCCGGGAAACTGGAACCGATCGCGCAGGGCTTCCACCTCCGGCGTAATAATCCCCAAATCTTCTGCAATCACCGGCAGCTTGCCCAAGGCCGCCTGCACTGCTTCAAACAGTTCCGCACCGGGACCCGGCAGCCACTCGCCATTCATCGCTGTTTCTTCGCCTTGGGGCACGGCCCAAAACGACTCGAAGCCGCGAAAATGGTCGATCCGCACCCAGTCCACCAGGGTCAGCAAATGGCGGAAGCGATTAATCCACCAGCGATAGTTTTCCTGGGCATTGGCGGCCCAGTTGTAGACCGGGTTGCCCCAGAGCTGGCCGGTGGCGCTGAAGTAGTCCGGCGGCACACCGGCCATTTGGTCGGGGTCGAGGGTGTCGGGGTCGAGGGCAAAAAGTTCGCGATTGGCCCACACATCGGCACTGTCAAAGGACACATAGATCGGCACATCGCCCACCAGGGCCACGCCGCGATCGTTGGCAGCTTCCTTGAGAGCTTGCCACTGCTCAAAGAACACAAACTGACTGAAGCGATGCAGGGCGATCGGTTCCGCCAGGGTTTTGCGAGCGGCGGCCAACACCACTGGATCGCGCTGGGCAAATCCCACATCCCAGCGGTTCCAAACAATGTTGCCAAACTCGGCTTTGAGGGACATAAACAGGGCAAAGTCTTCGAGCCAGCCAGCCTGCTCGGTGCAAAAGCGATCGAACGCCGCTTGTTGCTCTTCGGTGGCATGGACTTGAAAACCCGCCCAAGCCTGGATCAGCAGCCGATCTTTGTAGGCACGAACGGCGGCGAAGTCCACTTGGTGAGGATTGAAGTGGGGGACTTGTTCGAGGGTCGCTGCGGGCAGCCAACCAGCTTCCACCAGGCGATCGGGACTGATCAGCAGCGGTTCCCCCGCGATCGCCGAAAAACTCATGTAGGGAGAATTGCCAGCCCCCACGGGCCCTAGGGGCAGCATCTGCCAAACGCGCTGGGCCCCTGCTTGCAACCAATCACAAAAGGCGATCGCCTCAGCCCCCAAATCGCCGACCCCGTAGCGACTCGGTAACGACGTTGGGTGTAGCAGAATTCCGCTGAGTCGAGCCATGGGGATGTACCATCCGGATTCGGTCGAAATGACTCTAGCATGAGTTTCTAGCCGCCCTCTGTGCCCAGAGACTCGCCGATCCGAACGTCAGTTTCGCCGGTTTCTGAACCGCCGAATTGGGAAGTGGCGATCGCCAGTCAACTCAGGAATCCCAATGCCCATTCTCCTAGCTCTCCCAGAGTCAGCTATAGAATAAATGTTAGGCAAGCGTTACTCCTGAGACAGCAGATGACAACGCGATCGCCAAGTTTTGTCCCTTCAATCCCTAGCTTCTCCTATGACAACCGCCACCATTCCAGCCAAGCAGGGTATTCAAATCACAGAATCAGCCCGTCAACACCTAACTGCCCTGCGTCAAAACCAAGGCACCAGCGACCTGTGTTTGCGTGTGGGGGTGCGCGGTGGGGGCTGTTCGGGCATGTCCTACACCATGGACTTTGAGACCGCCAGCAACATCAACCCCGACGATGATGTGTTTGATTACGGGGACTTCAAAGTGGTGTGCGACCCCAAGAGCCTGCTGTATCTCTATGGCTTAGAGCTGGACTACAGCACAGCCCTAATTGGCGGCGGGTTCCAGTTCCGCAACCCCAACGCCACCCAAACCTGCGGCTGCGGTAAGTCGTTCTCGGCTTAGTAACTGTCATTTTCCAGCCTCAGCCGTCATAACAAGGGGCTGAAGCCCCTTGCTGCCCCATGAGCTGTTTGCGGTGGAGTCAGGGTTTTGGGCAATTTGACGACAACCCCTCAGTCCCTTGCTACCCCACGATCTCGTAACGGCAACATCAGGGCTTCAGGCAATGTGACGACACCCCCTGAGCCTGATCTCCCAACCAGCATTCATCACCCGCCCAAAACGACAAATGGGCGATCGCGGCGGTAGTTCCTCGGGATTGCCGCTTCGCGTTTGCTGGTATGGTTATGGTTCCAAATGACCCGCTGTTATTTTCGTGGTTGATCCATGGCTGAAACTCCTGTTGTCACTTCAGAACCCACGGGCGCTGACACCACTGCGACCAGCTCGTTGAGCGCTGAAGAACTCTTTTTGCAAGGACTCGATCGCTACCAAGCTGGTGAAGATCCGGCGGTCTTGATTCCAATCTTCAAAACTGTTTGTGATCGATCGCCCAAAACCAGCGCCCCCTGGACTTGCCTGGCTTGGTTGTACTTGCTAAACGACCAACCCAACCTAGCGTTCAAGGCCGCAAAACGTGCAGTTAAGCTCAGTCCCCAAGATGCCCAAGCCCGCGTCAACCTGGCAGTAGCCATGGTGGAAGACAAGCAAAAAGGCGTTCGCGAGCAAGTAGAAATTGCCAGCCAGTTGGTGATGATCGATCCTGATTTCCAAGCAGAAGTCCAAAAGAATTTGGATGAGGCGATCGCCCGGAAACCCGATGCCAAAGGATTTCAGCGCGTCAAGGACTGGGTCTTCGGAAACTAAAAATCCAACTAGTACACCCCAGGGATCGCTTGAGATTGACTGGGGATCGGCAGATATTGACAAATATTGATTGTCGGAACCATGGAGCACGCGATCGAGATTCAGAAGACTGCAAACCCTTGAAAATGCGGGATCGATCCCCTCAATGGTTGCATCACCTACCTTTAACACCGAGTTGCAAGATGTCACACAACTTCACTGGACAATCGAAAATGGAATGATAGGATTTTGCGATACAAGTTATTAAACTTGCTTAGCCGGCTAGTTCAGTTCGTCGTCACACCGTTGCAGGAGTTAGGAAAATGTCTGCGAACAGCGTTACTGTCAAGCCAGAAACCCGTAACCATAAGGGCTTTTTTGTTCAGGAAACCTCCTACAAATTAATGGATATTGATGCCTCGGGTTGGGCATTGATCTGTGTTGATGATGCCGTATGCCATTACGTTGATCCCGACAATCTTTTAGAGATGATGTCGGACGAAGACTCGATTGGGTAAGGGATTGCGCACTGGGTGGAATTACCATCAAGTCGTTCCACCTGTCTCAGCTAGTCTCAATCTGCTTCCACTAGATTGACTCTTGCTGGCTTCGATCCATCCTTCGATTCAGTGGAATCTCTCTGCGGAGCACGCAGCTTTTATCAGCTCCTTGTTAATTGCTCCCTTGCCAGTGCAGAGTTCTGATCGAAGCTAGTTTGAAGGGTTGTTAGCTATTACTTAAGCAACCGATCGGCTGATCAATTTTGGATCTGAACCATGGTTACAAGGCAGTTTCTCAACACGAGAGACTGCCTTGTATCTTGTTGGGGGCAAACAGACAACGCTGTAAGGGGAGGCCTGAAAAGCCAAAATTGATACTCCACAAGCCCTAGCGATCAATACCGACCAGGGGCTTCAACCCCTTACCCCCCACGATCTGCTCACGGTGGATCGGGGTTTTGGGCAAAACGACGACTCCTCCCAGAACAATCGCAGCTTTGTTGGAACCGCCCGGCAATCAGGATAGAAATGTCAATCAAGATCGTGAGTATTTGTACTCAATCAGTAACTTGATGGGGATCGATCGCCCAAGATTCCATCACGGTTAGTCAGACGGATCAACCGCATCAACATTAGTAATGCCTGCAATATTTGCTGCCGAAATTGCTCCGTGGTGTGGATCGGACTATCGATTCGTCATGATCCACCTGTCATGATCCATGGGGACATCATTGGCGGGATTGTCATTTGCGTTCAAATCGGGTATTGCGCTGTGGCCCTACATTTCACCCCCCATGGCCCGTTTTGAGCGATCGCGGCCCTTTCGCTACAGACTGGGGATGATCAAGCTGTCAATCTCGTAACATTTTTTAATTAAAATCAATTGTTCTTCTGTAAATCCCTTGGATATAATTCGCTGTTGTTTTGATTGTTGACTTTTGTGAAGAAAAGAATCTAAAAAAAATATTATGAAATGAAAGGTCACAGGAAAAACCTGCGATTCTCATATCAGTCAAGTGGGGTCGGCAACGATAAAGACCCTAAAGATAAAACCCCTTTTTTAAAACCATTGAAGCGCTGAAGTTCCCGGACTTCGGCGCTTCGTTTTTGGGATTGATGGAAAGCCATCGGCTACGATCCCTCGCCTGATTGCCCGGAACCCTGGCTGGTTTGGGAGTGATCGCCCATCTAGCCAAATTTAAGGTTGAACAACTATTCAGAAATCAACTTGCTGGCAGGGCAGTGGGGATCAGGTCAATTCGGCGAGACCAGGATGCCATTGTCCAGTTTCGGAAAGTGCCTGAAAGCCGTGCGATCGCCCCAGGGTTGCGCTATCGTGCTTTCGGTTTATAACCCCGTCTGCCTCGCCCTGTGGTTAAGTTGCTCTGTGATTGAGCCGTCCTGGGTGAGTTGCGGGTTTCGAGTCGCTTGTTTCGAGTAGTCCGCCATGCGCCCGATCGTTCTCAAAATTGGCACTTCTAGCCTGACCCAGCCCCACAATGGCCGGCTGGCCCTGTCCACGATCGCCACGTTGGTGGAAACGGTTTGCCAACTGCGCGATCGGGGCTATCCGGTGGTGCTGGTGTCCTCGGGGGCGGTGGGTGTGGGCTGTGCGCGTCTGGGGTTGACGGAGCGGCCCAAGGCGATCGCCCAAAAACAAGCCGTCGCGGCTGTCGGGCAAGGGCGGCTGATGCGGGTCTATGACGATTTATTTAGTCAGTTTGATCAACCGATCGCCCAAGTCCTGCTCACGCGCGGCGACTTGGCCCAGCGCAGCCGCTATGTCAACGCCTACAGCACCTTCCAAGAGCTGTTGAAAATGGGGGCGATCCCGATCGTCAATGAAAACGACACGGTCGCCGTCGATGAGCTGAAATTTGGCGACAACGACACCCTTTCGGCGCTAGTGGCCAGCCTGGTGGAGGCGGAGTGGTTGTTTTTGCTGACGGATGTCGATCGGCTCTATTCGGCCGACCCGCGCCAAAATCCCGATGCCAAGCCGATCCACCTCGTGGAGCAGATGTCGGATCTGGAGGCCCTGGAACTCGATATTGGCGGGCGCGGCTCCCAGTGGGGTACAGGCGGCATGGCCACCAAAATCACCGCCGCCCAAATTGCGACCAGTGCCGGGGTGCGGGTGGTGATTACGGATGGCAGCCGGCCCCGCAACCTGCTGGAGATTTTGCAAGGAGCCGATATCGGCACGCAGTTTGCGCCCCAGCCCCAGGCCACCAGTGCCCGCAAGCGCTGGATTGCCCATGGTTTGATCCCGGCGGGCAAGCTTTATTTAGACTCGGGCGCTGTGCGGGCGATCTGTGATGGGGGCGGCTCGTTGCTGGCGGCAGGGATTCGGGATTTGGAAGGGGAGTTTCAACCCCAGGATGCGGTGCAGCTTTGTACGCTCGATGGGCGCGAGGTGGCGCGGGGGCTGGTGAATTTTGGCAACGAAGCCCTGGCGCAAATTTGCGGGAAGCGATCGGACGAAATTGTGGCGATTTTGGGCGATGACGTGCCCGAGACGGTGGTGCATCGCGACAACCTGGTGCTGGGGGGCTAGGCGATCGCCCTGCCTGTCGTGATGGCTGTCGTGATGGCTGTCTGGGTGGCTGTCGTGATGACTGTCTGGGTGAGCTTGATGATCCCTATCAAAAATTCTGGCGCGATCGGGCGATCGCCCCGACTCGATCGCGCGCTATCGTAAGGCTTGGGTAAACCCCCCGGGCCCAGCGCCCCAGGGTTGACGATCCCATCCTTTGCTGAGTTCAAATCCGTCCTCGGAAAAACCCTATGATCCTGCCCGGTTCTGCCGTCCGCGTTGTCAACCCCAGCGACACCTACTATCAGTTCCAAGGTCAGGTACAGCGCATTACGGATGGCAAAGTTGCTGTGCTGTTTGAAGGTGGCAACTGGGACAAGCTCGTGACCTTCCGCCTATCGGAACTGGAGCCGGTGGACGCAACGGCCGGTCGCCCGAAGAAGTAGCCCACTGGTTTATCGATCTCCTGCGTTGGGTATGGGTAGATCATGCTCGGGCTAGGCCGTTCTTTGGTGGGGTTAATCAACAATGATTGATTTCCTATCATTTCCTCACATTCTCTGAAAAACGCGAATCCATCCTAGGGGCTGTCATACACTGAACAGATGCTGCTCGGATTCAAAACTCAACTCAAGCTCAACA
>RDXB01000042.1 GCA_004292515.1 Oscillatoriales cyanobacterium
ATTTTCATCCATCAGGTAGCTCATTTCACCCGATCGCCACTCTTGAACCCAACGGGGCAGCTCCGATCGCAACTGTCGCAATTCCTGTTCTGTGGGGTAGCGTTCACTGGCCTGAGCGATCGCGATCGGCATGACCCAAAAACTGAACCCCACCATCAACAATGCGGGTTTCAAGCCTATCCAGCGTTTAGTCCATGACATGAATTGTTTTCCTATAGGTAATTTGCCTGAAATCCTCAGTATTGATTTCACGAGCTTACTTTATATCATCTTGACTAACGGAACCTATAACCGGGTAAATGGAGGATTCACATGGCAGAGGAGGGGTGCTCAGGCGATCCGTATCTTGCTTGTGATGATGAAATTCTGAATCCTAGTTTGATTGTGGAGGTGTTGTCGCCTTCAAGGGAACGGGGCGATCGGGGCGAAAAATTCCGCAAGTATCGATCGCTCCCCAGCTTCCAAGATTATTTGTTGGTTAGTGCCGAGGAACCCTACATCGAGCACTATTGCAAAACGGATGCGGCGGTTTGGACGTTCACCAGCTACGGGGAAATCAACGCCGCGCTCTGGTTAAACA
The DNA here is from genome assembly GCA_004292515.1 of Oscillatoriales cyanobacterium. GTDB lineage: Bacteria > Cyanobacteriota > Cyanobacteriia > CACIAM-69d > CACIAM-69d > CACIAM-69d. Next base: position 581 of record RDXB01000042.1, read on the forward strand.
ATCTGCAACTCTCAATTCCCCTCGCTGAAATCTACCGACGGGTAAACTTCCCTATAATGCGATAGCTGAATCACAAATAAAAGAAATAGCGATTAATCATCATTTTTTATCAACTGAAGATCATTTTCGATCTTGAAAGATTACAAATCAAATCAATTCAATCCTTATGCATCTTGTTCATTAACTAATCGATAGTGCTTCTCACTGTGAATTTCTATTACATCTTCTTCAACTTCCCTAAGCTCAAAAAGTGCAATAGACTGATCTGCGAGAAATTGTGCAGACACTGGACGACAAACCAAGTCCCTAAATTTAGGATGTTGCTTACAAAATTCAATATCCTGGATAGTTTGAACAACTCCTAGTTGGTCTTTACCAATTTTGGCTTGAACAGGTACTACGTATTTTTCACCGTTACTATCAATTCCGAGGTAGATCTCATCAATCTCTATTTGTCCGATGCCACCAACTGATGTCCTCAAATGATTCTGGAGTGAATAACTTGTAATCCCAAGAAAAATATCAATTAGTCGGTTATATCTAACCTTGGCGAGTAGCGCCTGCTCATCAGATAGTGCGTATGTGCTAATTAGGGTCGGTGTCGATTCAGGAATTTCAATTGATGGCAATTGATTATTAACAATGATTCGACTTTTAGGGACGAGCTTGAAACAGTATTGGGCTTTTCCAACGCCCTTAATAATCCATTCCATATCATCTGGCTGCGTTTCCAGAATCTGAGATGGTAATTCTCGTCTATACCGGAAAGCATAAACTAAATCGCCATAGTTTTTGGGTGGTTCTATACCTAAAGCGGTAGCAGTTCGCTGGATATCCTCTCTGACAAATGAAATGACTCGATCACCTTGATGATATCTATCAAAAAATAGTCGAGTCAGGATTGGTTCATACTGTTGCTTTCCCTTGCTAGTCATATTTACATCTTTCCATTTGCAACCAATTCCAAAATCCGTTCAGCTTCCGTTTCTACTTGTGAACGTTTAGTTACACCACTCTTGCGATCTCGCTGGCTAATAGGGACAGGAACACCCCAGTATTTAGAAGCCACGGACATATCCATCAAGATCAACTTGTCATCACCTAACTTCTGCGTGTGCGATGGGTGGCTAGGCGTAATTCCCATGGTTTGCATCAATTCTGTGGCTACAGCTCTTGCCAACGGCACTGGAACAGCATTACCCACTTGCCTTGCTCCGTGCCACTTAGTCTCATGCAGGCGGAACCAGTCGGGAAATCCATGCAGCCGGGCCATCTCACGGACAGTAATACAGCGTGGATATTTGTAGTGAATAGGTCGGGGACTGGTGAAAGCTCCTCGGGCTGCATCAGTTCCGGCTCTTAAAGTATTAGAAACTCCTGCGGGAGGTAACTTCAAGAAACGCGATATTTTCTCCACTTCACCGGGTTGTGTTTCCAGAAAGCGACGGCGCGAGATATCACTATGATTTGTTTGAATACTAGAGGTCAGAATTTTCGGGTTCCACTCCCTCTTGTAGCCAAAAAACCAGGAATCGTCATCCATACACCTCATTAGGCGAGCATAATTGCTAGGCTTGCCCCAAGCTTTCTGGGAAGTTTTTACCCAGTCTTGTGTTTTCAGAATTTCAAAGTCGTCAGCATTGGGAAGATCGTTAAGCGCTTCATAGCAAGTCGGACTCTCCGGTAAAGCACCCTTCTTAGAGCCAGCAGTTCTTGTGTGAGGGCATGGATACTCCGGTAAAGGTAATCCTTGCTTTGCACCAATTAGAATTAGCCGCTCACGGTTTTGAGGAACCCCGTAGTGGGAAGCGTTTAAGACTTTCCATGGAGTTCTAACTGCATAGCCTCTCTTTTCAAATTCTGTGATTAATTCGTAGAGAAATTGTCGATGCTTACCAACTGTAAGTCCCTTGACATTTTCAAATACAAAATAAGAAGAATTTAGCTCAGTTACCAGACGAACGAACTCAAGAACCAGCGAATTTCTTGGATCATCTAAAACACGTTGGCCAATCAGCGAAAACCCCTGACACGGAGCGCCGCCAAACACAACATCAATATTTTTATTCCCAATTCCAGAAGCTAGTCTTACATCACCTGCTGAAACATCGGCTACTGATTTGGGAATAACTGCACAGTCAGGAAAATTGAACTTGTGGACAGCACAATGAACAGGATCAACTTCGATGGCTGCCACCACATCGAACCCAGCTTGCTCGAAGCCTAAGCTGAGTCCACCAGCTCCAGCGAATAGATCAATAGCGATGGGGCGATCAGAAGAAGATCCCATAACCTTATACAGAACCAAAACCTGAGACTGTTAACACTAACAGCATAGACCTGATTTCCGCTAGAGCAAGTTGCCTGTGCAGTCGCCACCCTGCCAGCCCGGCCGTCAGCCGGTAGAATCTTAGGGACTGCAACCCTTTGATGACGCAAGCGACACCGCCGTGACTGCCGACAAAACTGCCAAGGCCGAAAGCCAATATAAGGACACCGTTAACCTGCCCCAGACCGCCTTCGACATGCGGGCCAACGCCAGCAAGCGCGAACCGGAAATTCAGGACTTCTGGGCAGCAGCCAACATTTACGAAACCTTGGCAGAGGGCAACCCCGGCGAACCCTTCACCCTGCACGACGGGCCGCCCTACGCCAACGGCACGCTGCACATGGGCCACGCCCTGAACAAAACCCTGAAGGACATCATCAACCGTTACCAACTGCTGCGCGGCCGCAAGGGGCGCTACGTTCCCGGTTGGGACTGCCACGGCCTGCCGATCGAACTGAAGGTGCTGCAATCCCTGGGCAAAGACGAACGCGCCGGCCTCACCCCGATCGCCCTGCGCCAAAAAGCGAAAGCCTACGCCCTCGAACAGGTCGAAATCCAAAAGACCCAATTCATGCGCCTGGGCGTGTGGGGCGATTGGGATGATCCTTACTTGACCCTGAAGCCGGAATATGAGGCGGCGCAACTGGCAGTCTTTGGCGAAATGTTCACCAAGGGCTACATCTATCGCGGCTTGAAGCCCGTGCATTGGAGTCCCAGTTCCCAAACGGCCTTGGCGGAAGCGGAGTTGGAATATCCCGAGGGGCACATTTCCCAGTCGATCTACGCGGCGTTTCGGGTGACGGAACTGAGCGCGGCGGCCCAAGCGGTGCTGGGCGAGTTTGCAGCCGATTTGGGCGTGGCGATTTGGACCACGACCCCCTGGACAATCCCTGGCAACTTGGCTGTGGCCGTGAATGGGGCGCTGGATTACGCGGTGGTGGATACGGCCGGGGCACTGGCGGGCCTGCCGCGCTATCTGGTGGTAGCCAAGGATTTGGCGGAGTCGTTGGCGGAGACCTTTGGGGCGGCCCTGACGGTGCAAGCCACGTTCAAGGGCGCGGTGTTGGAGCATTGCCAGTACAAACATCCCCTGTTCGATCGCACCTCGCCCGTGGTGATCGGCGGCGACTACATCACCACGGAATCGGGGACAGGGCTGGTGCATACGGCTCCCGGCCATGGTCAAGAGGACTTCATCACCGGGCAAAAGTACGGGTTGGGCCTGCTGTCTCCCGTGGACGATCGGGGCAATTTCACGGAGGAAGCTGGCCCCTTCGCCGGGTTGAACGTGCTGAAGGATGCCAACGATGCGGTGATCAATGCCCTGACTGAGGCGCGATCGCTGCTGAAGTGGGAACCCTACGCTCACAAATATCCCTACGATTGGCGCACCAAGAAGCCGACGATTTTCCGGGCCACGGAGCAGTGGTTCGCGTCGGTGGATGGCTTCCGCGAGGCGGCGATGGCGGCGATCGGGGAGGTGCGCTGGATTCCGGCCACGGGCCAAAACCGGATTGAGTCGATGGTGGGCGAGCGATCGGACTGGTGCATTTCCCGCCAGCGTAGTTGGGGTGTGCCAATTCCGGTGTTCTTCGATGCGGAAACCGGCGAGGTGCTAATGAACGCTGAGACGATCGCCCATCTGCGGGACATTGTGCGCGATCGCGGCTCCGATGCCTGGTGGGAACTGCCCGTGGCTGACCTGTTGCCGGAACCCTACCGCAGCAACGGTCGCACCTACCGCAAAGGCACGGACACGATGGATGTGTGGTTCGACTCCGGCTCCTCCTGGGCGGCGGTGGTCAAACAGCGCGGCCTTGCCTATCCTGCCGACCTCTACCTAGAAGGCTCCGACCAACACCGGGGCTGGTTCCAATCGAGCCTGCTCACCAGCGTTGCCAACTTCGGCCATGCGCCCTATAAGACCGTGTTGACCCACGGGTTTACGCTCGATGAACAGGGCCGCAAAATGAGCAAATCCCTGGGCAACATTGTTGATCCGCTGGAAATCATCAACGGCGGCAAGGATCAAAAACAAAACCCGCCCTACGGTGCGGATGTGCTGCGGTTGTGGGTCTCGTCGGTGGACTATTCCTCCGATGTGCCGATCGGGAAAACAATCCTGAAACAGATGGCCGATGTTTACCGCAAAATCCGGAATACGGCGCGGTTCCTGTTAGGTAATCTGCACGATTTTGACCCGGCCACCGATGCGGTTCCCTACGATCAACTGCCGGAACTTGATCGCTATTTGCTGCATCGAATCTCGGAAGTGTTTGGCGACATTACGGAAGCCTTTGATAGTTTCCAATTCTTCAAGTTCTTCCAAACGGTGCAAAATTTCTGCACGGTGGATCTGTCGAATTTCTATCTGGATATTGCCAAGGATCGGCTTTATATCAGTGCACCGGCCGCTGTTCGTCGTCGCAGTTGCCAAACGGTCTTAGCGATCGCCCTCGAAAACCTGGCCAAGGCGATCGCCCCGGTGCTCTGCCACATCGCCGAGGACATCTGGCAAGCAATTCCCTACGCCAAATCCCATCGATCGGTGTTCCAAGCCGGTTGGACGGCGATCGACCCCGCCTGGTCGCAACCGGCCCTCGCGGAAAAGTGGCAGAACCTGCGCCAAATCCGCATGGAAGCCAACAAGGTCTTGGAAGCGGCCCGCAAGGATGGGGCGATCGGGGCCAGCCTGGAAGCCAAGTTGCTGCTCTACATTGCCGATGATTCCCTGCGCGATCAACTGTCAAAATTCAACCCGGTTTCATCCCTGGGCAATGATACCAATGGGGTCGATGAATTGCGCTATTTGTTCATCACGTCCCAGGTGGAATTGCTCGATGGAGTCGATCGGCTGCAGGGCTTGAAATACCGTTTTGAATCGGAGCCGCTCGGCGTGGGCGTGGTGGATGCCGACGGTCACAAGTGCGATCGCTGCTGGAACTATTCGCCATCGGTCGGCGCGATTGAGGAACATCCTTTAGCGTGCGATCGCTGTGTTTCGGCCTTGGCAGGCACGTTTTAAAGCTGGCGAAATTACGGGCGCACATCGGTGCGCCCCTACCTGGAATATACTGAGTGATTCTGTTTTGCTAGTCATCTCGGTCAGAGTTTATGGATGATTTGAAAATAGATGACTTGAGATCGCTCTCTTTGGGCGATCGGGCAACGTTGATTGATACCTATGCCCAGTCAATCACAGTTCCTCCACAGATCAAGCCAAGTTTGCAAACGGCCTATCGGCGAGCAAATGCCATCAAGCCGCTATTGCTGGACTATTGCCATGAACAAATTGCAGCCGATCGGCAAGGTAAATCTGTACTCGATCGCCAAAACCAATCAGAGGCGATCGTTCAGAAATGTCATGCATTTGCCCAGCGATTTATTGACTCGATTCCGTCCCTAGTGCGATCGCCGGATCAAGTCGCAGAAAATCCTAAAAACCTCTATGAACTTTGTGGTGCAACACTCTTCACTGCCAGTAATGCGATTTCCCGAAGCTTAAGCACCAAAATGGGTCAACTCTGGGAAGATTTAGCGAAGATTAGCCCTTATGCAATTAGCCCAGAAAAAGACTTTGGAATTAAAATTACAGGCATAGACATCACTATCTTTGAGGTGGGTCAACCCAACCCAATCTTTACCCAACTTAAGACGACACCAGGCACATTGACGGGTAGCCAAAAGCCCAGATCCCAAGAGGAGTTGGCCATCCATGAATTTTCCTTGTTTGCGGCTGCATTTTGTTTAGGGAGTTGGAACTTTTCGAGTCCCACAATTCCTCGGGCTTGCGGTCAAAAATTTTGGTCAAAGGTCGGAATTGAGGATGGGCTAGTCAAGGACAGCGTAAAAACAATGGTTCTGGATATCGAAGCTGCCTATCTCGCCTTTCAGAGCCAGCAATAGATCATCAAAAAATATCTAAACAAAGTTGCTGCGATTGAGTATGATGCGGTTCAGGCTGTTCTGGACTGCCAACTACATCAGCCCACCAGCTCACGTCGTCGGTTTTAGAGTAGCGAGAGTAGGGAAAATCAGAATACTGGGTTTCCGTTTGACCATTGAGATAATCAAGCAACATTTGCCCAATCGCCTTTCCTAATGAGCAAGGAACCGCATTACCAATTTGGCGATAGCGATCGAGTAAGCCACCGGCAATCACCCAATCATCTGGCAATTCCTGTAAGCGCTTATATTCCTGAACACTCAAGGGACGATCTTCTTCAGGATGTGCCAAATCGGTAGCGGGCATTGCAGGATGAGTCACGATCGTGGGTGATGGTTTATCCCAAGCTAAACGGCGATAAAAGCCCGTTTTTCCACCCACTGCTTGATAGGAACCACCAAGAGCTTCTGCGTGCAATTCTGGTGGCAAATCTCGCCAATATTGTCCGGCTTTTAACAGGCGATAATATTTCAGTCGCTTCTCGGGAAATTTCACAAATTCATGCCCCTCGGCGGGCAAACCTTCTAAGGCATCCTGTAACGTGCGCCAGCGCGGCAAATTGTATAGCCCTGTTTCAGAATGAGTTGGTGTTAAATAGGGCAATTTTTGACCATCACGACTGCAAGCGATCACCACTCGTTCTCGTTGCTGTGGCGATCCAAAGTTTGCGGCATTATATAGGTTGAACGAGACACTATAGCCAGCGGATTTAATTTTTTGAATGATATGAACTAGGGCACTACCCCGCTTTTCTTCAGGGCTAAGGGGAGGTGCATATTTGCCGCGCAGGTACATGGGACGGTGTTGAAGTGTAGCTGACAGCAAACCCCGGACGTTCTCAAGTACAAAAAAACGGGGATTTAATTCAATCACTAAATCGATAAATAGTAAAAATACATTGCCGCGATCGTCATTGAAACTCTGTCGCTTTCCGGCACTACTAAAAGCCTGACAAGGAGGTCCGCCAATGATCAGATCAATATCTTGATTGTTGGGTAGTTGTGCAATATTACGAATATCTTGTGATGAGTAGTTTCGGACATCATCCAGCGATGGTAGATGCGGGCGATTCAGTTGAATTGTTTGACGGGCTGCAGAATCAATTTCGGAGGTAAGAATAACTTCAATACCTGCTTTCTCTAGACCGAGATCTAGCCCCATACAGCCTGAGAAAAAACTTAGAGCCTTAATATTACTAAAGGGCTTCATTGTACGATTTTTAGTCGAGCGGAGCTGCTTTCAAAGATTTAAAATTATTTTGCAATTATACAGCAATCCTTGGAAGATACTGTGGGCTATCGGCAAATTCCTAAAACCCTAGATGAAATCTCGGGAGCAAGCAGGTTTAGCTCCTTATCCTATGATATTCAATCGTTGATTTGATGAACGGAATTCTGGTCTAGACCGTTACCTGGCTTTCAAATTCCGCCATTTCTTCAATGCCCCGATCGCGCGCAATAAATTCTTGAATTAATTGTCGATAGTCCCGCAGCGATCGATCTACCCAATCCCGACTAGGGCTATCCGCAATTAAATGCACAAGGGGTTCACTGGCATCGGGCAACAACAAAATCCAACTTTCACAGGCGCGATCGTGCACCTTCACCCCATCAATTAATTCTAGGGTTCCTGGGGCATGTTGCTCAACCACGTAGCGCATTAATGATCCTTTCACCGTCCAAGGACAGCGCACTGTCAGGCATTTGTGATAGATTCTGGGCAAACTTTCCACCCTCAAATCTGCCAGCGATCGCTCTTGAATTGCCAGTAACTCAATCAGTTTGGCAATACAAAACATCGCATCAAATCCCGGGTGCAAATCTGGAAAAATAAATCCCATATCACCACTGCCACCCAACACCACATTGCCATGAGTACGACAGGTTTCCATCAGGGCTGTGGGGTTGCATTTTGTGCGAATCACTTGACCGTCGTGGCGACGTGCGATTTGTTCGATCGCTCCCGAAGCCCGCACCGGAACCACCACCGCCGATCGGGGATGAGCCGCTAATACCGCTTCCACCATCAAGGCCGTGAGGGATTCCCCTCGAATTAGCCCACCCGCCTCATCTACTAACACCAACTGCTCGCCATTAGCCGTGATTTGAGCACCAAAGGTTGCCGAAATTGCCTCCACCACGCGCCCTAATTGCACCAGCAATGACTCTCGCCCTTCATCAGTTATCACTGCTTGGGTCAAGCTGGCATTGAGCACCATCGCTTCACAGCCAAATTTATTCAGTAACTGTGGCAAAATTGCACCCGAAACTGAATAAGCATAGTCCACGACAATTTTGGCGTTGCTGTAACGAATTGCCTCTAAGTTAAGGTGCTTCTCAAAGCAGTTTCGATAAATTTCTAGAGTTTGACTAGGATAAAAAACATCGCCAATTTCATCAATTTGAACTCGTCGGAGATCTTCTTTGAAATAGGAACCTTCGATCTTTTTTTCGCGGGATTTTGATAGGTTAATGCCCTTTTCATCGAAGAACTCGATCGCGCATCGATCGGGGCGATCGGGGTCAATCCGCACATGCACCCCCCCCACTACCCCGAGGGTTGGCACAACACTACGGGCCACAGGAATAGGTGTTGCCTCCAGATTTTGAACATTGATCCCCACCGACATCAGACCCGAAATAAACGATCGTGTCACCATTCGCGAAATACTGCGTTGATCGCGCGAGACGCTGACTTGAGTGCCTGGGGGGAGCGTTGATCCGTAGGCCGCCCCCAACTTAACAGCAAATTCAGGCGTAATATCAATATTTGCTAACCCGCTGACACCCCGCTGACCAAATAGGTTGCGATGGGCGGTTTGACCCCAAATCAAATCGAGGTTTAAAATTGCACCCGATTCGATATGTTTACTCGGCCAAACGCGCACTAAACTGTTAACTTGGGATTCTTCGCCGACCGTGGAAAGGGAGCCGATCGCTACCCCTTCAAAGATACGAGCACGTCGATCGATGCGTACACCCCGCGCGATTGTACAAGCGTATAAATGGGACTCGTCACCAATGATCACCCCATTCCAAATAATCGGCCGCTTGAGATCGGCTTCCACCCCGATCGTGACGTTATCACCAATGACCGTGCCTGATTCGATCGTGGCTCTAGCACCAATTCGGCAGTTATCACCAATTAAAACTGGCGGGAAAATCTTGGCGCGATCGTCAATTAATGTGTTTTTGCCGATCCAAAGTCCCGGCGAGATTAACTGATAGGAAAAATCTAGCTTAACTTTGCCATGAAGGGCAGCATAGTGGGCTTCGCGATAGGTGTCGAGATGACCAATATCACACCAATAACCCTCAGCAATATAGCCATAGAGTGGCTCCTCTTGCTCTAGAAGTAGGGGAAATAAATCCTTAGAAAAGTCTGACTCATGGTTGCGCGATAAGTGTTTTAAAACATCGGGTTCTAGGATATAAATTCCTGTATTAATGGTGTCGGAGAAAATTTCGCTGGCGGAGGGCTTTTCCAGGAAGCGAACGATTTTTTGATGGCTATCAACGATGACCGAACCAAACTCAATAGGATTGGGCACTCGGGTCAAAACCAACGTAGCCTTGGACTGTTTCTGATAATGAAACTTAATGGCAGCAGTTAAGTCAAAGTCCGTGATGCTGTCGCCGCTGATCACTAGAAAAGTTTCATCTAGCCATTCTTCAACATTTTTGATGCAGCCAGCAGTGCCCAGGGGAAAGTCTTCCTCAACGGCATAGGTGATGCGCACATCTAGATCGGAGCCATCTTGGAAATATTCCCGAAAAATATCGGGTAAATAATGCAAAGTGACAATAATTTCAGTAATGCCATGTCGCTTAAGCAAATTAATAATATGTTCAGCAATTGGCCGATTTAAGATCGGAACCATTGGCTTTGGCAAATCGCACGTGAGAGGACGCAGACGTGTTCCTGAACCACCAGCCATTAACACCGCGCGCATAGGAGCCTCCCAAGCGTTTGTCGCGAGAGTTTAAACACAAACCCAGGCGATCGCCGCATCAGAAGCGATCGCGCTATCCTAGCTCATATCCAAGCGATCGCCCGTCATGGCCTTGAGTCTTTTCTAATTATGTCTCTAGAATTCCCGTCTTGATCGATTCGATCGCGCTTCGCAACTTACGGTCACATCTAGTTTCGTGCTGATTGCTGATTATTGATCCGTTAGCTAAATCTTGGCTCGATCAATTGAGCTTGGCTCCCGAAATATGATCAGGAAACTAAATTTCAGCTATAGGGCTAAACTCCAGCTAGAACGAATTATTAAACCAGCCTCGTCGCCAAAAATAGAATACCAAAAAACCAGCAATCACAATCATGATTCCCCAGCAAATCCAATAGCCATAGCGCCAATTTAGCTCCGGCATATTGAATGGTGAAATCTCTGTGTTGAAATTCATGCCATAGATACCGGCGATAAACGTTAATGGAATAAAAATAGCTGAAACAATCGTCAGTACTTTCATGATTTCATTCATGCGATTACTCACAGACGACATATACAAACTCATTAAATTAACAGCCAACTCTTGATAGAGAGTCACAACTTCCAAAATATCCGTTGCATGTTCGTAGCATTCTTGTAAATAAGCACGAACTTCGCGATGAATCAAAGGATGTTCTTCGCGGATCAATGCTGCAATAGCATGGGTTTGGGGTGCGATCCACCGTCGCAGGGTAAGCAAGTCGCGTTCGATTGCATAGATTTCACGCATCACCCGGCGATCGGGTTCAAACAAAACAGCCTGCTCAAGTCGCTCAATTTGTTGTGCGTAATAGTCCATGGCGGGATAGCAAGCATCTACAATCGCATCCAAAAGGGCACACAATAAATAGTCTGCTCCCATTCGGCGAATAATGCCTCGGCTAGTGCGGAGGCGATCGCGCACCGGGTCAAATGCATCCCGTTCAGGCTCTTCTTGAACTGTTAGCACATAGTTTTCACCCAACAGGAAGCTAACTTGCTCTGTGCAGTAGCCTCGACCTTTTGCCCGTGGCGAGAGCATTTGTACTAAGACAAGTATGCGATCATCTTCAAATTCCACTTTGGGTCTTTGGGGCACATTTGTAATATCTTCAAGGGTCAAAGGATGCAAACGAAAAACCTGGCCCAAGTCCCGTAGTGTTTCCTCAGATCCCAAACCACGCACATCCAACCACGTTACCGTGCTCGATTCGAGGAGTGGCTCACAGTCAGCCGGCGCTGCCAAGGTCTGACATTCCCAATGGGTACGACTGTAATCGATCGCAATGATTTCGGGTGGCGGGGCATCGGGATCAATCCGCAGAGTGCCGGGGCTGCTACCGGGTTCTTCTGTAAAAAAATCATCTTGTGCACTGCTAGCCCAGTCGAGTCGATCGCCCAATTCTTCCATCTGGTTGCTGAGGGGATGGGGCTGGCCAGTGTGCTTGGTTGGTGATCGAAAAAAGTGAAATTTGCTGTGGGAGGGCATGGCGATCGCCTGATCAATCCTGAATGAACGAGTTGAATCTTAGTCTTTAAAAGCAGCAGGTTACCTGGTGTGCGGCATCACGGACCACGAGGGGATAGTAATACCTGGGTAACGCATCAATAGCGCGGAGGAATCCGCACCGCCTTCATCCAAAAATCCTCAAAGGCCTGAAAGACTTCAAGGGACTCTTTAAAACTATCGGGTTTGGTGATGTAGCTATTAGCATGGAGGTCATAGCACTGATAAATATCTTCTGCACGATCAGAAGTTGTCATCACAATTACCGGAATGATCTTGAATGAGGGATGAGTTTTAAGGGTTGCCAAAACCTCATATCCACTTCTTTTTGGTAAATTCAAATCTAATAAGATTAAATCTGGGCGATAGTCTGAGGGCTGCAAACTATTCACTCCCAATAATTCTAGGGCAGCCGCCCCGTCACGAACGACCTTTAATCGGTGGGGTGTTTTGAGGCGCTGCAAAGTTTTTTCAGTTAACTTCGCATCAACAGAGGAGTCTTCAATGAGGAGGATTTCAATACTTTTATGTGGCATTGAGTATGATTCCTTTTGCGGTGATACTCGATGGGGAGGAATGACTTTGTCATCTATGGTAGTTTGGGTGGTGCCTGCAAGGGGATAGTTGTTGGCACAAAATTGCTGATTTGCCAGGGCTTTCATTCGCTCATCACGACTGAATTACAGCACCACCGTAGTTTGAATTAAACAAGAAACACCCTACAATCTGAAGTCCTTTCTTGCAAAAATTTTTATGATCTCCCCATCAATTGAAACCACTATAAAATTAGTTATGAGAAATATCATAAAAAGTATCTAGATAGGCAAGAGCGTCAATGGCATTAATAGTCGGCACAGCGGGGTGAACCCACAGTTAAGCGACGGGTAAACGGATCAATCCTTGGCGGCGATCGCCTGAGAACCGACTGGAACGGCAAGCTGCTCCGGGAGATCGGGCAGGGTAAACCAAAACTCCGCGCCTTGTCCAACTTCAGACGTTACACCAATTGTTCCACCGTGGCGTTCAACAATTTTCCGACAAATCGCCAACCCAATGCCTGTTCCTTCGTATTCTTCACGACTGTGGAGGCGCTGAAAAATATTGAAAATGCGATCGGCATATTCTGGGCTGATTCCGATCCCATTGTCTCGCACTTGAAAGTACCATTGCTGATTTTGAAGCTGTGCTGTGATGGTGACGATTGGTGTTTGATCGCCACGAAATTTCAAGGCATTCCCAATCAGGTTCTGCAATAACTGTGTGATTTGGACAGCATCAGCCCAAATATTGGGCAAGGGATCCGCGTGAATCATGGCATGGCTGTCGCGAATGGCAATGTGGAGATTTTCTAAAACAATCCCGAGAATTTGGTTGCAATCTACCACCATGAGGTTTTGACTGCGAGTTTCAACGCGCGAATAGGTTAGTAAGTCTCTAATTAATTGGCGCATTCGGAAGCAGCTATCAATCACAAACTTTAGATATTCTTGGGCAGTTTCATCAAGGCGATCGCCATATTCATCATTCAGCATTTCGGCAAAGGCGATCGCCCCTCGCAAGGGTTCTTGCAAATCATGGGAGGCGATATAGGCAAATTGTTGAAGTTGTTCGTTCGATCGAGCCAATCCCTCAACGGCTGAAGTGCGTTCTTCTAGGAGCTTGGCTTGGTAGAGAGCAATGCTGAGTTGACCAGCCAATTGTTGTAGCAAATCCACCTCAAATGAACTCCATATCCGAGACTGTGAGCATTGCTGTAGGCAAAGCAGTCCTAGTAAAATGGTGTTGGAAGAGGCGTGATTATCTGGTTTTGCTTGGGGAATGAAACCCCAGTTTTCGGCATTAAGATTAGTGGCTGAAATGGTGACTGGCACAATTAATTGAGCGCGAATATTGAAGGCGCTGATGCATTGGTAATGTTCCAGGCTGAGACTGATTTTTTCGATGTCATCCACCTGCAAGATGTTGCCTTGCCAGTAATAGGCTAGGTCGGGAATGATGTTTTGAAACGTCAAACCGTAACAACAAACTCCACTTGATGGCAGGGGACTGAATGGCGGGACAACTGTTTCGGCAGCCACTTGGCAGCTCCCATCGGGTTGGCAACGATAGAACAAAGCGCGATCGGTTCTCAGGGTTTTTTGGAGTTCGCTGACCGTGCGGCCGAGGATGACTTGAATGTCGAGGGATTGGCGAATTTTGAAGGCGATCGAGGCGAGTAATTGGCGATAGCGACTTTGATTTTCGCGCTGGAGGGCGGCTTCGCGTTCTTGGGTAATATCGCGGGCGCTGCCGAGGATTTTGATGACGCGATTCCAGGCATCCCGAATCGGGACGAGGCTGGTATGCCAAATTCGGGGACGGCCACGGAGAGTCAGCAACTCTTCACAGCGCACGGTGTCCCGGCCAGCGATGCAAGCGCGAAACCGGGCAATGACCGGAATGGCGCAGGAGCTGGGAAACAGATCTTGGGGCGATCGCCCAATAATTTGTGCGGCGGGGCGCTCCATGGCGCGCTCGAAAGCCGGGTTGACGGTTTCGTAAACAAAATCACCATTGGATCGCACTTCCACGAGGAAAATGCGATCGTCTGATCGCTCAAAAATCCCAGCGTAGAGGGCTTCTGAGGCTCGCAGTCGATCCTGGGTGGCTTGGCGATCGTACCAGGTGAAGATGGTATCGCCGATTGTTTGCAGCAGTTGCACATCCTGTTCGAGCCAATGCCGAGGTTCCCGAACGCAAAGCACCAATGCACCCCAGAGTGCTTCTTTGCGATCGCGAATGGCGGTAATGATCACTGCTTCGGCCTCCAGCCGACTCAGCCATAGGCGCTCATCGTGGAGTTCTGGGGGAAGCCGATCGGTTGAAGAAACGATGATGGCGCGATCGCGCTGGAGCCGATCAATCCAAGACTTGGGGGGGAGGCTGCCCGGCACGGTCAAGGCTCGGGCCATCGGCGATTGGGGTTTTTCATACCACTCGCAGGCCAAATTCATTAGGGGATGATCGCCAGGGCCATGCAACAACAGCACGCGATCGACACGCATCGCCCGGCCAATGCTTTCGAGCACCGACCCAAAGCGCACATCATCGTCGGCCGTGACCAACAACCGGGCCACGTAGGCCACCACACTTTCGAGGCCCAAGCGGTAGCGCAGATCGGACTCCACTTGTTTGCGATAGCTCACATCGCGAATGGCGACCACATAGGCTAACTCGCCCATCCAATCCACAATCGAAACATTCAGCTCGCCCACGCCCACCGATCCATCACTGTGCAAAACTTCCATTTCTGTGGCGCGCTCGGTACCGATCGGGATTCCCAGCTGGGCCCCCATCAGGGCGGATTTTGCCCGCCCAAATAACTGACAGGCCGCTGGATTGGCGTAAAAAATCACCCCGAGTTGGTTAACGATCACGATGCCATCCACCGTATGCTCTAGTACGCGATCGAGCACGGTTAACCAAGAGGGGGTGAGGCTGTCGGTCAGTCCTTCCGACGTGGGGTAGTCGGAGAACGATTCTGGCTGGGGGTTGGGAGTTGGGGTGGCATGAGTCGATCGCAGTCGCCGATCGATCAGCTCCAGCCACCGTTGGGCCAACTGCAACGATCGCCGAAGCCGCCAGACCCCGTTAGGTTCTTGCAGGGCCGACCAAATCAGGGCATCAATCGCGCCAGCCGTGAGGGCTTCCAGCTCCGCCGCCGCCGACTCCACCAACACCACCAGGGCGCGATCGTGTTCCTCCGCTTCGAGTCCTCCAACGGCCAGAAGTTCTCGCCACAGGGGGCGTGATTGGGTGCCCATCACGGCAGCATCAACAATCAACAGCCCGATCGGCAACAAATGCCGCTCTTGGGTTAGGGCATGGAGGGTGGCAGCTTCGATGATGGATGCGGTTTTGGCCCAGCGCCGATCGACTTGGCCCAACCATTGCACAACCTGTTCGGCCCGTTGGCGATCGGCACAAACCACCATGGTCGGCAACGCGAAATGTTTCATAACGCCAAGTGCTGTCCTGCAAGGGAGTTGAAGATCGAAAGGGGGCTAGGGGGGTTGTCAAATTGCCTGAAACCCTGATTCCATCGTGACGCGATTTTGGGGAGCAAAGGGCTGAAGCCCCTTGTGACGATGATGGGGGCGAGGAAAACCAACCGGTTCAGCTTGAACCCCAAAAAATGACGACCCCCCTAGACCCGTTGGAGCGCTCAGACGGGAGCAATCCCAGGTCACCGTTGCTGTGGGATTCATGCGGGGTCGCCGATTGGGCCTAGCTCGATCGCGGCTCTACCACGCCTAGACCACGTTTAGACCATGCCTAGATTGCGATTCTCAGCTGTTGATTAACCCCATGGACAACCATCATGGGAGCCGTCAAGCGGTGGATGCACATTTTCGATCCGAATCGTACCAAGGAAAGATTGACCGTTTACGGGCTAATGCTTGAATGGTTTGAGGACATTCCGTTTATCAACTCCTAACCATTCGATCATGACTGACGTAGCAGCAGCCACCCCGGAAAATCCCTTTACTTCCCAAGTGAGCGATCGCATCTGCAAGCACATGAATGATGACCATGCCGATGCGGTCTTGGTCTATGCCCAATTCTTTGGCCAAATGACCACGGCCACCAGTGCCCGGATGCGTTCGATCGACGCTTCGGGTATGGACTTGGCCGTGGAGGTTGGAAGCGATCTACAACCTTTGCGCATCGAGTTCAAAGCGCCTTTAGCCGATGCCAAGGCGGCCCACCATGTGCTGGTGGAAATGATCAAGGAAGCCAAGCAGGCCAACCCGATCGCAACTTCCTAACGATCCCAACCGGATCGCAACCGAACGCAACCAAATCGCAACCGAATCGCAGCCCTAGGAGTGTTGGGGTCTATGGCAGGTCAGGGGCCAGCGAGTGAGCCAGGAGACTGGCAATCGCACTTCACCGGTTCAAACTTCACCGGTTCAAACTTTACCGGTTCAAACTTCATCGATCCAAATTTGACCGGTTCAAACTTTACCGGTTCAAACTTTACCGGTTTAAACTTCACCGATCCAGGCCGTTTGATCGATCGCTTTGTGGTGACCGCAGCCCAAATGCAGGCGATCGAGCAGCGGCTGTTTGCGGCCGGAATGCCCGTGGCGGCCTTGATGGAAAAGGTGGCCGGGGCGATTGCTCGACGGGTGATGGCCTGGCAGCCACGCGATCGGGGGCGGCGCGTGGGGGTGCTGGCGGGGCCGGGCCACAACGGCGGTGATGCCTTGGTGGTGGCCCGGGAGCTGCACCTGCGAGGCTATCAGGTGACGGTTTATCTGCCTCTGTTCGATCGCCTCAAGCCCCTGACCCAAAACCATGCTCAATATGCCGCCAGTTTGGGCATCCCGATCGGTACAGACCCAGCCCCGATCGTGGCGGCGGATTGGATTGTAGACGGCCTGTTTGGTTTTGGGCTAGAGCGCCCGATCGCTGGCCCCCTAGCCCAGGCGATCGCGCAAATTAACGACAGCGGCCGGCCGATCGTCAGCATTGATCTACCCTCGGGGCTACATACCGATCGTGGGGCCGTGCTGGGTACGGCCATTCGCGCGGATCTCACCCTCTGTTTGGGTTTGTGGAAACGGGGGCTGTTAGTCGATCGATCACTGGATTGGATCGGAACTCCTGAGTTGATCGATTTTGATTTGCCCCTCGCAGACATCACAGCGGTGTTGGGCGATCGGCCGGCCCTGCAACGAATGGAGGCCCAATTAGCCCAACTGCCCCTACACCGACCCGCCGCCACCCACAAATATCAACAGGGGCATTTATTGCTGGTGGTCGGTTCCGCAGTCTATGGGGGGGCAGCGATCTTGGCAGCGCTGGGGGCCAGAGCCAGCGGGGTGGGCATGGTGACGATCGCCGTTCCCGCAAGCTTGAAACCCCTAGTGGTGGCTCGTTTGCCCGAAGCCCTGGTGGTCGCCTGTCCCGAAACACCTACCGGCGCGATCGCCAGTTTGGAACCGCTCAACCTCGATTGGCAGCGCTACGACGCGATCGCGGCCGGCTGCGGCTTGGGCCCCGACATTGAGCCAGTATTGCAAGTCCTTTGGCAGAGTGGTCGCCCGTTAGTACTCGATGCTGACGGTTTAAACGGCTTGGCCACCCTGGGCTGGCAGGAGCGATCGGCTCCCGTGGTGTTGACCCCACACCCTGGCGAGTTTCGGCGACTCTTTCCCGACTTGGCCCAAGCCACCGATGACCCGATCGACCGGGCCCAACAGGCGGCCCAACAGACCGGGGCGATCGTCCTGCTTAAGGGGGCGCGATCGGTCATTGGTGAACCCGGCGGCAGTGGGTGGATTATTCCTGAGAGCACGCCGGCCCTAGCTCGGGGTGGCAGTGGTGACGTGTTGGCAGGCCTGTTGGGCGGCCTAATTGCCCAGCGCCAACCGCCCACTTCCGCCGAGTGGGGACAGCTCGCGGCCACGGCCGCTTGGTGGCACGCCCAAGCTGGATTACGGGCAGTGGGCGATCGCTCAGTTCTAGGCGTGGACGGAGCCACCTTGGCTGAGGCATTGTTCGCAGTCGCCCGCGATCGCCAGCCCCCTCCCCAATCACCAAAAGACGCTTAGGAACAGCCTAGAATTTGTCGTCATTTCCTGGCATGGGACACAAACGGTTGATTGTCCTGACCCCAGCCGTCGTAACAAGGGGCTTAAGCCCCTTGCTCCCCAACGATTTCGTCACGGTGGAATCAGGGTTTCAGACGGTTTGACGACAGGCCCTAAGCCCCTTACTCCCTAACGATCGCCTCACGACGGAATCCCGATGTGGGGCGGCGTGACGACCAGCCCGATGGCTGCTGATGCGGCGTGCCACCAGTGGCTCGGCCGCGCCCGATCGCCCTGGATGGGTAAACCGTACTCAGCTCGCTTACAGGGATCGTTGACGATTATGAATTTTCTTGTTACATTTATTTACATAAAGCAACAAAGTTTTACAAACCCGTGGAGGTTGCTATGGTTTTGCTCGTCGCCCTGTTTGTGATCGGTTGGATTGCCGCCGCCGTCCTGGGGACTCAAGCCTACTTCCTGGGCGAACAGACCAAGCCGATTCACGCTCGCAACTGGAACTCCGATGAGTTTGCCAACTTGTCCGAGTCCTTGACTGGCTCCGCGATCGACTACGATAACCGTCGCCCCGCCTACGCCTACGCCGTGGATGCGTACACCAGTCAGCAACTCCAGCGGTAGTTGCCACCAAGGGCGCACACCGCGTCCTTGATGAACCGTCTAATCGTCATTTCAAAATTCTCCTCTCTCGACGGTCTTAGGTTAGGAACTTCCTACCTAGCCGTCGTTTTTATTGGCTTAATTTCTGCAGATTTACTAAACCCAATTGACCAAAGCAGCCTTTTGATGCGCTTGCAGGGCAATCCAGCTTCGCAATCTCAATGGACAACCTGGGAGGGGTGTCTGAGAAGTATCTTGCGGCGAAGTATTTTGCGGCACAAGCCAATCACCAATCGTTGCAGAGACAAGGAGTTGAGGGCTTGTCATCCATTAGCCTGAAACCCTGGTTCCGCCATTAGCAGCCATTAATATCAAAGTCACGGGCGGGATCAAAGTCACAGGCGGGCAGTCGGAGTCTTGAAACGGACTACGGAGGCAAGCGTTAATCCAGTTCGCTGATCTGTTGATTAACCCTACCGATGAAGCGTCAACCCGTGGTCTATTCAAACAGCTCGGTTGTTCGGTTAGGGCCGGAATCCCCACGCCTTCAGACTGGAGAGGATGTCAATTTGGACTCTTCACGTTCAAGCCAAATACTCTGGGGAGGATGTCAATTTGGACTCCTCACGTTCAAGCCACTCATTTCAGTTGGTTGTGCTACTAGACCCAATCCGTGAGGATCTTAGGCGCTGAGGGGTTGCATGGCGCTAGGCACTAGTTGGTGGGCAACCAGCATGTCCGGTGTCCCCGTGGATGTCGTGGATGCTGCTGGGGAAAAGCGATGGAGTTGTCGCTCTACAACTTCCAAAATGCGGTTGTTGTCAGAGGCTTTGGACAAGAAATCCGAAGCATGCACGATTTTGGCCCGAACGCGATCGAACGCGCCATCACGCCCCGTCAAAATCACGATCGGCGTTTGCTCTAGGGACTTCACCCGGCGAATTTGTGCACAGATTTCGTAGCCATTGGCCACCGGCATCACCACGTCCAGAAAAATTACATCGGGCTGCAACTCAATCAAGTGGGTCAAGGCCTGCACCGAGTCGCGCAATCCACAGAACCGATAGCCCGCAGCAGTGACAATTTGTTCCATCCGTTGCAACACTGCCAGGCTGTCGTCAATGCAGGCGACCAAGGGCACTCGCTCCGTCGGGTTGGCCGTGGCGGTGGTCAGCACGGGCTGCGGCTCAAAATCCTCCAGGTTCTCGAAGGTGATGGTTTCGGCGTTGAAGAAGTAGGTCAACATCCGCGTGGTAAAGCTCAGGGGCTGGTTGAGCTTGAGGGCAATATCCCAAAATGTCCGCCGTCCGTTAAACAGAGGTTGCAAGCTCAGGGCTGTGCGCTGCCGGCTGTCTTGGGGCGTGGGGGTGACGCTCAGTCGCAATCCATGATCCAGCCATTCACCAGCGGGATGATGGCTCGGCAGTCCTTGTTGCAGGTTGCGGGCTTCTTTGAGCAGTTCCTGATGACGATCGGCAGGAATGAAGAGACCAGACTCCGCTACGGCGCAGTCGAGCAGGCGGGAGGCGCGGGCTTTCCAAGTGACGCGGGCTTGGGGATGGCAAGCGATGAGCGTGATTGCTTCTAGGGCCAAGCTGGCCAGAATGCCTTGGGCGCGACGGATATCCAACCGCCCGGCCAACACGGCGCGACTGAGGAGGGCATATTCCCAAGGGTTATAGGAGATGGGGGCGTTGCCACTGGTGAGTTCGACCACGTCCACTTGTTGGCTGAAGAGGGCGCGCCGCCACCGCCGAACCCGGTGCTGATTGCCGGTGACACAGGCCAGATCTCCCTCCACAAACTCAAACTGCCACAGGTAGGGGGGGTGACTGACGACCAATGTGCCGGAGGCTTGGTTGTGACTGATGGTGGCGATCGCCTTGGCCAAAGCTAGCAATGCTGCAAGTTGTGTGGACATGATTGAGTTTCTCCAAAAGACAGTCACGGGCACCGATGTAGACTGCAGCCAGTATCTCAGGGTTTTGATGGGGTGAATGTAGTTATTTGGAATACATTCACTTGCTTGCTACCGGGGGGGTGGTGTCGTTCCAGGTCGCTTACTCGGGTGCGCCCAGGAAGGCAACGGCAGCAATTGCATCTAGGGGACGAGCGATCAGATATCCCTGGGCCATGTGACACCCAAGGGCCTTGAGGGCGTAGAGGTGTCTGAGGGATTCAACGCCTTCGGCTACTACCGATACGCCAAGGTGTCCTGCGAGTAAACCGATGATGCGAACCATTTCCCACTGCTCACGCACGATGAAGGAGCGATCGATCTTGAGGGCATCGATCGGGAACTCGTGCAGTCGGGCCAGGGAAGAATAGCCTGTTCCGAAATCGTCAATGTAGATCCGCACACCCATGCGACGGAGTTCGTGCAGTCGCTCCAGCACCTCAGAGCCTGAATCCAACGCTCCCGATTCAGTGACTTCCAGCCGAAGGCATTTGGCTGCTAGACCGGTTTCTTGGAGAACGCTTTGCACCAATTCCACAATCCCTGGTTCCACCAACTGACAGGGCGACAGGTTGACGCTGACCCACAGATCTGGGCTGGCTACATCGTTGTTTTGCCAGGTTTTGAGCTGGGTGCAGGCTTCGCGAATGGCCCAAGCGCCCAAGGAAATAATGGCGCGGCTGGCTTCGGCAATGGGAATGAACTCATTGGGGCCAACCATTCCTCGGGCGGGGTGCTGCCAACGGGCGAGGGCTTCAAAGCCGATCGGCCGTCCGGTGTCGGTGCGGACAACGGGTTGGTAGAGCAGTGTAAATTCAACGCGGTCGATCGCCCCTTGTAGTTCGGCCTCAAGGCGGAGGCGGTCAATATCGGCGGGGGTTAGTACGTCACATTGAGGGGTTACATTGCCTTCGATCGCGGCGGCCAACCCGAGGAGGCGATGGGTATTGGATAGGGCAATTCGGAGCAATCGTTGGGAGTCAGGGCTACAGGCTTGAGCGTCGCGAGACAGGAGGCAGAGTGCTCCGTGAATGGAGGCTAAGGACGATCGCAACTCGTAACCCAAGGATCCATTGGTAACGACTGGTTCGGTTTCAATCGGTTGCATTGCGACAACAGGCATGTCTGATGAATCGGGTTTCGTGAGAGTTCGCATCGTCTTAGCTCGCGATCGCGGAGAGTGCGTTCGTCTGCCGAGTTCATGCATCAACCTAGTTAGAAAAAGTGAAAAACTCGAGAATAGTGAACGAAGGAAATCATTGGTAACAGAGGCAGACAGGGTGAGGAATTGACCGAGTTGCTGCGACCCCTGTTCACGGTAAGCGATCGCTCCCGTTGGAGGAGCGTTGCCAGCGCGGCTGGTTTACTCAGAGGAACCGACAGTGCTAGGATTTTGAATCGCGCGAACTAAGCGCCAACATCCGAGGTAAGTCCATGCCTAAACTAAAAACTCGCAAGGCAGCCGCCAAGCGCTTTCGGAAGACTGGCAGCGGTAAGTTTGCCCGTCGCAGCGCCCTGCGTAGCCACTTGTTGGAAAAGAAGAGCGCCGTGCGTAAGCGTCGCCTAGCCGGTGCAGCACTGGTGCACGAGCGTGATGCAGACAACGTGCAATTGATGTTGCCGTATCTCTAGGGGTCATCGCCTCGATCGCGATCGACGGTTAGCAATCAGCTTTGATGCCCTAACCGTTGGCTAACCGCAAGAAGGCTGACTGCTAGTCGTCGCCGCATTGTTTTGCTCAGTTGATTGCTGCTCAGTTGATTGTTTTGCTTGCTTGTTCGCTTGGTTTTGTTGATCAGTTAATTTCGTTTCGTATTGCTTTAAGCCAAAGCAAGTTCAAGTCCTATGGCACGTGTTAAGCGCGGCAATGTTGCTCGTAAGCGCCGCAAAAAGATTCTGAAGTTAGCGAAGGGCTTCCGTGGCTCCCATTCGCGTTTGTTCCGCAGTGCCAACCAACAGGTGATGAAGGCCCTGCGGAGTGCCTATCGCGATCGTCGTCGTCGCAAGCGCGATTTCCGTCGCTTGTGGATTGCACGGATCAACGCGGCAGCACGCACCAACGGCACCAGCTATAGCCAATTGGTCGGCAACCTGAAGAAGGCTGACATCTTGATCAACCGCAAGATGTTGGCCCAGTTGGCCGTGCTCGATCCGGCGGTCTTCAGCAAAGTGGCTGAAGCGGCTAGTCGTGCCAAGGCGGCGGGCTAGCAGCCTCGCCCCGATCACTAGGATCGAAATTCGACTCTGGCGAGCCATTTGATTGAACCGCCAGACGCTAGCAGGGGGCGCGGGCGATCGCGCCCCTTGTTGTTGAAGTTGCATGGGTTGCATCGGTTCTGGGCAAGTCAGGGGCGTTGGGCTGGGGGCGTTGGGCTGGGGGCGTTGGGCTGGGATAGTTGCAAAGGTTTAATCGGTTCGGGCTTTCAATTCTTTACTTCACAAAACACTTCTCAAAACATTGATCGAGCCACCATCAAGTGCTATGGAAGACTCAGTAGGTGTTGTTTACATTTCAATTTTGGTGGGGCTGCTGGCGATCGTGGCCTTCTTTGTGCTGCGTCAGGTGATCAAGACTCGCCGCATTGAAAGCACGCTCAGCCGTCTCCAAAAGCTGATTAGCAAAAACGAAGCCACGGCCCAAACGTTCTACGAGTTGGGCAGCCTATACATGGATAAAAAAATGTATAGTCAGGCGATCGAACAGTTTCAGCGATCGCTCAAAATCGGCGACGACGAAGCCCCAGAAAACTTGGCGATCGTCTACAACGCCCTGGGATTTGGCTACATCACCCAAGACCAATTTGACCTGGCAATTCGGCAATATAAAGAAGCTGTCAAGATCAATGGTGGCTACGTAACCGCCTGGAATAACTTGGGATTTGCCTACGAGAAAAAGCAACTGTTTCAGCAGGCGATCGAAGCCTACGAAACAGCTCTTAAACTCGATGGCAAAAATAACACGGCCCAGCGACGGTTAGAGTCCCTGAAAAAGCGTGTTTAACGTTTAGGTTTAGCGTTCAGGTTTAACGTTCAGGTTTAACATTCACTTCACCGGTTTTGGAGCCGATCGACCATGTTTGATATGGTGGCCACCTTGTTGAAAAATCCCCTATTCGCCAGCAACACGGGTGATTTGGGAGCAATGTTAGGAGTAGTGCAACAAATTGCCAGCCAGGGGGGCGGCGACCCAGCCACCACCCAAGCCTTGCTGGGGATTGTGGGTCGCTATCTACAAACCGGATTGCAAGCCCATCAGCAGGCGAATGGTGCTGATGAAACACAGGCCCTTGTCGATCGCCTGGGGGGCACTGAGCCGAATGCAGAAGCCATTTCAGCCCTGTTGGATGCCCCCCAAGTCGAACAAATGATTGGGGAAATCGAGTCCCGAACTGGAATCCCAGCCGGTACGATCGAGCCGTTGCTGCCTATGGCCGCGCCATTAGTTTTGAACTTTTTAAAGTCTAATGAACAGGGCAACTCGTTGCTGAGTGGCTATCTGGATCAAGATGCGGATGGAGATATTGATCTCTCGGATTTGATGGGTTTAGCGATGAAATATATCAATCGCTAGAGGGCGATCGGGCAACTACCGATGCCAATTACCTCAGTAGTCTAGGGGGCTTAGGGCGTGTCATCAGGCGTGTCATCAAATGAGCTTGATTGGGGCCGGAACAACCCATTTTCCTAGCCCAACCGTCCTAGACAATTGCTAGACAATTGGCTCAAGCCCCTTGCCGATCAAGTAACTCCAGAATCAGAAGGTCAGGGATTTGATGACAGCCCCTAAGCCCCCTGTCTATGATCACTGAGGCAAGATCATTGGGGCATGGAGTATCGATCGCTTCAGCTTGCACCCAGGAAATGACGATAGGGTCTAAAACCCTCCTCAACTTACCCTCCTCAACTTAGGTTAGGAGGGTTTTATTGGGGTTGAAAACCATTTAAGACCAGCAAAATAAGCTGAGTCGCCTGTTTTTGGCGGAAATTGTCATCACTCACCAGCAGCAAACTTTGGCGACCATCCGGTAATTTAGGGCCCAAGGCCAAGCCCTCAATGTTATCGATCGCCAAGCCCAAATCATTCAGATTCAGTAGCAATTTTTTGAGCGCTGGATTCACGTCAGTCAGTGAGCCGCGCAGACTGTCGTAGCTGGCTGTGTCGGTTGCTGTGCCCAGCTCCACTTGAAACAACTTCACTCCAAATCCCTGCAACGGCCCAAAAGTCCGCTCCAGACTTAGGAAATGCCCCCCAGCATCGAGGGCGGTGAAATCCACCAAGCCATTGCTAATAGTTCCGAAGGGGGCCGGGTCGAGTTCGTAGAGGTGTTCGGAGATGGGGAACGGCGGCCCATCACCCAAGCTGAAGTGCACAATGCGCGATCGCGGGAGAATAGCGCGGTTGTCACTGCGGTTGTCACTGCGGTTGTCACTGCGGTCGTCACTGTTGGGGGTTTGGTCGCTGGCATTTTCGCCACTTCGATCGCCTCCACGACTGGCGGCAGGGTTGCGGTCTGCCTCTAGGGTCGCATCGGGTGATTCCTGCGCGGTTTCTAGGTCTTGCACCAGATTAGATTCCACAGCCGTGAAGAGTCGGAAAGGCTCTACGGACGAAGGATTGCTGCCCACTGGGGGAATGCTGAGGCTCTCGAAGCCGAGATTGTCGCGGATTCCTTGGGCTTGGCCGTCAGCACTTTGGCCCGGCAGGTAGCGCGTGGGCAGGGGCAACGGCTGGCGCACGGCTTGGCCAGTGGTGCGATCGAACTCGCGGATAAAGGGTGCAACTCCTTCGTTCACATCCCCTTCGCTGGCAACCATTACGGTGTTGCGCGGCGTAATGGCTAGTCCCTCGGGGTCGATCGCTCCATCCCGAAAGGGTTGGCCCGTCTCATCTTTGAGAATTGTCACCTTTTCGACGGTGACTTGCTCAATGCCGGTGACGCGGTTGCCGCCTTCGGGGCTGGGTGCTTGTTGCCAATCCACCTTGAGGGTGTAGAACCGGGCAGGGGCCAGGCTCGATCGATCATCCGACAGAGCCAAGAAGCGATCGGCTCGGCGATCGTAGCTGAGGGCAGACAGCCCACCAACCGGCGTGTTGTCCGCCACCTGCTGAGGCAGGATATAAACTCCCAAAAACTCCACCGACAGCGGCAACAACAACCGCGACTCGGCGCTTACCTGTGTCATGCCACAACTGGTTAGACCAATGGTTAGACTGATCGCTAAACCAATCAAGAGGGCGATCGCGCCTCGTTGCCACCCACGCTTCATGCTCATGCTGCCTCTTGTGCTCTAATCTGACCCGTTAGCTGCTTCATGCTTGGGTGACACCACATCCGGCAGCGATCGCCGTCGTCCATAGAGCCAAAACAAACCCAGGATTCCGATCGCCACCCCTGTTAGGCTCACCATTTGTGCCATCCGCAGGGGCCCCAGCATCAGACTATCGGTGCGTAAGCCCTCAATCCAAACCCGCCCGAGGCTGTAGGTAATCGCATACAGACAGCCGATCGCACCAGGTTTCAGGTTGGGTTTGCGCAAAAAGAGGGTGAGCAACAACCCAAACACTCCCAAATTCCACAGGGATTCGTAAAGAAAGGTGGGATGAAAATATTCAAAGCCCTCGTAGCCCAAGGGACGGCGATCGGACGGAATAAACAGCTTCCAGGGTAAGTCTGTGGGTCGGCCAAAGGCTTCGGAATTAAAAAAGTTGCCCCACCGGCCGATCGCCTGGCCCAAAATCAACGAGGGGGTGATCGTGTCAATCAACTGCCACAACGACAGACGATTGATGCGGGCGAAGGTGGCCAAGGCCAGCAGCCCGCCCAGAATTGCTCCGTGGATGGCAATTCCGCCTTCCCAAATCGCAATCATTCGATCGGGATGGCCCGCATAGGCCGGCCAATTGAACAGGACGTAATAGATCCGGGCAGCGGGCAGCGCGCCCAAGACTAACCAAATCGAGGCATCGGCGATCGCATCGCGATCCAACTTGCGACGCGGGGCCAGCCATTGGGACAAGCTCACACCCGTCATCAGGGCGATCGCAATTAATAGGCCATACCAACGGATCGTCAGCGGGCCCAGCTTCAAAAAAATCGGCCCCGGTGACATAAATTGCCAAGCCAACGGCAATTGCCGAGGAAGTTTCTACTATTGACCACCAGTCACTCAGCACTGTTGCCCCCTTCTAAACCTCGATCGGCTCCATGCACTGGTTTGAGGATAGCGGATCGGTTCCGCTTCAGACGGCTTGATCGCGTTCTAGGCAAAGATTCACACAAAAAAGCGCCCCGCATTGGAGACGCTTGTGTGCAGAGGAGCGATTGTCGATCAATTTGATGATTCAAGTGCGAGTCTAGCATGTTGTCAAAAGGCTGCTAAACCCGCCGTTGACATCCTGACCCCACTGGCTGGATGCCCGTTGTGGTCAGGGTGTGACCCTAGGATTGGGTTGATCGCAGGGCGCATAACACATCCCAGGGACGACCTTGATCTAACAGGGCCGCCGCGCGATCGAACCCCACCGCCAGCGCATCACAAATGCCGCATTGCCACAGATAAAATCCCCCATTCCAAACCGCACTCGATCGCCAAGGGCCAGGTTTGCCCTGCAAGACTTCCGCGATCGCCCCTGCCAACTCCGCCGTGGGAGCCATCGGCAAGTTCGGGCCGCTGTAGCCCAGTTCCCAGGGGTTGAGACAGAGCCGATCAAAGCGATCGCCCCGTCCCAGACCGACAATCACCGCGCGATCGTGGGGCAAGTCCGGGCTGCCTTCTAGACCCTTGATTGTGGTCAGCCATTGAACCCCATGCAGGGCCAAGGCTTCCCGCATCATTGTTTCCGTGGGCGGATGCACAAATCCCATCATTCGGTGCTGGGGGCCAGCATAGGGCGACCACATCAACTCCAACGTAGCCAGGGGTGGGCGCTTGCCAATTTGGTCGCGATAGTCCACGAGGGCGGCAGCTTGCGGAAAGTGGCGCGGCACATAGCAAAAGGCTAGCCCCGGATTTTGGAGTCGATCGCCCAATTGCGTCAGATCAGTCCCCGTCCAGTCCACACCCAAGGCCTGCCAAAGTTCGATCAGGGGCAACCCGTATTTGGTGGGCATCCGATCGCCCCCATGCATCAACACCGGCTGTCCGGCCGCCGCCAAAATCAATGCCGTCACAATTCCCAAGGGAGCCGTGCGCGATCGTCCATCGTAGGGAATGCCCAGGGTGACAATTGGCCGACCTTCCCCGATCGACTCCAGGCGCGGCCCCAGCTCTTGACAGGCATCCAACATTCCCGCTAGCTCTTCGCCCGTGGGCCGCTTGATCCGATGGGCGATCAAGAAAGCCCCAATCTGCGCTGGCGTGGCGGCCCCAGTCAACATCAACCGCATGGCCTCGGCGGCCTGCGATCGCGTCAAGCTCTTGCCCGTGTGGGGGCCGCTGCCAATAATTTTGAGTAGCTCGCGAAAAGCGTGGCTCATAGGGAATGGGAAAAGGATGAAGAAAGGATGGGGCAAAATTGCAACCCACCGATGGCACGGGGCGATCGCGGGGGCTTGGGAATGGCAGGCCAAGGGCCAATGGGTGGGGCAACAGTCCCAAGGAGCAACGCGAGATTAGCAAACCATCTTTGGGGCTGGCTGTAACCTATGGTTTAGTTTCGGCGCTCTTGAGTTAGGAGCAACTAGCGATCGCCCAGCAACCTCCCAGCAGCCCCCCAGTATAATCACGGAGATGGGCGGGCTAGGTGGACCCAAATCAACAGGAATCAGCCCAAATCGTCCCGATCGATTGCCGCTTGTCCCACCCCAGTGCTACAGTCCGGCTCAATTCTGTACTCGATCGCGTTTACCGCCCGCCGCCCATGCAAGCCCCGATCGCCTCCCCCTTGCGTCATGCTTCCGTGGTTACGCCCTTTCGCACTAAGCAGCGCCAACCCCTGCGAATTATTGCCATGGGCGACAGTGTGATTTATGGCTATGGCGACCTGAGTGGCGGTGGCTGGGTCGAGCGCCTGCGTCGCCAGTGGATGGCCCCCAACACAGCGGGCCATGTGCTCTACAACCTGGGGGTGCGCGGCGACAAGGTGGCCCAGATCAGCGATCGCCTAGAGTTGGAGTTTCGCAGTCGGGGCGAGTTACGCAATCGTCAGCCCGATCGATTGATCTTATCCGTCGGCACAAACGATTCGCCCCGGGTGGGCCGTCCCGATGGCAAAAATATGACCCCCTTGGCCCAATTTGGCCCGCAGGTCGAAGACTTGCTCGATCAGGCTCGGGGCTTGTGTCCGGTCTTGTTTGTGGGGATGACCCCCGTGAATCCGCGTAGGATGCCCTTTTTGGATTGTTTGTATTACAACCATGCCGATCAATACGATTACAAAGAAGTGATCCGCCGTGCTTGCGAGGCCCGGCGGATTCCGTTTTTAGATTGTTTTGAGCTGTGGTTGGGGCGGGGCGCAGCCTGGGTTGAGCAACGACTGGGTGAAGATGGCCTGCATCCGAATGATTTGGGTTATGAAAGCCTGCTGGCCGATGTGATGGACTGGTCGCCGATCGGTCAATTAGCCATTGGTGACTGGTCTGGCCAAGCCTCGGTCGGCTAGGGTGCGATCGGGGCTAGTCCAGCGTTAGGGCCGTACAGGGTGTGGTATTTTTCCTGAAAACGCCCAAGGCTTCCCCTTGCTGCCCCTGAGTTTCGCCATGACTGAGCAACACCTTGTGATCGTGACTGGACTGCTGCCGGTGGGATGCGATCGGGTGGCGATGGCCCTGGCTGAGTGGGGCTGGCAGCCAGTGGATGCGAGCCAATGGCATCGATCGGTGCTGAATGCCCAAGGATTGCAAACCACCGGCTGGGTAGCTCAGTTGCCGATGCCGGTGTCGCCCGAGCAAGCCGATCGCCTAGTCCAACTCAGCGATGCCTGGCCCTCTGGCAGCTTGGTGGTGGCAGATCCGTTGGCGACTCTGTTTTGGGCCGATTGGCAAGCCCATGATGCGGCGGCCCAGTTTTTGCTGGTCACCTGTGCCCCTTGGGTGGGGGTGGCGGCTTTGTTGCGATCGGCGGCCGATCGCACCGTGGAAGATCCCGAGTGGGCCGTGCGCGTGTGGCAGACCTACCACGAGAGCCTGTGGACAGCGGCCCAGCAGTTGGGCAGTCGGGCCACCGTGGTGGATCTCTCGGCGGGGGCCGTGGAATGGGGCGACCAAACCTTGATCCTGCCGGATTGGGATGAAACCAGTGATGAGCGTGAGAGCCTGTTTCGGCAGTTTTACCCGGCGGCGGCCGATCTCTACGATCGCCTCAATGCCTGTGCCCTCGCGCCCCACCCACAGTCAACCCCGGCCGTGCCAACATCCGGCGCAGCGGCCTGGCTACGCGATTGGGCCGCGGCCGAGCAAGGCCTCGATCGGCAAGGGCAACTCCAGCGGGCAGAGCAGCAACTGGCCCAAATCCGGCCAGCCTTTGAGCAAAGCCGGTTTCAACTGGAGCAGTCCCGAGGGGAACTCAGTCGCTATCAGTGGCGATCGAGCCAAGCGGAGCGGGCCGCCACTGAAGCGCGATCGCGTCTGGCGTTGTTGCAAGGGGCGATTGGTACCTACGAAACGCGCTGGCGACATACCGAGGACTTGCTGACCGCTGCCAATCAGGATTTGCAAGACCTGCAAGGCCAATTGCAGACAACCTTAGAGGAAGTCACCGCCGCCCGGGCCGATGCAGACCATGCCGAACGCCTGCGCAGCCATGCCAAGAGCCAGTTAGCTTCGGCCCAAGCTCAGTTTCGGGAGTTGCGATCGCGCCTCGAAGAAACGCGCTTTCTAGTCGAAGCGATGCGGGGCAGCAAGTTTTGGAAGCTGCGCAATAGCTGGATTCGTCTGAAAAATAAGCTGAAGCCTCGACAGCCTGAGGATTTTGATCCGGAGTTGTTTGCCCAGACCCTGATGGCGATCGGGCAAATTCCTCCGGAGCTGGCGATCGCTCCCGATCCGGCCGGAGCCCAATCGGCGATCTACGAAACCGTCCGCCAGAATTACCCCACGGTCGATCTCCGCAAGCCCCATGCGCTGTTGCGGCTGTTTGATGCGGCCTATTATCTCGACACTCAGCCCGACGTGGCCAATGCGCTGCCAGCGGCCACCTACAGCCAGGCGATCGCCCACTTTGTGGCCAATGGGGCGGCAGAGGGGCGCGATCCTAGCCCGCTGTTCAAAACCCGCTACTACCTGGAAACCTATCCGCAGGTGAAGGCACGGTTGGCGGCGGGAGACTTTGCCAGTGCGATCGAGCATTTCCTGGAGGTGGGGATCGCCGAAGGACTCAACCCCAATCCCCAGTTCGACAGCGCGTTTTATTGCCAGACCTATCCCGATGCGGCGGCGGCGGTGGAGATGGGGCAATATCGCAGCGCCTTTGAGCATTACCTGTTGGTGGGGCTGCGGGAAGCTCGCTTGACGGCTCCCACAGAACTGCTCGCCCCGGAAGAACGATCCCTCGGGGCGATCGCTTTCATCAGTGGTTGTGGCGGTGCGCCCTATCGCTACCGTTGCCTACATCAGGCAGAAGCCCTGCGCTACTTGGGTTACAGCGTCGAGGTCTATGACATTGCCCAATATCCCTACCGCGAACTGCTCGATCGGTTCAAGGTGGTGGTGATGCACCGGCCTACGTTCCATCCCCATTTAGAAGCGGCGATCGCCGAGGGCCGCAACCAGGGCGTGCGGTTTGTGTTTGAAACCGATGATCTGGTGTTTGATCCCGACTTGCTCTACCAACTGGAGGATGCACGGGCGGGTGATGCGGAGTTACAGCAGGTCTATCGGGAAATGACGCGCCAATACCAACGGGTGATCGCCTTGGTAGACGGGGTCAGCACCAGCACCGAACCCCTGCGCCAGTCGATCGAGCAGCGCTTTCCCGGTTCAGTGGTGGCCGTGTTGCCCAACCGGGCCAGCGCCGACATGGAGCGCCAAGCAGCCCTGGCATTGACCCAATCGCGACCGGAGAGCGATCAATCTTTGGTGCGAATTGGCTATCTGAGCGGCACAAAAACCCATCAACGGGATTTTGCGGAATGCGTGCCGGCTTTGATCGCAGTGGCCCAAAATCATCCCCACACGCGCTTGCAGGTGGTGGGCCATTTGGATCTTCCCCCGGAGTTGGTCGCCGCTTGGGGCGATCGGCTAGAACGGTTGCCGATTTTGCCCTGGGAAAAACTGCCGGAAGTCTATCGCCGCTTGGATATCAACCTGGCTCCCCTGGAGCGCGATCGGGAATTTACGGCGGGTAAAAGCGAGCTGAAATATTTTGAAGCGGCCCTGCTGGCTGTGCCGACGGTGGCCTCGCGCTGGGGGACTTTCACCCAGGCCATTCACGATGGGGAAACGGGCTTTTTGTGTGGGGATGCGGCGGAATGGACAACGGTGCTCGATCGCCTAGTCGCCGATGGGGCCTTGCGCGAGCGGGTGGGTCGCGCCGCCAACCAGGACGCACGCGATCGCTACCTAACCCGGGCAGCCTTGGGTGAAACCTGGGCCGGTTGGCACCACCTGTTGGCCCGCCGACCGCTGGAACCGCCGGCCCTGAGCCTGGGGTTTGTGGTAGCGATCGAGCTGGCCCATGACCACCCTGTGGCCTGCGATCGGATTGCTGCCTTGGCCAAGGCCCTCGACGATCGTGGCCATGACGTGGTGCTGTGGGTGGAAGCTGGTGGCCTTGCGCCCCACGATCAACTGCAACAGGCCTGTGCCACTTGGGAGGCTCGCTTGCCCGCCTGTGGGGTGCGGGTGCTGGATCCGCAGGAGGTGCGCCCGGTGTTGGATGTGGCGATCGCTACGGACTGGCGATCGGCCTGTGCGGTGGCGGATTGGTCGGCCGTGCGGCTGCGGCTGCACCTAGCCCAGAGCTGGGATGCCGACTATTTGCCCCTGGGTACCGATCAGCATGATGCGGCGTTGGGGGCCTGTGGTTTGCCCCTGCGCCCGATCGCTTGGGGCCAGGCGATCGCCCAGCAGTGGGAGCAGGTGCGGGTGTTGCGAGTGCCGCCCCTGTCGATTGAAGGGGGGTTGCTGCCGGACTTTTTGCCCAACCCGATCGACTGGACGCGCCACAGTGGCCCGGCACGATCGCTGCTGTGGCTGGACGATCGCTCGATGAGTGCCGAGCAGCGGGCGGCGATCGTCGCGGGTCTGAGCCTGTTTCTCGATCGCCATCCCGACACCACCATTTATCGCTACGGCCCCCAACGGCCGACAACACTGCCCTTTGTCTGCGCGGAACTGGATGATGGCTCGGGCTGGCCCCCGGCCGATCGTTGGGCCGCCATTCTGCAAACGGCGGAGTTGCACCTAGCGCCCGCCACGGCCAACGGCGCGCTGCCCACCTTGCAGGCCCTGGGCTGTGGCTGTGCGGCCTTGGTAGTGGGCGATGAATTGCCCCTGGGCGATCGGCTGTCGGCGGGGATTCATTACGGCACACTGTTGCCCGTGGCAGAATCGATCGCCCAAACCCTCAGCCAACTGGCCACCGATGCGGCGGCTCGATCGAACCTGGCCAAAACCGGGCGATCGGCCGTTGAGGCAGAGGATCTAGAAGCGGCGGCTACGGCGTTCGATCGCCATCTGCGGGAACTGATGTTCTTGGCCTAATCCAGAAACAACGCTTGGGGCGATAGCGCAATCCCAATGCCTATGCAGAAGATCAGCACTAAAACGAAGACTGCTTGCTTGTATAACAGCCCGATTATCCGCTCGATCGCTTGCGACAGACCTTGATTCACGACGCAGCCCCCTACTCAAGACGTTATCTCAACCGATGATTTAAACCGATGATTTAATCCAATGACTCAAACCGATAATCCAAGCCGATCATTCAAGCCAATAATTCAAGTTAATTGCCGTAGACGAAACCGAATTCAACCGAATTAACTTGCTGCTGACGCTTTTGGGGTTAGGCCTTGACTGACCTGACGGAGTTTGGGTTGCTTCATCTGGAATCTCAAGAGGTGCTGGTTGAGTCAGGATGGCGATCGCTGAGTGTGTCTAACTGATGTGCGGAGTCACCTCGGGATTGGGATCGGCAGCCCTACCCAAAACTGCCCCAAGCTATCCCAAATGGCTCGATCGCCGGTAGCATTCCCCACCGTTTTATCCCAAGCAGAATCACGATTACCAGGGGGTTCAGCAACCGATGAATTCCTGGGCCCGCACTGAACAAGCCCAGCCCATCTGCCGATCGGGACAAATGGCGGTATGGTAGGGGCCAGAATTTCACTTGCCCGTTTGATCCTTTTGATCCTTAGGAAATCGCCCCGGAGATCCCCATGAGCGACATGACCGATCCGCAATCGATCGATTGCAAAACCGCCTGCACCCAGGGCTGTGTGTTGGGCGATCGCTGTCCCAACCAAGAATTCGCCCAAGCCGCAATGCAGTTCATCCTCAACACGCCCCTGGATCAGTTGAACGAAATTGCAGCCGCCCGCTTCACCCGCCCCTACGAGTCAAAGTTGCAACCGATCGACCTAGACAGCATGGACTTAGACCAGTGATCTGACCAGCTTATTTTGATCCGTTGCATTACTGGATTGTTAAGAGCAAGGGGCTTAGAGCGTGTCGTCATTTCTCCTGAAATCCTGATTTCACCGTTAGGAGATTGTGGGGAGCAAGGGGCTTAAGCCCCTTGTTACGACCATTGGGGTACAGAAAATCAACCGTTTCAGCATCCCTACTGGCAATGACGACAGCCCCTAAGCTCCTTGCCTATGATGGCTGTCTGTTGCGACTGATTTCGCAACATTGACCCAGTGCTTTAGGTTTGTCATGCCATCAGACCCCGCGTGTAATCGGAGGGTCTTACCTTTTGTTGGCAGGCCCTCCGATGTCAGAATAGCGATCGGGCGGTTTGGCAGGCCAAAACCCGGCCATCGCTCCCAATTGCTGGCTAATCGTTTAGAGAAAGTTGGGAAAAATCGTGGGTTTCAAAGTCGGTTTGTTGGGTCTCGGAACCGTTGGGGCTGGTGTGGCGCAGATTTTGCTAGACGCAACCGGCCGCAGCCCGCTGCTCCAATCACTGGAGCTGTATCGAGTGGGGGCGCGATCGCTCGATAAGCCTCGCCCGGTGGAGATTCCCCGCGAACAACTCACCACCGATTTGCAGGCGATCGTCACCGATCCGGCCGTGGATATCGTCGTGGAAGTGATTGGGGGATTGGAGCCAGCTCGCAGCTTGATGTTGGAGGCGATTCGCCATGGCAAGCATGTGGTGACGGCCAACAAAGCGGCGATCGCCCGTTTTGGCCCGGAGCTGTTTGATGCGGCCAAGCAAGCGGGGGTCTATTTGATGTTGGAAGCGGCCGTGGGTGGCGGCATCCCGATCGTGCAACCCCTGAAGCAGTCCTTGGGGGGCGATCGGCTCGATGGCATCACCGGCATCATCAACGGCACGACCAACTACATCCTGTCGCGCATGGCCACTGAGGGCGCAGACTTTGGCGAGGTGCTGGCCGATGCCCAGCGACTGGGTTATGCGGAGGCTGACCCGACCGCCGATGTGGACGGGTTGGATGCGGCAGATAAAATCGCGATTTTGGCCTCCCTGGCCTTTGGGGGCCGAATCAAGCGTGAGTCTGTCCACGCGGAAGGCATTCGCAGCATTACGGCCACGGACATTACCTATGCTCAAAAACTGGGTTTTGTAATCAAGCTGCTGGCGATCGCCCGTCGTCAAGGCGAGGCAGTGTCCCTGCGGGTGCATCCCACCCTCGTGCCCCAAGCCCATCCCCTGGCGCGGGTGGATGGAGCGTTCAATGCGATTTTTGTGGAAGGCCAGCCGATCGGTCAGGTGATGTTCTTTGGGCCTGGAGCCGGTTCGGGCCCCACGGCCAGTGCCGTAGTGTCCGATGTGTTGAACGTGGCGGCGGCGATGCAGGGCGCGGGCGATCGCGCCGTGCCGATCATTAACCCGATGTTGGCCTGCAATCACAGCGAGTTTTGCCCCGTTGCCCCGATCGATGATCTCGAAACCCGCTTCTATGTGCGGTTCCTGACCAGCGATCGCCCCGGCACGATCGGCCACATCGGCACCGGCTTTGGCAACCACCAAGTCAGTCTCGAATCGCTGGTGCAAACCGACGTGAATGGCGACGAGGCCCAAGTGGTGGTCGTCACCCATGCGGTGCGTGAAGGGGATTTCCGGGCCGCTTTGGCGGATATTCAACAGGGCGATGCCGTGCGATCGGTTGCCAGTGTCCTGCGGGTGTTGTAAGCAGTTGCACCGGCCGGTGACCAAGGGCGATCGGGAGTTTGCACCCTGCGATCGCTCCTTGTTAAATCTCTTGAAAGTTAAATCTCTTGAAAAGCGATCGCTCCTATTCTTGCTGAGTTTCCATGAGCCATCCTGCGCCCGAGTCCGCCATCCCCAGTCTTTGTCTCGATCGATTCAATGCCGCCGTGCAGTTAGCCAATGCTGGGGATGTGGCCGCTGCCCTGGCCCACTACCGCGCGATTTTTGCCGGGGAGGACGGTCAGCGGCTCCAAGGCACGATTCCCGGACGCTTTGTGGCGTTGGTGAAGCTGCGTCAGGCCTATTGCTTGATGGACTTGGGGGATTACGACCCCGCTCGCGAGTTGCTGGCCCAGCTCGATCAGGGGCTGGCGGGGCAATTGTCCACGGAGGAAATTTTTGAGTTCTATCTGGCCTATGGCAACGTGCTGGGCAACTTAGCCCTGGTCAGCGCTGAGAACCAGGCAACGTTTCTACCCGAGGCGATCGACCGGTTTGCCCATGCCATGAACGTGGCGGTGGAGTACCTGCAAGACCCCGATCGCTTTCGCACCGCTTGGTATTGGGTGCTGCATTGGGAAAAGCAAACCGAAACCTGGGAAGCCCTCGACGAGCATTGCGTGGACGCCAACGGTTTTGGGGTAGAAAACAACGACTCTCAACTGCAACTGATCGCGCTGGAGTTTCGCTGCCACGCCCATCGGGCCCTGGGTCGCCTTGACCAAGCCCGCCAAAGTGCCACAACCATTTTGGCTTGGAAGCACCAAGTCCAAGCCGACCCCAGCGAGATTGATGCTTGGAATGATTTCCTAGACTCGCTCGATTAACCAGTCATCAACAAGGGGCTGAAGCCCTTTGCCTGCTTCAGCCCCTTGCCGGATTAATCAATAATGATGTCTCCCCACTACCTCCCCCGACGTTGGCGGGCCCTGAGTTGTGCCCAAGCCGATCGGAGGATTGGTGATTAGGGAGAGTTAGGGATTGTTCGCCACGGTGGTTCCGCCGGAAACCCGTTGCAGGGCTTCGACACGCACCGAGGCCACGCCGGAACTGTACATATCGATTTCCCGAGCGGCAGCTACCGACAGGTCAATGATCCGACCGCGCGTGAACGGCCCGCGATCGTTGATCCGAACAATGACCGATCGCCCATTCCGCGCATTCGTCACCCGCACCAAAGTGCCAAACGGTAATGTCCGGTGGGCCGCCGTCATCGCATTTTGATTAAACCGCTCACCACTGGCGGTTGACCGACCATGGAAGCCGGGGCCATACCAAGAAGCCTGACCGGTGCTGCTCGATCGCACCGCGTAGGCTAGACCATTGTGCCGAATGGTTCCAGCAGCATCATTGTTGTCAGGATTGTTGTTGTTGGGATTGTTGTTGTTGGGATTGTTTTCGGCCGGGTTTGGCGTAACCGACCCATCCCGCATTCGCAACTGGCCGCTGTAGGCCAAAGGCCCAACATTCCCCAGTTGTCGGCGCATACGATTGGCAACTTGCACCACGTCAGCAGAATAGCTGCTGGTAGGAGCCGGAGCGAGGGTTTCCCGATCGATGGCCACCAGCGGCTCACCGGCCACAGTCACCCAATAGCGCTGTTCTCGGGGACTCCATTCGTAGCGCACCGCTTGGGCATCTAAACCGGCCGCCTGGAGGCGATCGATTTGGCGGGCGGTGTTGGTGGCGCGCTCAAGGGCGGCCGTTGTGTTCTGGTCAGTTGCCAAAAACGTCACAACGGGAATGTTGCGGATGTAAAGCGTGACCGCTGAACGATTGCCCAACTGGTGAGCATGTAGCTTTGTGATGCTGTAGAAGTTGGCTTGGGCGGGAACAGCCGCCGGTTGTGCCGTGGCGCTGGTTGGGGTAATGCCTGCCAAGTCAGCAGCGGGTTGAGCAACAAGTCTGACTGCGGAAACCGGAGGCGTGGATAGTTGTTGAGCAGAGGACGCAACCTCTTCGGCCCGCAACGGCACTTCGTAGCCTAGGGTTAGGGCGATCGCCATAGCGATCGGGGCAGTCAGGGATTTTTTGGAATAACTCATGGCGTGATGGGGTAAATTTCACGCGCGCCTCAAGCCAGGTTCTGTCACGTCGGTCGATCGAGCTGATGCCTTGGAACGTACGAACGGCTCAACAGGAGTTGTAGGGAAACGGTCTGAGAAGAATCTGACAAGGGCCAAATCCAGACCGGGCATTCGCCAAGGGGCGGGTAGGGGGGGCGATCGCTCGTTGGGCGATCGACAGCCATTCGCCTCAGGGGTGTTTCGGCGGTTTTGGGAAACAGGCTCAACCGAAAAAGCACCAGAGCATCGAGCGGTGGGTTTCTTGATCTCCCGTCACACCCAAGGGGGCGATTCAGCAAGGATTTCAGAGAAACCGGGAACCTAGGAGGTTTGTCGAGCAGTCGTGCGTAGTTAGGACGCGATCCGGTTGTTGCTCCATCCATCTCATTCGGCTACCTTGCAAACCGCTGGTTTCTGAGCGCCAAGGCGACAAGGGAACGAGGCAGATCGAGCATCAGACTTCTTTGGAAAACGCTCTAGCTGCGAACAACCCACAGATTCGACAAAAAGCGGTTGGCGGGTCGCGATGCAGCAGAACCGCGTAGCACGGAACTTGGGGCATCGAAGCCAATCACTTCGCACTCTCTTGCGGGCGATCGCCCTTGGTGGGTAGAACCCTCAAGGCGGCCGTCCGTAAGATTGCCGTAGGTTATCACAAGTTGTTAAGACAACCTAGGCGATCCCCGATCAAGCCAAGGCCAGAGCGCCAAAGCCGGGGATCGCTCATGGGGCAACCCTCTCGAAAACTCAGGGGTTTCAGCCCCCAGGACAGTTTGCGTGTCTTAAGGAAAATTTTAGATTTGCTGAAGTGGCGATCGGGCTTTTGCGTGGGATCGGTGGCCAGAGTTTCAACTGGTTGATGGCGCATGGTTGATGGCGCAGCGATCGGGGCGATCGCCAACGCCAACCCTAGGGCAGCAACCCGGGGAATGTTAAAATTCATGCCGTTCTAAAGCCCACACCGCTTGCTGGAGGTCAGTTACCGGATCTCGCGGTGCGGGTGGATTGTGTCGCGAGGATCGCCAGCCGTGGACTATCGGGAAGCAGGGGTCGATATTGAAGCCGGTCGTGCTTTTGTGGATCGCATTCGCGATCGGGTTCAGCGCACCTTTCGCCCGGAAGTGTTGGGCGGCTTGGGTGGGTTCGGCGGCTGTTTTGCTCTGCCCCAGGGCTACCAAGAACCGGTGCTGGTGTCCGGTACCGATGGCGTGGGTACCAAGTTGGAAATTGCCCAAAAAACCGGCATCCACAACACCGTGGGAATTGACTTGGTGGCCATGTGCGTCAACGATGTGCTGACTTCTGGGGCTGAACCACTTTTTTTCTTGGATTACATCGCCACGGGCAAGTTGCGACCAGAAGCGATGGCCGACGTGGTGGAAGGGATTGCGATCGGCTGTGAGCAGGCGGGCTGTGCCCTGCTGGGGGGCGAAACGGCGGAGATGCCGGGATTTTATGCCGATGGGAAATACGACCTGGCGGGCTTCTGTGTGGGGATTGCCGAGCGCAGTCGCCTGCTGAGTGGCACTCAGGTGCAACTCGGCGATGTGGCGATCGCCCTGCCCAGCTCGGGCCTGCATAGCAACGGGTTTAGCCTGGTGCGCAAAGTTGTGGAAACCCAGGGCTTGAATTGGGCCGATCGCCTAGCAGGATTGACGGGCGATCGCAGTTTGGGTGAATGGGTACTCACGCCCACGCAGATTTATGTGAAGCCAATCTTGGCGCTGCTGAAATCCGGCTTATCCGTGCATGGCATGGCCCACATTACTGGTGGCGGTCTGCCGGAAAACCTGCCCCGCACCCTGAGCGCTGGTCAGTCGGTGCAAGTCGATCGCGCCAGTTGGCAACTGCCTGCTCTGTTCCGTTGGCTCGCTGAAGCCGGTAATGTGCCCCCGGCGGCGATGTTCGACACCTTCAATATGGGAGTTGGTTTTGTGGTGATTGTGCCGCCGGATCAGGTCTCCGGGGCGATCGAGCATTTGCAGGCGGCCGGTTTAGCGCCTTGGCAGTTGGGAACCGTGGTGGCCGGCCAAGGCGAAGTGCTGGGCTTGGGGGCCTAAAAATCCTGATCGCCGACTCCAAATCCAAAACCCGATCCAACACACCACCCCGCTCCCATATCGTTCGATGGGGCGGGGTTTTAGATCGGGGGGTGATGGGGTGTCGTCATGCCCTGGAAATCAAGCTGCAACGGTTGATTGTCCTTGCCTCAATCGTCGTAGCAAGGGGCTTAGGGCGTGTCATCAGATGCCATTGATGGCAGATGAAACAGTGATGTTCCGTGCCCCAGTCGTCGTAACAAGGGGCTTAAGCCCCTTGCTAAGCCCCTTGTCCCCCACGACCTCGTAACAGAGTTATCAGGGTTTCAGGCAATCAGATAATAGGCCCTGGCACTAGATGCGAGCCACCCCATC
The DNA here is from genome assembly GCA_004292515.1 of Oscillatoriales cyanobacterium. Lineage (GTDB taxonomy): Bacteria > Cyanobacteriota > Cyanobacteriia > CACIAM-69d > CACIAM-69d > CACIAM-69d. The sequence goes on from RDXB01000042.1 coordinate 41,248, forward strand.
ACGGCGGGCAGCGGCCTGCACGGCTGCGGCCACGGCTGGAGCCACGCGCGGATCAAAGGCCGACGGCACGATCGCCTCGGGGCCCAGTTGGTCGGGTTCCACTAAGGAGGCGATCGCCAAGGCCGCATCCAAGAACATTTGCTGGGTTAGCTGGCTGGCGCGGCTGTCGAGAGCGCCTCGGAACAAACCGGGGAAGGCCAACACATTATTGATTTGGTTGGGATAGTCACTGCGGCCCGTGGCCACGATCGCCGCCTTACCGATAATCAACTCCGGCTGAATTTCTGGAACTGGGTTGGCCATCGCAAAGACGATCGGGTCTTTGGCCATCGACTCCACCATCTCCACGGACACCACCCCAGGCGCGCTCACCCCCAAGAAAATATCTGCCCCCACCATCGCATCGGCCAAGGTCAAGGGGCCAGGGCGATCGACCGCAAAATCACGCTTCTGGGGGTTCAGATCGGGGCGATCGCTCGTCAGCAAACCCTTCGAGTCACAAATAGCGATCTGGGTTGCGCCCGCCGTCCGCAACAGTTGGGCGATCGCAATCCCCGCCGCACCCGCACCGTTAATCACAATCTTGACGCTGGCCAGTGCCTTGCCCACGTACTTCAGAGCATTGGTCAGGGCCGCCAAGGAGACGATCGCCGTGCCGTGTTGGTCATCGTGAAAAATCGGAATATCCAGTTCTTCCTTCAGGCGCTTTTCCACTTCAAAGCAGCGGGGCGCGGCGATGTCTTCCAGGTTCACCCCACCAAAAACCGGTGAAATCCGCTTCACGGTTTCCACAATTTCATCGGCATCTTGGGTGGTTAGGCAAATTGGAAACGCATCCACCCCGCCAAATTCCTTGAACAGCATCGCCTTGCCTTCCATCACCGGCAGCGCTCCCTCGGGCCCCAAGTTGCCCAAGCCCAGCACTGCGCTGCCATCGGTGACGATCGCCACCATGTTTTGCTTGACAGTCAGCTCATAGACCCGCTCAGGGCGATCGGCGATCGCCTTGCAAACCCGACCCACCCCGGGCGTGTAGGCCATGGCCAAGTCGGACTGGCGAGCCAGCGAAATTTTGCTGTTAACCACGATCTTGCCGCCCTGGTGCAAGGCAAAGGTGCGATCGGCCGCAGCCAACACCAACACATCGGGAATCGCTTTCACCGCCGCCACGATCGCCTCGGCCGCCTCGGTGCTGGCTGCGTCCACGGCCAGATCACGCACTGTATTTTGGCGATTTTGCTCCACTAGGGTGATGTCGCCTAGGTTGCCTCCAGCCTCGGCGATCGCCTGAATCACCTGAGACAACATCCCCACTTGATTGGGCAACTGAAGACGCAACGAAACGCTGAAACTCGGATTTGGCGTTAGTTTAACCACGAACCGATCCTTCCCGAAAAACTTGCAGGGTTGTTGAGGCAGAGCTTACCAGAGCTTCATAATCTACCACCCATGAGCAAAGGGCCTCGGGCGATCGGTCATGGATTGGTGATGCAAGACCCAATCTAAAGACTCAATCTAAAAACCCTAAAAACCCAAGCTGCGGCGCAGTTCCCGCAGTTGGGCCAGTCCGGCTGTGTCATTGCGCTGGCGATAGAGCGCCTCAGCAGCTCGCAAATCTGCCCGCGCAGCCGATCGCGCTCCCTTGGCTTCATAGGTCCGCGCCCGATTGAGCAACGCATTCACGTAGTTCGGTTGGAGGCGCAGGGCTGCGGCATAGTCCTCGATCGCCCCGGCCCAGTCTTTAAGGGCTTCTTTGGCCAAGCCGCGCGCGTTGTGGGCCTCGGCATAGTCCACATTGACCCGCAAAGCCGCCGAGTAGTCCGCGATCGCCGCTGCAAATTGTTTTTGGCGATGGTGTACCATGCCGCGATTCACGTAGGCATTGGCATAGAGCGGATCGAGAGCGATCGCCTGATCCAGATCCGTGAGGGCTGCGGTGATGTCGCCTAGTTGAAACCAAGCCAGACCGCGCAGGTTGTAGGCTTCGGCAATGTTGGGATCAACCTTAATCGCTGTGTCATAGTCGGCCATGGCTGCGCGTCGATCGCCTGCAATATGTCGCAGCAGCCCCCGCTTCACCCAGCCATTGGCCCGATCGGGGCGCAATTCCACCACCCGATCCAAATCTGCCGCCGCACCGACGCGATCGCCTTGATCGAACCGCAACACCCCCCGATTAAACAGGGCCTCGGCTGATTGGGGATCGCGCGCTAGGGCCTTGTCAAAATCCGCCAGGGCCCGATCGGCTTGGCCTTGCTGGCGATAGACTGCGCCCCGGTTGATGTAAGCGTTCAAATAATTGGGGTCGAGTTCGATCGTCTGGCTGTAGTCGGCCAAGGCGGCCGTCCAGTTTTGGCGATCGCGGTAGGCGTTGCCCCGGTTGTAATAGCTGTCGGGATCATCGGGTTTGAGGGCGATCGCGGCGGTGTAGTCAGCGATCGCACCGGCCGCGTCCCCCTGCGATCGACGCACCACCCCCCGGTTCACCAACGCTTTGGTCAAGGTGGGATCTAGTCGCAGGGCTTCGCTATAGTCCGCCAGGGCCGCCTCGCCCGATCGCAAGTTCCAGTGGGCATTGCCGCGTCCGTAATGGAGTTGGGCCAGGCTCACACCAGCCGCATTCAGAGGCTGATTGGGGGGATGTAGCTCGATCGCTTGGGAAAAATCCGCCACAGCTCCAGCAAAGTCACGATTTTGCAAACGGTTATAGGCCCGAGTCACAAAAAACTCCGCTGACTCATTGGCGATCGCCCCCTCTTGCTCAGTGGATTGGGCAATGGGCGCGGCCCAGGCGGCCAACGAAAACGCCGCGCCCAAAATCGAGCTAACCAACAGTCCACTCCCTAAGCCGATTGCCCACAGCCAAGGCAACCCCTTGCCCATGACTCCATTCCCTGATTGCAGCTCGCTCGTCATAATCCATTCCCGTTTCGTCGCTGCACCCTGATGCTCTTCTACTGGCTCCTGGCCTAGGTCAGGCTTGGCACTCGATCGACCGCCCGTTGGCCGCCCCAGCGAGACACGATCGCATCGTCATATTCATCGGCCAAGGACAACACCGCCTGCACCGAAGCCTCCAACTCCGGGCGATCGCACTCGGAGCCGACGATCGCATGGTTCAAAAAGATATCCCCATCCGCATCAATTCCAAAGGCCCCGAAGATCAGGCGATCGTTTTCTCGCAGTAGATAGTGCATCAACTCCGAGGACAGCTCCACGTTGGTCACCACATACGATCGCGTGTTCACCACCGCATCGTCTTCGCCCCAGGGCAACACCTCCACCAGCACACAGGCCGAGCCTGCGGTGATGTAGGCCGTCGGGTGGGGTGCATCCACATCGATCGCCACCTCACTCCAAATTTGCTCCAGCCAGGGGAATACCTTCTCGTAGCAACTCTTTTGGGCTTCGCTCTTAAACTGAGTCATTTCTGTCACCCACAACTTTGTCACCCACAACACCAAAATTCAGGATCTATGGCCCTAGTCAAGTGCCCTAGTCAAATGCCCTAGTCAAATGCCCTAGTCAAATGCCTATGCCCCGGTCAGACAACCTTGGCCACAACACCGCCCTGCTCCGGCTGGCTTGGCTAATGCTTTTTTAACAAAAATTCCTTGGCCGGGGCATTATGTGGCGAATCATTACGGCCCTAGGGTTGGGCGATCGCCGCAAGCAGCGCGTTAAATGGTTGCCAGTCATCCTCGCGATCGATCGCCTCCCAAACCCGCTCGATCTCTGGGCGCACGATGGTGATTGTGGCGTTGGCTTGGCACAATTGCTGGGCGATCGCAGCTAGACCCTCCGTTGATTGCTGCTGCAACAAGCGGCCGTAGCGATCGCACCATTGGGCCCAGTAGCGCGCCGTTTCGCCCTGGGGATTGCTGTCGCTGGGGCCCACCCAGAATGGTCGCTCATTCGCGTAGAGTTCCGGGCGATCCCGCCAAGCTGGTTCAAAGTGCGATCGCAGGGTTTCAAAAAAGCGATGGTAGGGCATTTGCGACACACTCAAGAGTTGCAAAGTCGCCTCAACCAGATCATCCGCCTCAGGGGTGGGGAGTTCCCCAAAGCCCAGCCTTGTCGTCATTAGTCGCAAATATGCGGACTGGTAGCGATCGGCAAAGGCCTCCAGCGCGGTTACCAAGTCTGCTGGGTCGGTCACCATGCCCAATGGTTTTTGTAGCAGCTCCAAATTCAGGCGACAAATGGTGGGTTGATTGCCATAGGCATAGCGCCCATAGTAATCAAAATAAGCTGCCGTGAAGGTCGGATCGTAGGTGGGCAAAAACGCATAGGGCCCATAGTCAAAACTTTGACCCGTGACCAACATATTGTCCGTATTCAACACCGCATGACAGAAGCCCGCCGCCATCCATTGGGCACAAAGCAGGGCAACGCGATCGACCAATTCCTCATAAAAGCGCGATCGCCAATCGGGCCGATCAATCAGATGGGGATAATAAAGAGCCACCACATGGGTTAGCAGGCGATCGATCAAGTCAGGTCGATTCAAGTAGTGCAATCGCTCAAACGTGCCAAACCGAATATGGCTCTGACCCATCCGCACAATCACCGATGATCGAGTAGGGGAAGGTTCATCACCTCGCCATAGTTTTTCGCCAGTTTCAACCAAGACCAAGGTGCGCGATGTGTTCACCCCCAAGCGTGCCAGCATTTCGGTAGCTAACACTTCCCGGACACCCCCTTTGAGGGTTAAGCGACCGTCCCCATTGCGCGAATAGGGCGTTTGACCTGATCCCTTGGTTGCCAAGTCATAAAGCAAACCATCTTGCCCGCGAATTTGACCATACAAAAAGCCCCGGCCATCGCCTAATCGGGGGTTATACTCCCCAAACTGGTAGCCGTGATAGCGCATGGCTAGAAACGATTCACGCCCTTGAAATTGACCAAAGGCGGCGATGAATTCCTGATCGGTGACGGTGGCAGGATCCAATCCTAATTGAGGCAGTAGGGCATCGTTCCGAAATCGCAAATCATGCTGAGGAAACTCAGCCGCCGCGACCCAATCAAAATAGTCGTCACCGAGGGATTGAAAGGCGGGTTCATAATCCAGCCGGAGAAATGCGTTAGGGACAGACATGCAATTAGGGATGGATGCAAGGGACAGGATATGGGGACTGCTAAGGAGATGTCCGAAAAGCCAAAGTTGATCCTCTGAATGCCCCATTGATCGATGCAAACAAGGAGCTTAAGTCCCTTGCGGCTAAGACTATTGGTGCTTGGTTCGGGCCACAGGCACTTTTCAGACATCCTCTCAGGGCGAGGGAAGATGCTGTTGAGAATTTGCCCATGGGCGATACACTTTGAGAGCGCCGAACGAATTGGCTAGCAATTCTCTGGGGCCATTCCGAGAAACTAAATTAGCTGAGTTGGGTTTAAGCCGAACCAACCATCGCCCCAAAGTCAAGGGTTTTTCCTTTGTCTTGGGTGATGAAGGCGATCAAAGGGCGATCGATCCGCAGCGATTCCTCCTCAAACCGTCTTAAATAATAAAGCTACTATCTTGTCCCCTTGCTGCCTGCCAACTGCGCGCATCGAAGTAAAGATCCTCTAGGGAAATTTGATTCAGGGCTTCGTCCAGCTTTTGGGACAATCGCTTCCAGAGTGAGGATGTCACCCAGTCTTCAATGCGATCGTCCATGGTGCTCGTTGGGAGAACAACGGCCAGGGACTCGCCTACAGCTTGCAGGATTTCTCCCAGAAAGATGTCTTTGGGTTCGCGTGCCAGTTGATAGCCTCCATACATCCCGCGCAAGGATTCAACGAGGCCCGCTCGCCGCAGGGCGATTAAGAGTTTTTCGAGATAGGGCATGGGAATATTTTGGCGCTGGGCGATCGCCCGGACGGAGCTGGGGCCGATGCCGCGCTGGAGGGCGAGATCGAGCATGGCTTTGATGCTGTAGCGTCCGCGAGCAGTTAGCTTCATGGTGGCAACAACTCCCAGCGATTGGCGATCGCACTTGGCGAGATTGTTGGAGAAATGGGCAGCCAGGTCAATTCTTCTAGGTTCCAGAACGTCAGAATTGGCGCAAAAACTTGCATTCGAGGCTTGGGCTTGGAGTGGGGAAGATCGATTGGATCTCGACCTGATCGCGCGGAAAGTCTGAAGGGCGATCGTATGGTAGCCAGCAAAACCAGCCCCCAAGATTGTGTCAGAAGATGAGATGGCTAGCCAATCGTTGATTTTTTGAAAAAACCCTAGCGGTTTAACAGAAATCGTGTACTATTATGGAGCCTGATGCTGGCACAAAATTACCTTCTTGAAGTTTAAGAACACCATTCGGTCAGACTCACGGAATTCCCGTCCTCGGTCGATCGATCTCAGCCAATCATCTCAGGTGATCCCTGGGGTATTCAAAGTCATCTGCTGGGGCGTTTGCTGGGGCATTTGCTGGCAAGAAGGAAGCGCCTAATCACATCAACCCCGATTGGCGCAATTGCCGCGATCGCTTAGGCTCTTTGCTTGAGATCCGGCAAACGCTGTATCAGTGAATTCATTTATCACTCTCTCGATCGATCCGTTTGTTGGATTAAATGACCAATGAGTAAGCGTAAAAAGACTGAATCGCAACCCCTGACTGGCCCTCAACTGTTGGAAAGGGTCAAGGAACTCGAAAACGTCAGCAAAGAGGAAAAGGCGCGAGCCTGTGGCTACTACACCACAACGAAAGATGGTGTAGACCGCGTCAATATGATGAAGTTCTACAATGCCCTGATTGATGCAGAAGGGATTGAACTTGACAACAAAACGAAACCGAGTGGTCGTGGCGGTCGCAGTGCCAGCTACCGGATTACGGTGCAATCGAATGGCAATCTGCTAATTGGTTCTGCTTATACCAAGCAGATGGATCTGCAACCGGGTGATGAATTTGAAATCACCCTGGGCCGCAAGCATATCCATCTCAAGCAAGTGGATGGCAACTAGGGCGCGATCGCCCCAAGGCAATCCACCCAAAGCCCCCAGTCCTGGTCAACAGTTACTGCGAGTTTGGCTGCGGGCCTAGCCATTGTTGATTTTGATTAAACAATTCCCCGGCTGAACCATCAACCAGCCGGGAAATTTTCGTGATCGGTCTTGTTAATTAGATTGCTCAATCAATCAATGGGAAAATCTATGGCTGAACTAATCAGTTTGCCGGTGCATCGTTGGTATCTGCCAGATTCGAGGGTAAATAACTGGCCAGATAGCAAACCATGAGTCGCTTGGTCTCCACCACCAGCGCTTGGCGAAAATTAGGGGCTTGTCCTAGGGCTAGCCATAGCAGATTTCCGATCGCCTTGACCAGCACAAAAGCTACCCGGGTGTAGGTTTCTGGCTCTGCAACGGGATAATACCGACAAAAAAATTCTGAGTAGGTGTGAATTAATCGTTCATCACCAGCAGCATCGACAGCTTCGAGTTCAGGCAAGCCTTGCAGGGGCATGAACAGGGCTGAGTAGCCAGGGTGCTCTACAAAGAAGTGATCGAATGTGTCTACCACGCGATCGACATAGGCTGGCAGTGGTAGTTGAGCCGTCTCGACGGTATGAAGTGCTGTGAACAGCTCATACATCTGATCGTTATAGCGCTCGGCTAAGGCACCAATAATCGCGTTTTTGTCAGGAAAAAACTGATAGAGTGACCCGATCGGCACGCCTGCTTGGGCTGCAATGGCGTTTGTGGTGGTTGCGTTATACCCCTCTGTCGTAAACAACTGCTCTGCCACATCCAAAATGCGATCGACTCGGGCCTGGCTGCGTGCCTGTTTCGGCTTTTTTCGCATTCCAGAGGGGTGATCAACACGTTTACTCATGAGGTCATTGGATTTTATCGTCTGCAATTCTTTCATCTCATTGGCGCTCTCGCAAAGGGTCAGCCGTTGGAGATGTGCAAGCTGCAATACGACTCAAATACAACTCAGATGTGAGCCAAATGCGACTCAGAGGCGACTCAAATGCGGCTCAGAGGCGACTGCTTGAGGAATGGTCGAGATATGTTTTGGACTAGTTGCCAGCAGGCGTGAGTGAGCGACCGGGCGATCGCACTGGGAATGTTGGCGATCGCGGGGACTGACATTGATTACGGCGATTACGGCAAGAAGCGATCGAGGGCTTCTTTCAGTTCGGCTAATTCCTTTTCGATATCCCCTTCCCGAGCGGCGCGACTGATGCATTCACTGAGGTGTTCATCCAAGATGGCGCGTGCCACCCGATCGATCGCCCCCCGCACGGCCGCCAGTTGGATCAACACTTCTGGGCAGTCACGATCATCCTGCACCATTGCTTTGATGCCCCGCACATGGCCTTCGATCCGCGACAGCCGATTCACAATCTTGCGGGTCGCGTCGGGGCTGTGGTGGTGATGGTGGTCGGGATGGGCAGGATGGTCGGGATGGGGCTGTTCGATCGCCGGGTCACAATCCGGCAAATCGGGACGGGGGGAGCGATCGGAACGAGTCAAGGTGGCGGCGGCGGGGCGAAAGATCCTTTGGATTGTAGCGTGGGAGCCTGGAAGCCAGCCTAGGGATTGCCCAGGGATCGCACTGCATCGGCTGTCCAGCGGGCAATTTGCGGCAGGATGGTGCGATCGCGATCGCCCAAGGCAGAATCGATCGCCACCACCAGCCCAAAGGGCCGCGCGTCGGTTAGCTCAATGTAGGCACAGTCCCAGCGCACCCGGCTCATCCACCCAGCCTTCGACCACAACTGGGCCGTGGGGGGCAAGCCCTCGCCCAAAAAGCCCGTGACTTGGTTGCTGTCCGGGTCGAGGGCGGCCACCGCAGCGGGATCGAGCGATCGCCGCATCAGGTTCATCAACCCCTGCGATCGCCCCGAAGAGACGGCCACGCCCCCCACGATCGCATGGAGCAGCCGGGCCGCCGCATCGGTCGTGAGGTAATTGCGATTGCTGTAGTCCGCGCCCACAAAAGCCCGCTCGCGACCATAGGGCCCATCGCCCCAGGTTTTTTGGCAAACGTTAATGGTTTGGAACTCTTCCCAACCGAAGGATTGCAGGTAGCGGTTGACGATTTGCCGCTGTTGCTGCCAGGTCGCAAAGGGCCCCGTTGGCAGCTCGGGGCCGCTGGTGTTGCCGGCCAACACATCGATTAGATAGCTGGTGGCATCGTTGCTGGACTCGACGATCGCATCTCGCAGGGCCCGATCGACCTCTTCACTGGGCGAAATCATCCCCTTTTCCAACCATTCCTGCACGGCCACGGCATAGAACAGCTTGGCCACACTGGCGGGATAGATGCGCTCTACGCCGCGATAGCTGAAGCCGCGCACCGCCTGGTTCCAAAAATCCGCTGGCGTGATTGCGCCGCCCGTGTTGACCATGTAGGGCGGATCGTAAACCCACCAAGTCAGGGCCAGTTGGTTGCGAGCGAGCTGGGGATATTGGGCCCAAAGGTTGTCGAGCAGGCTTTTGCCGAGTCGATCGAGTTCTGTGTCCTGTTGATAAAAAACCATCGATGCTTGCGATTCCTTCGGTGCTTTCGGTGCTGGCGATAGCTGCTGTGGGCATTGTCGCCTATGCTTGGGGCGATCGTCTTTGTGGTGGCAGGAGCAGCAGTCCCAATCATGACCCCGATCAACCCTTCGATCGACCTTGATCACTTGCGCGCTGAGTTGGCCCACCCCCCGAGCGATCGCCCGGAATATCGCTGTGTGGGGCCGATCGACCTGTTCACGCGGCCCGACGGCGCGGAACTGAGCACCCAGGCCGCACCGGGTCGCCAGCTTTGGGTGCGACAGGTGGCGGCCGATGGCGGGGCGATCGAGGTGGTGTTTTGCGAGGATGACTACTCGGCTTGGTTGTTGGTGGCAGATTGGCCGAAGCTGTCCCTGGCGATCGCTCCCTACGTGGCCCCGATCGTGGCGCGAGACCAGATTGTGCAGCGGATTCCGGGGGCGATCGCCTTTGCAGAAGCGGCCTTGGCAGTGCCCAACCGATATCTGTGGGGCGGCACGATCGCCCCGGACTATGACTGCTCGGGTCTGATCCAGGCGGCATTTATGAGCGTCGGCATTTGGTTGCCGCGCAATTCCTATCAACAACGGGACTTTACCCAACTGATCGCCCAGTCGGAACTACAACCAGGGGATCTGCTGTTTTTTGGCACAGTCCAAAAGATCAATCATGTGGCTTTGTCCTTGGGGCGTGATCGTTGGGGCGATCGCTATTTGCACAGCTCAGGCTACGAACAGGGACGCGGCCGGATAGCGATCGACTATCTATCAGACGAGGGCGATCGGGTGGCCCAAGCCTACTTTTCCCAATACCAAGGGGCAGGCCGAATCATGGGCAGCTACCAACCCACCCTGAAGCAGGGCGGCTGAGGGCTGGTCGTCAAATTCCTGAAACCCTGATTCCACCGTTAGCGGATCGTGGGGCAGCAAGGGGCTTAGGGCCTATCCTCGAATTAGCCCAAAACCCTGATTCCACCGTTAGCGGATCGTGGGGCAGCAAGGGGCTTAAGCCCCTTGTCTAGGGCGGTTGGACAAGGAAAATCAACCGTTCTGGCTTGCACTCGGGACAGGGCGATCGGCCCAAGTCCTGGGGTTAATGTCGATCGCCCAGGGTTTTGGGATAGGATCGACCGTCCCCTTTTTCGAGCCTTGCCATGCGACCCCTTGAGGATCTGTGCGCGATCGCCTGCCAGTCAGCTTGGACGGCTGCTGATATTTTGCGAGCCTACTATCGGGGCGATCACCTGGAAATCGATCGCAGTGGCGACAGCCCCGTAACGGCCGCCGACTTGGCCGCCAATCAATCGATCCTCAGCCACCTCAAAGGGGAGTTGGGCCCAGCCGACTTTGGCTATCTCAGCGAAGAAACCTACCAAGCCGAGGGCATCCCCACCGATCGCGACTGGATCTGGATTATTGATCCGCTGGATGGCACCAAAGACTTTATCCAAAAAACGGGTGAATATGCGATCCACTTAGCCCTGGTCTATCAGGGACGGCCGGAAGTGGCGATCGTGGCTTGCCCCGAAGCGGAAGTGATCTACGCGGCCGTGCGCGGCTCGGGAACCGTGGCCTATCACCGCGACGGCCGCCAACGATCGCCCCGCGTGTCCGACTGCAATCGCCTTGAGGATCTGACCGTGGTGGTCAGTCGATCGCACCGGGACGATCGGTTTAACCAACTGCTGGCCGCCCTGCCCTGCCAAAAGCAACACCCCGTCGGCAGCATCGGGGGCAAAATTGCCGCGATCATCGAGCAGCGAGCCGATCTCTACCTATCCTTATCCGGCAAATCAGCCCCCAAAGATTGGGACATGGCCGCGCCGGAGCTGGTTTTAACGGAAGCGGGCGGCCGATTCACCCACTTCGACGGCCAACCCCTGCGCTATGCCCAGGGCGATCCGAGTCAGTGGGGCGGGCGGATTGCCAGCAATGGCCCCCAGCACGACGCACTATGCGAATGCCTACAAAGCCAATTGGCAGCCCTGCCGTAGTCACCGGGCGATCGTATTTCGGGTCTATCAGTCCCTCGACCGACTTGGGAGAGGGATTTAGGGTGAGGGTTTAGATTGATGCAAAAGGTCTAGGGCCTGTCGTCAACTAGCTCGAAACCCTGATTCCACCGTTAGCGGATCGTGGGGCAGCAAGGGGCTTAAGCCCCTTGTTACGACCATTGAGACCTGGAAAATCGATGATTTCAGACTCATTCTGGGAAATGGGGACACGCCCTAACGAGTCACCGATCAGTTGCGAATTGGTTACGGATTGCAACGATTTTGCGCGAATGATCCATTTCTTCATTAAAGACACAGCAAGCACTGACAGGTGATTTGGGATCGCGCCTCCACCCTTGATTGGCTGAAACGCAAACTTGACCGCTTTTTCTGGGGCGATGTCACCCCCCGAGCAATTGCCAATTCTTTACCAACGGCAAAAAAGATTTATGAATAACGCTTTACGAAGTGAGTAGAATAGCAACATCCACAAGGAAGTAAGTATTCTTGCTCACCACCATCATGGCGGATCACTTTCCCTGGCTGACCGCGATCGTCCTGCTCCCGCTCGTCGCAGCCCTGTTCATTCCCCTGTTACCCGAGCGCAACGGCAAAGTTGTCCGTTGGTTTGCTCTCGGCGTTGGCATCACAGACTTTCTGTTGATGTGCTACACCTTCTGGACTCATTACGACTCGAGCAATTCATCTTTCCAGCTCGTCGAAAAATATTCCTGGCTGCCCCAAATCGGCTTTAGCTGGGCGGTTTCGGTAGATGGCATCTCCATGCCCCTCGTGTTGTTGGCAGGCTTTGTCACTACCCTGGCGATGTGGGCCTCTTGGCAGGTCGATCGCAAACCGCGCCTGTTTTATTTCCTGATGTTGGTGCTCTACTCCGCCCAGATCGGGGTGTTTGTAGCCCAAGACCTGCTGCTGTTCTTCATCCAGTGGGAATTGGAACTGGTGCCAGTCTACTTGCTGGTGTCGATTTGGGGTGGTCAACGCCGCCGCTACGCCGCCACTAAGTTCTTGATCTACACAGCCGCCGCTTCGATTTTCATCTTGGTGGCTGGCTTGGCCCTGGCCCTGATGGGCGATGGCCCCACCACCTTTGACATTGCCGAACTGTCGCTCAAGAACTACTCCTTGGGCTTGGAACTGCTGCTCTATGCCGGTTTGCTGATTGCCTTTGGCGTGAAGCTGGCGATTTTCCCGCTCCACACTTGGTTGCCCGATGCCCACGGTGAAGCCTCGGCTCCGGTGTCGATGATTCTGGCGGGTGTGCTGCTGAAGATGGGTGGCTATGGTCTGATTCGCCTGAACTTGGATCTGCTCTCGGATGCCCATATCTACTTCGCCCCGGTGCTGGCAATCCTCGGCGTGGTGAACATCATCTACGGTGCATTCGCCTCCTTTGGCCAAAACAACATGAAGCGGCGCTTGGCCTATTCCTCCGTGTCGCACATGGGTTTCGTGCTGTTGGGGATTGCCTCCTTCACGGATTTGGGTGTGAGCGGCGCAATGCTGCAAATGCTGTCCCACGGGTTGATTGCGGCGCTGCTGTTCTTCTTGGCGGGCGTGACCTACGATCGCACCCACACGCTGGCGATGGATCAAATGCGTGGCATTGGTCAACTGATGCCGAAGGTGTTTGCGCTGTTCACGATCGCGGCGATGGCTTCCTTGGCCCTGCCGGGGATGAGCGGTTTTGCCAGTGAATTGGCGGTGTTTGTCGGCATCACCAGCAGCGATATCTACAGCTCCACTTTCTGCACAGTGACGGTGTTCTTGGCGGCGGTGGGTGTGATTCTCACGCCGATTTATCTGCTGTCGATGTTGCGTCAGGTGTTCTACGGCACGACGGCGGACTTGGCTTGCGAAGTGGGTAACGCCAATCTGCAAAACCAAGACGTGGAAGGCGCGGTCTGCTTTGGCACCGATTGCGTGCTGCCGGGTCAGTCGGTGTTCCGCGATGCCCGCAAGCGTGAAGTGGCGATTTCGATGGCGTTCTTGATTCCGATCGTGGCGATCGGGGTCTATCCGAAGCTGGCCACAAAGGTCTACGACGTGAAGACGGTGGCGGTGAATTCCCAGGTGCGCGAGTCCTACACGATCGCGAAGGCGAATCCTGAGTTCTTCGCCCTGAGTCCGTTCCAGCGTTCGATCGCGGCGGACAACGTGGCCACGGCTCCGAGCTTGGTTGACTAGGACCTTGCTCCGGTTGATCTGACGTTCATTGGACGTAAATCATCGGGCTGATCCGCTAACTGGCTAGGTTGATGAGTTTGGTGGACTAGTCCGCAGAATACTTGCAATGGGTTGGGCAGCATTCCTGTCCAGCCCATTTTGCGCTTTGGGGTCTGGGGCAACAGCAGCATGGGTCGGGCTATGGGGGATTGTTGCGGTGTAGTATGTTCGTTGCTATATCCGGCGCACTTCGGTGGCGGCGACCTTTGACCGCGCTCCGGGTGATTGATCTCCAGCCCTATGCAACGCCAAAAATTTACCCTCGGTTTTATTGTCATCCTGACGATCGCCGCGATCGCCACGATCGTGAACTTGCCCGTGCAGTTGGGCTTAGATCTGCGTGGTGGATCGCAACTGACGCTGCAAGTGATGACCACTCCTGAGATTCAACAAATCACGCCCGAGGATCTGTCAGCCGTCCGCAAGGTGATTGACAATCGGATCAACCAACTGGGCGTATCGGAAGCACTGGTGCAAACGTCCGGTGCTGACAAGTTGGTGGTGCAACTGCCGGGGGTCAGCGATCCCGAACAGGCCGAGCGGGTGCTGGGCAACACGGCCCGGCTGGAGTTTCGGGCCCAGAAAAGGGGCAGTGAAGCCCAATACCAGGTGGAGCGCCAGGTTTACGACGAGCTGAAGGCCAAGCGCGCAGCCTTGATTAAGGCGGGGGATGCCAAGGCGATCGCGGAAAATCAACAGGCGATCGAACGCAGCCAAACCGCCATCAGTGAGTTGTTTGAAAAAGCCGCCCTCACGGGTCAAGACTTGCGTGAAGCCGGTGCTGCGCCCGAGGGCGGTGTGAGCAATGGCTGGGTGGTGATTATTCGGTTCTCGGCCGATGCGGGCGATCGCTATGCCGAATTGACCAAAAACCTGGCGGGCACTGGTCGGGGCTTGGGGATTTTTCTCGATCGCGACCTGCTGACTGCCCCGGTGGTCGGCGCTGAATATGCCCAACTGGGAATCACCGGCGGCAGCACCGAAATTCGCGGCAACTTCACCGCCGACTCATCCCAGGAGCTAGTGATTCAGCTTCGGGGTGGGGCCTTGCCCTTGCCTGTGAAACTGGTGGAAACCCGCACCGTGGGCGCAACCCTGGGCCGCGACAGCGTAGAAAGCAGCATTTGGGCCGGCGTGGGTGGCTTGATCCTGGTGCTGGTGTTTATGGCGCTTTACTACCGCTTGCCGGGCGTGGTGGCTGACCTGGCTCTGGTGATCTATGCGATCTTGAACTTCGCGGTGTTTGCCTTGGTGCCTGTCACCCTCACCCTGCCAGGGATTGCGGGGTTCATCCTCAGTATCGGGATGGCGGTGGATGCCAACGTGCTGATCTTTGAGCGCACCCGCGAGGAACTGCAAGCGGGCAAGAGTCTCTACCGATCGGTGGAATCAGGCTTCTACCGGGCGTTCTCCAGCATTTTGGATGGCAACATCACCACGATCATTGCCTGTGTCGTGCTGTTTTGGTTGGGGTCGGGCTTGGTCAAGGGGTTTGCCCTCACCCTGGCCATTGGGGTGCTGTTGAGCATGTTCACGGCCCTGACCTGTAGCCGCACCCTTTTGTTTGTGGCCTTGAGCTTCCCTTCCCTCCGCCGACCTGAGTGGTTTTGCCCTGGTCTCAAGTCAGCAACTCCCCAAAACTAACCAGCCAAGACTAACCAGCCAAGACTAACTAGCCAAAATTAACCAGATAAATGCCTTCGGGACGAAGGAACCAGGCCGGTCAGTCCGGCAGTTCCTGATCGCCCGATCAGCAACGTTATCCCAGTGACATTGCCCCAGTGACATTGCCCCAGTGACATTTTCCAAACCTCCTCAAATTCGTTGATTCAAACTCCGATTCAAACCTCGATCGCAAGCGTAAAACCCAATGAAACTCAAGGTTGTTGAACAAAGTCGGTTGTGGTGGTCGGTGTCCCTCGCCCTGACGGTGGCAGGGGCGATCGCCGTGGTCGGTTGCCTAGTCACCTTTGGAACCCCGCTGAAGTTAGGCCTGGATTTTTCGGGTGGAACGCGGCTGCAATTGCAATTAGCCTGCGAAACACCACAATCACAACCTCAATGTCAAAAACCGATCGAGCTGGCCGACGTGCGCGAGGTGTTGACAGCCCAAGATTTGGGTGGCGCAGCAGTACAACTGCTGGACGTAAACTCCAAGGCCCAAGACCGACACATTGTTGCAATTCGATCGCAGGACATCACCCCCGAAAAACGGGTTTCCTTGGTCAGTGCCCTCGAAGCCAAAGTGGGCAAATTCGATCCCCAAGCCACCCAAATTGACACCGTGGGCCCCGTCTTGGGTCAGCAAGTTTTGTCGTCTGGGGTGATGGCGGTTTTGCTATCACTCTTGGGCATTGTGATTTATCTCAGTTTCCGGTTTCAGTGGGACTACGCCGCCTTTGCAGTAATTGCGCTAGTCCACGACGTACTGATTACGGTGGGCGTTTTTGCCGCGTTGGGCTGGTTTGGTGGTACGGAAATTGACACCCTGTTTATTGTGGCGTTGCTGACGATCATTGGGTTTTCCGTGAACGACACGGTGGTGATTTACGACCGCGTTCGTGAAAACATCGCCCAACGCCCCGACGGCCCGATCGGTTCGGTGGTGAATGACGCAGTCAACCAAACCCTCACGCGATCGATCAACACCACCGCCAGTACGCTACTGTCCGTCGTTGCCATTTTTCTGTTTGGTGGCTCCACCCTGCACGACTTCGCCTTGGCTTTAATTATTGGCTTTGTGTCCGGCGCTTATTCCAGCATTTTCATCGCCAGTACGCTGTTAGCTTGGTGGCGATCGCGCCCTGGCTACGTACCTCCCAAGCCCCGTAGCCCCAGCCTGAGCGACGCGGTTTGACGCGATGTTAGGTAGGCGGATTAAACCTATCATCCGATCGCGGCTGTAGCCATCCGATCCCATTCCCATCGTGATCTCAGCAGCGGAGACTAACGCCCCGTGCCTAGAACCTCTCCCCAATTTCACGCGCGATCACGCTGGCGGCTTGTTGCCCTGTGTTGGCTGACGATCGGTTCCCTCAGCCTGTGGGCCCTGCGAGATGAAATTGGGCTGTGGCAGTCGCACTTTACCTGGGTGGCTGTGCGCTATGCGATCGTGTTCAATCGCTTGCCGTCTTTGGGTTTGGCCCTTTGTGTGGGCTTGACGGTTGCCACGTTAATCAGTCACAGCCACCATCTTTGCGATCGCCACGGTCGATCGACCCATCGATCGACTCACCGATCGACCCATCACCGATAAATATCAGCTCATCACCGAAAATAATCACCGATCAACCTCAGCCCATAGACGATCGCCCGGGGGAGATTTGCACCAGCAACCGGGGCGCAATGGTCTGAGATCACAGAGGTTGCAGCAATCTCGCTCGATCGGTTGACTCTTAGAAAAACTTGATAATAATAATGAACATCGCGCGATTCATTGGATCGCCTGCCCGATCGCTAACCAACTCTCTTCGTTGACGAGCGATCGGGATCTTGCTGTGTTGGCAAATGTTCAACCCCGCCACGAGTCACTAGCCCACCGTCACCCATGGCGCACTGCGATCGCCAAGTTGCGAATGGGATGCCACCTTTGCAGAATTTCAGTCAGCCCATTGCTCTGAACCGCCTTCAGCATGGCTACCCATCCCCAAAGGGATTGGACAGACCAAACGACGTTGGGCCAGGGACTCAGTGACTTGCATCCATCGTTTTGCTATCCGCCGTTTTTAGGAGTCGAAGATCCATGTCCGTTGAAGTCATTGAAAAGAAGTCCGCCGCCACCATTCGTAAGCCAGCTCCGCGCTACAAAGTCCTATTGCATAACGATGATTTCAACTCCATGGAATATGTTGTTGAAACATTGCTGCATACGGTGAGTAGCCTGACCCAGCCGCAAGCGGTCAACATCATGATGGAAGCCCACATGAATGGACTCGCGCTGGTGATTACCTGTGCCCAAGAACATGCGGAATTCTATTGCGAAACCCTCAATGGCCACGGTCTCAGTAGCACGATCGAGCCGGATGAATAACTGCCCCATAGCTTAGGAACTGTCGCCGTTTTGCCCGAAACCCTGATTCCAGCGTAACGGGATCGTGGGGAGCAAGGGGCTGAAGCCCCTTGTTACAACGATTGAGGCGAGGAAAATCAACTGTTTCAGCTTGAACCCCAGTCTAATAGGTTGGGGTTCGCACAGCCCAATCCAACGCGATCCGTGCAAGCGTTGCTGGTGTTGGGTTTTGTGCCTCAACCCAACCTACTAGTGCGGCTGCCTTAATTCGCTGGGTCAACGTTGCGAGTCAGTCGTCGTAACAAGGGGCTTAAACCCCTTGTTTCCTAACGGTTTGGTAACGGCAACAGTTATTTGCATTGACCTATCCAAATCAGATTGCCGCGCTACTACTAGAGCTACTAGCCTAATTGATTGGGTTTATCAATTTCTGAGCCTGATTTGTCTGGCTTACAGATTTTACCAACCCAGCACATTAGTCTAGCTGTATCAGTCGTGCGGGTTTTAGCCGGCACTTCGTTTTACCAAGCCCTCAACAGCGCGCTTTAGTAATTGGCCTCAGGCCTGTGAGCTGAAGGGAGCTACCAAAACCGGAGCGATCGCAGGGAGCCAAGGTGGTGGGATGCGATCAGGAAAATCTCCGTATAAACCCTGAGCTAGTATTTTGCCCAACGCTGTCTAGAGCCATCATTAATCCCACCCCCAAGTGGGAAGGTTTGACTAGATTTGTCACAACTATTCACCAATTCCTAGGCGGTGTAAAGCTTTGAGGGAATTTAGGGTTTGAGAGAATAGGAGCAGAATTTGTAAAATTCCGTAAAATTACTTAAGCTGAAATAAACATGGCCACCGAGACGTATAAAATAGCGCTTGTGGGGTAACTATCACACACCTTTCGCCCGGCATCCTCATGACTCGATCAGGCTGGCCGTGAATCCCTCCAGCTCATGGGAAGGTCGTAAAAGGCTCCAAGGTAAGTGGTGGTTGATGCCCATGCGATCGCGCGAACCACCATTGACTAACAGGTATTGACTGGCAGGTATTGACTGGCAGGCAGATGCGCAACAAGGCCGTGGTCGATCGCAATCAGGATGTATTGAGGTGGCGAGAGACATCGCCCTATTGACGCGAGATTGACTTGAGAGAATGGCTGGCCAAAATCCGACGGCGGTTCGTGGGGTTCGGCCAATCTCGCCGAGCGATGCTTTTGCAATGCTCTCAATAGGGTGCTTAATTGGCTTGTCGAGACCGAGATCGGGTGTTTACCGGCTACGGGAAAAATTGGAGGTTCGTTATGTCTAAGGCATCCGCAATGAGACTTGCGCCCCAAGAACTGACATCGATCGAACAGGATGTTTTGTTAGCGATTCAACAGTGCGATCGCAAGGGGTTTGCAGCAACGCTGGACTTGATCCAGCTCAACACCGGTTACGCCATTGATGCGATCGAAAGTGCCGTTGATCATTTAGTCCAGAGTCGTTTGGTTCGCTCCTTAAGTAGTGAAAGGTGGAGCGATTAGGTGGAGCGATTCCATGACGACAGCGCCTAGAGCTGTCGGCAAATTACCGGAAAACTCGATTGCTCGATCGGTTGCTGTTAACCAGTTGCTGTTAACCAATTGCTATTGACCAATTGCTGTTAACCAATTGCTGTTGGTGCAACAGTCAGGGACTCAGAAGATGTCTGAGAAGGATCTGGCGGCAGGAGCCAAGCACCCATAGTCATAGCAGCAAGGGACTTAAGCCCCTTGCTTGTGTCGATCGATGGGGCATCCAGAGTATCAACTCTGGCTTTTCAGACATCCCCTGAGGCCCCCTGGAGTTACTGTTGGCGCGGGGAACTATCCACTAGCGGTTGGCCAGGCGCGACAAGGCCGCAATCCGCGATTCTGTGGAAGGGTGGGTCGAAAACAGATTCCGCAGCCAGTCTTTTGCTGAAGGGTTGATAATCAGCAGCGGCGCAAAGGCGGGATTCCCTTCCAGACGGGTTGCGTCAGACATCATCTCCAACCGCTTGAGGGCACGGGCCAGGGCCATGGGGTCGCCGGTTAGTTCGGCTGCGCCTGCGTCAGCGGAAAATTCCCGAGTACGCGAAATGCCCAGTTGAATCACTGTGGCGGCCACAGGGGCCAACAGCAGGGCCAACAACCCAGCGATCGGGTTGCTGTTGCGATCGCGCCCACCGCCAAACCACATGGCCGCTTGGGCCAGATAGGAAATCGCCCCAGCGATCGTGGCGGCAACAGCTTGGGTCAGGGTGTCGCGGTTGCGAATGTGAGTCAGTTCGTGGGCAATCACGGCGGCTAACTCGTCCTCGGGCAGAATCTGGACGATGCCCTCCGTAACCGCGACGGCGGCATGTTCTGGATCGCGGCCGGTGGCGAAGGCGTTGGCCATGGGGCTAGGGATCACGTGCAGAGCAGGAACCGGCATCCCTGCGCGATCGCACAGGCGTTCGAGCATGGCATACAGATGCGGCGCTTGATCACGGCTGACGGGCTGTGCGCCATAGGCGGCCAGTGCAATTTTGTCAGAATAGAACCAAGAGCTGAGGTTCATGACCGCCGCCAGAACAATACCAATCAGGGCCCCGCGTGATCCCCCGAACAAAATGCCGCTGGCCCCAATCAGCAGGGCGCTCATGGTTGCCAGCAAAACCGTTGTTTTAAGACTGTTCATGGGAACTGACCGAAAGAGATGAACCCAACGATCGCCCCGGGCAAAGTTCCGGGAAACGTTTAGCGGCGATCGCTGTCAATGTCCATTGTAGAAACCAGACTCGATCGATTGCCCGGTGGGAATTGCCCAGCCAGAATGACGGGTTTCCCGCATTGGTTTTTGTACTCGGTCTGGACTCGGTCTGGACTCGGCTGATCGAGTGGCGATCGACTCTGGTTTCTGACTTGTGCTCGACTGGGGGGCGATCGCTCCTAGCCGGACACCGCATCACCAGATGACAAACCGTTGATTAACCCCCTCTGATGCAAAGGAGACACACCATGTCGGGGCCAGTGCCGATTGACGATGCTGCTGAGGGCAGTTTTTTGAGCTTGTTGATTGCCGATGGGCCGCCTACCACAGAGTTGGTGAGTCGGCCTGTGTTGCCGCCGGATGGATCGTCACCGCGTTTTTTTGACCTCAGCCCCGATCGCAAATTGGGCGATCGCGCCAAGTTGCCGGTTGATTTGCTGACGAACTATCCCGGCGGCCTGCGCGCCCTTGGGGGCAACGATGCCGTTGAAGGCTCCCACAGCAACGACATCATCTACGGCAATGGCGGCGGTGATTATCTGGTGGGTGAAGGCGGCCACGATCGAATCATCGGTGGACGCGGCGGTGATTATCTCGGCGGTGGCGCTGGGGAGGATTCCCTATTCGGCAACTTGCAGAGTGATTATCTGTTTGGCGGCGAGGGCAATGACTTGCTGCGGGGCGGTCAGGGTGCAGACTGGCTGGTGGGCGATGCGGGCGACGACACGATCGCGGGCGATCGCGACTGCGATCGCCTTTGGGGCGGCCGGGGTGCGGATACCTTTGTTTTGCGAATAGGGGATGCACCAGCGCCCGTGGTGATTGGCACGGATCGCCCGCGATCGTTCATGGAATTTGTAGTCGATCCGGTGCCGGTGGACATCGTATTGGACTACAACCCGACAGAGGGCGATCGAATTTTGCTCGAAGGGGTGCGGCCGGCAGATGTGCGCCTCAGTCAGCGTTATCTGACCATTGGTGATGCACGAGACTATGCGCCCGAGGGGCCGCCGCCCTTCACCCTAGCCCGCACCGCCGATTTCCAAACGGAGGCAATCGCCGCCACCTTGGTTGTGCAAGCCAGCACGGGCTTGGCCCTGGGTCTGATTCGCGGCGTGAGTCCCGATCGCGTGCAGCTTGTGGGCTAGAAAACGGTTGACCTTACGTCAAAGGTTGCGTCAAGGACAGATCAGGGCAGGGCAGGTTTCAAACCTGCCCTTACCGGATGGCGATCGATCCATTTAAACCACTAGCGATTTAGCGATCGATATCCACTAACTCTCGGCCAAAGGGCAATACTGCCATCACCAGCAATTTGAAGTGCTGCTTGGCAAAGGGCAACCCAATAATCGTGATCGCCAAAATCACCCCGTGGATCAGGTGTGAGAGGGCGATCGCCCAGCCGAAACACAAGACCCAAACGATATTCAAAATCACCCGCAGCGGACTGTCAGCATTTTCAACGGTTATGACTTGCTTGCCGAAGGGAGTCATTGTGGCCAAGCCGACTTTGATTTGCTGCAAACCAAAGGGAATGCCCACAATCGTCAGGCACAAAGTCAGCCCACCGATGATGTAGCCCAATCCACTAATCAGCCCGCCAAATAGCAGCCAAATAATATTCCCCAACAAACTCATACGGCTTGCTCCTCAACAACAATGGTCAGCAGAAGTGGGCCAATGGGCCGGGCGATCGGCTGATGTGGGCTAGCCGCTGAGGGCAACAACGCTGTGCGCCGCTGCCCAACCCGGGCGCTAGCTCATTTCTAGCATTCGTTGCATCGGCTTGAGGGCAGCCGATCGCACCGCCTCATCCATCACGATCTCAGGCGATCGATCTTTCATACATTGGTAGAGCTTTTCAAGGGTATTCAATCGCATGTGCGGACATTCATTACAAGCACAATTGGCTTGAGGGGGCGCAGGGATAAAGGTTTTAGTAGGCTCGGCCTTCTGCATTTGATGCAAGATTCCCGGCTCCGTCGCCACAATGAAACTGGCGTGATCGCTGCGTTGAATGTAGTTGAGTAATGCCGTGGTGGAACCCACAAACTCCGCATGGCGCAACAAGGGCGGTTCACATTCCGGGTGGGCAATAATTTCAGCTTCTGGATGCCGAATTTTTAGATCAATCAGCTTGCGTTCCGAGAAGGTTTCATGCACCATGCAGCTTCCATTCCAGAGCACCATCTCGCGCCCCGTTTCTTGGATCACATAGCGACCGAGATTGCGATCGGGCGCAAAAATAATCGGGCGATCGGCAGGAATTTGCCGGACAACTTTGACCGCATTGGAGCTGGTGCAAATGATGTCGCTGAGGGCTTTAATCTCCGCTGTGCAGTTGATATAACTAATCACCAAGTGATCAGGATATTGCGCTTTAAAAGCCGCAAAGGCATCGGCTGGGCAACTGTCAGCCAGGGAACATCCCGCCTCTAAATCAGGCAGCAACACCTGCTTATGGGGATTCAGAATTTTGGCCGTTTCTGCCATGAAATGCACACCCGCAAACACGATCACATCAGCGTTGGTTTGGGCGGCCTGTTGCGATAGCCCCAGTGAGTCGCCAATGTAGTCGGCAATATCTTGAATCCCCGGCTCTTGATAGTAGTGCGCCAAAATCACGGCGTTCAAGTCACGCTTGAGATCGTTAATGGCGGCAACCAAATCGTGGGGTAGAGAGCGCTTTGGGCGATCGAGCGTTGCTGCAAACACGGCGGTGATGGGGGAATGAAGGGCAGAAGCGAGAACCTTGGATCCAGGTGTTGAAATTATAGTGCTTTTTACCAAAACTGACTGAGTTTGCCCCCAGTCACCGGGCGATCGCCTCGGAACCCAGAACATGAGGCCGCGATCATTCCAAAAACAAAGAGCCGGGAAAAACTCCCGACTCTATCCAAGCACCATCCCTACCTAGCGGGAACTACTACCACAAGACCTAAATCACCATGCCATCGGGGATCGTGGCATTTTTCATCACCACCACAATGCCGCTGCGGATCACAAAACCCAAATCTTCGCGATTGGCTTCTTGCACATTGTCCTTGTTGACTATTGCCACCTTGCGACCAATGCGAGCATTTTTGTCTATGATGGCGCGTCGGATCGTCGAATCTGGGCCAATCCCGATCGGGATATTACCCCGCTCAATGCAATCCATCCGCTCGGGAAAAGGCTGATAAAAGTCAGATCCCATCACCAGTGCATTGTCGATCGTGCAACCTGACTCCACCCGCGATCGCACCCCCAGAACAGAGTGTTGGATCGTGCAATCTTTGAGAATGCAGCCTTCACTAACGATCGAATCCGTCACCTGAGCATTTAACACTTTGGTCGGTGGCAGATGGCGCGATCGCGTGTAAATTGGCGCGTGCTCATCATAGAAACTAAAAGGCGGCTGCGGCTGCTTGGTCAGGGCCAAGTTGGCATCAAAGAAGGCTTCGATCGTCCCAATATCTTCCCAATAACCATCAAACAAATAAGCTTGAACGTTATAGTTGGGAGCAGCCTGGGGAATGATTTCCTTACCAAAGTCCGTCCGATCAACAGACTCATTCAGCAGGTCAATCAACACCTGTTTCTTAAACACGTAAATGCCCATCGAGGCGATGTAGGGCATTTCTTGGGCCCGTTCTGGTGACAGACCCAAAATGGTCGTATCCACCGCCATCGATCGCAGTGCATCACCCTTGGGTTTTTCGCTGAAGCTGGTGACGCGGCCATTGCCATCAATCTCCATCAACCCAAAGTCCGAAGCCCGCTTTTCATCAATGGGGATCACGGATAACGTGATGTCCGCATTGTTAGCCCGGTGGTGATGGACAAATTTCCGGTAGTCCATTCGATATAAATGGTCGCCGGAAAGAATCACGTATTCATCAACATCCCACTCCGCTAGCATCCACAAGTATTTGCGCACTGCGTCTGCCGTCCCCTGGAACCAATTGGGACTATCAGGCGTTTGTTGAGCAGCCAATACTTCCACAAACCCATCGGTAAAACCCGACATGGCATAAGCCCGGGACAAGTGGCGGTTCAGAGAAGCAGAATTAAATTGTGTGAGAACGTAAATTTTGAGAATTTCTGAATTAATGCAGTTGCTAACAGGAATATCAATCAGACGATATTTGCCAGCCAGGGGCACGGCCGGTTTCGCCCGCAGCTTGGTCAGCGGATACAGGCGGGTTCCTGCTCCGCCACCCAGGATGATGCCTAAAACTCTTTTCACAAGACGACCTCTAGCACTGCCAATCCACTTCCACGTCCAGTGTCCGTTGATGGGTGGCAATTGACAAGGGGTTGACACTAGCGCTTTTTCAACCTGAGCGTTGTGGTGTGGGTTGCCCATCCCGGCATGATCCCAGCCAGAATCTCAAGCCGGAAAACTGCATAATTGTCTATTCATTAAGTTTTGTTGCGATATATTTAGAGCATGACATCTCCATCGATCGCGACTTAATCGCCACCATTTCGACGGGTTGATGCTCCAAACTGAGGCCCAGCCATGAACAATCGCACCCACCATCCCGCCAGCTCCCACCTTGTGCCCGTTGCGATCGGGCCACAGCTAGGCGATCGGTCTGCTGGTTCGGGACGTGTTGAGTTTGATGCAGCTACTTTTCTGAAAGCCCGCGCCGCCACAGACGATCGCGATGTGTATGTGGAATGGACGGGATCAATCTACGCAATGCTGCCGGGTGAACCCCAGCGCCATTCATTCGACATCGTGGGGATGAATGTGGCCCGGGGGTTGCAACAGGAAGATGGCAGTTGGCAAATGTTGTCGCGGGAACTGACCTACTATCTTGACCCAGCCACAGGAGCGGTGGTTCATCAGTGGGTTAATCCCTGGACGGGTGAGTCCTTACCTGTGGTTCATGTGGCCAATGACCCAGTTGAAGCGCCGCTCCGTGGCTCCTTTGCTGCTACCTTGGCAGGCGATTCGGCCATCTTTACCTGCGATGTGTTCCCGGCCTATCCCAACCCTTTGGGCAATGACCCGCGCTTTCGGGACTACAGCCCCGATCCCAACTACAGCGCAGCGGAATTTTTCAAGCTAGCAGTGCCCTTGGCGGAACTATTCGACGCTGATCGCCCCACCGTAAACAGCATGACCGTGGCTTGGCATCGGATTGGACCTTGGCTGCCTTGGATGAAAATGGGCGATCGCCCCGGCCAGTTGGTCTATAGTGCCTGCGGGCAGCGGGTGAGTGGTTTTGAGGCGTTGCCGGCCCTGTTGCAGACGGAAATTCGCGATCGCCTGCCCAAGTATCGCCACGCCCCCACGCGCCCCAGCCAGCGCAAGAACATGACCTCTTGGCAGTACTTCAAAGAAAACTTTGAGGCTTATTTGCGGGGTGAGCTGTTCCCACTCCCAGAAATGGCCGTTTAAGGGTGTGGTTCGATCGCCCGATGCTCTAATCCAACGTCAGTTCGGGTTAACCCGAACTGACGTGATCCTTAACGATCGCCCTGGGCCGACTGGGCTTGCTTGGCCCGAGCGATCGCCCGCTGAAACCCAATCACCAGAGTCAGATTCGCCAAAGTCAGAAATACTTCCGCACTGCCGTGCAGCCAGTCCACATTGGCGAGTTCTGCCTGGTAATGCACCTTGGCGTAGATGCCTGCTGGGATCGTGATCGCCACAAACACCAAGGTCAGACCAAAGCCAACTAGCCCCAACTTGGGAACCTGGGGCGATCGACTCAAGAACCACAAAAACCCCAGGTAGGGAAACAGCGACAGGGCAAATAGCGTTTCTTTAGTCATCATCATCACGGGCTGGGGTTGCCTCAGAGTCGCCTGCCTGTTGCTGGAGGGAGGCTTCGAGTTCTTGCAGTTGATCGCGTCGCAATTCCAACTCCAGCGATCGCCGAGAGATCTCTTGGTTTTGCAGGGTCAACGACTGCTTCCATTGCTCCAAGCGCGTGGCTTCTTGGGTTAGCTCATCGGGGGTGAGGCCCGTGCCCAGGTATTGATGCACTAGATCCAGCACCCAATTGACCGCATCGTCAATGTGGGCGATCGCCTGGGTGCTGTCCAGTTCCACCAACAGCAGTTGGTTGGGACTGATGCCGGTGCGATCGGTGAGTTCAATGGTTTGCCGGGTGCGATCGGTGGTCAGTTTCCAGCCCTGATCGGGCGACTGCACCGCCAACAACAGCAACCCCATCGGTGTTGTGGGGGTCTCCTGCTGGGCTTGGGCAAGATAAAGCACAGTTTGCAAACCTCCTGGGAAGATATCAACAATCTCGCTGGGACTAGCCCAGGTAGTGCCGTAATTCAGTAATGATGAACGGGTGAAAGCCTTGCAGTGTAAGCAGTCTTTTTCCAAAAAACATCACCTCACGGGCACTACCCTAGCCCAAATTAACCCAACTGGGCTAGGCGATCGCGCAGTAGTTGAGCTTGGGTTTCTGCTTCGGCCAAGGCAGCCCGGGCGCTGGCCACCACGTCGGCCGGGGCCTTGTCCACAAAGCCGGAATTGCTGAGGCGGCCCGACAGCCCCTTGATTTCCCCTTCGGCTTTGGTCAGGGCCTTGGTCAGTTTGGCGCGCAGGGCGGCTAAGTCCACCACGCCATCGACCAGGGGCAGCAACACTTGAGTAGTACCCACCACACCGGCCATGGCCCGCTCGATCGGGATGGCGGCCGGTTCAGCCTGGCCCAAGTCGATCGGAAGCTGCACCTCGGGGGCTTGGGCGGCCGGCAGTTGGCGCGGCGGCTGGGGGGCGATCGCTGGGACTGTCTCAGCGCCCGGATAGGCCCGCACCGCAAAGGGGTTGTCTTCGCCGATGTAGGTCAGTTTGGCCTGGCGCACACCGTTGATAAACGCGGCTCGATCGCGCGCAAACAGCAGGGTTTTGGGCAAGTGGTAAACCGTCCAGAAGAAGCCGATCAACTGGAAGATTGAGGGCAGCAGCGGGATTTGATCGATCGCGTCTAGGGTTCCGTTGGCTAGATATAGCGCAAAGGCCGCCGTGCCCAACATCGCCAAGGTCAGCAGGGCCACCCGCCGTTTTTCGCTTTGTTCCCAAGCCCACTGATCCAGATCCAACCCTTCGTGGGCGATCGCCTCTAGCAGATCTGCCGTGTCCGCATCCATCAGGGCGGGTTCCGGTGCTGCGGGCGACTCGGCCGGGGCGATCGCCAAAGTTGCCCCCCCTTGAATCGTCAGGTCAGACACCTTGGCCAGATTACAAATGTAGGCGCGGCCGATTTCAAAGGCCGTCCGTTCCCGATCGGTCTCCGGCTGCAAAACGATCGGCACTTTCTGGCTAGGCTTAATATCCGCCTCGGCCCGCAGGTTGCGGATCGTGCGGATCGCGTTGATGATCGCCTCGAATTGGGCTTCTAGTTCCAAGTCGATCGCCCGCTCGATCGCCACCGGGTAGGCTTGCAGGGCCAGGAATTCCGTCGCCGCCGCCCCCGTCAGAGCGTGCCACACCTCTTCCGTGATGTGGGGCATGAAGGGATGCAACAGCTTCAGCGTCCCATCCAACACCAGCGCCAACACCTGCTGCACCGTCCGCCGGGCCGCCGGATCGTCGCCATTCAGTCGGGGCTTCACCAACTCGATATACCAGTCGCAGAAGTCGCCCCAGATGAACTCATAAAGTCCCTTAGCCGCCTCGCCCAAGCCGTGGTTGTCAATGTCATGACAGGTTTGGCGCACCGTTTGGTTGAAGCGCGACAGAATCCAGCGATCGGCTAGCTCCAGGCGATCGGCCTCCGGCGCACCCAAACTGGCCGGCGTTTCCCCCGCCAAATTGATCAACACAAACCGCGACGCATTCCAAAGCTTGTTGGCAAAGTTGCGCGACGCTTCCACGGACACCGACTCATCGGTTTTACGGTTGTAGTCCAGGCGGATATCTTGACCCGCGCCGGCCACTTCCCGCACCAGGGTGTAGCGCACCGCATCCGTACCGTATTTGTCGATCAACAGCAAGGGATCAATCCCATTACCCTTGGACTTTGACATTTTCTGGTTATTTTCATCCCGCACCAGCCCATGCACGTAAACCGTTCTGAAAGGCATCTGGCCGGTGAAATAGCCCGCCATCATCGTCATCCGGGCCACCCAGAAGAAGATGATGTCAAAACCCGTCACCAACATCGTGTTCGGGTAATAGGTCTGGAAATCCGGCGCGGATTCATTGGGCCAACCCAAAGTCGAAAAGGGCCACAACCCCGACGAGAACCAGGTATCCAACACGTCCTCATCGCGCTCCAGCACCGCCGCTTCGCCGTAACGGGCCTGGGCTTGTTTAAGGGCATCGGCTTCCGTGCGGGCCACAATGAAGGGCGTGTGTTCGGTGACTTGGCCGTTGGTTTCGCTGATTACGAACCAAGCGGGAATTTGGTGGCCCCACCAGAGTTGCCGGGAAATGCACCAGTCGCGCAGGTTCAGCAGCCAATCGCGGTAAACCTTCGTCCAGCGATCGGGCACAAATAGCGGCTCCCGGTTGTTTTCCAAATCCGCCAGGGCCTTTTCGGCCAGCGGGCGCACCTGCAAGAACCACTGGGACGACAACAGCGGTTCCACGGGCACTTTGCCGCGCTCGCTGTAGGGCACTGAGTGGCGATAGGCCTCCACCTTTTCCAGGTAGCCCAGTTCGTCCATCTTGGCCACGAGGTTTTTGCGGGCCACGAACCGGTCTTGGCCGCAAAATTCGCCGCCGTTTTCGTTCACCGTGCCGTCTTTGTTCAGGATTTCGATTTGGGGCAGGTTGTGGCGCTTGCCCATCTCGAAGTCGTTGGGATCGTGGGCCGGTGTGACTTTCACGCAGCCCGTGCCAAAGGTTGGATCGACAAATTCATCGCCAACGATCGGGATCTCGCGGCCCACCAGCGGCAGGGTGACGGTTTGGCCAATCAGGGCTTTGTAGCGATCATCCTGGGGATTCACCGCCACCGCCGTATCGCCCAGCATTGTTTCCGGGCGGGTTGTGGCCACCACAACTTCGCCGGAACCATCGGTCAGTGGGTAGCGGAAGTGCCAAAGGTTGCCGTCCACCTCTTTGTTGTCCACTTCCAAGTCAGACACGGCCGACTGGGAAGCGGGACACCAGTTGACCATGTATTTGCCGCGATAGATCAGCCCGTCTTCATAGAGCCGCACAAAGGCTTCCAACACGGCGTTGGAGAGGCCTTCGTCCATGGTGAACCGCTCGCGATCCCAATCAACAGACAGGCCCAAACGGCGCATTTGCCCGACGATCGTGCCGCCGGATTCTGCCTTCCAAGTCCAGGCGCGATCGAGGAAGGCTTCCCGACCCAGCTCGAAGCGATCAGTTCCCTCGTCCTTCAGTTGCCGATCGAGGATTGATTGGACGGCGATGCTGGCGTGATCCGTCCCCGGCAGCCAGAGGGTGTTGCGCCCGGTCATCCGGTGATAGCGGATGAAGGCATCGATCAGCGAATGCTCAAAGGCATGGCCCATGTGTAAACTGCCGGTGACGTTCGGCGGCGGGATCACCACACAAAACGGCTCGCCAGCGGCATTCACATCGGCCGCAAAGGCAGCGGAGTCTTCCCAGGTGGTCTGCCATTTGGCTTCGGCAGCTTTGGGATCGTATTGGGTGGGGAGCGCGTCTACCGGAGCTGTCATGGCGACGAGGGCTGTAGCGAGTGAAGGGGCAAGGATTCAGGCTGATATCTTACCGCTGTTTGAGTGCCCTAATGAGGATGTCTGAAAAGCCGAAATTGAGACGTTGGTGACCCCAGTGATCGACGCAGATAAGGGGCTTAAGCCCCTTTCCCCCACGACTTTTGGTGCGCGGCCGGGGCCAGAAGATACGTTTCAGATCTCTTCGGGGGTGGCGGTCTGTAACCCGGTTAATCCTCCATTTCAACCGGTTCGCGCCAAACCAGTGGTGAAAAACGGTTGCACTAGAATCGGAGGCACGATCGCCCCCGGTGATGCAAAACCGATCGGCGATCGCGGTGTGTAGGAGCTAGCGGAATCTATGTTAATTACCCAACAACCACCCCTGACTTGGTTACAACGCGAGCGGGCTTGGGTGGAAATCGATCGCGCCGCCTTGCAACACAATGTCCGTCAGCTCAAGCACTGGGTGGGCGATCGGGTGGAACTGATGGCCGTGATTAAGGCCGATGCCTATGGCCACGGGGCGGTGACGGTGGCCCAATCGGTGCTGGCGGCCGGGGCTGAGTGGCTAGCAGTAGCCACGATCGAAGAAGGCGGCCAACTCCGGGAAGCGAACATCACCGCCCCGATTTTGGTGCTGGGTGCGGCCCACACCCCCGACCAAATCAAAGCCCTACTCCATTGGCAACTCCAGCCCACCCTCTGCACCATGCAGCAAGCCTTTGCCTTCGCGGAGGTGCTGCAATCGTTGGGGCGATCGCTGCCGGTGCATCTGAACATCGACACGGGCATGGCTCGCCTGGGCACACGCTGGACAGAAGCGGCCACCTGGGCCCAGTGGGTGGCTCGATCACCCGTATTGCAACTCAGTAGCCTCTATTCCCACTTCGCCACAGCCGATGATCCTGACCCGACCGTGATGCAGTTGCAACATCAACGGTTTCAGGTGGTGTTGCAGCAGGTGCGATCGCATGGGTTGCCCTTACCGAAACTGCACATGGCCAACTCGGCGGGCATTTTGAGCGATCGGGCCTATCACTTCGATCGCGTGCGGGCTGGTTTAGCGCTCTACGGCTTGGCTCCGGCTCCCCACCTGGCCGATCGGCTGCCCCTGCGGCCCGTCCTCAGCGTCAAGGCGCGGATCACCCAGGTGAAGGCGATCGAACCCGGTGAAGGAGTCAGCTACGGCTATCGTTACGTGGCCGATCGCCCCACCCGTGTGGCCGTGGTGGGCATTGGCTATGCCGACGGTGTGCCCCGCAACTTGTCCAACCAAATGCAGGTGCTGATTCGGGGCCGCCGGGTGCGCCAAATCGGTTCCATCACCATGGATCAATTGATGTTGGATGTGACCGATCTGCCGGAAGATCTGATGCCGGGAGAGGTGGTGACGTTGCTGGGGACGGACGGGGGCGACCAAATTCGGGCCGAGGACTGGGCTGATCAATTAGGCACGATTTCCTGGGAAATTCTGTGCAGCTTCAAGCACCGTTTACCCCGAGTATCAGTGAACTAGGTTAGTTGATCCTGACCATAGACCAGGTGCTAAGGGCTTGTTGTCATTGCTTGGGAGCAAGCTGCAACGGTTGATTTTCCGTACCCCAGTGGTCGTAACAAGGGGCTTAAGCCCCTTGCTGCCCACCGAGTTGCCCACCGAGTTGCCCACCGAGTTGCCCACCGAGTTGCCCACCGAGTTGCCCACCGAGCTGCCCACCGAGCTGCCCACCGAGTTGCCCACCGAGTTGCCCACCGAGTTGGAAACGGTGGAATCAGGGTTTTAGGGGAGTTGACGATAACCCTTGACGGCGACTAGGGCTGCGGTGGCGACGCGATCGCCCGTTCCAGGTTCCCGCCAACGGCCACTGATTGAAGCGGTCAGCTCGGGCCAAAGACCGGATTTTATGGGCCCTAAGATGAACCTTAGAGAGTCAGAAAGCACCTCAGCCTGAGGAGTCAACAGCCATGAAACGTTCGATCGCCACCCTGTTTGCCCTACTGCTCGGCACGGCCCCGATCGCCGCCACCCTCACCGCCACCTTGAGCGCGATCGATCCGGCCGTTGCGGGCACCTCCTGCCGCTGGGAAGGCGGCCAACTGCGCTGCGATGACGGCAGCAACTCCTCTAGCCGCGATCGTAGTAGCGATCATCATCGCGATCAGCGCGATCGCGATGATGATCGCTACTACGATCGCAACGAAGAGCGCTACCAAGACCGCTACGACGATCGCAATAACCGAGGCGGTCGCAACAGTCTTGAAGACCGGATCGATCGAGTCTATCGGGAAGTCCTCGGTCGCCCAGCCGATCGGGACGGACTCCGCACCTATGTCAACCGTGTGCGCGATCGCAACTGGTCTTTGGAACGGGTACGCAACGAACTGGCCGGCAGCCGGGAAGCCGAATCCGCCATTGATCGTGCCTATCAAGAAATCCTGGGTCGCAACGCCGATCGCAACGGCCTCCGCACCTACGTTCGCCGACTGCAAAGCGGCTGGTCAATCCAACGCATCCGCGAAGACCTGATGGACAGCCGTCGCCGCTAACGACCACCGTTGATCCCCCTGCGTTTTACCCCCCCAGCTCCCCACCATGCCTCGCACTGATATTGATTACCTAGACCTGAGCGGCAACAGCGACACCCTCAGCCTCGCCCGCGATCAACAAGGCCGCCTCGGACTCCGCGCCCTCCAAGGCAACGACTACATCGACGGCTCCAGTGAAAACGACACCCTCTACGGCAACAGTGAAAACGACACCCTGATCGGCAACGAGGGCGACGACGTACTCTACGGCGGCCGAGACAACGACTTCGTGATTGGCCGCAACGGCAACGACATCCTCACCGGCAACCTCGGCAACGACCAACTCGAAGGCGGCTCAGGGCGAGACACCCTGCGCGGCGGTCAAGGCAACGACATCCTTTACGGCCAAGACGACGACGACATCATTGCAGGCGATTTGGGAACCGACACCCTGCTTGGTGGTTCAGGGCGAGACACCTTCGTTCTATCCGTCGATGACGCAACAACAACCATCACCAACGCCGATGTGATTGTGGACTTCGATTTTCGAGGTGGTGACTTCGTTGCCACCAGTCGCCAAGTCAACTTATTTTTCGACGGCTCAACAGACTACTCGCGCCTGGTTGGCTTGGGCGACAGGAATATCAATGATGTGTTGGTGCGTGTGGGCGGGGCCGTCGGGCCAATTATTGGCGTAGTGGTGGATGCCACGGAGCAGCAAGTTGCCCAAGCCTTTGCCGAAGGGCCACGGATCGTGTAGCGAAAACCCAATCATCATTCGGGGTAGCGCGCTTGTGTCCCCTGGCCACGGTGTTAGTCCTTCTGACCTAGCACCGTGGCTGGTGCTCGGCGAATCGGGAGCGATTTAGCAGGAGGCCACGGACACCACTAATGGATCGGATAGAGAATCAGACAGGGGATCGGACAGAAATCGAATGCTGGTAGGGGTGCGATTTTTCAGATCTGGGGCGTAGCGACTGAGGTGGCGCACCACGCGATCGTTGACCCACAAAATCACGGGAAAATTGAACTGATGGGTAAAAGCATTAAATGCTCGATTGGTGGCGACCAACAGATCATCTAACTCATTGAGATCCTCTAGACCCACAACCACCAAGGCTTGGGGAGGATGTTGGTGGCAGAAATGCTGGATCGGTGACAGCAGCGATCGGGACGAGGCCGGCAGGTGCAGCAGCCCCACCTCTAGCGATAGCAATTCCTGCAAGCGGTGTGTGGCCCATTGTGACACGCACCCATCATTGCAATGAGCCAGGATCAGGGCGAAGGCTCCCTGCTGGTGCTGGATCGTGCGGGCTAGGGTGGCCACAGCACGATCGTTACGATCATTGATGGAATGGAGACTGCCGGGAGCTGGTTTATCCATATTGATGAATGCTCCTACCCAACTGCGACAGCCCCATCCCTCGGTTGTCAGATGGGGATGCCGCTAATTGATGATGTGGGCCGGTGTAAAGGGCGATCGCTGCAATCGTTTAGGTCAATGGTTCGGAACTAGGGGGCTGTTGGCGGTGCTGTTGTTGCCACGTTTGAAACCAGTCGGTTTCTTCGAGAGAAGGGTTGATCCCAAACCAGCGCCCCTGTGCATCGCGATATTCGTACACAATCTGGGTTCGCAACAGCATTTGATAACTTTCTTCACCTCGAACGCTTTGTTCACGGACTACTTGAAAAAGCCGCTCTCGTTCAATATCGTCAATGGACAATGTTAAATCGTCCCGACTATCGCGAATTGCACGTTCCAAGTTGGCGCGGGCAAAGGGCGGATCTTCTTGTTGGAGGCAACGATAGAGTAATCCTAACAGGCTTCGTGGATGACCACCACTGACCCGACAAAGCCGGTTTAGGGTTTCGAGATCTTCAAAAATTTCTCCCACACGATTGATGCGTTCTTCGGCCGGCACTTCCGGGAATGCCCGAGCTAAAACAGCCGATCGCAACGCGGCCATGCCTGGATCAAAGGATTGCCCATTGCGGGTTCTAACGGGGATCATCGACAATACTTTGGGAGCCAAACCACCACCCAAGCGATTTTTCATCGACTCATATTCATCGGCAAACATCAATGACAGGGGAATTGTGTATACCAGATGACAATTGATCCGTCGCAGTTGCGTGCCGCGATCGATGAATAAGTATTCGGGTTGTCGCCGCCCGATCGAGGTTAGGGTCCGGCTATCGACGCGATCGAGGTTGTCAATAATGACTACCAACCCCTTTTTGCCGCGCTTCACCAGTTCTTGATTAGCCCGTTGAATAATCTCCTCATTGATGGCGCGCAAGATCCCTTCTGTGCGGGGTTCTAGGTATTGCCGCAACTGGCCACGGAGCTTGGGGTTGTCTTGGGTTTTGGCCGTAATTTTAGCGATGCCTAGGGAAACTTCTGCCTCTGCTCCTAGCTCGATCGGGGTTTGTAAGAAATCCGCAACTTCCTGAAATAAATTGGTGAAGTAGCTGGGCTTGAGCTTAATCCCTGAAGCATCTAAATTTTCACTAACTTGGCGGGTAATAGCCAGCAAAATATCGCTAATATCCACATCGGCCATATCCAAGTCTTGGGTAGACTCGAAATAAACCACATGAAAACCATCTCGTTCGAGTTCAGCCTTGAGCCGCAACAGTTCTGTGGATTTACCGCATCCAATGTGACCGGTGAAAAGCTGGCAGGTGGGCACATCGGGCGAAATTCGCACGATCGTTCGCTTCAGTTCACCGATGATGTTGCCGCCACGAACTTCCGCAAAATCAATGTAATATTGGCGATCTTCGGGCTTGGATAAGTCCAGGGTATAAGATGGGTTGCAGGCTTTAAAAAAACGTGAAATATCATCAATGGTCATGGTTCATTACCGATAGCAGAAGCTGATCAAATTCCTAGAGAATGTCCGACAAGTATCTTTCGGCACGAATTCAGCACCAATAGTCTCCAATAGTCGTGGGGAGGGCAAGGGGCTGAAGCCCCTTGTCTACGTCAATTTGTCTACGTCAATCGCTGGGGCATCTAGCGTATCAGTTTTGACCTTTCAGATATCCTCCAACCTTTCAGATATCTTCTGGAAGGATGTTGCCGTTTCAGTTCATCGATTGGAATGATTGATCAGTCAAGTGGGTACATCGTCGATCTTCCTCACTTCAATCCCTCTCCCGCCCTGGCAAAGGGGTAATTCCAGTCCCTTTCCTGCCGGCTTGGGAGCAGGGGCTAGGGGATGAGGGCAACTGAAGTTCAACGGAGTTACAAGGGTTTTGGGCAAAATGACGACAGCTTCTCAGCCTCTTGTCTTCGTCGATATATTTGGGCAAGTATTTGGGCAAGTATTGGAGCAAGTCAGAGTATCAGATCTGACTTTTCAAACAGCCTTTGAGCAGAGTCAGTCCTGGTCAGTGCGATCGCCTCGTTGTTGAGTCTTGCCATTAACTTTCCATTGATTAACTTCCCATTGATATAGAGGCAACTGAGGATGGCAGGCGAGGGATTATTCTAATCGTCACGGTTTGGATTTGTGTTGAGGGGGCTGGACTACTAGGGCAAAAGGCCCTGGCCCTAAATCGCCAACAAGCCAGTTTTCACGGGAGAGGGTCGCTGTCGGCTCACGGTGGGACGATGAGATAGCAAGCCTTGCCCGATAGATTCAACGCTGAAGAATCGGGTGGAACGGGTGGAATTTTATGGATCGTAACGCTGCCACTCATGCCCAATCGGCTGATCCCCGCATCGTTTCGCGGCGCAGTCTCAATCAACGGCGATCGCAACTACGTCGCCGTCGCCAATGGAAGCTAGCCCGCCATAGTTGGCGACTGCTGGCCGTGGGATTGGTGGCGATCGCAACGGCCGGCATTGTCACTAGTCCGATGTGGGTGATTCGGGGGCCCGAGCAGGTGGAAGTCCGGGGCAACCGAATGCTGACGGATGATGGGGTGCGATCGTTGTTAGGCATCCACTACCCACAACCCCTGTGGAAACTGCAACCCCAGGCGATCGCCAAAAGTTTACGCGCCCGTGGCCCTGTGGCGGCTGCTGACATTACCCGCCAGTTGCTACCGCCCCGCCTCGTGGTGCAAGTCACGGAGCTATTTCCGGTGGCGGCGATCGAGTCCACAACCCCGGTGGTGCGCCCCAATCCCAATCCCAATCCCAATCTAATCAGCGGGCCAACCGCCCAATCGCTGCCTCAAGTTGGTTTGCCTCAAGTTGGTTTGCCCCAAATTGGTTTGCCCCAAATTGGTTTAATTGATGCGCGCGGCACCTGGATTGATCTAGAGCGCTACCAATCCATTCGCCCCGTGCCTCAGTTGCCTACCCTGAAGGCGATCGGTGATTACAAAGTGATCGCCGCCGAATGGGAAACCATGTATCGCTGGTTAAGTTTGTCCCCGATCGCGGTTCAGATTGTGGACTGGCGCGATTCCCAAGATCTGATATTACAAACCGAGCTGGGGTTGGTGAAGCTAGGAGCCTATGACCGCCAACGTTTTGCCCAACAGATGGGTAAATTAGCGCGTATGCGATCGCTCCCCCAACAACTTGATCCCCGTCAAATTGACTACATTGATCTGCGTGACCTGGAACGACCGGGCGTGGAGATGCGAGCCAACACCCTAGACAAGCAAGCCCAACAACAGCTAAAACCACCCTAGGGATTGCCAGCGCGATCGGCCCTTTTCTCTCAGGGTGACCCCAGTTCAGGTCTCAGGGTGACCCCAGTGTGATGGCACACCTTGAACCCCATGAACCGTGATTCGCTACTCGTTCACTACTCGATTGATCGTCCACGTTTGCCCAGCCACAGTCATCCAGCTTCAGTGTTTGTGCGATCGCCTTGCTGCAATAACTTTTCCAGCAACTTTCAGCAACTTACCCTATAGTTGTCTACAAATTCTGTCGGTTTGGACAGCCTAACCTTCGCCCCCTTCAGCTTGCCATTCCCATGACGCTTAATGATCGCTTGGGGCCAGCCCACGACAACTCAGCCGCCCACGACCCTGCCACCAGCAACGCGCGCGGCGGCAGCGGCTCTTACGGGAGCGCCGGCTTGCCGCACGGACTGAGCAGCGGTCTCGGCAATGGCGATGGTGGGTTGCAGCAGCCCGGCGAAACTGCCAAAGGAAACGAGATCGTGCCAGGAAGCATTGCCCGTATCAAAGTTATTGGAGTCGGCGGTGGCGGCAGCAACGCAGTAAACCGCATGATCGCCAGCCAAATCTCGGGAATCGAGTTCTGGTCGATCAACACCGACGCACAAGCCCTGACCCAATCTGCAGCCCCCAACCGTCTGCAAATTGGTCAAAAACTGACCAAGGGGCTGGGGGCCGGCGGCAACCGCACCACTGGCAAAAGTGCTGCTGAGGAATCCCGCGAAGAAATCGCCAATCTCGTTCAAAACACGGAACTCGTCTTCATCACAGCGGGCATGGGTGGTGGCACAGGTACAGGTGCTGCCCCGATCGTGGCCGAAATGGCCAAAGAGGCCGGTGCGCTCACCGTGGCCGTCGTCACCCGGCCCTTTAAGTTTGAAGGCCGGCGGCGAATGACCCAAGCTGAGGAAGGGATTGCCGAGCTGCAAGCCCATGTGGACACCACGATCGTGATTCCCAACGATCGCCTGTTGGCCGCCATCCCCGAACAAACTCCAGTTCAAGAAGCCTTTCAGTTCGCCGATGATGTGTTGCGCCAAGGGGTGCAAGGCATCTCCGACATCATCACCATCCCCGGCTTGGTCAACGTAGACTTCGCTGATGTGCGCGCCGTGATGGCCGATGCCGGTTCCGCTCTGATGGGCATTGGCATTGGTTCCGGCAAGTCCCGCGCTCGCGATGCGGCTAATGCGGCCATTTCGTCACCACTCCTAGAAGCCAGCATCGAGGGAGCCAAGGGCGTTGTTTTGAACATCACGGGCGGCCGCGATCTGACTCTCCATGAGGTGAACGCCGCTGCCGAAACCATCTATGAAGTGGTTGACCCCAACGCCAACATTATCTTTGGGGCCGTGATTGACGAAAGTTTGCAAGGCGAAATCTGTGTCACGGTAATTGCTACGGGCTTTGCGCCGGATCTGCCAACCAACCCGGCGGGCAGCCGTTTGGGTACAGGGTTGCCTCGCAGCGCTCCCAAGCCTCTCCCCAGCCCCGGTAGTGAACAGAAAGGCGGTATGCTCGGCGGTCTCGATATCCCTGAGTTTTTGCAGCGTCGTCGGGGTTCGACCTGATCCGTTGAGTCAAATCCAGAGTTGGTGAGTCGAATCCAGAGTCAGCCCGCCAGACAACCCGGCATAATCTCGCATCTAGCCCAGCCAACTCCAGACAACTCCAGACAACTCAGCATAATCTCGCATCTAGCCCAGCCAACCCCAGCTAACCCCGGACAGCCTATGACAGGAGCCATGCAGCCACCGATCGCCTTGACCATTGCGGGATCGGATAGTGGCGGTGGTGCTGGCATCCAGGCGGATTTAAAAACCTTTGCGATGCACTGTGTCCACGGGGCCAGTGCCCTGACCTGCATTACGGCCCAAAATACGTTGGGTGTGATACGGGTAGATGCTTTGCCGCCGGAGTCGGTGTTGGCTCAGATTGATGCGGTGGCTGGGGATCTGGCTGGATTGCGTGCTGTCAAAACGGGGATGTTGCTCAACTCGGCGATCGCCCTGGCCGTGGCCGATCGGTTGCGGCAGTCGCCAATCGGGGCGTTGGTGGTTGATCCAGTGATGGTGTCCCGCACGGGCGCGCAACTGATTGATGACGATGCGGTGGCGGCCCTGCGCGATCGCCTCCTGCCCTTGGCCACCATTGCCACGCCCAACCGCTACGAGGCGCAACTACTGGCGGGCCAGGCGATCAACTCCCTGGCCGATTTGGAGTCGGCAGCCCGCAAAATTTGGCAACTGGGGCCCCAGGCCGTGGTGGTGAAGGGCGGCGGCATGGCCGGTGAGTTGCGCGGTGTCGATCTCTGGTTTGCCGGTGACGAGCCAGTGGTTTTACGCACCGAAACCGTCCAGACTCCGCACACCCACGGCACAGGCTGTACTTTGTCGGCGGCGATTGCGGCTAACTTGGCCCAAGGGCGATCGCCCCTCGAATCGGTGCAGGCAGCTAAAGATTACGTCACCCAAGCGTTGCGCCACAGTTTGGCGATCGGGCAAGGTCAAGGGCCTGTTGGGCATTTTTTCCCTTTATTAGCTGCTGGATCGGAGCGTGGGGCACAGGATTGCGCGACGTGAAACCCAACTGACGGATTGAGACGGCTGATGCGGTTTTGGAATCTTGACGGCGAGTTGATCGTCTAGTTTTGTTTTCTAATTTTGCTTTCTAGTTGCGTTTTTTAATTTTATTGTTTAATTGCGTTTCACGACTCGGGGCGATCGAACCCCGGATCTTGGCGCGAATAAATTTGACCCTGATCCCAAAGGCCAATCACCGCCGTACTCACAGCTTTGACGAACCCCATCCAATAGCAACCCAATCGCACCAGAATTTTGATGGGGGAACCGCTTTTATAACAAGGCGGATGACCTAACACATGACAGTCAAAAAGCTTAATCCAAAACCGTAGGCGCTGACCCCAAGTTAGGTGCTTAAAACTCAGCCAAAAGTGGTTGTGATAAAACGTCGTTTGGTAGCCGATCGAGCGGGTACTGATGTCATGACAACCGCCACTTTCCTCGCCCAAATGAACTAAATGGGCCGCCGGGTCATACCAAATTTTCAAGCCCGTTTTGCGGAGACTTAAGCAAAAATCCGATTCTTCGCGCACCGCACTGCCCCGATAGCGTTCATCGAAATGTAAGCCCGCTTGGGTAAAAAGTTGGCGGCGAAACGACATATTGCAACCGCGCGCCGTAATTACCGATTGGGGCTGGGTCGCGCGTACCAAGTCAATGTGATACCAAGCGATCGCAGGGTCAGCCGCTTCCGGCACTTGGTAGTCAAATTCACTGAGATGTTTGGTGCATTCTTGTTCGAGTTTCATGCGATCGAACACGCGCCCCGCCACTGCCCCAATTTCTGGGTTGCGATAGTTGACCACATGGGCCGCAATAAACCCCGGCTCTAGGCGCACATCATCGTCAATAAAAATCAGAATTTCACCGTGCGATCGCCGGGCCGCAAAATTGCGCGCACCGGGCAAGCTGGCCCAGCGCAACCGATGCCATTGAATTTTGCCCGCATCGGCCCATTGGGCTAATTGGGCTTCGGTTTCTGGCAGGTGCTGGGGCGTTTGGTCAACCACGATCGCTTCAAAATTGGGATAGTCCTGGGCAAGCACATCCGCGATCGACTGGCACAACACCTGTTCGCGGCCGTAGGTAGGCACGATCACCGAAACTTTGGGGAACTTGGGCAGTGAATTCATAGCTCAATGGGAGTTTATCCAGTCGATCGAATTACCCAATACCTGCAATCACCCCGATCATCCGCCAAATTTTGCTGATGCAATACTTGCCTCTAGATTGCCCACTGGCCACCTGCTTGCTGCCACCCAATCTTTATCACCCAATCTCTTGTCACCCAATCTTTATAGCCTGTAGGGTGGGCAATGCCCATCGACTAACTTCATAGCATCTGCGATCTGATGTACCAACCGTTTGAGGGAAAGGCTGTATCGTCCAATCTTTATCGTCCAATCTTTATAGATATCGAGCAGCGATCGCCCCGCCAATAAATCCAAAGAGATGCATCTGCCAAGACACACCCGCTCGCAAGGGCAACACTCCAAAAATCAAGCTACCGTAAACACCCACAATAAACATTGAGAGCAAAATACCGCTGGCGCTGCGCTCAAACCAGCCCCGAAACATTAGATAGCCCAAGTAGCCAAATACCAAACCACTCGCGCCAATGTGAATGGAGTTAGATGGCCCCACGATCCAGGTACCCAAGCCACTGACCAATGCCACAAAAACACTGACCTGCAAAAAAGTCTCGCGACCCCGCACCAAAATCAGCCAGCCCAACACACAAAAGGGCACGGTATTGGCCATCAAGTGGGGTAGATCCCCATGCAAAAACGGTGCAAAGACAATGCCCCGCAAGCCGATTAGATTGCGGGGAATCACACCGAAGTGATCGAGAAACCCGCGCAAAACAAATTGGTCAACCAGTTCCAAAATCCAAAAAATGCCGACGATCGATCCCAGAAGTCGTGCTTGGGACGATAGGGCTTGCAAGTCATCTGAGGGCCGCTGATTCATAAAAGCCAGAATGGCGCAATTCCACTACAGATAGGATAACGATTGCCACAGGCAGCCGGGGCGATCGTCCATCCTGTCAGATACTGTCCCGGCGAATACTGTCCCGGCGAATACTGTCCCGGCGAAGGCGGCGGTTCCCTGCAACAGTGGGTAGGCTAGGAGCATAGGCGCATACCGATGCTTTGCGTGGGGACGATCGCCGACCCGCCTGCCTGCTATTACTGTTCAGCCCACGATCGCCATGCTGTTTTTTACCTCCACATCTGCCGTTTCGGCTCGGTCAATTCCTTGTGCTCAACGGCCTGGACTGATGCACATGGGCAGGCTATGGGGCGGGGCGATCGCCCTTTGCACGTTGGGATCGCTGTGGAGCGCCGGGCCAGCGGCCGGTCAATCAGGTTGGTCAGAGTCGGGGGTGTCTAATCCCTTCCCGATCGCCGCTCCAACACCGCCCCCCACACCCAGCCGTTCTCCTGTTGCCACGCCAACTCCTACTCCCACACCAAGTCGAACTCCACCGCCTGCGCCTGTCCCTACGCCAACTCCCGGTCGCACCCCCACGCCCCGCCCCATCCCCACGCCAACTCCCTCGCCGACCCCCACGCCGACTCCCCAAGTCAAGCCACCCTGCCTAAACCAGGGCGATCGGTTCCGGGCGCGGATGTGCGAACTGCGCGCATCGGATGAACGCTGGATTGAAATCAATCTCGGTGACCAGCGGCTGATTGCCTGGGAAGGAAACAAGCCGGTTTATGCGGTGATTATTTCCACAGGCAAACCGGGCACACCTACTTGGCCGGGAATTTTCCGAATTCAGCGCAAGTTGCCAGTCGATCGAATGCGTGGGGCCGATTACGACGTACCCAACGTGCCCCATGTGATGTATTACTACGGCGGCTATGCGATTCACGGGGCTTACTGGCATCAGCGCTTTGGCACGCCGGTCAGCCACGGTTGCACCAACGTGGCCCCCGATCATGCGCGCTGGCTCTTTAACTGGGCCGATGTGGGCACCCCGATCGTGATTCGGCCCTAGGGATTGTCGTCAAATCACCTGAAACCCTTACTCCACCTCGGATTGATCGCGAGAGACAAGGGGCTTAAGCCCCTTGCTACGACGATTGGGGTATGGAAAATCCACCATTTCGGCTTCAGTCCAATCCATAACGACGAAGCCCAGGTC
Organism: Oscillatoriales cyanobacterium; assembly: GCA_004292515.1. GTDB lineage: Bacteria > Cyanobacteriota > Cyanobacteriia > CACIAM-69d > CACIAM-69d > CACIAM-69d. The sequence goes on from RDXB01000042.1 coordinate 84,234, forward strand.
AGTCGGCATTGATCCGCGTCGCGCCTTCACGGGCGATACCAACGGCGCGGCGGGTCAGTGCCGAATTTCGGGATAATGGAAATCGTTACGGTTCGTTACATCACCCTTCGACACCTCACCCGATCGCCCCATGCCCCGAGATCTACGCGGCTTCTTGAAGCTTTTGGACGAGCGCGGTCAACTGCGCCGGATTACGGTTCCTGTCGATCCCAACCTAGAAATCGCCGAAATTGCCAATCGGATGCTGGCGGCGGGCGGGCCGGCCCTGCTGTTTGAAAACGTCAAGGGCAGCAGCAGCCCCGTGGCCGTGAACCTATTGGGCACGGTGGAACGCACCTGCTGGGCGATGAACATGGAGTCACCCGAGGAGCTGGAAACCTTGGGCCACAAACTTTCCATGTTGCAGCAACCAAAGCCACCTAAGAAAATTTCCCAGGCGATCGAGTTTGGCAAAGTGCTGTTTGATGTGTTGCGCGCCAAGCCAGATACCGATTTGTTTCCCGCTTGCCATCAGGTGGTGAAACGGGGCGAAGAGGTGGATCTCAACGAAATTCCGATGATTCGCCCCTATCCCGACGATGCGGGCCATGTGATCACCTTTGGGTTGGTGATTACCAAGGATTGTGAAACCAAGATCCCGAACGTGGGGGTTTACCGGCTGCAACGGCAATCGAAAAACACGATGACGGTGCAGTGGCTGTCGGTGCGGGGCGGGGCGCGCCACTTGCGGAAGGCGGCGGAACGGGGCCAAAAACTGGAAGTGGCGATCGCCCTTGGGATTGATCCGTTGTTGCTGATGGCGGCGGCCACGCCGATTCCCGTGGACTTGTCCGAGTGGCTGTTTGCGGGTCTCTATGGCGGTTCCGGCGTACACCTGACCAAGTGCAAAACCCTGGATTTGGAAGTGCCGGCCAACTGCGAAATGATTTTGGAAGGGACGATCGACCCCTCGGAAACGGCGATCGATGGCCCCTTTGGCGACCACATGGGCTACTACGGCCCGGCGGCTCCGGGGCCGCTGTTGCGGGTTCATGCCGTCACCCACCGCAAAGACCCAATTTACCTCACCACTTTCAGCGGTCGGCCACCCAAGGAAGAGGCGATGATGGCGATCGCCCTGAACCGGGTCTACACGCCAATTTTGCGAACGCAAGTGCCGGAAATCACGGACTTTTTCCTGCCGATGGAAGGGTTGAGTTACAAGGCGGCGATCATTTCGATCGATAAGGCCTATCCGGGTCAAGCTCGCCGCGCTGCTTTGGCCTTTTGGAGCGCCCTGCCCCAGTTCACCTACACCAAATTTGTGGTGGTGGTGGACAAGTCCATTAATATTCGCGATCCGCGCCAGGTGATGTGGGCGATTTGCTCGAAAGTTGATCCCGATCGGGATGTGTTTATCCTGCCGGAAAATCCCCTAGATTCCTTAGATTTTGCCACTGAAAAATCGGGTCTCGGCAGTCGCATGGGCATCGATGCCACCGATAAGGTTTATCCCGAAATTGATCGGGAATGGGGCAAGGTTTTGGAATCCGATCCAGAGGTGGCCGCCACGGTCGATCGGCGTTGGGCCGAATACGGCTTGGCGGATATTAACCTGATGGAAGTGGATGCTAATTTGTTTGGTTATGACATTCGGAGGTAGGCGATCGTGGCGGTAATCCGGGGGCTGCATGTGGCGTTGAATGTGACCGATCTCGATCGCGCCGCTGAGTTTTATGGGGGCTTATTGGGGCTGGAAGTCATCGATCGCCCCCTGAAGTTTCCTGGGCTTTGGTATGCGATCGGGGACTGGCAAATTCACCTGATTGTTGCGCCCCAAGTGGTGAACACCATTCAGGACGACCGCTGGGGTCGCAACCCTCACTTGGCGATCGCTGTGGATGACCTAGAAATCCTGAAAACTCAGCTCACCGCAGCGGGTATTTTCTGGCAAGCCAGCGCCTCCGGTCGAGCCGCCATTTTTGTCCAAGATCCTGACGGCAACCTATTAGAATTTCAGACAATTTCCGAGCAAGCAAAGGTGTAATGATTCAGGTGTAGCTATTCGGTTTAATGCCGGTCAAGATTGTGGATGGCTTAACCGATTGGTTTGCCATTCACTCATCATATCCAATCACTCTATAGTCACCGGGAAATGCTAGTTAATGGGCAAATGGTTCAATGACTCTATGCTCTGACTGCATGTCCACGTTAGCCCCAATGTTGCGATCGCATAGCCAGTAGGTGTTCATCATTCCTTTACCTTTGATGGCAATTGCGCCACGGGGTTCCAAGGTAAAGCGGTCGCACAATTTTTGATAAACCGCTTCGGTCACTTGAATTTTTCCCGGCATACCATGCGATTCCATCCGACTTGCAGTATTTACGGTATCTCCCCACAAGTCATAAATAAATTTACGGATTCCAATCACACCACCCACCACTGGCCCAGTGTGAATGCCAATGCGGATCGAAAAAGAACGGTTTCCATTGGATGTATATTCAGCGATCGCCTTTTGCATTGCTAGTGCCATTTCAGCAACAATTGCGGTGCAGTTGGCCAGCGGGCTAGGAACACCACCAACGACCATATAGGCATCACCGATGGTTTTGATCTTCTCCAGTTGATAGTGATCTGCCAATGCATCAAAGGTAGAGAAAATCTCATTTAATTGTTGGACTAATTCCGATGGTGTAATGCTAGAAGCTAATCCTGTGAAGTTAACCAAGTCAGCAAATAATACTGTGACATTCTCAAAGCGTTCAGCAATGGGATGCTCACCACGCTTGAGGCGTTCTGCGATCGCCGGGGGTAAGATATTAAGCAATAGCGATTCAGACTCACGTTCAGCACGACGACGATCCAAAATCTCTTGATGGATGCGATCGTACATTTGTCGAAAAGCGATCATCACTTCACCCAGCTCATCTGATTGATCGGCTTGGCTGGCATAAAATGCTGTCGCCTCCATATCTTCACGACTAATCAAATCTGCTGCTCGTTGTAAATCGTCTCTTAAACGTAAAATTGGCAAAATAGCCACACGCGAGAGAACAATCATTGTAACCCCTGTCGCAAAAAAGGAAATTAATAGAATAAGTCCCGTAATTCTTAAGGTAAAAGCCTGTAGTTCTTGGCGTATGGGAGCCATATCATGGCGAATAATCAGAACATAATTGCGGACTGAATTAGCTGGCCATACCAAGTCCAAATGTCTTTGGTCATGGCTTACCTTTTCGAGTAAGCCAACTTGAAAATCATGAAAGGTTAGGTCGGGGGGATAATCGCCAACCATACCAATCAGCTTTCCCGATCGCTCATACATTGCCATTCCTCTCCACAAAGCGATCGGATCGCCATCTTGTCCGACCAACTTGCGAATAAGTCCAAGGTGTTTTTCAGGAGCTTGACTATGATCAAGCCAATGCGAAACAGCCAGAATTTTAGCTGTTGATGTATGGTGAATATATTGAATAAGCTCTCGTTCACGTCGCCAATAGGATGGTACTAAGATGACAACCTCGATCGCAACGATACTGCCTAAAACACCAACAGCAACTTTGCGTGACAGGCGGGCATAAAATGGACGAAGCAATGATTTCAAAAACATAGAGGTAACTCTTCTGGAAGCAGAAACAACGAAACAACAATGCGTCAAATCAATGCGGGGTAAGTGACCATATCGCACTCGTTCCATGAGCACTTTCTTAGTTCCCCCCCTCTGTGCAACGGTCGTTTTGGATTGTTTTGACTAATGTGCTTACTAATTAAGGTAAAAATCGCCGGTCACCCTTAACCCAATCATCACTTGAGTCTGTCTCCGAGCCTGACCAAACTTATTCTGTTTTCAATGCCATCTGACCTTGTTCTGGTCGTCTACTGACCATCTATTAACGCAGCGTGCTATTCACTCGTTCTAATCGCTATATTTGATTTTTACCAATGTCATGGTTTTTCTCCGGTGGTCATACTCACTCATATCCACCACAGCCAACAGCCAATGACTCATACAGCACTTCTCTACCAAACAGAGTGTGATCTGAAGGCTGGAACCTTCTAAAATCAAGCATTTTCGAGGTCTGGCTGTACCTCATAGCCCTTAAAAGTGCTGTAAGCTGCTGCCTTCACTGTTCTACTCGATCAATCCCACATCAGCCGGACGCACTATCCAATAAAAAAGGAGCATCTAGCTCCTGCAACCAACAATTGAAATGGCGGTTCAAAGATATAGTAGTTCCGATCGGCAATGAGATCATAAAAGCCTTTGCCAATAAAGGTTTCAGACCATGATCTGTCTCATTTTTGATTGACGCTACTATAGTTTGAAAGCCTGCAGCAACTGTCGCTCTAGGTTTGTCTATGCCAAACTTTGCACAGAATTCAGATTACTAAATCAGCCCAGGCATGAACTTATCTAGGACACCCAAGACAATTGATTGAAAGATGCCGATAAAAATTGCACCCAACAGTGCACTCCAGATGCCGTTTTTGAGACGAAAACCCTCAACCAACCATGCTGCCAGACCAAATAAGATAGTGCTAACGATCAAGGAAAACAAACCAAGCGTCAGAACCTTAAATGGAAGAGTTGCCCAGCCAGGAACTAGACGGGCCGTTCCTTGTAAAAGACCTAAAACAATCCCAGCCGCCAACGCTTTCCAGGGGCTATCCACTTCTACCCCCAACGGTAGATAGGACAAAATCATCAAACCGACTGCAATTACAACAGCCCCAATCAAAAAACCAACCATAGATCATTAATCTCCCATTCTGATTAAGGATAACAACGGTCATTCAGAATCAACTGATGCATAATACAGTCTCTACCTCGCTTAATCAGTACAGCAGCCTGTAGGGTGGGCAATGTTCCCACTGACTAATAGCTTCATAGCATCCGCAATCTGATGCACTAATCATTTGAGGTAAAGCCTATAATTCCAATTACCACACATTCTAGAGCGTGAGTTTTGAGGAATTCCTATCTGTGATTCATGCTTCTTCTACAATGATTCATGCGTGATGGAGTGGCTAAGATGAGCCAATTCTCAAGTTGCATCCCCATCATGGATCGACATTACGGATTGATCTCAATTAATCACTCCAATGAATCATCTGAATCCAGCAATAGACCGATTGTCAGCGATCGCTCTTCGATCGGGTAGAAAATCGCGCCATTTGTAACGCAACTTGTCATAAAAACCAATAGGGGCAGGTTCAAAACCCACCCCCATCGATCCATGGGGCTATAACGATCAACTAACCCGCAACCGCCCTGGTTTAGGTAATCACCGTGGGACGATCGCGCCCGGTCAGTCCGCGAATTTGGGCTACTTCTTCCGCGATCGCAATCAAATCCGCCAAAGCTTCCTGGGTATCTTGATTGTGCTTGGCTGCGTCGGCTTCGTAGCTTTCTAGGTAGAGCCGCAAAGTTGCCCCCTGCGTGCCCGTGCCCGACAGCCGGAAGACAACCCGCGAGCCGTCGGTGAAGCCAATGCGGATACCCTGCTTTTGGCTGAGGCTGCCATCAACCGGATCGGTGTAGGCAAAGTCATCGGCGTAGTCCACCTCGTAGGAGCCGAATTTCTGGCCTTTCAGGTCGCCCAACTTCGCGCGCAGGTTATCGACCAACGTGTTTGCCCGATCGCTCTCCACCTCTTCGTAGTCGTGGCGCGAATAGTAGTTGCGGCCGTAGGTTTGCCAATGCTCCCGAACGATCGCCTCCACCGACTGTCCCCGCACCGCCAGCAGGTTCAGCCAGAACAGCACCGCCCACAAACCATCTTTTTCGCGCACATGGTTCGACCCCGTGCCGAAGCTCTCTTCGCCGCAGAGGGTGGCTTGGCCCGCATCCAGCAAGTTGCCAAAGAACTTCCAGCCCGTCGGGGTTTCGTAGCAGTCAATGCCCAGTTTGGCCGCGACGCGATCGACTGCGGCACTGGTGGGCATCGATCGCGCCACCCCGGCCAGCCCGTCCCGATAGCCCGGAACCAAGGTGGCATTGGCCGCCAACACCGCCAAACTGTCGCTGGGCGTGACGAAGAAGTTGCGACCCAAGATCATGTTGCGATCGCCATCGCCATCGGAAGCCGCCCCAAAATCAGGAGCCGCCTCCCCAAACAAAATCTCCACCAACTCATGGGCATAGACCAAGTTCGGGTCGGGGTGGCCGCCGCCAAAATCCTCGAGGGGCACACCGTTCATCACCGTGCCGGCCGGCGCACCCAGCAGCCCTTCCAAAATCGCCTGGGCATAGGGCCCCGTCACCGCGTGCATCGAATCCACCCGAGCGCGGCCGGTTTTGAACCAATCCCGCAGCCGATCGAAATCAAACAATGACTGCATCAAGCTTGCGTAGTCGCTGACCGAATCGATCACCTCCACGGTCATCTCGCCCAGTTGCGTCGTGCCCAGGCGATCGAGATCCAAATCAGTCGCTTCCACGATCCGATAGCCGTCCAGGGTTTTGGTGCGATCGTAAACCGCATCCGTCACCTTTTCGGGAGCCGGGCCGCCATTGGCCGTGTTGAACTTAATCCCAAAGTCCGCGTTGGGGCCGCCGGGGTTATGGCTAGCCGAAAGGATGATGCCGCCAAAGGATTCCGTCTTGCGGATCACACAAGAAGCCGCCGGGGTGGACAAAATGCCGCCGCGCCCCACCAACACGCGCCCAACCCCATTGGCCGCCGCCATTTTCAGGATCGTTTGAATCGCCGTGCGGTTGTAATAACGACCATCGCCACCCACCACCAGGGTTTGACCAGCAAAAGGATCAATGCTGTCAAAAATCGCCTGAACAAAGTTTTCTAAATAATGCCGTTGCTGGAAAGTGGGAACCCGTTTCCGCAAACCAGAAGTACCGGGTTTTTGGTCAAGAAAGGGCTGACTTGCAACGTGATGGATATTCATAAACAAGAATCTGAAAATTGAGGATGAGACGCAGTGGGAAGCGATCGCGCAAACGGGTGATTCAGTTGACCAAAATATTGATCAATGGCTCATCCCGTAGTAGCTTGGCTAGCTTATTTTGATCGGTCTTGTTAACCAATCATTAGAGAGCAAGGGGCTTAGGGTCTGTCGTCATTTCCTGGGGTCAAGCTGAAACGGTTGATTTCCCATGCCCCAATGGTCGTAACAAGGGGCTTAAGCCCCTTGTCCAAGCCCTAAGCCCCTTGTCTGTTACGACTGATTTCGCAACGTTAATCCAATGCTTTAGACCGATCGTGATCGTAGTCGTGGTAGTAGTAGTGCGGCAAGCTGATTTTGATTGGTTTCGTTACTCGATCATTAGGGGGCAAGGGGCTTAAGCCCCTTGTCTAACACGATTGATTTCGCACAATTAACCCAGTGAATTAGAGCAGCAGATTTTAGTAGGGTGGGTATTGCCCACCGCTCCCCCACGAATAGGAGGAATCGACTTTAAGACCATGGTTCCTGATCTCGGGTCTGATGACACTGCTTTCGTGGCGGTTGGTGGGCATCGCCCACCCTACTACTTGATCGAAACCCGTCAACCCTGTAGGGGCGTACGGCTGTACGCCCCTACCCGGATCTATCTATTTCTTGAGCAACCGCACATCAATCACACTGGCGTTGAAGTTATAGGTTTTGCCCTCTAGCTCAACGGTCGTGCCAATTTTGAGCTTGCTGTTACCCAAAACGGGGCCATTCTCGGTGACGGTGGCTTCACCGCTCAGGGTGATGAACAGATCGGTACTGTAGAGATCGGCGCGGGGGTCGGGCAGGGCCTTGACGCTGCCATCGGGCTGGGGCACTAGGGTCATGCGGGGCAGGGGTTGGACGGCTTTGACCGCCACTTGGCCGTAGGGTTGGTTGCGGATGATCACACTGGTTTTGCCGGCGGTTTTCAGGTCTTGCACCACTGCATTCGGATCACGCACCGACAGACCCCGAGCCACTGCGTCAATTTCGACAGCTTGCTTAACTGCGCCCACCTGGGCCACAGATCCGCCTGTGCCGGGAACGAGGAAAATGCCAATCAGCACCAGCAGGATCGTCAGTCCCGCTCCGAGGTCTAAAATGCTGAGTTTGCCGAACAAACGGCCTTGAGCGTCGAGCAGTTTCATGGCGGTAGGCCGGAGATCAACGAGGCGGGCGGTGGATAGGCGGTTGGGAAGACGCAACCGATCGCCCGGACACGAGTAAGGTTATCACGCGGGTTAAGCGCGGTTGGTTGAGGCTGAGGGGTTGGCGATGGATTTTACGAATCGCAATATGCTGTGGGCTTCGGTGCTGGCGGAAACGCTGGTGCGGGTGGGGGTGACGGAGGTGGTGATCTGTCCGGGGTCGCGATCGACTCCCCTGACGATTGCCCTGGCTCGCCATCCCCAACTGGCGGCCGTGCCAATGTTGGATGAGCGATCGGCGGCGTTTTTTGCGCTGGGGGCCGCGCGGCGATCGCACCGGCCCGTGGCGGTGGTTTGCACCTCGGGCACGGCGGGGGCGAACTTTTTCCCGGCGGTGATTGAGGCGCGTGAAAGCGGTGTGCCGTTGCTGTTGTTGACGGCCGATCGCCCGCCAGAATTGCGTGATTGTGCGGCGGGCCAGGCGATCAATCAGCTCAAGCTGTTTGGCAACTATCCCGTGTGGCAAACCGAGCTGGCCTTGCCGGAACCGCGTTTCGAGTTGCTCTGTTATTTGCGCCAAACAATCGCCCAGGCGGCCCAGCGGGCCATGGCGGCTCCGGGGCCGGTGCATCTGAACATTCCCCTGCGCGACCCGTTGCCACCGCTGCCGGAACCGGCGATCGCCTCGGAGTTAGCGGAGTTGGCGGCAGGCTGGGACTCGGATCGCTTCTTTGGGCATTTGCAGCCGGTGCAGCAACCGATCGCCCTGCCCCTGGCGCGCTGGCGGGAATTTTGGCAAGCAGCCCGATCGACCCAGCGGGGGTTGATTGTGGCGGGGCCGGCCCAACCGCCCGACCCTGGGGCCTACTGTGCGGCGGTGGGGCGGCTGGCCCGATCGCTCGGTTGGCCGGTGTTGGCGGAGGGGTTGTCGCCCTTACGAAATGCGGGAATGCTGAATCCCAATTTGGTGGCGCACTATGATTTGCTGTTGCGCGATCGCTTCTTGGCGGAACAACTGCGGCCCACCTGTGTGTTGCGGTTGGGGGAGTTGCCGATTAGCAAAACCCTGCGCTTGTGGCTGATGGATACGGACGCGCCCCAATGGGTGTTGGCTGGGGGCGATCGCAACTTAGACCCGCTACATGGCCGAACGCGATCGATTCAAGGAGCGATCGAATTGTGGCAAACCGACGCGCTGGACGCGCCCGAGTCGGATTATTTACATCAATGGTTAGCGGGCGATCGGGCGGTTCATCACCAGATCAAAACCGCCTTAGTAGATGAGCCACGATTAATTGAAAGCAAGGTGGCTTGGTTATTGCCCCAGGTTTTGCCCGATCGCACGCCCCTATTTATTTGCAATAGTATGCCCGTGCGAGATGTGGAGTATTTTTGGGGCATTAATGATCGGGAAATTCAGCCCTTTTTTAATCGAGGAGCCAATGGCATTGATGGCAGTCTTTCCACGGCGATCGGGCTAGCCCATTACAATCAGCCGGCGGTGATGTTGACAGGAGATTTAGCCCTATTACACGACACCAACGGACTATTGGCCCGCCGTCATTTGCAGGGAGGTTTAACCATTATTTTGCTGAATAATGATGGCGGTGGCATTTTTGAAATGTTGCCTGTCGCTCAGTTCGATCCGCCCTTTGAAGAATTTTTTGGCACGCCGCAATCGGTAGACTTTGCGCGACTCTGCATGAGTTATGGTGTCAAACACCGATTGATTGACAATTGGGACGAATTACGTCAGGCGTTGGGGGAATTGCTGGAATCGGGAATCCAAGTGTTAGAAATTCCCTGCGATCGCAAGCAAGATGCCCAATGGCGACGGCAATTTTTCAGGGCGATCGCCCCATCCCCATAGGGTAGTGGGGCCACGGCAATTGCTCAGTGATGACAAAGGCAGGACTGACAGAGCATTTGCCAAAACCCCCACCCCTGGCCCCACTCCCAAAGGGGCCAGGCAAGGGGCTATGGTCATTTCCCCCAAAACCCTGATTCCACCGTCACGAAATCACGGGGGCAAGCGTCACGAAATCACGGGGGCAAGGGGCTTAAGCCCCTTGTTGCGACCATTTAGGCGTGAAAAATCGTCGATTTCAGGCTCATGCCAGAAAATGATGACGCTTTCTAGGATTTACCTTTGCTGGTGAGTTGATTGACCAAGTTGCCAACTCCTTCGCGCACGTTGTCAATCACCCCTTGAATCGGGCCCGGAACAAGCGGGTTAGGCTTCACGGCGACTTGAATCGGATCATCTTTATAAGCTTTTACCCGATAGCCATATTCCAAGTTGGCCTGCTGTTTTTTCAGGCGCGGGAACAGGCGAAAAGCCCCCTGGCGCAGGTCGTTTTCGTTGTCGAAAATAGCCCGTGAAATTTGATTGCTACGGCTGACAGCTAATGCCCCGATCGGATACCAAGGCTGCTTATCTTTGACGCGGATATAGACTTCATACTCGGGCATTCCTTTCGATCGCATATCGTCTAAACGGCTGGCGGCGGCCGTGCGGCGATCGTTTGATTTTGCCTTCGGTTGGGTTTGGGGTTTGCCGAAGCCGGTGGGGGTCGCCAAGGTCAAGGCCTCCTGAGGGGAACAACAATCATGAACGAGCCAAACGCTCAAAGACGCAACGGGAAAACTGAGATGAAAAACTCAGATTTGCAACGTTTTGTTACCAATTGTCTCTGAGTTTACCGCGCTGGGGGAACTGGCCACACCTCGCCCAAGGGTACGGATTGCCGCGCTCCGGTGGCGGTGGGTAGGTTGCCAGGGCGATCGAGCAAGCGCCAATAGCCCAACACTGCAAAGGCGATCGCCTCCTTGCTGTCGGCCGAGAGACCCCAATCATCGGTGGTTTCTAGGGTGCGATCGCCCAAATATCCCAAATAGGTTTGTAGGTAGGTTTTGAGGGTGGGGTTGCGGCTGCCACCACCACAGAGCAAGACCCGATCGGGCAGTTGGGGCAAAACATCCCGGTAGCTGCGGGCGATCGAAGCCGCCGTCAGGGCCGTCAAGCTGGCCAAGAAATCCGCATCACTCAAGTCCAAGGCCTGGGCCGCTTCCCAGCAGCGATCGAGCCAAGCCATCCCAAAATATTCCCGGCCCGTGGACTTAGGCGGCGCTTGGGCAAAGAAGGGATCACTCAGCCACTGATCCACCAGCAGTTCACAGGCTTGCCCTTGGGCCGCCCAGGCTCCATCGCGATCGAACGTGGCTGCGCCGTTGGTCAACCGCTGCACGGCCAAATCGATCAACACATTGCCCGGCCCCGTATCCCAACCCCGAATTTGGGTTTCCCAATCAGTCAGGGTGGCGAATTGACCTCGCGCGGGCAAGTAGGTGACATTGCCGATCCCGCCGATGTTTTGGACGCAGCGGCTTTCCTGGGGAGCGCCCAGCAAATAGGCATCGACCCGAGGCACCAGCGGCGCACCCTGGCCACCCACGGCCAAGTCGCCAACCCGAAAGTTGCTGACCGTGGTGATGCCGCTCCAATGGGCGATCGCGCTCCCACGACCCAATTGCAGGCTATAGCCCAAGGGTTGCTGGCTGCTGACCCCGGGCGGCCGGTGAAACACGGTTTGCCCATGAGAGCCGATCAAGTCCACGGGGCGATCGCCTCGCAATCGCAGGGCCGCCTGGGCAAATTCCTGGGCGATCGCATCATCCAGCGCCGCCAGCGCCGCCATCGACAACGACTCGCCAGCACAAACCTGCAAAATGCGCGATCGCACCGTCGCCGAATAATCAAAGGTTTCAGCCGCGATCAGCTCCACCCGCAAATCCGTTTCCTGCCCCGACAGTTCCACCAAAGCCGCATCGATCCCGTCCACCGATGTGCCGCTCATCAGCCCGATCGCCCGCATCGTTCATGCCTCCCAAAATGATCCCGGGCCCAATGGCCTGGGCCGAGTAGCCCTAGGGTGTGTCCTCAGATTCGATCCATATGAGGCTGAAATGGCTGATTTCTATGCCCCAACCGCCGTAACAAGGGGCTTAAGCCCCTTGCTCCCAACGATCCCGCAACAGAAGCATCAGGACTTCGGCGGGTTGATGATAGGCCCTAGGCCCGTGCCATCCGCACCGTTTCTAAAAATGCTCGCCAAGCAAACTGCGGCAGGGCCAACATCCGTTTCCAGCGCCAGGGTTCCTGATAGAGCCGGTAGAGCCATTCCAAATTGTTGTTGCAAAACCAAGCCGGGGCCCGCTCTTTAGTGCCCGACCAAATATCAAAGCTGCCCCCCACCCCAATCCAAATGGCATCGGGACAGAGATGCCGATGTTCCGCGATCCAATATTCCTGGCGCGGCACACCCAAGGCCACCAAAATCAACCCCGGCTGGGCCGATCGCATCGCATCCAACATCTGCGATCGGGCCGCTTGATCCAAAAAGCCGTGATAGACCCCCGAAAACTGAATCCCCGGGGCCCGTTGTTCCCATTCGCGGGCGGCGGTTTCGGCGATCCCCGGTTGGCCGCCATAGCACCAGACGGTTCCATGCTGGGGCGATCGACCAAAGGCCGTCAACACCGATTCTGCTAGCTCGATCCCCGGCACTCGTCGCACTTGCCGATAGCCCCGGAACTTGAGATAGAGCGCCACGCCGGCCCCATCAGGAATGCACAAATCGGCCTGGCGAATTGCCTCACCCAACCGGGGATCGCGTTCACCCTGGATCGCCATCTCCGCATTGAGCGTGACCACTTGCGCCCCACCTTGCTGGCGGCGATCGAGCAGCCATTGGGTGTAGTCATCCACCAAATGCACCGGCAGTTTCAGCACAGAGGCCGTAGTCAGGGAAGAAGCCATGGAACCGCGCACTCACTGCAATCGACAAATTCAAATTCAACCGCAAAAATGGCAAGCGGCATGGCTGCAGTGCGCGATCGCTGCCGTCGCGCGCCTGGTCGCCATACCGCTATGCACCATACAGGAAATTGTTCGACAAATGGTTTGACGCGATCGGCTGCCCCCGCGTGGGGCGATCGATCAGGATGAAATCTAACAGTCTAAGGGCAAATCCCCCCTCAATCGATCGCAACTGGCCAAATGGGTAGGTCACTGTTGGGTTGGCCCGCCCAAGTTCGGCACTGCTCGAGCAAACCGGTCAGGACTGGGCCAGCCGTTTTGGCTGGCCCATCTGACCGGCAAAGCAGAGTTACCCAGAGCTACTCGGCCACCTTTTCCTTAAACAGCTTCCCGGCCGAAAATGCTGGGACACAGGTAGCTGGGATTTCCATCTTTTGACCCGTTTTGGGGTTGCGGCCTTCGCGCGACTTGCGCTCACGTCGCTCAAAGGAGCCAAACCCAACCAGTGTGACCTTTTCGCCCGATGAGACTGCTTCGACGATCGACTCCAGTGCTGCCGTCAGCACTTGGTCGGCCTGCTTTTTGGTGACGTTGGCTTGCTCGGCCACCTTATCGATCAATTCACCCTTATTCATGATGTTGAAATCTCCTGAATGCAGAGAGGAACCCTCGATTATTTTTGCGAGGGCAATGCTTGTCTTCAACGGCTGAAACGCACGCTGAATGATGGTTTTAATCGCATATTCTATCCACAATTTCTGAGGATGTGACTATAGAATGTGGCAATTTGTAGCTATCTGAAGATTTTTTTCGCTTTCTAACGACTTCCTGAGCATTATCTTCATATCGCAAAATTGTCGGGCGATCGCTCCCAAGACAGTTGGGAAGGAGTAATTCCCGACTGGCTTCTCGATCATCTTCCCGACAACCCCTGAACCAATCAACGATCGGCAACTCTGATCATCGATCATCGCCATGCCTCGCGGCCGACTGCCAGAGATTGCCAGAGATTGCAGGGAAACGACAATAAACGACAATAAACGACAGTAGATGACAGTAGATGACAGTAGATGACAGGATCGCGACCAAACATCCTCGATAAGATAAGGCGATGGCATGGCTTGGGGTCACTTCGATCGCCGGTTGATCGCTAGGGATCTATGGCTCAATTTGCCATTACGTTGGCCATGACATGAGCTGTGAAAGCGGCAGCGCGACTATTGGGAGGCATGACGAGCATGGGGGCTTGGAGTTGGGCGATCGGCTGGGGGCTGGGTCTGGGGATGGTTGGATTAACCGGGGCTAGTTCCCTGGCCGCTAATGCGGAGCATCTCCAGCAACTGATCAATACACGCCAATGCCCTCAGTGCGACTTGACGGGCGCAAGTTTGGTCTATGCCAATTTGGCGGGCGCTGATCTACGCGGGGCCGACTTGCGCGGGGCTAACCTCAGTCGCGCCAATCTCTCCCAGGCCAGTTTAACGGGGGCGGACTTGACCAGTGCCACGTTGTTTGGCGCGAATTTAACCAGTGCCCAACTGGTTAATGCCAATCTGACCAGCACGGATTTGCGGGAGTCGGTGCTGTTTGGTGCAGACTTGCGCGGGGCGGTGATGACGCGGGCGCTGGTGGTTGGGGCGGTGGGGTTGCCGCCGGAGGTGGCCACGGCGCGCGATCGCTTCAACTGGGGCGTTTACGAAGCCGATCGCCGCAACTATTCAGGCGCGATCGCCTACTACAGCCAGGCCATCTCACAAGATCCTAATTTTGCTGAGGCCTATCTCAACCGAGCTGTGGCGCGATCGCACATGGCGGACTATGGCGGGGCGATCGCCGATGGCAAGCTCGCCTCTCAGCTCTTTGCCCAAGCCGACCAGCCCAATCAACAGCAACTGGCCGACAAATTCACCAGCGAACTGGAACGCTATCTGAAAAAAGGCCGAGATGGCCAATCTGATGGCAACGGTATCGGGATTTCCATCCTCAATTTTGTGCGTGGTGTGGGGTCGTTCCTGGTGCCGCTGCTGCTCTAGGGTCGATCGCCATGTCCTGCCGTGAACCTACAGCGGTCGATTCCCCGCGCCCGTTAGCGTCGGCCAGGTTGCGATCGATTGCGCGGGTTGGCATTGGCGGGTTGGCGAGCTGCTCCGACCGCTTCAAAACGGGCTGCTTGGACGGCCCCGTTGTTGCCGAGCTTGCGTTCTGTGCCTTCGTTGTAGCTCAAAAACGTGCCGCCAGCATTCCCCGTCACCACCACGAGGTTGCGCTGGGCCGTAACCAATCGCTGAGTTCCCTGGGGCAACACCCCTTCAAAAACTGTTTTGCCATCGCTGGTGATCCGTACCCACGATCGCTCACTCAGACGCAGGGCCACCCGTACAGGGGCGCTGGGTGGCAGGGCGATCGTCCGGGGCAGCCGAATTGAGCTAGCAATGCCCTGAACTATCAGGGCGGACTCCCCCGTGCTGGCACTCGGGCTAGGGCTGGCGGGGCTGGGCGATCGCCGGGGGGCGGGGCTGGCGGGGGCGCTGGCCCGAGGAGAAGGCGAAGCCACGGGTGATGGCTGGGGCGATCGGCTCGGAGTTGGGCTAGGGGTTGGAGTTGGGCTAGGCGATCGGCTCGGGGTTGGGCTAGGGCTTGGGATTGGAGTTGGGCTGGGGGTCAGAGTTGGGCTTGGAGTTGGGCTAGGGCTAGGCGATCGGCTCGGGGTTGGGCTGGGGCTTGCTGCGACGGTAGGACTCGCCGACGGGGTGGCATTGGGGCGAGCCGGATTCACCGAAGAATCGGGGCTGGCAATGGCTGTGGGCGAAGATGAGGCCGTGGGGGATGGGCTAGCGATCGGGCTGGAACGAGGACTGGGCACAACGATCGGAACTGAAGCGGGCTGATTTTGGCGCAGCAGGGCCGACAGCCCCAACACCGAAGCAATCAACAACCCCACATAGACAAACACCAAATGGGCTGGCTTCAGTTGTGGTGCTGGCAGCAGTGACAACACCCGCTGAGAGGATCTCGCCGGGGCAACGCCATTTTGTAGGGGATAGGCCCGCGCCATGCCCTCACCGTCCAGCCCCAAGGCTGCTGCATATTTGGTGATGAACCCGCGCACATAGATTGGCTCAGGCAACGCAGCAGAGTCTGCGGCTTCCAAGGCTTGCAGGATACGGCGCTGAATTTTGGTGGTCGCGGCCACGGCTTCAATGGTCAAGCCTTGGCTTTCGCGACACTCTCGCAGTTGGTTGCCAATATCAACCAGGCATTCAACTTGGGGCGAGTCAGCAGGCATCGTGCTGTCGTTCATATCCTTGTGGCTGCTGCGGTGCGGGATGCGGCGAAAGTGGGGCGTTGATACAGAAATTGTACTGAGAGTGTACTGGCTAGAGGAGACTCCTGGCTATCCCAGACTGGCTATCCCAGACGGGGGAGTTAAGCCTGGAGGATCAAGCCTGGAAAATCAGCGGTTTCGCCTTTTTCAGTCAGCCAGGAGCCGTTGGGTTCTGGTGAGCTACTGGGGGCGATCGAGTCTGGTTTGTTGGTACAGCATACGGATTTCAGCGGGAGTCAGGTCACGGTAACGACCACTGGCCAAAAGGCTACCGTCGGGCGATCGCAGCGTTAGTGACCCAATCGCAACACGGTGCAACTTTATCACCGGATGGTTGAATAATTCGGCCATGCGACGAATTTGGCGATTTCGTCCTTCTACTAACACAATTTCTAGCTCAGTACGATCGCCCCGATCGCCCCGATCGCCCCGCCGATCGCGTTGGGTCTGCACAACACGCACCTGGGCCGGCAACGTGGGGCGACCATCAAGCAACACACCAGCCCGCCAGCGATCGAGATCAGCCGCACCGGGCTGGCCCTGAACCCACACCCGATAGGTTTTGGGCAAGTGGAAGCGCGGATGGGTGAGGGCATTGGTTAGCTCGCCCTGGTTGGTCAGCAGCAAAGCACCCGTAGAATCCCAATCCAAACGGCCAATGGGATGCAAACCCGTTTGCTCCGTGAGCGATCGCGGCAGTAGGTCGAGCACCGTGGCTCGGCTGCGATCGTCCGCACAGGCGCTGAGGACTTTGGCCGGCTTGTTGAGCAACAGGTAAAGGGGGGCTGGGCGATCGGCCGGGCGCACCCACTGCCCATCCACTTCAATGCGATCGCGCTGGGATCGCACCACCGCACCAATCTCAGCCACCTGACCATTCACCCGCACTCGCCCAGCAGTGATCAAGGCTTCGGCATGGCGACGAGAAGCAATGCCCCATTGGGACAGAATTTTTTGGAGGCGCTGGGGCTGTTCGGGATCGGGGCGATCGGTCATCGGGACGCATCGGTTAACAGTCGATCGATCACCTTATACCAAACCGTTGATTAACCCCATCCCATCACAACACCTAAAGAGCCAAAAGCCTAGGGCGTGTCATCAAATGAGCTTAATTGGGATTGGAACGACCAATTTTCCTAGCCCAACCGCCCTAGACAATTGGCTCAAGCCCCTTGCCCCTCATGATCAAGCAACGCAAGAATCAGTGTTTCAGGGATTTGATGACAGCCCCTAGGGCGCACAAACACCAGTGTTGTCTTCCGGGTTGGATTCTGGGCCCAATTGATTGCCCAATTGATTGCCCGATTGATTGCCCGATTGATTGCCCAATTGACCGCCCGATTGATTGCTTGATGGAACGTTCGGTAACGAATTAAAGCCCTGCCAATTAAGACCTTGCAAAGGATTGGGTAGCGGCAAGTGGATCGAGCTGAGTTGGCCAGCGATCAGTTGGGCTTGAGCCAGCCAGTGTAGAGAATGCTTCACCCGACTACTGCCCAGGGATGCTTCAGGACAACGGATGCGAGCAGCACGGGCTACGGGGGTCGATCGCGGAATGACCATCTGGAGGCCAAGGACAATCATCGCCGTGGTGATTGCTAGGTTGATAGGCTTTCTCATGACGATCGCACCTCGGAAACGAATGCTGCTGACCAACGGATGGGCAGGCTCAGACTAAAGCTCGCAGTTGTCGATTAATTGTCAGAAAGTTGTCAGTTTTGCGACCGGACTCAAGATGATGGCTCAACCCCAAGTGCCCGTGCTGACGGTTTTTGAGGGGGATTGGGCGGTGGTGGAGTGGCGTAATCAAGAGCGACGTAATCAAGACACCATGGTTGTTGATGGTGACCAAGGGTTGGTGCTCAAAGGTTGATAATCAAGGGCTGGTGACCAAGGGTTATCAATCACTCCCGCAAGCTGACGATAATTGGAAAGCACATGTTTCCGTGCGATCGGGATAACCCAAATGCTGCGATCGCCAACACGCCTATTTCAGGATGCCGTCACAACCGATCGGGCAGCCCCTATAATCTGATGGCTCATCTTTGCGTCACGTTATGGTCGCTGAATTCGCTGACTCCAGCCAACTGGACTTAGAAGTCAATCGCCGTCGAAACTTTGCCATCATTTCTCACCCGGATGCGGGAAAAACGACCCTGACCGAAAAGCTATTGCTGTATGGAGGGGCGATTCATGAGGCAGGTTCGGTGCGGGCGCGGCGTGACCAACGGCAGGCCACCTCGGACTGGATGGAGTTAGAAAAACAGCGTGGGATTTCGATTACTTCAACGGTGTTGCAGTTTGAATATCGCACCTGCCAAATTAATTTGTTGGACACGCCCGGCCACCAAGATTTCAGTGAAGATACCTACCGTACCTTGGCGGCGGCAGACAATGCGGTGATGTTGATCGATGCGGCCAAGGGACTGGAACCCCAAACCCGCAAATTATTTGAAGTCTGTCGGCTGCGGCAATTGCCGATTTTTACCTTTGCCAACAAGCTCGATCGCCCCTCCCGGGAGCCATTGGATCTGTTGGATGAAATCGAAAAAGAGCTGAAATTAGCAACCTATCCCGTGAATTGGCCGATCGGGACGGGCGATCGCTTTAAAGGGGTTTTTGATCGGCGATCGCGCAAAGTTCACCTATTTCAGCGATCGCAGCATGGCAGCAAAATGGCCAGCGAAACCACCATGGAGCTGGATGATCCGCGCCTGTTAGAGTTGATTGAGCCTGACGTTTATCAACAGTTCAAAGATGAATTAGAACTAGTTGAAGAAGTAGGTTCAGAACTGGATTTAGAAGCCGTCTTAGCCGGCAATTTAACTCCAGTTTTCTTTGGCAGCGCCATGACCAACTTCGGGGTGCAACTGTTCTTGGATGCATTTTTAGACTATGCAGCCAAACCCGGTGTACGCCACAGTCGCAGCGGCGAAATTGAACCCACCTACGAACATTTTTCGGGCTTCGTATTTAAGCTGCAAGCCAACATGGATCCCAAGCACCGCGATCGGGTCGCCTTTGTGCGGGTCTGTTCGGGGCGCTTTGAAAAAGACATGGTAGTGACCCATGCGCGATCGGGCAAAAGCCTCCGGTTAGCCCGTCCCCAAAAGCTATTTGCCCAAGATCGAGAGTCAGTGGAAGAAGCCTACGCAGGCGATGTAATTGGCTTGAACAATCCTGGGGCCTTTTCGATCGGTGACACCATTTATATCGGCCCCAAAATCGAATACGAAGGCATCCCCTGCTTTTCGCCAGAACTGTTTGCCTATCTACGCAATCCCAATCCTTCTAAGTTCAAACAATTCCAAAAAGGCATTTCAGAACTCCGCGAAGAAGGGGCTGTGCAAATTATGTATTCCACAGACGAAGCCAAGCGAGATCCGATTTTGGCAGCCGTGGGTCAGTTGCAATTTGAAGTGGTGCAGTTTCGTTTGCAAAGTGAATATGGTGTGGAATCGCGCACTGAACTGCTGCCCTATTCCGTAGCGCGCTGGGTAACGGCGGGCTGGGATGAACTGGCGAAGGCGGGACGCTTGTTTAATGCCTTGACGGTCAAAGATATGTGGGATCGTCCGGTTTTGTTGTTTAAAAACGAGTGGAACTGTCAACAGGTAGAAGGCGACCATCCCGACCTCAAATTGCAGGCGATCGCCCCGTTAGCTTAGTGCAGCACCCACCGCTTATCCCATCGCCTATATAGAAACTGGTGAGTTGTGATTCGGGCCAATCCCTGGCACTCACTTGACTATATTTGTCAATTTCTTTGCAAAGGGGGTCAATATTTTATGAATGCTCGGGCGATCGCGTTCGGTGACTATGGTGGTTGGTTTGACCAGCGATTTGGCGCTGCCCCTTTGGTTCGCTATCCCACCTTCAAATCATCCATCGGTCTGTTTTTACAGCATTTGGGCGATCGCCCTGATGGCGTGATTGTGGAAACCGGAACGCAGCGCATGGCCGATGACTGGGGCGCTGGTTGCTCAACAACGGTGTTTGGTGAAACCCTAGAAACTTTCAATGCAGGTCGCCTGTGGACGGTGGACTTGTCACCAGAAAATTTAGCCACCTCCCAGCAATGTACTCAGCATGTCGCCAATCGCATTGAATATGTTTGTAGTGATTCGATCGCTTTCCTAAAGCAGTTCGATCGTCCGGTTGATTTCCTTTATCTTGACAGCTTAGATTGGTGGGATGATCCACAATTACAACGTGAGTCCCAAGCACATCAACTGGCTGAAATCAAAGCAATTTGGGCAAAGCTACGTCCCAATTGCGTCATTTTATTAGATGACAACGGGTTGCCAGGTGGCGGCAAAGCTCGACTCACAAAGCAATTTTTAGCCGATCAAGGCTGGACTTGCGTGCTGGACTATCACCAGAGTTTGTGGATTTCAGAAACCATCGTCTTTTAGGGTCATTTTGGCTCTTCAGAGATCCCCTCACAACCTGTGTACAACCCTGCTAGTGACACGACGAACAGCACTGAAGCTGTGCTAAAAATGATGTCAACTAGTTTTCTACTTCGCTGTGTCTTACTCTCGTGCACTGGCTAAATCGCGATCGCCCCGTGATGTCGATGCTGACTATGTAGAACTGCCGCCTGAGGGTCTGGAACTAGATCTGTTGCGGGCGGCTCGTGCCATTTACGAAGACTACTGTGTTGCCCTCGTCGATCGGGCAAAGCGTCCCTATGGCGTTGTGGTCAATCGCCACACCTTTCGTGGCAGACCAATTTTTCAAGACCGCGTAATCTTATTGCCTGATGAGCGTTTTATCTCAATTCGACAAATCGAATTACAAATGTATTGAATTACAAATATATTAGTGATGTATTCGCGACTAGCTATATTGATACTTTAGGTTGTTGATTGATCAATCATCTAATCGACAATCTATTGGTGTTGTGCCGATTCATATTCAATCCATATTCTCATATTCAATGTATATTTAATGCACGTTCAATCTATATTCAATCCATGCAATCTTTACCTAAAATAATTGGCATGTTAGGTGGTAGATGCTAATGGAGCAGTTATTCGGTAGGCAGCGCCACCCCTACGAACTGCCGTGCTGATTAAATCAGGTAAGGGCTGTATTTTTACATTTTATTTTGCACTTTATGATGTCTACATTGCACGTTGGCTCGCCTTCGATTGACCTTTGGGGCTGCACCAGAGCGAAGCGGACTGAGTGCGAGTAAGTGCGAGTAGTTGAGAGATGAGGAGGCTGGGTCTACGATCGCTTGGTTGTTGCTATTGATCGTTTTTTGCGGGTCAGTTTTAACTTGGCGATCGTCCGTGCAATCACGCCAGGTGAAACACCGTCACCCCAAGCCTGTGCGAGTTCTGCTTGCGTGTAATCGGGATGGGCTTTGACAAATGCGGCGAACCGCTCAAGATCAGTAATCTTGGCCCGATGGCCAGCGTGATAGCCTGTTTTTGGCGCTAAACTGCCGGTGCGATCGCGCTGCTTAAACCACAGATCGATCGTGTTTCGGCTCAGGTGAAAAACTCGGCTCGCTTCACTTTTGCTCATGCCAGATTCAATCGCTTGCAAGACCTTTTGGCGCAAATCGAGACTGTAAGGCGCAGGCATATCAGTCAGTTACTAAGCTATGAAATTAATCTCTAGTATATGTCCTAAGCTCAGTCCGGGTCTGCTCAGATAATGCCTCGGCTGCTGGCCTAACCTATCCACGGTTTGGGGATTGATCGTCTCACCAGTTTGCTGCGCTAACTAACTATCGATCGTGGCTTGATTGGGGGCTTGGGGGCTTGGGGGCTTGGGGTAGTGCCCGTGGGTGATACGTTTTAGTAAAAAATTGCTGATCTGGCAAGGCCTTGACCCGTTCATCCTTGCTGAATGATGGCACTACATGATGGCACTGCCAAAGGCTGTTGGATGTGCATGAGTGGCACTGGCTGCAACTCAATGAATGTATTTCCCAGAATGTATTTCCCAGATGCATCTGCGCTTCCCTCACCCTAACCCCTCTCTCCCCCTGCTAATTGACTGACAAAAGTCAATCAGTCTAGCTTGGGAGAAGGGGAGGGGGCGGCAACAATTGACATGGCTGAAACCAGTTTCGCGAATTGATGCTCCTCAAGATTCTTGCCTGACAAGGATTTCAGCATGGGATTTGCAGCATTGGTAATTAAAACTGGTATGAAACAGCTTCAATTGGAGCCAATGTGTGAGTGAACTGGTCTGCACGGCGGTAGCGTAAATCCAGTTCGCTGACGGCCCAGGACGTATCAACCCGTGGTCTCGTTGAGCAGCTTTGGTTGTTCGGCTAGGGCCGGAATCCCCAGGGTCTCAGGTTGGGGAGGATCTCCAAGCGTGCTGGAAGCATGTGCGAGTGGTGAGGGAGTCGTAAGGCGAGTTGTGGCGGAGAGTGATAGCGGAGAGATGCAAACTTGAGAGGGGGATTACAGGCCGGACAGGCGGCTGTTGCCCATTTGATTGCCGATCGCGCCGAAGATGTTGCCTGTGGCGTTGTTGATTGCAAAGCGGCCGTTGCCTTGAATCCGATTGTTGCCGGGGTTGGTGCTGGTGCCCAGGTCGGGGCGCGCACCCAGAATTGCCACGATGCCGTCTCGACCATTGTTTTCGATCGCGTTGCCGCGCAGCACCGGACGTGCATTATCGGAAATTACAATCCCATCTTGGTTATTGACGATTGTGTTGTTCACCACCAGCGGGTTGGACGTGCCCCCGATCGCCAGGCCAAAGCCCGTCGATTGGAACCAGTTATCGCGAATTTCACCCCCGGCTGACCGTGTGACCGCAATTCCATTGCCCTTGTTTTGGTGGAACAGGCAGTTTTGGATCGTGGGGGCGGCGCTGCCGGTCACAAAAATGCCGTCGCGGTGGTTGCCCTTGAACGCGCTGCGGCGAATTACTGGGTTGGAGCCTTCGACCCAAATGCCCGTGCCTCGGGTGTTGCCGTTGGTGACCGTAACGCCAATGATTGCGCTGTTTCGTTGGGTGCGGATGGCGGCACTTTGGCGGGCAAAGCTGGGGCTAATGAAGCTGCCACCGCCTTGGATAATCGTGTTTTTGCCCTCGGCCACTTCATCGCCACGCAGCGTCACGCCTTCGGGAACCATCAGCGGGAAGACTTCGCCCGTGCTGGCGTTGTAGGTGCCGGGAGCCAACTGCACCACTTCACCCGGTTGGGCTTGGTTGAGGGCAAAGGCGATCGTCTTGAACGGAGCGCGCTGAGTTCCGCCGAGGGCCGTGTCGCTGCCCGTTGCTGGATTCACGTACAGCACTCGTGCGGCGATCGGGGCGGGGCTAACAGCCGGGGCCGGAGCCGGAGTTGGGACTGGGGGCTTGACGCGGGGGCTGGCAGCCATCAGCGGGGTGGCCAACACTTGGATCATTGGTAGGGTCAAAACCAAAGCAGCGATCGCGCGAGCAGAACGGGAGCCGGTGAAGGAGGAGCGCAGGATAGTCATGGGTCGTCTCTCGGGGTGTGCAGTGGCTGGAAATATCAAACGCCAACGGTTGAAGCTGGGGCGATCGCTGGCTTGCCGGTGTATGTGGGAAGCGGTGAATCGCTGCTCTTGATTTCAGACTCCGGCGATCGGCTCGCGATTCCGGAGCGCCTTGGCCAGTGCTTTGATCGCCACAGGCAGCCTATTCCAGTCGCCGAAGTGGTTGTGGTTCTGCATCACCCGTTTTGACCGCTGGGCCGGGGGTTGGGCTACGGAACTCCCGAGGCGATCGCCTCGGGAGTGCAGTCAGTTGCCAAACCGATCCAAGGTCTTCCGGGTTTGCCCTCTAGCCCTTGAAGATCCCCGAGTTCTTGCCCCATCGGCCACCCGACGTGCCACCCTGGGCCAAATTTAGCGACTGCTGATCTATTACCCCAGTGATGAGTTACCCCAGTGATGAGTCCGGTTGGGGGGGCAGTCCCCCGGGGCGATCCATGGGGGACTGCGGAAAGGGTTGGGCGATCGCCGAAGCACTGCCTCCCACGCCCGCATCGCTGGCTAGGTTGGGAACGGCGCTGGGCATATCGCTGTCATCCAGGTCATCTAGGGGGCGATCGAGTGGTGTTTCGATCGGGTCTTCGGACACACTGCGCGATCGCGGCATTTTAAATTCCTTGTGATATTCAATGGCGATCGATACCGAAACCGCCGTCAACACCACTGGCGGCATCGAGTTTCTAAACAGCAGTGAGCTTTCTGATAAGTTGGCAATCAAGCTATAGGCAATAAAAATCAATGCCCACATGTATTCCCGGCGACGGGTTACACGAATCAAAGCCAGGGCTTTAATCAAGGTTTGAAACAAAATAAATCCGTATAAAGCTAATCCCGCCAAGCCCAAATCAATACAAAGATCTAAGAACCCATTATGTGCGTCGGGCACATCCCAACGAACCGATCGCACCACATAATTCGATGGCCCATTTAAACCATTCCAAAATGTGCCGAATCCATGCCCCAGCCAAGGACGATCTTTAATGCGATCAATCACAAATTCCCAAACATCCGTGCGCCCGGTCAGCGTGGCATCCTTTCCCAGCGCCCCCAGCACATTGATCATAATATCTTCCCAGTAAAACCATAGATTCATACCAACCACAAACAGCCAAACCAAAGCACGGTTTAGCCACTTGCTCTGTAGCAGCAGAATCTGGCTGATGTTACTGACCGCCGTCATCAGAAAGATATTAATAATCGGGCTCTTAGATTGAGATAATTGAATTAAAACCAGCGCCACAAACAACCCAATCCACCCCAGCCTACGGTGTCGCTTTTGGGGTTCAGTCATCCCAATCAAAATCGACAGTCCCGACGACAGTGCCAGCATTTTGCCCATTTGGTTCTTGTGGGTATAAATACCGCGCCATTTGCCAGGGTGAGCACCCGCCATCACACCATATTTGCGTAAAAAAATTCCATAGATAAAACAGAAAAACATTGAAATGGCGAACATCACCGCCATGATGCGTACTTGATCGCGCAGGGTATAGCGAATCGCAATATACAGCCCAAACTGTAAGGTTCCAATCATAGCGATCGAAGCCGAAAGCGTCTTAGACGGCTCGATCGACCACAAAAACGACAATGGAACCATCACAATCAAGAGTGTCACCGCCGGAGCCACCATCAGCGCCGACACAACCCTGCGCCATCGCAGCAACAGCAAAACACTGGTAACAACGTAGTTTACAAAGTAAATAGCAATGCTGAGTTTGTAGTCAAATGACAAAACATCACTGCCATCTCCTTCACTAGCACCATTCATCAAAATAATTTCTAGCAGTCCCTGAGAATAGCGAATCAGGGAAATAACGACAAAAATATGCTCGAGTAAATAGAATGGGCTACGGTTAAAAACCTCCTTGATTTTATCTTTGGCTTCTTGGATAACAGAAATTTCCATAATCGCGCTGGAGAAAATCAAAGATTGGCAATCAATTGAATCTTTCGGGTAAATCTTTCGGGTGAATCTTTTGAGCAGCTAGAAAACTCAGATTGTCTGACAGTGAGTTTGTTCATCATCCTGTAGAACTCGGATGACCCAGCTAGCCAACCCACCTCAGTCTCTCAAGCCATCACCTCAGGCCCGTTCCGATTTTGAACGGTTGCTGCCAATCACCTCCGCAATGATAATAATTGCCGATGCCGAAAATGTACCAGACAAAACTCCCAGCGCCAAAAACTTAATCTTGCCCGCAGTTGATCCCTGTTTGGGCACAGTTGCCGGTTCAATAATGCGCGTAATGTTGTTACGCTGTTCCTCTTTCACCAGCAATGTTTGCAAGTTACTCAGCAAGGTTTCATAGGTTCCCTGAGCGGCCTTGAGCTTACGTTCTAAATAGCCCTGTTCTTGTTCTAATCGAGGCAACTCACGCGCCCGTCGCTGATAGGCAACCCGTGCTTGCTGAAAGGCCCGCAGCCGACTAGCCGAGCTCATCCGCTGGGTTTCCGCATCTAAGTAGACTTGGATCAGGTTCACGCGCAATTCCCCGGCTTGTAGGAAGCTGGGCGGTACATTGCCCTGGCGACCCAAGGTTTCACGAATGCGATCTTGAAGTAACTCTTGGAGTTGACGTTCGCGATCGAGCAGACGCAGCACGCTGGGATTGGTATCCGTAAAACGTGCCCGCTCTTGCACTAAATTTTTTTGCACCTCTTGCAAATCACCCAACACTTTTTGAACACTGGGCGACTGGCTCACAGCTGCCACAACCACGGCTTCACGGGGCGAGAGTTGCAACTGCGATCGCAAGCTAATGGCCTTAGCTTCCGATTCTCGCAAAGCAGCTTGGGCCGTCGCAATTTGGTCATCGATCAAGCGCAAACTAGTCACCACCGACTCCGACTCTCGCGACAGATCAACAATCCGATTCCGTTCTTTGAACTGTTGCAAGCGGATTTCAGCCTGACGCAATTGCCGTTCCAACCCTGGCAACTCGCGACTCAAGAACAATCGCGCTTGCACTGCATCTTCTCGGGTAATGGTGACGTTATTGTCTCGGTAGACTCCAATCACCGTGTTAATCACAGCAGCCGCTAATTCGGGTGACTCATTATCGTAGGTAATGCTAACCACATCCGTTGCGCCAATAATCTTCACCTCCAAGAGTTTGCGCAAATCACCTGTGTCTTGGGTTTCTCCTTTCTTATCGCGCAAATCGAGTTTTTTGATCGTCCGTTCCAGCAATGGTCCCGATAGCAAGATTTCAATTTGGTTGCTCACTGGGCTTTGATCAACCAACAACGATCGCAGGGGATTGTTATCCGTTTGATCTTGCGTAAGACCCGTGAGGCGAGATGCGGAGTCCACCTTAAACAGCAACTTTGCTTCTGCTGTGTAGAGGGGCTTGACGCGACGTGCCATCCAAAATCCACCACCCACACAAAGTGCAAAAACGCAGGCGGCTGGCAGCCATGCACGCTGAAGGGCTTTCAGGTAGCGCAGAGGGTTGATGTCGAGTGCCTCGTGGGATGGCTGGGATTGCATAGACTAAAAACTCAAAGGGTGTAGATCAAAGTTCGAGCGGAGATTGAGGATGAATTGCGTTCTGGCGGAATGCAACCTGTTCGATGGCGGGTCTCAGCGCCCCGTGACCCAGCCTAATCAAGCCTAGCCGATGGGGTTAAGCTGGTTAGTTTTCGATTGATTACTGCTGCTGATTAGGAGGGTTCAGGATGGCATCAATAAATCGCCGCGTTGTATCAATATCGCTGGCAGGGGCGAGGAAAATTCGCAGGAAATCAGAAATGCGGGCTACGCCATTGGTGTTCACCACCACGATGTCGTTGGCTAGCAAGATCGGGTTGTTTTCCTCATTGAGACCCGCTTTGAGGTCAACGGGAATGCGGCGAGCGGTCGTGCTGCCATCGGAGTTGAGTCGAATCAAATCGACACGACTGGAAACCGCTCGGGGTCGCAAAAAGCCACCGGCTGCGAGCAGGGCTTGATTCAGTGTGGCGTTGGGGGGTAGGCGGATCAGCCCGGGAGCCTTTACTTCGCCCACCACATTGACCCCGATCGCGTCGGGTGCAAAGCTGGCCCGTCCCAGCCGAGCAATATCTGCCGGTATGGAGGCGGTGGCCTTTGGAATCGAGAGGGCATCGCCATCGCGCAATAGGACGTTTTGGCTCAGGTCGCCGCCATCTAGCAACTGCCATAGATCCAGCAGTCGTTCTTGGACGGTGCCCGTAGCATCGACCCGCCGCAAGCGAATGTTGCGGATGTCGGCAAGGGGGGTGATGCCGCCGGCAACGGTGAGGGCACGGGTGACATCGGGCCACTGAACGGGGGTGGAGGTGGCGCTACCGGAATCGTTGTTGGTGCTGACTGCCAGGACGTAGGCCCCTGGTCGGTTGACTTCACCGGAAACACCAATCCGCAAGGATCGGGGCGTGAGCAGGTTGACGGTGATGACGGGGTTTTTGAGAAGGGGGCGGTAGGACTGGGTGAGGGCGGCAGCCAGTTCTTGGGGGGTCAGGCCGCGGGCGGTGACGGAGCCGAGCCAGGGAACGGATACTGAGCCATCAACCAGTACGAGATAGGTGCGATCGCGATACTCGGGTACGTCAAAAAATTCGATTTGGAGCCGATCGCCCGTGTCCAGCCTGTAACCCTCGAGGGGAGGCTGTAAGGCCCCAGGAACCGCCGCTGGTGGGTTGGGTGATGGGTTACTGAATAGGGGAGATGGGCTGTGACCCTCTACGGGTGGGTCGGGTGATGGGTTGCTGAATAGGGGGGATGGGCTGTGGCCCTCTGCATCTGTTTGGGCGCGATCGGGGGCGCGATCGGGGGCGCGATCGGGGAGCAGGGGCTGCACCGGTTCTTGGGCGTTGGCTGCCAGCAACGGCAGACAAATCCCCAGCAAGGCTCCAACGATCAAGGCGATCGGTAGTCCGCTCAGATGGGCTTTGCGATGGGTGCGATCGGCTAGGGTCAGGGATAACGGCAACCGCACAGACGTAGGTAGGAGTGAGTCAAGCACAGGTACAGAGGAGGATCGGAGCTACGGTTCAAAGAAGCTACGGTTCAAAACAGACACAATCAATCGCGCCACAGTTGCGCTTGCAGTAGAGCACCCATACAACCAAACCATCAACCCCAAGGAACACCTCTCGATCGTTTAGCCACCAATGGGCACGACCAGGTGGCATCTACGCAATTGGGTGACTAGCCGCCCGAAACGAGCAAGGCCGCACGATACAACGGGACAAACGGGACAAATTGGGAACTGAGAACAAGGGATAGACTCAGGTGCTGATTGTCCTTGGCCGTCCCTCTTCCCCGTTGTGATCTCCCCGTTGCGATCTCCCTGGATGATCACGACAGATTAATCGCAACATCGCAACAGACGATTGCTACGGATGATCACAGATGATCACAACAGTGACTTTCCCCAATCCTGACCGCAAAAGATTGCCTCCTTAGCGATCTCATCAGTTCTGCTCCTGCGATCGTCATCACCATCCGTCACGCTAGCCATTATAGAAAGCCGCCCCCATAAACGTCCTATGGTTCGATCATTCTGTTGAAAAAAAGCCAAGAACCCTCACGGATTGGCTAAATTCGGTTTAGGGTCATGGGGGATTGATTCACACCCTCAAGATTTCGAGAGCAGGAGAACCTTGACCATGGCTCCAATTAAGGTTGCCATCAACGGCTTTGGTCGGATTGGACGGTTGGTGTTTCGCGGCGCGATCGCCAATCCCAATGTGGAAATTTGCGCGATTAACGATTTGTTTCCCCCCGAAAGTCTGGCCTATCTATTGAAATACGACTCCACCCATGGCCGCTTCAAAGGCACGGTGGAGGTGGCCGACGGGGGCTTGGTGGTTAATGGCAAGTTGATCCCCTGCGTGGCCTGTCGCAATCCCGAGGAATTGCCTTGGGGACAGCATGAGGTGGACTTTGTGGTGGAAGCTACGGGGATCTTCATTGATCACGAAGGGGCCAGTAAGCATTTGGCCGCCGGGGCCAAGCGAGTGCTGATTTCGGCTCCCACCAAGGATCCCGATCGCGTCCCCACGTTGGTGGTGGGGGTCAACCACGATGCCTTTGATCCCGCCAAGGATTTCATCGTGTCGAACGCCAGTTGCACCACCAATTGCCTAGCCCCGATCGCCAAGGTGATTCACGATAACTTTGGCCTCGCCGAAGGCCTGATGACCACGGTTCATGCCGCCACGGCTACTCAGCCCACGGTGGATGGCCCCAGCCGCAAGGATCTGCGCGGCGGTCGTAGCGCCATGCAAAACATCATTCCCGCCTCGACGGGCGCGGCCAAGGCTGTGACCCTGGCGTTGCCGGCCTTGAAGGGACGCTTGACCGGGATGGCCTTCCGGGTGCCCACGCCCGATGTGTCGGTGGTGGATTTGACCTTCCGCACCGAAAAATCCACGTCTTATAAAGAGATCTGCGCGGCCATGAAGGCTGCAGCCGAAGGGCCGATGAAGGGCATCTTGGGCTATACCGAAGATCCGGTGGTGTCTACGGACTTTACAGGCGATGCCCATTCGAGCATTTTTGATGCGGGAGCGGGGATCGAGCTGAACTCGAATTTCTTCAAGGTTGTCTCTTGGTATGACAACGAGTGGGGTTATTCGATGCGGATGGTGGATTCGATCGTGGCCATGGCCGCCAAAATCGGCTAGGGCTCCCCGCTGATTGCACCAGTCCGTCTGATCTCGCTACCTCCACCATCCCCGCTGCCCGATCGCGGGGGTGCTGTGGGGGCGATTGACCTTATCAGCATCATCTGAATCATCTGAATCCATCCATTCTGAGTTGTGGTTACGTATGGCTCAACGATCGCGCAAGGTGGAGACGATCGCTGTCCCCCCGCTGGAGGATTCAGTGACAATGCTCGAAGAACCCGATCTGTTAGAAGCGATCGAGCAAACGGTGGCATTGGGTTGCCGATCGCCCCTGGGGGTTTATGTGGTGATTCACGGGCACTTTTACCAGCCCCCGCGCGAAAATCCCTACCTGGATGCGATCGTCCGGCAACCGAGCGCGGCCCCTTGCCACGACTGGAACGAACGGGTCTATCGCGAATGCTATCGTCCCAATGCCTTTGCCCGGATTTTTAATGATTCTGGGGCGATCGTCGGGCTGGTCAACAATTTTGAATGGATGAGCTTTAATGCGGGGCCGACCCTGCTGAGTTGGCTGGAGCGGTTTGACCCGGCTACCTACGAGCGGATTCTGGACGGCGATCGGCGCAGTTGCGATCGCCTCGAAGGCCACGGCAACGCGATCGCCCAGGTCTACAACCACATCATCATGCCCCTGGCCAACCGGCGGGATAAGCAAACTCAAGTGCGCTGGGGGGTGGCGGACTTTCGATCGCGCTTTGGTCGATCGCCCGAGGGAATTTGGCTGGCGGAAACGGCGGTTGATCGCGAAACCCTAGACGTATTAATTGAAGAAGGGATTCGGTTTGCGATCTTTGCGCCCTCCCAGGCCCTGCGCTGCCGACCGCTGCCTACGGACGAGCATCCCGATCCTGATTGGCAGGACACCAGCGCTGGCCAGATTGATCCCACCCGGCCCTACCGCTGCTTTATCCCAGCGGCGGATGATCCCGAGGCGATCGCCGATCCCGATGATCCCGACTCCGATCGCCTGCTAAACCGCGATCGCTACATCGACTTGTTTTTCTATGACGGGCCGATTTCTGGGGACATGGGCTTTGGTGATGTGCTGACCAGTGCGGCTTCCTTTGCCGATCGCCTGGGATCAGCGGTGCGGGCCGATCGCCCCGCCCAAGTGATTTCCGTAGCCACCGATGGCGAAACCTTTGGCCACCACAAGCGCGACAAGGAAAAATGCTTGGCCTACGCCCTGACCGTGGAGTTTCCCGGGCGCGGCTGGTGTACCACCAACTTTGCCCATTACCTCAGCTTCAATCCGCCCGAGTGGGAAGTGGAAATGAAGTCCGTGACGGCCTGGAGCTGTGCCCACGGGGTCGATCGCTGGCAAGATGATTGCGGCTGTGGGGGCGGCGGCGGCTGGCATCAGCAGTGGCGGCGACCCCTGCGCGACAGCCTCAATGATTTGCGCGATCGCCTGATTCATCTCTATGAACGCCACGCGGCCCCATTGCTGCGCGATCCCTGGCGGGCACGCGATGAATATATTGAGTTGGTCTTGGATCGATCAGCCGATCGGGTAGCCCAATTCATCGCCCGCCACCAAGCCCATCCCCTGAACGCCAACGAGCAAATCGACGCGCTGCGACTGTTGGAAATGCAGCGCTACAGCCTGTTGATGTTCACCAGTTGCGGCTGGTTCTTTGAGGAACTGTCACGGCCCGAGGGGGTGCAAATTTTGCGCTATGCCAGTCGGGCGATCGAACTGGCAGCGGAGGTGGCCGGCGCAAACTTGGAGCCAGAATTTATCAGCAATCTGGCTACTGCTCCTAGCAATGTGTCGGAGTTTGGCGATGGAGCCGTGATCTATCGGCAATTGGTGGTGGACGATCGAGTCAGCTTTGAGCAGGTGGCGGCGGCCCACGCGATCGGCTCCCTGATCCCCAACCAGCCTCGCCAGGGTCGTGCCTATTGCTACGCGATCGAGCAGCCCGATTACGAACTCCAGCGCCTCGGCTCCCTGGCCCTAGCCGTGGGTGAACTGCGGATCACCTCGGACATTACCGGCGAGTCGGCGCATCTGGTGTTTGGGGCCCTGCACTTGGGCGGCTGGGATTTCCACTGCTGTGTGCAACCCTTCCAGGGCCGACTGGCCTACAGCAAGCTGAAAGAACGGCTGTTGACCGCCTTGGATTCCGCCAGCGCCGCCCAAGTGGTGCTGGCCCTGAGCGCCAGCATGGGCGGCCAGTCCCAGGGATTCGCCCTTGGGGATCTCTGCGCGGAGGATCGCGATCGCCTGATGCGGTTGTTGGTGCAAGACACGACTGCCCGCCTCGACACCCTCTACGATCGCGCCTATCGCGACAATTGTGGCATTCTGACCCGGTTCTATCGCGATGCCCTGCCCGTGCCGCGCGAATTGCAAGTGGCCGCCGAAATTGCCCTCGGTCAGCGGATGGTGGCCCTGTTGCAGCGACTGGTGGCGGACTTGGCGGATGCATCCGATGCATCACCGTTGCTGTTCAATAGCGGCCCCAGCACCTTGACGGAACTAGAAGCCCTGGCCGCAGAAGCCCAGCGCCTGCACTGTCAGTTGGATACGTCCAACTTGGCTCCCTTGGTGACCACGGCGATCGCCCCTTTGCTGGAACGGGCGATCGCGGCGGTGGAGTCTGCGGATTTCGAGACCCTGCAACGGGTGATCGAAGGGCTAGATCGGCTGGTGGCCCTGGGGCGATCGCTGCGGCTGATCTTGGATTTAGATCTAGCCCAAGAGCGATTGTTCTTTTGGTGGCAAGGGATGATGGCGGATCAAGCCCCGCCCGATCGGCTGCTGAACCTGCTGGCCGATTTGGGACGTGTCCTATCCGTGCGGCTGCGACCCGGCACCTACAGCAACTTGCTGATCGATCGCCCCCGATCGTCGTGATCCCGCCATCGAAATGGTCAGTGCTGACGTTACATAGCCAACCATCTTTGGGGTTGATATCAAACCGCTGATCACTGTTGGGTATTCTGAGAGGCGACCGTTGATTCACCCCATCGCGATCGCCGCTCCCGACTTCGCCCATGAGCTACAGCCTGCGGATTCAAGACCTACCCGCCACCGAACGCCCCCGTGAACGCCTGGTGGCCGTCGGGCCGCGCAGCCTGTCTAACGCGGAATTACTGGCGATTTTGCTAGGCACGGGCCAGGGGGCTGGCCAGCTCTCAGCCGTCGGACTGGGGCAATTGATCTTGCAAACCCTCGGGGGCGATCGCCAAGATCCCCTAGCCATTTTGCGAGATGTGTCCGTCACCGAGTTGACCCAAATTCACGGCGTAGGCCCAGCCAAAGCCGCCACCATTTTGGCCGCCGTCGAACTGGGCAAACGCATCTTGCAAACCCGCCCGCTCGATCGCACCCCGATCGACAGCCCCGCCACCGCCGCCGCCGCCCTCAGCCAAGACCTGATGTGGCAGCCCCAAGAGCGGTTCGCCCTGCTATTACTCGATTCCAAAAATCGCCTGCTCGCCGCCCCCGTGATGACGATCGGCACCGAAACCCAAACCCTCGCCCACCCACGCGAAATCTTCCGGGAAGCGATCCGCCAGGGAGCCGTCAGTTGCATCGTGGCCCACAACCACCCCTCGGGCGACCTGACCCCCAGCCCCGAAGACCTCGACCTCACCCGCCAACTGCTGATGGGAGCCAACTGTCTGGAGTTGCCGCTGCTCGACCACTTAATCGTCGGCTATGGGGAATTTCGCAGCCTGCATGAAACCACCGACCTTTGGGCCGCCTACCCAGACATGGGCTAGGGTGATCACTTCATCGATCACGCGCAAAAAAATTTTGTCAAATCCCTTGAGCGATCGGAACCCTCATGCTATTGTTTAGTTCCGCAAGGGCGCAAACGCACTTGTCACGGGCGATTAGCACAGTGGTAGCGCACTTCCTTCACACGGAAGGGGTCACTGGTTCAAATCCAGTATCGCCCATTCATCCTCTCGAATCAGACCACCCGTAGCAGCTCCACGGAACGCTACGGGTGGTTTGCTATTGGGGTTGGCCGCCCCCGACCAATCCTATGGCGCAGGGTCACAGCGGCGTGACCTAGGGAAACTCGTGACATCACGGTATAAACGCTGCCAAACTGGGAACGTTCACGGCAGGTGAAGCATTTGCCGCAAACTCAGTCGGAATTAACCGCTGTTGCAGAATTAACTACTGTTACGGATTTCAGCGATGTTCAGCAGTAAGGACTGGCCATACTCGTCGATCGATGAAAGGTCGATCGTCGTGCTGCTCATTGCCAGCCCCTTGGGATGAGTCTTAGTTGTTGATGATGGATTGTAGCCATGACCGATCGCCCAGTGGATAGCCAATATTCCTTCGCTATTATTACCCCCAGCCATACGCCTGACTTTGGGCGATATCGTCTGCCTCACCACAGCATTGAGCGTTTTGTCAAACTGCCAATTCGCCACTACATTGCCATCGAACAACAAGACTTTCAACTGTCAAAGCCCACATGAATATTCAGCAGTACAAAGCTCTGATTGGTAAGCTACAGCCTTGACTCGCTTAATCAGTCTCGCTTAATCAGCCCAGCAGCCTGTAGGGTGAGCAATGCCCACCGACTAACAGCTTCATAGCATCTGCGATCGAATGTGCCAATCGTTGGAGATAAAGGCTATAGCAAAACGGTGAGTACTCTGGAAACAACATTGGCATCCACCCAATAGAGCTGCTGGTTTATTTCAACGTCCTTTACACCAATAGGATTTTAATGGGATGAATATTGCGATCATCGGTTGTGGCTTTGTCGCAGATTATTATGTGCGCACCCTGGAAAACCATCCATCACTCAAGATCATGGGCGTGATGGATCGCAATCCCGATCGCGCCCAGCGGTTTTCTGACTATTATTCCCTGCCCAAATACGACACGCTTGATGCAGTTCTCCGAGACAATCGCGTGCAACTGGTTGTGAATTTGACCAACCCACGCAATCACTATGAAGTCTCGAAAGCAGCCCTAGAAGCGGGCAAGCATGTGTATTCGGAAAAGCCCCTAGCAACTGACTACGCAGAGGCGAAGGAGTTGGTTGAGCTAGCAGAATCTCGGGGACTGCAAATCTCCTCTGCCCCCTGTAGTTTGCTGGGCGAAACGGCCCAAACCATTTGGAAAGCATTGCGCGAGCAGGCGATCGGC
Source organism: Oscillatoriales cyanobacterium (assembly GCA_004292515.1). Lineage (GTDB taxonomy): Bacteria > Cyanobacteriota > Cyanobacteriia > CACIAM-69d > CACIAM-69d > CACIAM-69d. Next base: position 119,729 of record RDXB01000042.1, read on the forward strand.
CATCCCTACTTGGTCTATGCCGAAATGGATGATGGCTTGGTACATAAGATGATGTATCAAGCCTGGAAGAGTGAATCGGGCACTCCCTGGCCCTACAAAGATGAATTTGAAGTGGGCTGCACCCTAGAACATGCAGGCTATTACTTAACCTGGTTTCCTGCCTTCTTTGGGCCAGCGGTGAATGTTTCGGCCTTTGCAGATTGCTTGGTCAAAGACAAAGTCAGTGACGGGAAACTCGACCCACCCGACACGCCAGATTTTTCAGTGGCTTGTATCAAATTTGCTTCGGGCGTGGTGGCGCGGCTGACTTGTAGCATTGTGGCAGCCCATGACCACGAGCTGAAAATCTTTGGTGAAACGGGTATTTTGTCTACTGAAGATTGCTGGTATTACCGATCGCCCGTCCACATCAAACGGCGATTTAATATCCGGCGCAAAACGATCGTCAGCCCCATTCCCGAGACCTATCCCCTCGTCAGTAACCAAACCAAAAAACAAAAATATCGCGGCGCACAACAGATGGACTTTGCGCGCGGTATTGCTGAAATGGCTGATGCGATCAAACAGGGTCAGCAGCCCTATCTATCCGCGCGCTATTCCCTGCATGTGAATGAGATGGTGCTGGCCATTCACTATGCCTTGGATACCGGAACGTCTTATCGCATGGAAACAACTTTCGAGCCGCTAGAGCCTCTCAGTTGGGCTCGCTAGTCGTCGATCGCCTCGCCCCTGAACAACCCCCATGGGCGATCGCTCGGATTTAGTGAGTTTGAGTCGATCGCCCAATGGCCTCATGCGCCTTGCCTGATTGGTCTCAGAGGATGTCTGAAAAGCCAAAGTTATTGTTTTCTTGAATTGTTTTCTGGAATTGTTCTTTGAGTTAGTTTTCTGGAATTGTTCTTTGAGTTAGTTTGCTTGAATTGTTCTTTGAGTTAGATGTCTGTTATGCAAAAGCCGCCCACCCAATCATCGCCTCTCCGAATTTCGGTGGTTGCCATGGAAATTCCCTTTCCACCTGTTCATGGGGGGCGCGTCGATATTTGGCGGCGGCTCAAGGCCCTGAAGCGAGTGGGTGTTGAGGTGCAATTGATCTGTTGGTCACCCACGGTGCCAGACGCGGCCACCATGGCCACCCTGCGCGAACAGGTTTCAGATCTGTATTTGCTCAGTTACCCACGGGGCTGGTGGGGAAATTTGCGGCGCTTAATTGACTTGTTGCACTACCCCTTAGAAATCACGTCGCGCTTGGTGCGGGGCAAAGATTTGCAGCGGTTGCAGCGGGTGGTGGAGGCTTTTCGTCCCGATGTGATGATGGCGGATCATGTTCACTGCGGCGTGGTGGCATCCCCGATCGGGCAAGCGCTGCAAGTGCCGATGATTGTGCGATCGCACGACATCGAACATCTGCACTACCGCGAACTGATGCGGACAGCTCCCGATCTCAAGAGCAAGGTGATGCGCTTCTTTTCGCAAAATCACCTGGAAGCCTACGAAAAAGGTATGTTTCGCCGCTGCTTGGCGTTTTATGACATTTCAACCGCTGATTTGGAATTTTGGCAACAGCAGGGCTACAAAAACGGCCATTTTTTGCCCCCGCTGATTGATTTGGCAGATTTGGAAACCACCGCGCGGCTCAAAGCCACGGCCCCACCCAAATTTGAATATGACGCGGTTTTTTTGGGGAACCTGCGCACGGACAACAATGTGGCGGGAGTGCTGTGGTTTTTGGAGCAGGTGATGCCCCTGTTGCGATCGCAGCGGCCAGACCTTCGGGTGGCGATCGCAGGTTCCAATCCTGTGGAGCGAATTGTGCAGGCCTGCGATCGCACACCCAACGTGGTGTTGCTGCCCAATCCACCAGATGCAGCTGCGGTGTATCGATCGGGTCGAGCCTGCATTGATCCGGTGGCCGTGGGGCGCGGCGTGAGTTTGAAATCGCTGGATATGTTGGCGGCGGGTCGGCCGATTGTGTCTTTTGCCAAGGGCACTTCCGGCCTGCCCGAGTCAGTCAAGGTCTATTTCCATGTGGCTGACGATGCGCCGTCCTTTGCCCAAGCGATTTTGGACTGTCTTCAGGATCAAGTGGTGGCCAGTCCCGATCCCGAACTGCTAGCAGCCGAGTTGGGTGATGTGGCGATCGAGCGTTTTGTGCACCAGCTCTCGGCATTGCTTTTTCCAGATCACCAAAAGAAAAGGGTTTGAAGCCCTGCCCTTTCAGAGCGGCTTTTTCGATCAACCCCATTCTATAATGTTAGCTATGAAAGCACGATTCCGCCACCGAATCTATCCCAGTCGCCCGCAAAGATTGATGCTGGAGAAAACATTCGGTTGCACTCGCGTGGTCTACAACGATGTAATTCGCTTGCGTCAAGATCTTTATCAGCAGGGAGAAAAAGTCAACGACACTGAACTGCAAAAGCGGGTCATTACTCAAGCTAAATCAACTGTTGAACGTGGGTAGCTGTCGGAAGTGGGATGCGATCCACTGATTCAGTCTTTGCGCGATTCCTGTCAAGCGCTGAAGAATTTCTTTAAAAGCCTGAAGGGTGAGCGAAAAGGTCGTAAAGTTGGCTTCCCCAAGTTCAAAAAGAAGCATTCCACTCAGTCCATTCGCTTCACAACTAATGGCTTTTCGGTTAAGCCCAATTCGGTTTACCTGGCCAAGATCGGTTGTGTACGGGTCAAGTGGTCTCGGGAGCTGTCATCCGATCCATCATCGGTGACGATCGTCAAAGATGCAGCAAATCGGTATTTTGCGTCGTTTGTCTGCGATGTTGAGCCAACCACTCTGAAGGCGATTAACGATGGCGTGGGCATTGATCTAGGGCTGACCACATCTGCCACCCTGTCTACGGGTGAAAAGGTGCTGAGTCCCAAGCCTCTAGCCAAATCCCTCAAGCGGTTGCGCCGTGCCCAAAAGCGATTCAGCCGCAAGGTCAAGGGCAGTAATCGCCGTGAGTTGGCCCGTCGCAAGGTGGCTCGAATCCACGCCCGCATCAAGGATCAACGCACTGATTTCCTGCACAAGCTATCGACCCGAATTGTTCGCGAGAACCAAGCGTTGGCGCAAGCCTTGCGGAGCAATCTCGTTCTGGAAGATCTGAATGTGTCAGGAATGATCAAGAACCACAAGTTGGCAAGGGCGATCAGCGATGCGGGCTGGTATGGCTTTCGGCAGATGCTTGAAGGAAAATCGATCCGCTACGGGCGAGATTTCCAGGTGATCAGCCGATGGGAGCCGACTAGTCAGCGCTGTTCAGCTTGTGGCCAATTGGGCGGTAAGAAGCCGTTGAATGTGCGTGATTGGACTTGTCTGCACTGCGATGCGGTTCATGACCGCGACATCAATGCCGCGATTAATATTCAAGTCGCGGGCGGGCAGTCCGAGACTCAAAACGGACGTGGAGGCCAGCGTCAATCCAGTTCGCTGGTAGCAGCCGATGAAGCGTCAACCCGTGGTCTACACGCCTTTAGGCTGGGGAGGATGTCAAAACGGGACTTCGCGATTGATGCCATGACTAGTGGCGAATCCTTAAAGAAATAAGGAATCACGGTTTGATCGATCCTTGATGGCTGGGTACTCAGCGCTTTGTAGCGTCCGCCGGGTCATTAGGGGGTTAATCAACAGTGATTGATTTCCTGTCATTTCCTCACATTCTCTGAAAAACGCGAATCCATCCTAGGGGCTGTCATACACTGAACAGATGCT
>RDXB01000095.1 GCA_004292515.1 Oscillatoriales cyanobacterium
TCACAAAACGGTTGATTTGTTCTCCCATGCACCGAAAGTTGTGGCGGCCCACCCGATCGAGGATGGTCGGTTGGCCCGATCGATGGCGGTGTATGGGAGGTGAGGAGAAATGATCGTTTCGTGCCCAACGTGCTCCCATGCACCCTACGGGATGATCGGTAAGGACAGATAGGCGATCGCCCCTCGCTTCACCCATTGGGCGATCGCAACGATTTATTGCAGATTGTTACCCATTGTTGTAACTCTTCATATCCCACCAGCCCCCACCCCAAAAGAGCTTGATAGACTAAACAACAGTTTTTAAAACCGACCGTTTTAATTAGCGCTTTTAAATCGACTTAGTTCGCTGGGTTGATCTTTACCACCGCGTTGGGCTGTCCGGGCGATCGTCCGATCGCAGCCGCTCCTTCGATATCATTCGTAAAGCCAACCGGCAAGCAGCCCTTGCCCCAGCCATTTTCAACTCGCCAACCCTCACTTCGATCGAGACAAGCGATTCATGGTTAGCACGCCCCAAAAACCCCAAGCCGTTCAACCGGGAGTCAAAGTCCCCACGAAGGACACGATCCTGACCCCGCGCTTCTACACGACCGATTTTGAAGCAATGGCGGCGATGGACATCTCCGCCAACGAAGAAGAACTCGAAGCGATCATCGAAGAATTCCGCATTGACTACAATCGCCACCACTTCGTGCGCGACGAAGAGTTCAACCAAAATTGGGATCAGATTGACGGCAAAACCCGCGAGCTGTTCATCGAATTTTTGGAGCGCTCCTGCACCGCTGAGTTCTCGGGCTTCCTGCTCTACAAGGAACTGTCGCGCAAGCTGAAGGGCAAAAACCCCGTGTTAGCCGAAGGGTTTGAGCTGATGTCGCGCGATGAAGCTCGCCACGCGGGCTTCCTGAACAAGGCGATGTCGGACTTTAGCCTGTCGCTGGATCTGGGCTTCCTGACCCAAAGCAAGAGCTACACCCACTTTGCGCCGAAGTTCATCTTCTACGCCACCTACCTGTCGGAAAAGATCGGCTACTGGCGCTACATCACGATCTATCGCCACCTGGAACAGAACCCCGAAGACCGGATCTATCCGATCTTCCGTTTCTTTGAAAACTGGTGCCAAGACGAGAACCGCCACGGCGACTTTTTCGATGCGGTGCTGCGCGCCAATCCGCAGTTCCTGTCGGGTCTGAAAGCTCGCCTCTGGTGTCGGTTCTTCTTGCTGTCGGTGTTTGCGACGATGTTCTTGAACGATTTGCAGCGCAGTGGCTTCTACGCTTCGATCGGTCTGAACGCTCGCGACTACGACATCGAAGTGATCAAGCAAACCAACGCCACCGCTGGCCGGGTGTTCCCGATCATTCTGGATGTGGAAAACCCCGAGTTCTATGAGCGGCTCGATCGCTGCGCGGCCAACAACATCAAGCTGGGCGAAATTGCGGCCTCGAATGAACCGGGCTTTGTGAAGACCCTGCAAAAGCTGCCCCTGCTGCTGAACACGGCTTGGCAGTTGATTGCTCTGTATCTGATGCCGCCGATCCGCGTTGAAGAAAACTGGTCGGTTGCTCGCTAAGGAGCACCTGACGCGCCATTGCTGCCTTGCCCGATCGCGGTAAGTTAGCCTCAGCCGAAGCCCTGGGAGTAATCCTGGGGCTTCGGCTTTGTTGGAATGTTGGATGAATCGGTCTGGTGCAGAATTCAACCGGGTCGGATCAGATGAGTCAGTCAGGTAGATCAAGTAGATCAAGTAGATCAGATTAGGAAGGCCCTGGGGGCGATTCATAAACCATTAGTAAATCCAATTAGGGGCAACCATCGATCGCACCGAATCGTCAGCCCCAAAAACCGCTCGATCGACCCAGCAGACAGTTGCTAAAGCGAATTGCCCGGGCCTGAGTTGGGAAAGCAAGCCTTATGATTAGGCTCAGGTGTGGTGTGAACAAACTTGAAGGAGTGTCATGCTGGCTAAGAGTCCTTCCGTTGCCAGCCGGACTGGGGCATCGACCCTGCGTCGTCGCCCTTGGTCTGTCGTTATCGGCAACCTCAATGCCGATTTCTTTAAACGGCTGTTTGACATCGTTTTTGCGCTGTTTGTGCTGATTGTGTTTTCGCCGGTTTACTTGGCACTGATTGCCCTCGTGGCGCTCAGTTCGCCGGGGCCCGTGTTTTACGTGCAAAGCCGGGTCGGCAAAAATTTCCGCCGGTTTTGGTGTATCAAGTTTCGGACGATGGTGGTGAATGCCGACGAAATGCTGGCGGCCATGATGGCCAAGCATCCCGAGTTGCGCCATGAATTTGAAACCACCTGCAAGCTGAAGCAAGATCCCCGCATTACCTGGATCGGTCGCTTCTTGCGGGTCACGAGTCTCGATGAGTTTCCCCAGTTCTGGAATGTGCTGATGGGCGACATGAGCATCGTGGGCCCCCGGCCGCTCGTGCCCGAGGAGTTGCCCATGTATGGTCGCCATATCCATAAGGTGCTGACGGTCAAGCCGGGGATTACGGGGCTGTGGCAAGTGTCGGGACGCAATAATATTCCCTACGATCGCCGCGTCTCGATCGATGTGTACTACGCCAGCGCCCGGAACTTTTGGCTAGACTGCTGGATCGTGTTTAAAACCCTCTGGGTGGTTGTAGCCACCAAAGATAACGGCGCTTATTAGCGATCGCAGATTAGGGCCCAGCGCCGCTACAAGTCAGGCAACTTCAGGGCTTGGGGGTCGGTAGCGGCCGCCTTGGCCCGTCATAGATAATGGCAACGGTTTGATCGCGCCATAGTCGCCTGTCGGTGCAATCCCTTCTTTGATGTGCGATCGACCCCCGAGGCTTGTCTCACTGCCCCATTACCGCAATCGCTGTTTCTAATGACGCAACCCAAGCGCGCCTTGATCACCGGCATCACCGGCCAAGATGGCTCCTACCTGTCTGAGCTGTTGCTGCAACAGGGCTACGAGGTTCATGGCATCATCCGCCGCACCTCCACCTTCAACACTGACCGGATCGATCACCTCTACGAAGATCCCCACAGCGAAGGTGTCCAGCTATTTTTGCACTACGGCGATTTGTGTGACGGTTCCACCCTCCGCCGCATTCTCGACAAGGTACAGCCCCAGGAAATCTACAACCTGGGCGCACAATCTCACGTGCGCGTCAGTTTTGACGAACCGGAATATACCGTTGATGCGGTCGGCGTGGGCACGTTGCGGCTGCTCGAAGCCCTGCGCGAAACCCAACAACGCACGGGTCAAGAAATTCGCTATTACCAAGCCGGTTCCTCGGAAATGTTTGGCAAGGTGATGGAAGTTCCCCAAACGGAAACCACACCGTTTTATCCGCGCAGCCCCTACGCCTGTGCAAAGGTTTATGCCCATTGGCAAACCATCAACTATCGCGAGTCCTACGGGTTGTTTGCTTGCAACGGCATTTTGTTTAACCACGAGTCGCCGCGCCGGGGGGAAACCTTCGTGACCCGTAAAATTACGCGGGCCTTGGCACGGATTGTGGCAGGTACCCAAAAGAAGCTGTATTTGGGCAATCTGGACTCAAAGCGCGATTGGGGCTATGCCAAGGACTATGTGCGGGCCATGTGGCTGATGTTGCAGCAGGATCAGCCGGATGACTACGTGATTGCCACCAACACCACCTACACGATTCGCCAGTTCTTGGATGTGGCCTTTGGCTATGTGCATCTGTCCTGGGCAGACTATGTGGAGTTTGACCCGCGCTATTTGCGGCCGGCGGAGGTGGATTTGTTGATTGGGGACTCGACCAAGGCCCAAACTCGGTTGAACTGGAAGCCGTCGGTGACGTTTGAGGAGTTGGTGAAAATCATGGTGGATGCGGATATGCGGGCGATCGGGCTGACTCCGCCGGGTGAAGGCGAGGCCCTGACGCACCGAGAAGCGGCTACTGTGCGCCAAGATTCCAGCGTGACGGTGGATGTGGCGAATTAGCGGCCGTTGACCCTTGCCCCCAGGGAGCCGATCGCCCGCTGTTGCTGGAACTAGCCCCGCGCGATCAGCTTCGCGATCAGTTTAGGGTAGGGCCTTTCATCAGGGCCTTTCATCAGGGACTTTCATCAATGAGCCTCAAACCCGGATGATCTGTCCCATCCGATCAGTTTTAGGGGCAGGGTCTGCCCGTCCAGTGCCTTCGATCCTTGACATTCCCAGGGATGGGTGGGTTTGTCGCGATCGCGCGGGTGAGGATTGGGAGACCCAACTCCTACGGGGACGCAATGGACGACCGGCCCTAGGAGTTGAGGGATTGCAAACGCAGCTCGTAAATATTCCAGAACGCGCCGCCCAGGGCATTGACGCGCAAGCCTTGGACGCTGTTGCGGACGGCTACGAGCGAGTAAGGCGTGACCAAATAGATAAAAGGCAAGTTTTCCTGGGTAATCACCTGAGTGCGGGCGTAGAGGGCGCGGCGTTTGGTTTCATCCAGTTCTTGGGCGGCTTGGCGATAGAGCTGATCGATCTCGGCTTCCCAGGGAGTAACGACCCGGCCGGGCAGGGGCGGTGCGCCAGGATCGGCACTCTGGTTGAAGGCGTGCAAGCGTCCGTCAGCCCGCCAAATGTTTGCGCCGTCGTTGGGTTCAATGCCGCCGGTGAAACCCAGGAGATGACATTCCCAATCGAAGCTGTCGGAGAGTTTTTCCACAAGGCTGCTGAAGGCGATCGGCTGCAAATCGACTTTCATGCCCAACTTACCTAAGTCCTGGGTAATTTGGGATCCCATGGCTTCGCGGATTTTATTCCCGGCGTTGGTAATCAGGGTGAAGCGAACGCGATTGCCTTGGGCATCGTAAAGCTCTCGATCGCGCCACTGAAACCCCGCCTCGGTCAGCAATTGCCGCGATCGCGCCAGATCGTAGCCATAGGTGGGGAGTCCGTCTTTCGGCGCGAGATAGTAGGGACTTTGGAGGGCGATCGGGGAATGCTGGGGCTGACCTAAGCCGCGAAACACGTTGTCGATCAGGGTTTGGCGATCGATCGCGTAGGCGACGGCCTGGCGAAAGCGCAAATCGGTGAACCAAGCGGACTTGATCGGATCGACCAGGGGCTTGCCGTTCCGTTGCCCTCGGTTTTGGTTGAAACAAATAAACGAAGTGCCCAGGGACGGCCCGCCGTTATAGATTGTGAACCGGCCGCGCTGTTCCTCCCGCTTCAGCAGGGAAAAATAGTCGGGGGTGACGGCGATCGAATCCAAACCGCCCGATCGAAACTGCAAGAGCGCCGTGTCTTGGGATTCGACAATTTGCCACACCAGCTGATCGATGTAGGGTTGGCGATTGCCGGCTTTGTCCTTGCGCCAATAGTGAGGATTACGCTCAAAAATCACCCGCTCGTTGGTGGCGTATTCCTTCAGGCGATAGGGGCCATTGCCAATAATCTCGCTGGGCGGCGTATCCACACCCCAGGTGGTCAAAAAGGCCGGTTTATTCGTTTTGTCCTTGGCTTGCAGGGTTGGACGCAGCCGATGGGCCGGCAAGATCGCCACACCCAAGCTCCGTAAAAAGGGGGCAAAGGGTTCCGGCACGCTGAATTCCACTTGCAGCGGCCCCAGCAGCTTAACGGTGGGCAGCGCATTAGCCTGACCGATCCGTAATACGTCCCGCAGTCCCGTGGGAATGGCTTCGTTGAAGAACACCTCGTTGAAGGTGAAGGCTACATCATCGGCCGTCAGCGGTGCGCCGTCAGACCATTGCAGCCCCGATCGCAGATTCACCACAATCCGCTGGCCGTTGTTGCTAATCGACCAGGACTCAGCCAGAGCAGGTTCAACGGCTCCGGTTTCCGGGTTTTCTTCAATTAGTCCTTCGTAAATCAGGCCAAAAACGTTGGGCGATTCTTCGCTGAGGGCGTAGTTGAAGGTTTTGGGGTCGCTGAGGATACTGCTGACCAGTTGCGATCGCCCGCCGCCTCCCGCACTGCTCGATCGCCGGCAACCCGCGAGCGTGGCGATCGCCGTGCCCCCCATCAGGGTCAACATCCGCCGCCGGGTCAGCCCCACCATCCAATCCGTCAATCCTGCCATGGTTGCTTTGTCGCGTCGCTTGGTCGCTCCGAGTAGCCTGAGATTAGCTGTTGATTAACCCATTGCAGCTTCCGGCTTGGCGAAGATCATCCGACCGGCCGACGTTTGCAGGGCGCTAGTGACCACCACCCGCAGCTCACCGCCTAGATACGATCGCCCATCTTCCACCACCACCATCGTGCCGTCGCTTAGGTAGCCCACCCCTTGCGTCGGCTCTTTGCCTTCCCGCACGATCTTCAGCTCCAGACCATCGCCGGGTAGGTAGGCCGGACGCAGGGCATCGGCTAGATCATTCACATTCAGCACGGGCACGTTTTGCACCGTGGCCACCTTGTTCAGGTTGTAGTCCGTCGTTAGCAAGGCTCCGTTGATTTCCTGGGCCAGGCGCACCAGCTTGGCATCGACGGTGGCGATGTCGTCGTAGTCGGCGGAGTGGATCGTCAGCCGATCGGGATAGGACTCGCGCATTCGCTGCAAAATATCCAGCCCTCGCCGCCCGCGCGATCGCTTCTGGTCGCTGGAGGAGTCGGCAATCCGCTGCAACTCCTGCAACACAAACTGCGGCACGATCAACCGACCCTCAATAAATTTCGCGTTCAACAGGCCAATAATCCGCCCATCAATAATGCAACTGGTGTCCACAACTTTGGCGGCGGCGGGGGCGAGGGTGCCCTCACTCACCAAGATCGATTCCACACTGTTGGGGTTGATCAACCGCAAAAACGATCGCCCGTGGGTATCTGCTAGCGACACGCCCGTGACGGCAAACAGGACGCTCCCCAACACTGCTACCAAGGGCTTAATAAACGCCAACTCCCAGGGGAAGGGTAGCAAATACAGGGGCGCGAGCATTAAATTCGCCATCAGCAGGCCCAACACTACCCCACCCGATCGGGTTAACAGGCGATCGGGTGGCATTTGGCGCACTTGGGTTTCGAGTCGGCGATAGGTGGTTTGGCAGGCTAACCCCGCCACCAGACCAATCAGCGCTCCAAACCCGCCCGTCGCAACGCTCAGACCCTCGCGGTTGTTGACCTGAGCCAGGGTTTCAGCCGGCAAAAAGTCAATGCCGAAAAAGCCAATGCCCGCCCCGGCAATCAGGAATGAAAGAATGATAACGGTGTCAATCATGGTCGTCGATCGAGTGGACGATCGCCCAAAATTTAGGTTGGGCTGGGCGATCAGAAGGGCTAATGCAGTGGGATGGCGATCGTCGAAACCCGGGCTAGCCAGCACTGCCAAAGCGCCGAAACCCGATTCTTAACCGATTGTGGCCAGATTTTCCTCTGCATTATAGCCTCGCACCTTCACCCTCCTTGCCCGTGGTTTCTTCCTCTCAGCCCCAAGCGGCCTATCTGCACATCCCCTTTTGTCGGCGGCGTTGCTTTTATTGTGACTTTCCGATCTCCGTGGTGGGGGATTTCAAGCCCCTGCGCGATCGCCCCGACAGCCCGCCCGAACCCAGTAATGGCCGCAACTCGCCCCAAATTGGCGAGTATGTGGTGGCCCTGGCTCAGGAAATTGCGATTCTGGGCGATCGCTTGCGGCAGTGGGGCGATCGCCGTCCCCTAGCGACCGTGTTTTTTGGGGGCGGGACTCCCTCCCTGCTGGCCCCAGAGCAGGTTGATACCCTCTTGCAAACCCTCGATCGCCACTTGGGAATTGCGGCCGATGCGGAAATTTCGATGGAGCTAGATCCTGGCACGTTCGATCGCCCCTGGTTGGCCGGGTTCTTGGCGGCCGGGGTCAATCGAATCAGCTTGGGGGTGCAGGCCTTTCAGCCAGAATTATTGGCGGTTTGTGGGCGATCGCATGGGGTGGCGGAGATTACCCAAGCTGTCGAGCACTTAAACGCCGCCGGAGTCCAGAACTGGAGCCTGGATTTGATCTCGGGGTTGCCCCACCAGTCGATCGCCCAATGGCAAGATTCCCTGACCCAGGCGATCGCCCTCAATCCCGCTCATATTTCGGTCTATGACCTGATTGTGGAACCCCAAACGGCCTTCGATCGGCGCTACCAACCGGGCGATCGGCCCCTACCCTCAGATCAGCAAACGGCCCAGATGTATCGCTTGGCGGCCCAGACCTTAGCGGCTGCGGGGTTTGAGCATTACGAGGTGTCCAACTATGCTCGCCCCGGTTGGCAATGTCGCCACAATCGCACCTATTGGGAAAATCGCCCCTACTACGGCTTAGGCATGGGGGCGACCAGCTACGTGGGCGGTCAGCGGTTTGGCCGACCCCGCACCCGCTCGGCTTACTACGATTGGCTGGCGGCTGGGGCGATCGAACCACCCACGGAACCACCCACACCAGCGGATCAACTAGCCGAAACCCTGATGCTGGGCTTACGGTTGGCGGAAGGGGTGGATCTAGGGCAATTACGCCAAACCTTTGGGGCGGAGGCGATCGCCCAGGTGTTGGCGGCAGTCGATCGGTTTGGGGCGGCGGGTTGGGTAGTGCGATCGGGCGATCGACTGGCCCTCAGCAATCCCGATGGCCTGCTGTTTTCCAACCAAATCCTGACGGCCATTTTTCAAGCGATCGACCCGTAGCGGTAGGTTAGCCCTTCGAGGAGATCTGAACAGTCTCTTGTGGCCCGGGCCAAGCACCAATCATTTTGGAGCAAGGGGCTTAAGCCCCTTGTCTGCATCGATCCCTGGGGCGCACGGAGTATCCAGATTTTGCTTTTCAGGCACCTTCTCACCGCCAGCCAAATCACCCGTCGGTTGAGAGGGCATCTGGATCTATACCCAGTTCCCGCAGGCGATCGGCCAAGCGATCGGCTCGGGCGCGCTCTTGTTCGGCTCGGGTGCGCTCGATCGTGAACTGCTGACCGAGTTCCACATAGGTCAAAAATGGCTGACCGTTGGGCTGAAAGAGATGGAGGTTGGTGTCCGTTAGCTCAAAGCGAATGCCGAGGCGTGGACTGACCCAACCGTTGAGATCCTCCACAGCCTCCAGGCGGGCGGTGGGGGTGGCTCCCCGGATTAGGGCGGTTAAATCATGGCGATCAGGATCATAGATGTAATATTCCTCAACGCCGTAGCGATCATAGAACATCTGCTTTTTCAGCATTTCTGTCAACCGATTGCCCGGGGACAGAATTTCAAACACCACTTGGGGGGCAATGTTGCCTTCGCGCCACTGCATGTAGGAACCCCGATCGCCCTTGGGTACGCCAAACACGACCATCACATCGGGGGCTTGGCGGGTTTTGTTGTCGCCTTCCACGGGATACCAGAGCAAATCGCCGACCACCAACACCTGTGGATCTTGGGCAAAAATCCAATCGAGATTGCCTTGAATCACGGTGATCCAACGAAATTGCTGGGTATTTTCTGCCATGGGTTGGCCGTCGCTGTCGGGATAAACCAGGGTGTCGCGAGATTGCGAGTCCAGTTGAGCAACCATAGGAGTGACCTCGTGGGGAGGAACTGGGCGATCGATCCCATTATGGCAACTGGCTTTCGCTCAGGTCGGCAGCCCCGATTCGCAACCGGCGCGATCGCCCCTCTAGTCCACAGGCTCCAGCGATCGTGATCGCGATCGAGGAGTATAGCCCGTCAATTCCATCAGGGTGGCGCGAAGGGCATCTTCATTCAGGGGTTTGCTCAGGTAGCCCTGCATTCCGGCATCGAGACAGCGTTGGCGATCGCGATCCATCGCCAACGCTGTGGCCGCCACCACCGGCAACTGTTGCCAGCGATCGTCCTGGCGAATTTGCTCCAGCACCGCCAGCCCGTCCATGTCCGGCAGTTGAATATCCAGCAACACCAAATCCACCGGGTGATCATCCAGCCAGTCGATCGCCTGCCAACCGTTGGTGGCGATCGCCACGCCACAGCCCCAACCACCCAACACGTCTTGCAAGAGCTTGGCGTTGGTCGGGTCGTCTTCCACCACCAAAATCTGGGGCGGGCGGGCCTGCTCGGCGGCCACCACGCGGGCGGCGGAGGCTCCCGGCTGCTCTTTGGAAACGGGCGATCGCTCCGGGGGCACAAACTTCAGCGGCAACCGAATCGTGAAAATGCTGCCCTGGCCCAACTGGGACTCAAAATCCACCGTGCCGCCGTGCAGTTCCGCCAGTTGGCGGGTCAGGGCCAGACCCAAACCCGTGCCTTGGTGACGGCGCGACAAGGAGTTGTCCAGTTGGTGAAAGGGTCGAAACAGCAGATCTTTGGCTTCGGGCGGAATGCCAATCCCGCGATCCCAAACGCTGAGGTGCACATAGCCACCCCGCTCGATCGCCTCTAGCCCAATTTCGCTGCCCTCGTGGGAAAACTTGATCGCGTTGCTCAACAGGTTCAGCAACATTTGTCTCACCCGCACCTCGTCGGCCATCAGACGGCTGAGGCGACGGGGCAGGCGCTTGCTGATCCGAATTTCCCGATCGGCCGCCTGCTGACTGACCAGCGCCAAGGCCGAATCGCAGAGGGTGGGCACATCGATCGGCTCGATCGTTAGCTCAATTTGCCCCGCCTCAATTTTCGAGAGATCCAACACATCGTTGATCAGGCTCAAGAGGTGGTCGCCGCTCTTGCGAATTTGCTCCACATAAATCGCCTGTTTTTCATTCAGCGGCCCATAAAGTTGCTGTTTCAGCAGTGAGGAAAAACCCAAAATGGCCGTCAGCGGCGTGCGCAGTTCATGGGACATATTGGCCAAAAAAGCCGATTTCAGTTGGCTGGCCCGTTCCAGTTCCAGATTTTTGGCCGCGAGTTCTGCCTGGGTTTGTTTTTGGTCGCTGATGTCGCGGGTGACGATCGAAAAGGCCACGGGCCGCCCCTGCTCATCGGGCACGGGGCCCACGGACACTAGCGCCGGAAATTGCCGCCCATCTTGGCGCTGACAGATCACCTCGCCGCTCCAGCCCCCCCCGATCGCCTGTTCCACCAGCCAGGCTACTTGCTTGGCTCCCGCTTCCGGGTAAAAGTGGGCGGCATTGGTCGATCGCTCGTGATCCGCTGTCCAGCCAAACACCCGATCGGTCGCTCGGTTGGTGTAGATCAACTGGCCCTGCAAATCGGCGATCGCTGTGCTGTCGTGGGTTGATTCCAGGGCGCGCACGAACATTTGCACCTGTTGCTCGGCCCGTTTGCGATCGGTGATGTCCCGCGCAATCCCCAGTCCGCCGATCAGCTCCCCATCACAATGCAACAGCCGCCCATTGACTTGCATATGAATTTCCTGGCCGGCGCGATCGACCAAGGCAAACTCAAAATCCATCAGCTCGCCCGTGGTCAGCAAATTGGCGAAGGCCTGACCCGTTGGCTGCTGAAAAGCCGGAGCCACAAAATCCATGTAGGGCCGCCCCCGCCACTCGCCCGGCTCTAGCCCCAACAACCGCTCGCCGTAGGGATTAATAAATGCCAGCCGCCCCAACAAATCCACCGCGTAGACCATATCGTTAGCGGCTTCCACATAGGCCCGAAATAGGCTTTCGGAATTAAACGGCTCTGCGCTCGATCGATCCAAATTAACCCCATTCCGCAGCGATCGGCCAGCCCCGGACTCGACCTGGGCCAATTGCTGTTCGAGATCGCGAATCTGTTGGCGCAACCGGGCATTTTCCGCTTCAGGAGTCATTGATGGTGGCAAAGGAAGGCAAAGAGATGGGGAAAGAGATGGGGAAAGAGATCGGGAAGAAAATCAGGCAAAAAATCAGGTAAGAAATCGGGCAAAAGATCAGGAAAGAAATCGGGCGCTACCATCTAAGCTAATACAGGCTTCAATCGGTTTTGATCGACTTTCGCTCAACTACTGACTCGCTTCACGATCGCCCAGCCCCGATCCGCCCAATTCCTGAACAATTAGCCGTCCTTCGCCAACTGCGGCTGGTTTGGGATTGGCCCCCTTCCCTTCAGATTTGTTTTGAGACTCGCTCCTATGGCCCCCGTTTCGATCGCCTCCAATCCCCAATCGGATGCGGATATTCTGCAATCGCGCCCCGATCGCCAACCCTTGCCGCCACTGCTGGGCGGTTCGATTGCCGAACTGACCCAATGGGTGAAAGACCAGGGCCAGCCCGCCTACCGCGCTAAACAGCTCCACCAATGGATCTACGAACGTGGCGCGCGATCGCTGATGGACATCACCGTTTTCCCCAAAACCTGGCGGGAAGCCGCCGCCGAAATCCCGATCGGCCGCTCTGAGCTGCACCACCGCTCTGAAAGCCGCGACGGCACGGTGAAATTCCTGCTGAAAATGACTGATGGGCAAATCGTGGAAACCGTGGGCATTCCCACGCGCGATCGGCTAACGGTCTGTGTGTCGTCCCAGGTGGGCTGCGCCATGGGCTGCGACTTTTGCGCCACGGGCAAAGGCGGCTTTGTGCGGAACCTGTCGCGATCGGAAATTCTGGATCAAGTGCTGACCGTCCAAGAAGACTTCGATCGCCGGGTCAGCAACGTGGTGTTCATGGGCATGGGCGAACCGCTGCACAACCCCGCCGCCGTGCTGAGTGCCGCGCGATCGCTCAACCAAGACATCGGCATCGGCAAGCGCTACATCACGATTTCCACCGTGGGCATCCCCGGCCGCATCCGCCAGCTCGCCAACGAACGGTTGCAAGCCACCCTGGCTGTCAGCCTGCACGCTCCCAACCAAGCCCTGCGCGAGTCGATCGTCCCCAGTGCCGCCAGCTACCCGATCGAAGAGCTAATCGAAGATTGCCGCGACTATGCCGCCGAAACCGGCCGCCGCGTCACCTTTGAATACATCCTGCTGGCGGGGGTGAACGATTCCTATGAATGCATGGAGGAACTGGCGGAGCTGCTGCACGGGTTCCAAGCCCACGTGAACTTGATTCCCTACAACCCGATCGACGAGGTGGACTACAAGCGCCCCGACCCAACCCGCATCCGCGACTTCATGCAAGCCCTCGACGATCGCAACGTCGCCGTCAGCATCCGCCGCACCCGTGGTCTGGAGTCCGATGCCGCCTGCGGTCAACTCCGCGCCAACCTGGGCAAACCCACCGGCCGAGTCGGCCGCTTTGGGGGCGATCGCCGCCGTTAGGTTCCCACAAAATGTGAACCACTGACTACCATGAAGCTAGTCATTGTGAATTCACATCATGCCGAGCAACAACTGGGGGAAGGAAGCAATCACACGTGCTCTAGAGCTTTTGCGTCAAGGATTGTTTCCTTTCGTCCAAGAAGCCATGCAAGCAACTGATGGTGATAATTGGGCTGAAAAATCTCTCCAGGCGTTACCCAAGCTACGAATCACCCAACCAATTTTAAAAAAGCATTCTCCCATCAAAATCATTAGTGAGGATGTGGCAAATCTATTAACAATTCTAGAGAAAAACCATTCCCGAGTCTTTAAAGATCAGCTTAGTAAAAGCGACAAGATTCTCGTCAATGAGCTTCAGGAAATTCGCAATCAGTGGGCGCATGAGTCGGAGTTTGCAACCGAAGATGTTTATCGATCACTCGATAGCATTCGCCGGTTACTCTACGCCATCAAATCTCCTCTCTCTGAAGAAGCGTTAGCGCAGCAAAATGAAGCGTTGCTGGTCTTAAGTCATCAGCACCAAGCACAACAATGGGGACGTAGCAACAACGCACCGGCTGATCGCCAGTTTCAAGAGCACTGTAATCGCCTGATGGCTCAAATTCCGTTTCAGAATCTCAGCTTATTGAAACAGGCTTTAACTCATGCATCCTACAAGAATGAGCATCCAAACAGTGGTGATGACAATGAACGGCTGGAATTTCTAGGAGATTCCGTTTTGGGATTAGTGGTGGCTGAGTATATCCATAATAAGCACCGACATCTCACAGAAGGAGAGTTGACTCAGATTAAATCCCGAATTGTAGAAAATACGCAACTCGAGTTTTTTGCCAATCAACTGCATCTGGGGGATTGTCTGAGACTAGGAAATAGTCTCAAGCGTGGTCAAAAACTCGGACAAAAGAATTCAGTTCTTGCCAATGCCTTTGAAGCATTAATTGGAGCCTACTACCTCGATTCCGGATTGGAAGCTGTTCAGGTATTTTTCTGGCCCAAGCTTGATCAAGTGATAAATCAACTGGGTTATGAAGGCGCAACAGCCCGACACCCTAAAAGTGCCCTCCAAGAATTTCTACAACAGCCAGAAAATTCAGCAATATTTGGTTCGGTTAATGATTTGGTCTATAACCGATCTCCACAGGGGCCGCCCTGGACAGTGCGCGTCCAACTTGATGGTTTTCCCTATGGTCAAGGCATCGGTGACACGATCAAAGAGGCAGAGGCCAAAGCAGCGATCGCTACTTTGGCTATGCTGAAAGCGGAAGGGTTTGAGGTCGATCGCCCATGATTGCCACTGTTCCCAATACTGAGCCGGCTAGCCAGTCAAGCCCCAATCCCCAGTAGGGGCAATGTGTAGCGCCGGGCAAGGTGATAAGGTATTTCGGCAGCTTGGTGGGAAACGGCGGTGAAATTCCGTGACTGTGCCGCAGCCGTGATCGGTGAGTGGGTCAACTCGCCTCACCGTCAGTCGGAATGCCGCCAAGCAAGCTGGGTCGATCGCGCCGTTCTCCTGCCCATCTCTTCCGGTAGGGGTTCAACGCTGGTACCCGCCAAAGGAGCATGGTGACAGCACGACGGGACAACCGCGATCGCCCCAACCCACACCAACGGTAGACCCTCGGCGATGCACCGGGGCTAGAACGGAAGCTCATGTTGAATGTGTCTGTTGAGTCTGCTAACGC
>RDXB01000043.1 GCA_004292515.1 Oscillatoriales cyanobacterium
CGCTCAATCTGCAAAAGGCGGCCAGTCCGGTCGTGTCAGCCTGTGGAGCGGATGAAGCCGACTTCGCCGCGATGAAGCAGGAAGCTTCCTGATTGCTGCGTTTGCTAGTCAATTGCAGCAATTGTTAGTGAATTAGTGACGGTTTAGTGGACTCCATGATCAACTGTCTCGATCGCCCCTTGCGCGATCGATAACCAAAATCGCTAGAATAAGACCCGTGAGCGCAACCTAAATTTAGCGTTGCGCTTTTGCATTTTTGGTTGTCCCTTATGAATAGTTGTCCGCATTGGTCGCGGCCGATTCCTCGGAGGTAATTCTATGACCGCTCAGTCTGCTGGCCCGGTAATTAATCCCGATCGCGTGTTGATTTTTGACACCACCCTGCGTGATGGCGAACAGTCGCCCGGCGCATCGCTGAACGTCGAAGAAAAGCTCACGATCGCCCGCCAGCTAGCTCGACTGCAAGTGGACATCATCGAAGCTGGCTTCCCCTTCTCCAGCCCCGGCGATTTTGATGCGGTTCAGCGAATTGCCGCCGAGGTGGGAACCCCCAACGGCCCGACCATTTGCGGCCTCGCCCGCGCCCGCAAGGAAGACATTAAAAAGGCGGCCGAGGCCCTGGAAGAAGCAGCGAAGTGGCGGATTCACACCTTCATCGCCACCTCCGACATCCACATGAAGTACAAGCTCAAGAAAGAGCGGCCGGAAGTGGTGGCGATCGCCGAAGAAATGGTGGCCTACGCCAAAAGTTTCACCAATGATGTGGAATTTTCGCCGGAGGATGCGGGTCGCAGCGATCCGGAGTTTCTCTATGAAGTGCTGGAACGGGCGATCGCCGCTGGAGCCACCACGGTCAATATCCCCGACACCGTGGGCTACACCACACCCGACGAGTTCGGCGCGCTGATTCGCGGGATTAAGCAAAACGTGCCGAACATCGATCAGGCGGTGATTTCCGTCCATGGCCACAATGACTTGGGCTTGGCGGTGGCCAACTTCCTGGCGGCAGTGCAAAACGGTGCGCGCCAGTTGGAGTGCACCCTGAACGGCATTGGCGAGCGGGCGGGCAATGCGTCCTTGGAAGAATTGGTGATGGCGCTGCATGTGCGGCGATCGTTCTATAACCCGTTCTTTGGGCATGCCCCAGAATCCGAAGCACCCTTAGTCGGTGTGAACCTGAAGGAGATCTACCGCACCTCGCGCATGGTCTCGCAACTGACGGGGATGATCGTGCAGCCGAACAAGGCGATCGTTGGGGCCAACGCCTTCTCGCACCAGTCGGGCATCCACCAAGACGGGATGCTCAAAAACAAGCTGACCTACGAAATCATCGATGCCCAGACGATCGGGCGCACGGAAAACCAAATCGTGCTCGGCAAGCTGTCGGGCCGCAACGCCTTCGCCACACGCCTCAAGGAGCTGGGCTTTGAGCTGACCGAAACGGAATTGAACAAGGCCTTCGTGCGGTTCAAAGACGTGGCGGACAAGAAGAAGGAAGTGAGCGATCGGGATTTGGAAGCGATCGTCAACGACGAAATCCGCCAAGCACCTAAGCTCTATCATTTAGAGCACGTACAGGTCTCCTGCGGTAATCAATCCATTCCAACTGCCACCGTCACAGTGCAAATGCCCGATGGAGTTGAGTGCACTAATGCTGCTATTGGTGCCGGACCAGTGGATGCCGTGTATCAGGCCATTAGTCAGATTGTTGGGATTGAGAATGAGCTGGTTGAGTTTTCGGTGCAGGCGGTGACAGAAGGCATTGATGCCATTGGCGAAGTCACGATCCGAATTCGCCACGCTGACACGGTATTTTCAGGCCATGCTGCTGACAATGACATTGTGATGGCGGCGGCCCTCGCCTACGTCAGTGCCCTGAATCGGTTGGCGGCGGCCCTGCAAACCGAGGGTAAGCGCAACCCCCAAACGGAGGTTGTGGCGATCGGCTAGGTTCCCCATAACCCGAATCATCCCCCAAAATCGTAGGGGCGGGTTTGAAACCCGCCCCTAGCCAGCGTTTCCTGGTTTTGCGATCAACCCGTGAATCAGGCCGGATCGCTGGGAGCGGCGTTGACCTCCGCTTCGGTGGCGGCCCCGGCTTCCGCAGCGGCCTTGGCTTCAGCGGCGGCGGACTTTTCAGCGGCCCGCTGTTCCCGTTTGCGGCGCTCGGCTTCCAACATATCCTCGTAGGTGATTCGGGCCTGGGCGATTTTCTCCAGGTTGCCGCGATAGAGTTCTAGATCCTTTTGCAGCTTGTCAATCGGCAGGTTCAAGGTTGCGGCAAACGATTCGATCGCCTCCTTCAGGCGATCGGCATTCTCAGCCAAGTCAAGAACCGTTGCTTCCAGCAGGGTATACAGGCCAATCCCAAACAGGCGGCTGTATTTAAAACTCGATTCCGCAAAAATCACATCGGCCGCCTCGCGCAGGGGGCCGCCGCTGCCGTCTTCACGATTTAGAGCCGCTTTCATCCCTTCAAATCCAGTCGCCTTGGCCGCATCCAGCAGGTTGCTAGCCCGGTAGCGGTAGTCATCTACATTGCCGCCCACCGATTGGCAGAGGGCGTGGAAAATCGAACCCAAATCCCGCTCGGGTTGATAACCAGTCATGAACCGATCGAACGCCGTCACTACGCCCAGCACATAAATCGGCTCAAAGCGAAAATCGGCGCTGACGGACAGCAGGTGCATTTCCACCATCAGTTCCTCCACCACCCGGCGGTAGATCGCATTGATCGGCCGTTGGTGGAGCGAATAGAAGGTGCGTTTGGTTTCAGAAACGGTGCGGATTTCGTTCACGGGAGGCGCATTCTATGGCGATCGGTTCGTCTATTCTCAGGCCGGGCCGGGCCTTTGCCAACAGTGAAGCTTGTCGCGATCCCCGATGGCTTTTGGGTCTTGACGAAATGTAAAGAAATATGTCAGAGATGAGCAATCAGAGGCGATAGGTTTGCCAAGCCGGTTGGTCGGGAGTCGAGCGCCCTGAATCCAGCCGTGCCAATCGCCAGGTTTTACCCTCAGACTGGCGCTGCAAGTAAACCTCGAAGGATTGCTGACCCGATGCTGGTTGGGATGCAGTTTTTGAGGATGTGGTTCCGTGGCGATCGCCCCCTTGCCCGCGCCCTCGCCATCGATAGCGCCCCACCACTTGCCAGCCGGGCCGCCCCGCGATCGCGATCGCAGTTCTTTGCTCAATCCGCAGCCGATCGACCTGAGCCACCGTGGCCACATCCAGATCATCGGCCGTAATCACCACATCGATCGGCAGATTAGCCCAAGATATCGATCGCCCCGATGAGAGTGACGACTCACCCAACTGCTGCACCAACGTCACCTGGGTTTGCAACAACTGTAAGGCCACCGCCCGCCGAATGATCGCTGCCGGTGGCCCGCCCCAACCCGGGCCAGCACAGCCCGCCAGCCCGATCGCCAACGCCCCAAAGCCAGCCCACAGCCAAGACCAGCGAATGGGTTGTCTAGGGTCAATTGACTGCCAAAGGGCCATCGATCGCACAGTTGCGGTCACCACCGCCATCCAGTGAGATGTGCTAATATCGAACGCGACTGGCTTCAACGCTTCGTAAAGTTTGTTTGCAATTCTTATCCGCTGCAATTCTTAAAACTTGCCATTAGTTGCGGTCTTTTGTCCGATGGGCAAAGTATTAGTGCTCAACGCTTCTTACGAGCCGCTCAATATTACCAGTTGGCGGCGAGCCATTGTTTTATTGCTCAAGGGCAAGGCCGAGCAAATCGAGCATAACGGCCGCGTTGTCTATCACAACATTCCGTTGCCCACGGTCATCCGCCTGCGTCACTACGTCAAGGTTCCCTATAAGGAAATTCCCCTGACGCGGAAAAACATATTGCACCGGGACAGTCACTCTTGTCAATACTGCGGTTATACCGGAGATGACTTGACCCTGGATCACGTTGTGCCGCGATCGCGCGGGGGTGGTGAGCATTGGGAAAACATGGTCACCGCCTGTGTCCGCTGCAACATCAAAAAGGGCAATCGCACCCCCAAGGAAGCGAATATGCCCCTGCGCCAAGTGCCGCGCCGTCCCCACAGCAGCCTCTATTTTGAAGTCACCAAGCACGTCAAGAGCGGTGTCCACCAGGAGTGGCGCAAGTACGTGATTGGCTTGTAGGACGTTTGTCGGGCCAGTGGTTAGTCAAGCAATCACGCCTCCGGAAGTCGTCTGTCGTCATCTGGTCAGTCGCTCCCACGATCGCCCAGCCCTGGTCTGGCCCTCAGCTTATGAGCGATCGAACAAAAAACAATCGATTAGGCAGCGCGCGATCGCCCAGTCCGTTGCGATTTCGGTTGATAATGACAAACGGTGTCTGATCGCCCCGCTCGGTCAGCGTTCCCAGCCACCCTCCCTTTCAACGCGGCGATCGCCCACACGCGATGCCCAGTGCAACCACCAACGGAGACCGATCGATCCTATGACCCGGATTGAAACTAAAACCGAACCGATGGTCGTGAACATGGGCCCCCATCACCCGTCCATGCACGGCGTGTTGCGGCTCATCGTCACCCTCGACGGCGAAAACGTCATCGACTGCGAACCCGTCATTGGCTATCTCCATCGCGGCATGGAGAAAATCGCCGAAAACCGCACCAACATCATGTTTGTGCCCTACGTCAGTCGGTGGGACTACGCGGCCGGGATGTTTAACGAGGCGATCGTCGTCAACGCCCCCGAAAAGCTCGCAGGGATCACCGTGCCCCGCCGTGCCAGCTACATCCGCATGATCATGCTGGAGCTGAACCGGATCGCCAACCACCTGCTGTGGCTTGGCCCCTTCCTGGCCGACGTGGGCGCACAAACCCCCTTCTTCTACATCTTCCGCGAGCGGGAGATGATCTATGACCTGTGGGAAGCCGCCACGGGTGCACGACTGATTAACAACAACTATTTCCGCATGGGTGGTGTGGCCGCTGACCTGCCCTATGGCTGGGTCGATAAGTGCCGCGACTTTTGCAACTACTTCGCCCCCAAAATCGACGAATACGAAAAACTGATCACCAACAACCCGATTTTCCGTCGCCGGGTGGAAGGCATTGGCACGATCACCCGCGAAGAAGCGATTAACTGGGGACTATCGGGCCCGATGCTGCGGGGTTCGGGTGTGAAGTGGGATCTACGGAAAGTTGACCACTACGAGTGCTACGACGAACTCGATTGGGATGTGCAGTGGGAAACTAGCGGCGACTGCTTTGCTCGTTACCTGGTGCGGGTGCGAGAAATGCGCGAGTCAAACAAGATGCTCTTGCAAGCGCTGGATCAGCTCCCCGGCGGCCCCTACGAAAACCTAGAAGCCCAACGGATGCTAGGCGGGCCAAAGTCTGAGTGGAGTGGCTTTGACTATCAATTCATTGGCAAGAAGCTGGCTCCCACCTTCAAGATTCCGAAGGGCGAGCACTATGTGCGCCTAGAAAGCGGCAAGGGCGAGTTGGGTGTGTTCATCGTGGGTGATGACAACGTGTTCCCTTGGCGCTTCAAGATCAAGGCTCCCGACTTCACCAATCTGCAAATCTTGCCGCACTTGTTGAAGGGCGTGAAGGTGGCAGACATTATGGCAATTCTGGGTAGCATCGACGTGATTATGGGATCAGTCGATCGCTAAATCTTCAAAAAACTCAAACATCAAGCGGGGCTTACCTTTTAGGTGGTCTCGCTTTGCTTTTTTACGCGATCAGCCTTGCCACTTGAGGTTTTTAGATTTTCTTAAGCTAGCCTGTTTAAAGGATAAAGCTCTGATTACTTAAACTACACAGTTCCATATGAGCACTAGTACTACTTCGTCACAAGCCGAGGATCAAGGTAGTCAACTTGTTCATTGGCTCCTAGATTCAATGGTGAATGGTTTTGGTATTCTTCCATCCGCTATTGATATTGCAGAAGATCATTTGAAAGCCTGTAAAGGCAACCGCGCAGCGGCAATTGATTCAGTAATTGGCTGGCAAACCGCTTATGCTTCAGGCACTGGATTTGCTTCAGGTTTGGGCGGCATTGCTCTGCTTCCGATTACACTACCAGCAGGATTAGCGGCCTCTTATATTCTGGCTGTGAACACTATTGCAGCAATTGCCTATCTGCGTGGTTATGACCTTCAGTGCAATCAGGTACGGACTAGCGTATTACTCTGTTTGCTTGGTGACGGGGCCATCGAGGTTCTCAAGCAAGGTGGTATTAAATTTGCTAGTAAACTCACTCAGCAATTAATTGCTCAAATTCCCGGCAAGGTTCTGATTGAAATTAATAAGCGCATTGGCTTTCGGCTGCTAACGAAGGCAGGCGAGAAAGGAATTATAAATCTCATGAAGCTTGTGCCAATTGCAGGTGGACTAGTTAGCGCAGGATTTGATGGTGTTTTTATCAACACATCTGGTCAGGCGGCTAAAAAGTTTTTCCCGACAGCCTCTTAGCGGATCTTGGGCAGGCATGATTACTTATCGTTCCCACGTTGAACGTGGGAATGTATTCCTAGACGCTCTACGTCTTGCTCGGGGGACACGACGCAGAGCGTCGAAACGACGTTCCCACGCAGAGCATGGGAACGATAGAACGATGGAAGTTGATACTCTATATACCCCATCGATCAACGGAAACAAGGGGCTTAAGCCCCTTGCTGCCACGACTATTGGTGTTGAGTTCGGGCCCAGAGATACTTTTCAGACATCCTCTCAAAAGCATCTCTGGGCTTGAGTCTTGGCAGTGTGAATTCAATCAATATCAGCCTTCTTGTCTCTGTTGGGTTTCGTCCCTCAACCCAACCTACTGGATCGACTACTAGATCGGCAGTGACTGAGATGCCTGGTCTATTCCTAGGGGCGATCGCAGGGCGCTGGGTTTGAGTTTTAAATTTCTAATCGCAATCATCTTAAATTTCTAACCTTGAACTGCATCCATGGCTGCCCAACCGCTGAAAGCTTGACCCGGCTGTTGAGGGGCTGGCTTGCGCGCCGTGCGGGAGTCCAGGCAGGGCGAGCGCCCTGCCAATTCATGAGTACGCATAATCGCCAATCACGTTTACAGTGCTGGTAAATTGTCGCCTTCTGAGCGGTTCGGTGTTTGTGTGCTCGTGGTTTTAGCCCGCTAACTGTTCTATGGACAACGCTCGACCCTCCGATCCAATGTCTCAGGAAAATGGGCCGAACAATGCCCCAAAAAAGTTCGCAGCGGCCGACCCATACTATGAATTTGGGCAGGGAGTTAAACAATTTAATGAGGGCGAGTTCTATGCCTGTCATGACACGATCGAAGCCCTGTGGATGGTGGCGGATGAGCCGGATCGCACGTTCTACCAAGGCATTTTGCAGGTGGCGGTGGCACTTTATCACCTCAGCAATCTCAATTGGCGGGGCGCGGCGATTTTGTTGGGTGAAGGCCTCAAGCGCCTCAACAAATACGACAGTCACTACGGCGGCATTGATGTGGATGGGTTGATCGCTCAGGTGGCCGATTTGCTGCATTGTTTGCAGGTGGCGGGGCCGGAGCGGGTGGAAATTACGGCAACTCAGTTAGGCTTGCGCATGGACTTGGATGGCCTGATGGATGTGGAGCGCGATCTCTTGCCGATCGCGGTGCGCCCAAGAATTCAGTATTTAGATCAATATTTAGACTAGTGCTGGTTTGGGGTGACGATCGCCGTTGTACCAACTGCGGCTCCCAGCGGTGGGGACGATCGGCGGCCACTGTTTTTGGTTAGGTATCCGTTTCGTGTCGAACACTTGGTATAGCCGCCATAGTCCCTTTGGCGATCGATGGCATCCCCTGCGGTGGGTGCGACCGCTGATGCGCCCCAAAACCCTGGCGCTGTTTGAGGCCTGTACGATCGGGCTGGTGTCGGGTCTGGCGGCGGTGTTGCTGAAGTGGGGGGCGGCTTGGATGGGTAGCTATCGGATTGCGATCGCCACCCAAAGTCCCGTCCCGGCTTTGGCGTTGATGGCGATCGGGGTGGTGGGTTGTTGGTTAGCGGGTTGGTTGGTGCAGCGGTTTTCGCCGGAGGCGGCCGGCAGCGGCATTCCCCAAGTGAAGGCCAAGCTAGCCTTTGGCCCGATCACTCTGGATTGGAAATCCGTTTGGGTGAAGTTGCTGGGCACGATGCTGACGTTGGGATCGGGCTTGACCCTGGGCCGGCAGGGGCCAACGGTGCATGTAGGGGCTTCGATCGCCGCCCAACTGAGTCGCTGGATTCCCACCTCGCCGGCCTATCGCCGCCAAACGATCGCAGCGGGGGCGGCGGCTGGCTTGGCGGCAGGGTTCAACGCGCCGATCGCCGGGGTGCTGTTTGCCGTCGAAGAATTGCTGCACGACGTGTCGGGGCTGACCTTGGGGCCGGCGCTGCTGGCGGCCTTCGTGGGGGCGGTGGTGGCTCGATCGCTCGGTGGTGAAATTTTGCCGGTGGCCTTAAATCTGTCGCGGGCGGCTACCGAATTTTCCGCCACCGAAATTCCCGCTTACCTATTGTTGGGGCTGCTGGCTGGCTGGCTGGGGACTAACTTTAACCGGGGGGTGTTGGCCAGCTTGGGGGCCTACCGGCGACTGAAGGTGGGACTACCGGAGCGGATGGCGATCGCCGGGGGGTTGACGGGATTGGGCATGGCGCTGCTGCCCTCGGAGTTTTGGAACTATAGCTGGTTGCGGGAGGAGCTGATTTTGGGCGATCGCTCCTGGCAGGTGGCCGCGATCGCCTTTGGGGCCCACTTTGTGCTGACTTTGGTGGCCTTTGGCTCCGGTGCGCCCGGTGGGTTGTTTGGCCCCTCGCTGATTTTGGGGGCTTCCTTGGGCAGTGTGGTCGGGGCCTTGGTAGGGGCTGAGTCTGTCACCACCTTTGCCCTGGCGGGAATGGGGGCTTTTTTTGCGGCCGTGTCCCGAGTGCCAATTACGGCGATCGCGATCGTCTTTGAAATGGCAGCGGACTTTAACCTAGTGCTGCCCCTGACCATTGGCTCCACGGTGGCCTATTTGGTGGCCGATCGCCTCGATCCGGGATCCCTCTACGATCGGTTACTGGTATTGAAAGGGTTTGAGTCGGAAGTGACCCCCGATGTGGATCTCTTGGCAGATTTAACGGCCAAGGACGTGATGCACCAGCCCGTGGAAACCCTCCGGGCTGGCCAGACCCTAGAGGATGCGCGCCAAACCTTTTTGAAATCCCACCATCGCGGGTTTCCGGTCGTTGATGATCGGGGAAACTTGGTGGGCATTGTCACCCAGTCGGATGTGACAGATTTGGACGCGCAGGAGTTGTCACCCACGGAGCCGATCTCGGCCGCCATGACCCCCCAGCCGATCGCCGTCCAAATTGACGATCGGCTCTCGGATATTCGGTTTCTGCTCAGTCGCTACAAGCTGGGGCGCTTGCCCGTGCTGGAAGGTCAGCGCCTGGTGGGAATCGTCACTCGCAGCGATTTGATCCGCGCCGAGTCGCGCCGATTGGGTGGTGAATTTAATCCCCAACAACCGCGCCGCCCGGTCTATGCGATTTATAAAACTCGTGGGCCCAACACGGGGCGATCGCGGATTTTGGTACCCATCGGCAACCTGGTAGCTGCGCCGGCCCTGCTGCGGTTGGCTTTGGCGATCGCCCGCGATCGGCAGGCGGAGGTGGAGTGCCTGCATGTAATTTCGCTTGGCCCCAACCGATCGCCGGACCAAACGGCGATTGCCCCCGCCTTGCTCGCACCGATTCGCCAATTGTTTGAGCGAGCCACCCGCGCGGGTCGTCTGTGGGATGTGCCGGTGCATACCCAAATTTGCTTGGCTCGGGAACCGGCTGAGGCCATTTTGGAAATCATGCAACGCCGCCGCATTGACCTGGCGATTCTGGGGTGGCGGGGGGCGATCGCGCGACCGGGGCCACAAATCTTTGGGGATGCGTTGGCCAAGCTGCTGCACGATGCCCCTTGCGAGGTGATGTTGGTGAAGTGGGGCGATGAGCTGTTTCACAGCAAAACCATTCGCAACCGGGATGTGGTGCGAGCCATTCTCAGTCTCGATCGCTGGCTAGTGCCGGTGGGAGGCGGCCCGAACGTGGAACGGGCGTTGGACTTATTGCCACCCCTGTTGAAATTGACAAAATCCGCATCGGTGACCCTTTGCCAAGTGCTACCTGGGGTGGATCAGCAAAGCCCTGAGACTCCCGAAGCGGATGATTTGCCCACAGAAGTGCTCGATCGCGCCACCCAGCGGTTAGATCGATCCGTCACCAGCTCAGTTTCGGCCGTGGCGATCGCCGCGCCGAACATTACCGATGCCATTCTCAACTTGGCCCACACCCTCGACAGTCAGGCCATTGTGTTGGGAGCCAGTCGCGAGGGCTTGCTCAAACAGGCACTCTACGGCAACTTACCCGCTGCGATCGCCCGTCACTACACCGGCACAATTATTGTGGTGCGCGGCCCCCTATAGCGTTCAGGACTGACACAAAACCTCAATTATCCTCATCCCCCAATCCCTTCGCCCCACTCGGGAAAAGGGGGAAGCGTTGTTTTTCCCTCGCCCTTTTTGGGAGCAGGGCTAGGGGGGAAAATTCTGACAGATTCTGCGTAACATCAGCCACCTGAAGCGCTCCCATCAAGGGGCGATCGACTTGCTGGGAGCCATGCGCTCTGAACCCGGCGCAAAAAACGGCGTGGACTGCTGGTGTTCAACCCGAAACACATTGGCATACAGATTCGCCGCAATTTGTTTGCCCGTCTGGGTCAGCTCCAAATGGCCCAAGGCAGGCTCGATGTAGCGGTACACCACGTTCCAATAGAAGCTTGGATACTTGGCCCGCAGGTCGTCGGGGCTGTAGTAGCCCAACTGATGGTTAGTACCGATTTCCTCAAATTCGTAATAGAGGGCCGGGATTTTTTGCAAGTAGCGCGGATCTGATAGCTGCCCAATCAAATCGGCGGCGCGCACGAGACCCGGATAGCCGATCGTATCAGCATGGTCGCTGTCCTCGGGAACAGGAAACCGGGTGAGTTCGATGTTGGTTTGCACCACTTGGGTGTCGATCAGTTGGTGCTTATTGAACCGATCGCGAATGAAACGCTTGCCGCGATCAACATGGTAGGGAGCCATGCTGGCATCGGTGGCTCCAGCGGCTAGCTGCACCGTTTGGTCACCAATTCCTGTGGCGTAGATCCGATCAAAGGGGCGGTCTTGGTGGCACACGCCGCGCACGTAGCCAATGTCGTGGCACAGCAACGAAACATGAAAGAGCAGCCAATCTTCGCAGGTCACACCGCCTTGGCGAATATGTTTGCCCTTCAGGATTTCTTGGCCCACGAGGGTGACGTACATGGTGTGCTCAACGTTGTGGTAGAGCGCGTCACTATTGGCGATGTTTTCGAGGGCCATGTTGGCGACCCAGCCGAGAATTTCCGCATAGTCAGACTTCATGCCGCCGTAGGTTTGGCGGTAGCCGTCAGCGAGTTCGCGGGTTAGCTCGTCCACGATCGACTTCGTGGGGTTCAGCATGATCGCTCTGCCTCGTTTGTCGGGAGGGAATCTCGGGCCATGTCGTGGAGGGCAATGCCATGCAACGCTTACAGACCAGTCCGCTGAGGGCAGCTAGGACAAGCTAGCGCACACCAAGCGCACACCAACTGTTCATTCCTTCTATCCTAATCAGTCTGATGCCGGACAGCATGATCGCCAAGGCTAGAGCCAGTGATGGCCGTTCGCGTCCGGTGCGATCGTATCTTGGTGAGTGCTGCGATCGAATAGGCAAGAACCGGTGACGCAAGAGAACAGTCCAGCACAAGTCAGGAAACAGCCCGATTGCGATCGATTTGCACAGGCGGCGATCGCCCAAATTCCCAAAATTTTGACCCTAGGCGATCGCAACCCCCACAGTTCCACCTACGGCTGCTTCGATCGCAACTATTGGCAATACAAAATTGTGGACTTTCCCAGCGGCATGAGCCAAGAATTTGTGCTGCCGCTGGCCTTGGTTTGGGCCTTAAATTTGCCAGACAATCCCTATTATCAGCAGCCCAATTTGCGGGAATGGGTGGCGGCCGGCATTCGCTACGCCGCCCAGAGTGCCCACCCCGATGGCTCCTGCGATGACTATTTTCCCTTTGAGCGAGCCGGTGGGGCGGCGGCCTTTTCGCTGCTGGCTTGCATTGATGCTTGTGAGCTGATCGGGTTAGATGATCCGGCGGTTTGGCAATTTCTCAGTCAGCGGGCCGATTGGTTAGCACACCACCAAGAAAGTGGCCGCCTCACCAATCACCAAGCCCTGATTGTGTTGTGTTTGGAATTGTTGGGCCGACGGCTGAACACCGATCGCTGGCATTCAGCCAAAGTCGATCGCCTGGATTTGGTTTTTTCTTGGCAAAGTCCCGAAGGCTGGTTTCAAGAGTATGAAGGCTGCGATCCGGGCTATCACACCTTGACCATTTCTTGCTTGGCTCGCCTGCTGGCCTTGCAGGGCAAAACTGCCGATCCAAGACTGCAACCAGCTTTGATCAAAGCGGTGGAGTTAGCGCAACTTTTTGTCCATCCCGATGGCTCGTTTGGCGGGGAATATACCAGCCGCAACACCTACAATTTCTTTCCGCACGGCTTTGAATTGGTCGGACATTGGTTGCCTTCAGCCCTCGCAGTTAATGATCGCATTTTGCAAGGTCTAGAACGAGGGCTAGGCGCTTGCTATGCCGATGATCACATCGTGGGCCACCATGTTTGGAATTATTTGTTGGCTTGGCGCGATTTTGTGGTCGATCGCCCAGCCCTACCCAACTGGCAACCCAAACGGATTTGGCTACCTGCAGCTCGCCTCTTGGTAGACCATCGCCAAGATGATCGCGGTGAACCAGTCAGCCTATTTTTAGCCCTTAATAAAGGCGGCACATTCAAACTCTTTCGGGGCGATCGACTCGTGGCCGCCGACACGCAATTTTCTCTGCAAGTGCGACAGGGCAAAAAACTCAAAAATGCAGTGGGGCACTTGGTCGATCAATACGATTTGCAGGTCGATCAAGATGCGATCGGCATCACCGGGAATTTGGGCTGGGCCAAACAAACCCTAATGACTCCTGCCAAGCTGATGATTTTGCGGGTGGTGATGTTATCGATCGGGCGCTTTTTTCCCAATTTAATTCGCCGCATTTTGCAGCAAATTTTGATTGTCGGTAAACAAACCACGCCCTATCGGTTTATTCGTCGCTTGCAATGGACGGGGGCCGGCTGGCAAGTCACCGATGAGCTAACGGCTGCCGACTGGCGAGCGATCGAAAGGGCCCAAATCGGCACGGCCCAAACCTCCATCTATGTGGTGATGAGTCGCACCTACCAAGCGGCCCAACTGCAACCGGCCTGGGATCTCAGCGATCGCGTTCGTCTGCTCGGCCCCAACGCTGTACTCAAGGTCGATCGCACTTTCTAGGGGTGATGGTTGCGCAAAGCCTTTCTGGGCCCGATCTATAACCCCCTCATTAACCTCTCATTAACCCCTCATTTGCCGGCCACAACCCTGCTCTGGAGGGTTGATTGGCCCAGATTCCGCCCCCTCACCCCCCCACACAACGCCATGAAACGCTGGGTTTCGATCGCCATTAGTCTGCTGATTTTGGTCGCAATCTACAGCCGCATTGATTTTGCAGGGTTGCTTACCGTCTTTCAGCAATGCGATCCCCTGTGGATGGCCGCCAGCCTGGGCATGGTCGTGCCCCTAACACTACTGACCGCTTGGCGGCTGCAGCAGCTAATGCCCCGCGCCGCCAAAAGCACCCTCGACTTTGGGGAAGCCAACCGGCTGATTTTGGCCGCCAGCGTGCTGAACATGGTCTTGCCCTCCAAAATGGGCGACCTTGCCAAGGCCTATTTCATGCGCGATCGCGGTCATCTCGACGGCCCCCTTGCCTTTGCACTGGTGGTGTTTGAAAAAACCTGCGATATGTTGTCGCTGCTGGTGTGGTGTGCCTTTGGACTGTTGCTCTATCCCAGCAAAGATCCGCTGTTTTGGACAATGACCTTGGCGGTGGTGGGCGGTCTGGGCCTGGGTTTGGCCCTGCTGGGCTGGCCCGCCTTTGCCCGATCGTTCTTCGCCGCGATCAAGCACATTGCTCCCCACAAGCTGCGCCGCAAGATCGATCGCCTGGGCGAGTCCTGGCAAACCATGCACAACTACTTCTGGGGCGATCGATCCCAACTAGTACTGATTGCAGTCACTTCAGTCTTCATTTGGTTCTTGCATCTGTTGCAAATCTGGCTGTTTATCTTGGCCCTGAGGGCCTCAGCCCCATTCTTGGCCAACCTGGCCCTGTCGCCATTGGCCATCTTGGCCGGTTTGTTGCCCCTAACCTTTGCCGGTGTGGGCACGCGCGATGCCGCCTTAATCGCGTTCTATCAGCCCTATTTTGCTGCCCCGATCGCAGCGGCCCTAGGATTACTCTGCACCTCGCGCTACCTACTACCGGCAATCGGCGGCCTACCCTTTTTGGGTCAATACCTGGCCCAACTCAATCGCTGGCAGCAAGGGGCATCCTAAACAGCATGATTGCCCTCTGGCGCACAGCGGCGCGGCCAAACCCCTGAGCCAATACAGGTGGGCTAACTCAGGGGGCCACAGGAGGCCAATTGTTAGCCAGCCCTATGGGTGCGTGCGATGGCCTCAGCTTCAGTGGCGATCGCAGCGGCCCGATCGCGCCCAGGCAGGCATCCGCAAACCTCCGCAAACTAGTGAGAGCAGACCCTTAAAAGCAGACCATTGAGAGATGTATCGAATCAGCACATCACGCCACCTAATTTTTAAAAGCCCTGCAAACAATCTCTTTCTAAAGAAAAAGTTAAGTTTAATCGGTCAATCAAGGGCTAACAAGCCCCGATTTTGGGACAGTCTATCGGATTGCCTAAGTTTTTATACTCAATATCTTCAAAATCATAGGTGCAGGGGATCAAGCCTTGCAATGTAAAGGATTGATCGACTTGCTAGGTAAAACTTGATGTCGCATGGGGTGGAATTTAGCAACCTCGGAGTTTCCTTAGTGGTTCGTTGCTCGCTACGAACATCTCCGATGAAACTTAACAACTTGTAATGACTAAACCCCTTTTAGCGTTGTATAAAGAAAGAGCCGAGAGGTGTTTAACAAGCAAAAGTTAATCAACACGCTGTTGCTAGGGATTATTCCCGGTTCTCATAAACCTTGAAAAATCTCTCAGATTTCTAGCAGTTTGTTGTGGTTAATAGCCGCGATCGCTCACTGCGTTTTGAATTTTGAGATCCCCAGCTTCAAATTAGCGTTACTCAACTCAATGCTTGTTGAAACCCGACTCGCACTGCGCTAGCAGTTGAAAGGCAGCTTTTTGTTGTCTACAGCGCAAAAAACCACAACCAACCTCGACAAACACCTATCCCTTAGGAGATCGATTCCATGTTCGACGCATTTGCGAAGGTTGTTTCTCAAGCTGATGCTCGCGGTGCATACCTGAGCAACGACCAACTCGATGCTCTGAGCGCCCTTGTTGCTAGCGGTAACAAGCGCCTTGATGTTGTCAACCGCTTGACCAGCAACGCTTCGACCATCGTCGCTAACGCTGCTCGCGCCCTGTTTGCTGAGCAACCCCAACTGATTGCTCCCGGTGGTAACGCTTACACCAACCGTCGCATGGCTGCTTGCTTGCGCGACATGGAAATCATCCTGCGTTATGTGACCTACGCAACCTTGGCTGGCGATGCTAGCGTTTTGGATGATCGCTGCCTGAACGGTCTGCGCGAAACCTACGTTGCTTTGGGCGTGCCCGGCGCTTCGGTGGCTGCTGGCGTTGCCAAGATGAAGGATGCTGCTGTGGCGATCGCTAACGATCCCGCTGGCATCACCCCCGGCGATTGCTCTTCGCTGATGTCGGAAGTGGCTGGCTACTTCGATCGCGCTGCTGGTGCAGTTGCTTAATCGAAGCTGCCGTGAAGTCACTGAGAGTTTCAATCTTCTTTTGGCTTCAATCTAGTCTCGATTTATCGGAAAACAGGGTTTAACACCCCGCCCTTCAGGGCGTTTTAGGCTATGCATGGCCGCTAGGCTAGCGGTTTCAGTCTGTGGAGCGACCGTAAGACCAAAAGCCCTTCGAGGTGGAGGCAGGTGCAGTGAAGCAGAAACCCAAACTGCGAGGTTTGGGAATCCCCGTTCACTTACGGCGGGGAAGATGTCAACAACGCTAACTTTAGAGACACCTAACACGGGACTATGAAGACTCCGATCACCGAAGCTATCGCTGCTGCTGATTCGCAAGGTCGTTTTCTGAGCAATGCTGAACTGCAAGCTGCTCGCGGTCGTTTCGAGCGCGCTCAAGCCAGCATGGAAGCTGCTCGCACTTTGACCTCGAAGGCTGACAGCCTCGTCGGCGGTGCTGTGCAAGCCGTCTACAGCAAGTTCCCCTACACCACCCAAATGTCTGGGAACAACTACGCTGCTGACCAACGCGGCAAGGACAAGTGTGCTCGTGACGTGGGTTACTACCTGCGCATGGTCACTTACTGCCTGGTTGCTGGTGGCACCGGCCCCATGGATGACTACCTGTTGGCTGGTTTGGCTGAAATCAACACCACCTTTGAACTGTCGCCCAGCTGGTATGTTGAAGCTCTCAAGAGCATCAAGGCTAGCCACGGCCTGAGCGGTCAAGCTGCTAACGAAGCGAATACCTACATCGACTACGCCATCCAAGCCCTGAGCTAGTTGATGCAATCCCGGAAGAGTGTCCGAGCCGGTTGCGGCTGGCTTGCCCAGTGCTGGTAACCCGGTTCAACTGGTTGGCTCCTCTTCCGGGAGCTTTTTTATAAGCCGTGCTTGCTGTGATTTTTGGGAGATTCGTTCATGGCCGTTACTGTTGCTGCTTCGCGCCTAGGGACGGCAGCTTATGCAGATGCTGCACCCGTTGAGCTGCGAGCCTATGCTTCGGCAGATGATGTTGAGCTAGTGATCCGGGCGGTTTACCGTCAGGTGCTAGGCAATGATTATGTGATGCAATCCCAGCGCTTGGTTAGCTCCGAGTCGCTGTTGCGCAATCGTTCGATCACGGTGCAGGAATTTGTCCGCTCCGTGGCTAAGTCCGATCTTTACAAAGAGAAGTTTTTGTATAACAACTTCCAAACTCGGACGATCGAGTTGAACCTGAAGCATCTGTTGGGTCGTGCGCCCTACGATGAGTCGGAAGTGATCGATCACCTCGATCGCTACCAGAATAAAGGGTTCGATGCTGACATCGATTCCTACATCGATTCGGCGGAATATCAAAACGCCTTTGGCGAAAATATCGTTCCTTACTACCGTGGTTTCTCGACCCAAACGGGTCAAAAAACCGTGGGCTTCACGCGGATGTTCCACCTGTACCGGGGCTATGCCAATAGCGATCGGTCGCAGATCGAAGGCATCAGCCCGCGTTTGGCTACGGAACTGGGTCGCAACTCGGCTTCGGCTGTGGTTGGGCCGTCAGGTAGCAACTCGGGTTGGGCATTCCGCAACTCCCAGGATCTGGGCCAAGGCAGCTTGACCCCCACCTCGTTTGGCCAAAGCCAAAGCGATCGCCTGTATCGCTTGGAAGTTACCGGCTTGATGGGTGCTGGCTATCCGGCAACGCGCCGCAGCAGCCGCACGTTCACGGTACCTTACTCGCGGTTGTCTGATCAAATTCAAAAAATCCAACGCATGGGCGGCAAGATCGCCAGCGTCACCCCTGTTTAAGGGACTGGGTTTGAATGGCATGATGGCTCATGCTGGCGATTTGGGATGAGTTGTTTCGGTGTGATGTTTGAAGCGATGATTTGGCTGGTTAGCTATGGTTGTGATCGCTTGATGCAGATCAACTGATCATTTAATGATTATTTGATGTGATCATGGGGTTGCAATTGCAGTTCAACCCGACCCTAACTTCCTATCGCTTTGATCGCATTGGTTTAATCTCATTGTCAAAGAGTTTATTGGGCTTGTTTGCTTGCTCCTGTTTGCTTGTAGTGGTTGCGATTAACGAGGTGCAATGATCATGACCCATTCATGCATTGTGCCTCGTTTTCTATGGCACAAAACCGATCATACTCACTCGAAAAGAGCGGATCGGTATATGGGCGATCGCGCTACAATTGCCCCTACAAGGCAAAATTCTCGAATTAAACCACAAAACTTTTTAAGCGTTTGGAGGGTTTTATGTTGGGTCAAGCTCTAGCGGGTGTTGCTGCCAATACGAGTGCTGGTGCACGGGTGTTTCGCTATGAGGTGACGGGTTTGGCTCAAAATGACCAAACCGATCGCCAAGATTTCTCCGTTCGTAACAGTGGTAGTGTTTTCATCAACGTACCTTACAACCGCATGAACCAAGAAATGCAACGCATTTTGCGGCTGGGCGGTAAAATCGTCAACATCACGCCCGTCGTTGTGGCTGAGTAAGTTTTGGCAAAATTAAGTTTTGGCAAGATGCTGATGCTTGATTTGATGCTTGATTTGATGCTTAATTTTGATGCTTGAGGTTGATCACTGCTATTGATTGATCGCCATCAAACCGCATCCTAAAAAACAAGGGGCTGAAGTCCCTTGTTTTCATTTTGGGGCAGATCAGGATCAATCCATTAGGGCAGAGGTAGCCACCCACAGAGCAATTGTTCCTGGTCGGTTGTTAGATTTTTGCGCACCACCACGTCATATCGGTTGGGTTTGGCTGGCTCCAACAGCAGGGTGGCCGTGCGCAGTTCATCCTGATGGAAATAGGTCAACGTGCAATGATCGCCAGCTTGATAATCTGCTAGTCGATCGCCCCATTGATTTGGCCCAAGTCGTAGCCCATCGATCGCCAGGATTTCATCACCCGGATCGATTCCCGCGACATAGGCCGGGGAACCAGCTTCCGTAAATTTCACCACCTCGCGACCATGCTCACTCGCCAGGCGTAATCCCCCATAGGGCACAGGGCGATCGGGGCGATCAAACATCGGTTTGAGCTGCAACCCAAAGGGATCAAGATAGGTTTGCAGGGGCAATTCTTCTGTGGTGTGCAAATAGCGCTGGAAAAAATCGCTCAAATCCTCATCAGCCACTTGGGCGATCGTGCTTTCTAGTTCTTGAGCCGTAAATCCCCGCTCAGGCTGACCAAAAATCTGCCAAAGCTGCTGTAACGCATCATCGAGCGATCGTTGATTGTTGAATTTAGCGCGAATTTTGAGATCCAGCAGCAGGGAGAGCATTTCTCCCTTGATGTAGTAGGAAATTTGGTGATTAGCGCTATGGGCTTCTGCGCGATAGAGCTTAATCCACGCATCAAAACTCGACTCTGCCAGGGGCTGCACCAATCGTCCCGGCGTATTGAGGTAACGGGTAATTTCTTTGCCCAATTGGTTTAGAAACTCAGCCCGCTTATAAATTCCCGATCGATAGGGAATTTGCAGATCGTAATAGCTCGTTGTGCCTTCACTAAACCAAAGGGATGGGGTGTAGTTTTCGCCCTCATAGTCAAAGGTTTCTAGCTCTTTGGGACGAATGCGCTTCACATTCCACAGATGGAAAAACTCGTGAGCAACCAGTTGCATAAATTGGTTGAGCTTGTCGGGCTGCCCAAAGCCATAGCGCGAATAAATTAAAGAACAAGAATTTTTATGCTCCAAGCCGCCGTAACCATGATTGGTCAGGTGCAGAATAAACAAATAGCGATCATAGGGTAATCCTCCAAACAGCTCCGCCTCTGTTTGAATCATTTTTTGCATATCAGCGATCGCGGCTGTAGTCTGGAGATTACCCTGACCCCAAACTACTAGTTGATGTTGTTTACCCAGCACTTCAAATTCGTAGGAGTCATGTGTCCCAATTTCAAAGGGACTATCGACTAATTCATCAAAATCAGCCGCCTGAAAAGTCAAATACTGGCCGTCCAGAGCAGCTTGGTCTACTCCTGAAAATCCAGTGATTTGAGCCGGGGTCACTGGGGGGAGTGCGGTAGCCACACGCCAATCTGGATGGGGGAGGGCGATCGTAATTTGCAAGGGCAGCGACAACCCACCCTGTGGATATAAAAAAGTCGCAGCCCCATTGAAATAGGCATGGGTACTATCTAAATGGTTGGTGCGCACCGTTAATTCATTCGCAAATAATCGATAGCGAATCGTGATGCAATCTCGGGAGCCGATCGCAATTTGCCAGTGATTTTTTGCTAATTTCCGCCATGGAAGTGGCTGATTTGTCGAGTCGATCGCCACAAAATCCTGTAAGTGCCGTTCGTATTCACGCACCAAATAGGAACCGGGTGTCCATACCGGAAATTTCAAATCTAAGACTGTAGACTGCCATCCCTGAACCACTAACTCAATTTCAAACAAGTGGGTTTGAGGCTGAGGCATGGCCACACAATAAGCTAACGTGGGCCGCTGTTCTGGTGATTGGTTGAGCATGGGAAGAGCTGTAGGATTGGGAGCTGTTTGCGTCATAATTCGGCGCTAAGGACTGGCAAAACAAGTTAACAGACTGAACCAATCAAGCAGTTAGTATGTGATTAGTGATCAAGGAACTAACTGATTAACTGGCTAAATTGGTGATAGCAATCCTGCAATTTTGATTCCCCAATAATTGAAAAGCAAGGGGCATCTTTTCATAGTTCTTGGACAAGCTGGCAGTCTGTAGGGTGGAAGTTGCCCACCTAATCATGACTTTATGGTATCTGCGATCTGACGCACCAATCATGTTAGGTAAAGGTTGTATCTTTCCATAGGTCTTGTGCAAATCAGCTCAACTATACAAGAACTGATTGGAACCGCTTGGAACCGCTATCAGCTTTGGCATCGTGAGTGGCGATCGCAGTCTATGCAAAAGCTTTAGGCAATTGCTGAGTTTTGATCGATCCTCAAAATTGATCCTCAAACTTGTAGCTATCCTTGGCTGGCCAATTGCTTGAGCTGCGGCAACAATGGCAAGTGCATAATCCGTTCTCGATCATCAATCGAAACCCAGCCCTTTTCTTGGAGCTTGGTCATAATTTTGGATGCGTCCTCAATCGTAATATCGCTAACTTCTGCGAGGTCTTTAATCGGAATATTAAAAATGTCGCGCCCCCGACCAGCAGGCTGACCATACTCTTCTGCCAAGGCCATCAATGTGTTCGCCAACTTGACTGCACTGGGCTTGCGCCGCAACTGGAGCCGAGTATTGACATTGCGCACCCGCTTCACCATCAATTGCAGCAAGCGGTGGTGTAGTTGCGAGTCTTTAAATAATGTTTGGACAAATCGTTGGGCCGAAATGCTAAACAGCTCCACATCGCTGAGGGCAATCACATCTGTCGATCGGGGAGATTCATCGAGAATTGCCATTTCTCCAAAGAAATCACCATGCCCCAAAATTGCCAGCGTCATATCTTTATCATTAGAGAGCCGTCGCACTTTCACCCATCCTGAGGCAATAAAATATACGGCGTTGCCCCATGAGTCCTCCATCAAAACTGCTCGCCCAGCCGGGTAGTCATGTTCGACGGCTGCCGACAAAAGCCAGTCTAGGGTCTCTTGGCTAGCAGAATCAAAGAGAGGAAAAAGCTCGGTAAAGGTTTCAGTTTGCATAGCTGGAGAGTTCAGCGGCATGGTTCTTTGAGCCTAGCAAGAGGTGGTGAGGATGGCGATAGAAACGAGGACAGTTTTTAGGAATTTAGATTTATTTTAGGCTGCTTTGGAAGGGTTGGATCGACTGGGCTGGGATCGACAGCCTAGCTCAATTTAAGGCTTGCGCGATCGCCCCGCTCATGATGCACTTAAAGGTATCGTTGCGTTCTGTAAAGAAATCAATCTGTGAAGATTTCTATTTTTCATACACCGGAATTAACGCCAGATTTGATCGGGACAGCGTCGCCGACGACTGCGGTCCCGGACTGTGCGATCGCGATTGATGTGTTGCGCGCGACCACCACGATCGCCACAGCCTTGGCCGCCGGGGCCGATTCCGTGCAAGCCTTTTGCACGATCGATGGATTGATGACCGTCAGCGAGGACTGGCCGGCCGATCGACGCATTCGGATTGGCGAGCGCGGTGGCAAAACCGTAGAGGGATGTGATTTGGGCAATTCCCCCCTAGATTGCACCCCCGATCGCGTTGGGGGCAAGCGCCTATTTATGAGTACGACCAATGGGACGCGCGCCCTGCAAAAAATTCAAAATACACCGATTGTTTTGGCCGCTGCCCTGGTGAACCGACGGGCGATCGTGGATTTCTTGCTCGATCGCCAACCCGAAACCCTATGGATGACCGCTTCGGGCTGGGAAGGCAGCTTCTCACTGGAAGATACGGTTTGTGCGGGGGCAATTATTGCGGGTTTACTGGAAAAAATTGATCGCGATTCCGACTGGTTTGGCAACGACGAAGCCGTCGCGGCCTTGGCGCTCTATGAACAGTGGCGCGATCGCCTCTTGCAATTGTTCTATCAAGCCAGCCACGGCCAACGCCTGCTGCGGCTGGGGCTAACCGAAGATCTAGCCTACTGTGCCAGCCAAGATCAGCTCAACATTGTGCCAATCCAAGTGGCTCCAGGGGTGATTGGTCGTCTGTAAACGACGGCCGAACCCTTGCTTGTTTTAGCTCCTACAAACTCGTAGGGGCAGGTTTCAAACCTGCCCCTACCAATAACCAACCGTCAACTGGTGTGACCCGACTAGCGGATATATTCCTTGAGAATGCTGTTACGGTTCGGGTGACGCAGCTTGCGGAGGGCCTTCGCTTCAATTTGACGAATCCGCTCGCGCGTGACGTTAAAGATTTGCCCGATTTCTTCCAGGGTCTTCATCCGCCCATCATCCAAGCCATAGCGCAACCGCAGCACATCCCGCTCACGAGCGCTGAGGGTGTCGAGCACGCTTTCGAGATCTTCGCGAAGCAGGTTCTTGGCTACGCGATCTTCAGGGGTTTCACCGTCGGATTCGATGAAGTCACCCAAACGCGAGTCTTCCTCTTTCCCGATCGGGGTTTCTAAGGAGATCGGCAGTTGGGCAGACTTGGCGATAAACCGCAGCTTTTCGATCGTCATTTCCATCCGAGTGGCAATTTCTTCCTCGGTGGGCTTGCGACCCATTTCCTGGGACAGCAGCTTAGTAGTTTTCTTAATCCGCGAAATGGTTTCGTACAGGTGCACCGGCAGGCGAATCGTTCGCGATTGGTCAGCGATCGCCCGGGTAATGGCCTGACGAATCCACCAGGTGGCATAGGTGGAGAACTTGTAGCCCTTTTCATGGTCGAACTTTTCGGCAGCCCGAATCAAACCCAAGCTACCTTCTTGGATCAAATCTTGGAACGACAGGCCGCGGTTCATATATTTCTTGGCGATCGACACCACCAAGCGCAGGTTCGACTGCACCATTTTGTCCTTGGCGCGGCGACCCACATGCAGGCGCTTGCGAAACTCGGGCAAGCCCATGTTCATGGCTTCGGCCCATTCGCGATCATTCGGGACGCGATCGAGCTGATCAAGCAGCTTTTCGTGGACGCGCTCGATTTCTAGCAAGTCGGCGATTTTCCGTGCCAGCTCGATCTCTTCATCAGCCCGCAGCAATCGGATGCGACCAATTTCTTGGAGATACAGACGAATGGAGTCTTCGGTATAGTGCTTTTTCTTGGCAGCCGTACGACGACGTGAGGCGGCGGCTTTCCCAGGCTGCTCGTCGTCTTCGTCGTCTTCAACTTCAGCGGAGGTGTCTTCGTATTCGTCTAGATCAACCTCGTCTTCTTCTTCGGCAACTAGAAGTTCCAGTTCTGCTTCCGGCTCTTCTGCCGTATCAGTCAGTACATCCATTTCTTCGAGTACGGTTTTGGCCTGGGTCATGCCGAGTCCTCTCGCTCCTTGATGACGAAGTAGGGGTAGATGTGTAGTGGTTAACAGAGATTGGTAGCGGGTGGGGAGTGCGATCGAGCCGATCTGAAGTTCCAGCAACTTCCCAGCCCGGGTAACGTTTTGATGCCGAGTTTTGAGATTGCTCTCGGATTTTCAAACGTCCCAATAAACTGTAGCCTGTCTTACGAAATTTTGCCGGAGTCTGGCAAGATTTCAATGTCCATTTTGGCTTGCACCGGCGCTTTTATGGCGGAAACCCAATCGGAAAAAGGCTTTTGGCGATCTAGCTGGGGCAACTGAAGTTATGGGTTGCTGATGCGGGGAAATGAGATCTCAACCCTTGAAGAACCACGAGTGATTGAGCCAGTCGTGAAGCCGCTAGCCAATGATGGAGTCGCAATATTTAAGCGCCCCAATCCCTTGCAACAACAACAAGAGTGAATCTTTCTCTGTTGTAACATGGGACTTTCGGATCGGTGGGTTGCTGTTTTGAATTCTGTCTCTGACAGCCACCCGATCGCCTCGATCAGTTCTGACTAGAAAGCGCCAAACCCCTCATTTTGACGGACTTTAGACATTAGCTAGACATTAAATTGATGGAGATTGATGGGGCAGGGTCTCAAAGCGGTCGATCGCTCCGCCGTCCCCGAAGACTGCAAGTCTGTGAGCAACAACTGAGAAAACTATAGCGGTCGATTGTGACTCATTGACCCATCGATGATCCATCAGTGATCGATCAATGACCGAATACTGATGAGACTCACGCATAGGACTTACGCAGGGTTTTCTAAAACCCTCACCCCTAGCCCCTCCCCCAAGTCGGGCAAGAAACTGGGTGACCCAAATCGAAATCGATAGAGCCACCGATTATCGCTTTTCGGGTGATGGCGTGGCATGACCCACGGACAGCTCACTAGCCCACTGGATCAAAGCTGGGCGGAGGCGATCGAACAGTCCTGACCAATCCCCAATTTTGGGTTGACGAAACAGGCGAGCCGTTGGGTACCAGGCAGTACGATCGCCCGTTAGCAACCAGCGCCAATCGGGCACGGCAGGCACCAAGATCCAAACCGGCTGCCCGATCGCCCCGGCCACGTGGGCCACAGCCGTATCCACCGAAATCACCAAATCTAACTGGGCGATCGCCCCGGCCGTGTCGGCAAAATCCCCTAGGCGATCGCCCAACAGCGTCACTCCGCGATCGGCGAGCCAAGCGGCCTCCGCTGGCTCCATCTCCTTTTGCAAGACAAAAAATTCTAAATTCGGCAAGGCCAAGAGATCCTGCCAAAGGGCTAGGGGGCTTGATCGCTTGCGGGCCGTTGCGCCAGTCCGGCCCGAAGCCCAAACTATTCCCACCCGGCGCGGTTGGTGCGGCGATCGCGGGGGGAGAGTGGGCCCCGCGATCGGTGGTTGGAGGTAGGGAATGGTGGCGGGAATGGAGGCCGGTGTGGTTTGAAAGGCAGCCGGCAAACTCATCAGCGGCGACCAGTAATCGAAGGCTGGAACCGCCTCACCTCGGGGAATGAGCCGATCGATGCCCGCCACGGTTCCCAACAGACGCGCCAGGGCCGGGGGCGCTTCCAACAACACTCGGGCCCCCCGTGCTGCCAACCAAGGTGCATAGCGCACAAAATTGAGGGCATCGCCAAAGCCCATATCGCAATAGAGCAGAATGGTTTTGCCCTGAAGAGTTTGGCTACCATTCCACACCGGCTGTGGAAAGGGAACCGGCGGCAAGCCCCGGGCCGTTTCCACACAAAACCAGCGGTGCTCGTAGTCCATCAGGCCGCCGGCCCAATCGCCTAGGGTCATCCGCACCATGCCGCGATTGGCGATCGCCTCATGGAAGGCGGGTTGTTGGGCCAGGGCGCGATCGTACTGAACGATCGCATCTTCGTAGCGACCCTGTTCCCAGAGGATATTGCCCAAGCTATGCAAGGCCTTGGGGCAATGGGGCAAGTGACCGAGCACCTGCCGAATCTGAATTTCTGCTGCAACCGGCTCACCCAGTTTTTCCAGTGCGTTGGCGAGGTTGCGACGGGCATCGAGACCAGTTGGGTCTTGGGCGATCGCCTGTTGGTATTGAGCAACGGCGGCGGTGAGTTGGCCAGCTTGGCGCAGGGCCGCGCCCAGGTTGACTCGCAACCCTGGATCATGGGGTTGCAACTCGATCGCCCGTTCGTAACAAGCGATCGCTTGCCCAAACTCCTCAAGCCGAAAGTAAGCAATTCCTAAATTTTTCCACGTGGCCCAATCCTGGGGTTGATGAGCGATCATAATTTGCCACAGGGCGATCGCCTCAGCCAACTGCCCTTGGCGAGCCAAACCCAACGCCCGATCACTCATGCCCAGATCACACAATCAATCCCAATTAAGCTGACCGCTGATTCGGGCTAATAGTCATATTCCACAAAGTCCGGTGCGCCCGGTTCGCGGCGGGACGACGCATAATCCTGCTGGCGCGATCGAGGCAAATAGGTCGGCACCACCCGAATCGGATGGAAGGGATGGGGCGCAGGGGGCGGCGCGCCGTATTGTCCGCGATTTTGGCGCGCCATGGTAGAAATCACCCCCGCCATCACAATGCTGCTGACGGTCAACACCATGCCGCCTAGGGCCCACAAAATGCCATTACCCCACT
The DNA here is from genome assembly GCA_004292515.1 of Oscillatoriales cyanobacterium. Taxonomy (GTDB): domain Bacteria; phylum Cyanobacteriota; class Cyanobacteriia; order CACIAM-69d; family CACIAM-69d; genus CACIAM-69d. The sequence continues at coordinate 26,430 of RDXB01000043.1, forward strand.
GACCCGTGGGTTGCTCACCACGGTCAGCGGCCAAGCGCGTCAATTTTTCATCCAGCGCCATGGTGGTCAGGGCTTTATCTTGCCCCTTCAGCTCATCGCGCAGCTTGTCGAGGTCGGCGCGTTGCTGTTTCATTTCTTCCCGCAACAGCACCAAGGTCTCTTTGCTCTGTTCGGTCTGTTTACGAATTTGCTCTTCTAGCTTGGCGATCGCACTGTCGTTGACGGGCTGGGCAGGCGCTTCAGCAGGTACCGGGGCCGCCGCGGCTGGGGCTGCCGGTCGCGCTACCGCCGCCGGGTTACCGGCCACCGGAGACGGCAACATATTCACCGTTGGCGCAGGGGGCAACTGCGCCGAGTCTAACAGGGGAGCTGCACTAGATCCATCGGGTAAACCAGGTACCGAGGAGGGAGGCGCGCCCACCGCAATCCATCCCTTCGCGACCGCAAATGCTAGCGATCCCGTAATGGCGCAGCCTGCTAAAAACGCTACTCGACCCTCGGCCATACTGATGCCCGTCACAACTTCTCGCCAATGCTAACTGACAATCCCACAAAAGGGTAGACGCTGGTGGATTCAACCCAGCCCCCTTAATCCCTACACCCCCCTCGGGCGCGATCGGCCACGGTTGATTTCGGCCACGGTTGATTATGGGTCTTCAACCCGCAATCAAGTTGGATATCGATTTGGATATCGATTTGGATGTCGATTTGGATGCCGATTTGGATATCGGCCGGATGTGGAATGAGCCAAGCTGGCATCGCCTGCTGACCTGCCCCTAGCTGACTTGCCCCTAGCTAACTGGCCCCTAGCTAACTGGCCCCTGTGAACCTGTGGCCCTACGTTTCGGGTCACAACTGCCCAACCCGCCCTCAATCCCGACCGGGGCGAATTCAGGACAAATTCAGCGACTTAATCGGCCTGCAACAGCTCCGCGATCGCCTGGCCCTCCTCCGTCGGGGTAGCAGGCATCACCTGGCGGGCATCCGTAATCAACCAATCCAGCGCCGCCGCCTGCACATCGATCGTTGCTCCCGTTTTGTCCACGCAGTAGCGACCAAACACCAACTTATCCACCAGCCGCACCCCCGGGCCCAAGCGGGAATATTCAAAAATCACGCTATTTTCCACCGTGGCCCCACTGCAAATATGGCAGTTTTGCCCGATCATCGTGGGCCCCACAATTTTGGCCCCATCATCAATCCGGGTCATACCACCGATATACACCGGTCCCTGGATATCCACCTTGTCCCAATTCACCGATACATTCAGCCCCGTGTAGACTCCGGGTTTGACCTGGCGGCCGGGAATGGCCACGTTTTGGATTTCCCCAAGCAACACGCCTCGGATTGCGCGCCAATAGTCCGGCACTTTACCGATGTCCACCCACTGGAAGTCCATGGTGATGCCATAGAACGGCGCACCCATTTCCACCAATTTGGGGAATAGGTCACCACCGATGTCATATTCGCAATCCGGCGGAATGTAGTTAAAAATCTCCGGCTCGAAAATGTAAATCCCCGTGTTGATGCTGGTGCTGAGGGCTTCTTCCACGGCGGGTTTTTCCTGAAAGGCCTTGATGCGGCCATCGGGTTCCGTCAGCACCACCCCATAGCTGGAAACCTCCTCACGGGATACCGATTTCATGACGATCGTGGCTAGGGAGCCTTTGGCCTTGTGGAATTTGACGGCAGCGGTCAAATCGAGATCGATCAGTGCGTCGCCGCACAGCACCACGAAGGTGTCGTCAAAGAAGGGGGAAAAATCTTGGATGTTGCGCAAACCGCCGGCCGAGCCTAGGGCTTTGCCGATCAGTTCGCCGTCTTGGACATAGCCTTCAAAGGAGTAGGCAATTTCAACTCCAAATCGCTGGCCGTCGCGGAAGTAGTCTTCAATTTCCTTGGCTAAGTGGCTGACATTGACCACCACTTGGTCGAAGCCGTGCTGCCGCAGGAGTTCGATCAAGAATTCCATCACTGGCTTTTGCAGGATGGGGATCATCGGCTTGGGCACGGTGAAGGTAATGGGCCGCACGCGCGTGCCTTTGCCTGCCGCAAGAATCATGGCTTTCATGGTTTGGCTTGCTTCTCCCCAAGAATGCTTCACGTTTTATTTAAGGTTGCGATCTCCCGGTCGGCAAGCCAAGAGCATCGCGGCGATCGCTGCCGTCATCCTAAGGCGAAGGTGTGACGGTTGTGTCTAGGGCGGTTGTGTCTGGGGCGGTTGTGTCTAGACAATGACATCTGGGCAGTGACATCTGGGCAGTGACATCTAGGCAGTGACATCCGAGTGATGGGATCTGAGTAACGAGATCCGAGCTAACCGGTGGTTGATAAGTTCCTGCGGGGCCAGGGAGTGCATGATGGGCTTGGATTGGGTGGTGCTGGGGCGGCTCTATGGCACGCTGGCTGGGGGTGTGGGGTTGGGGGCGGTGTTGGGGCGGTGCTTGCCGCCAGCGGTGCCGGGGGTGATTGGTCGCTGGCTGTTTTGGGTGGGTGTGCCGATTAGCTGTGTGGCTTTTTTGCGCCAAACCAATTTGGCGGGCCAGGCTTGGTTGGCTCCGGTGGTGGCTTGGGGGGCGATCGGGCTGGCGGCGATCTTGGCTTGGCTGTGGTTGCGGTGGATGGGGGCAACGGATGCCAAACACCGGGCGACGTTCTGGCTGGCGACGATGTTTGGTAACACGGGCTATTTGGGGTTTCCGATCGCCCTGGCCCTGGTGGGGAGTGATTATTTTGCTTGGGCGCTATTTTTTGATGTGGCGGGTACGACTTTGGGGGCCTATGGGGTGGGGTCGGCCTTGGCGGCGCGGATGGGCAATCGGGCTAGTGGGGGCTGGGCCAGCCTCAAGGCGGGCTTGCTGAATCCAACTGTGTGGGGGGCGCTGGCGGGGCTGGGGTTGCGATCGCTGACTTTGCCTAAGCAGGTAGATCAGGGGCTGATGGCGATCGCCTGGGGCGTGGTGGTGTTGGCTCTGGTTTTGATCGGAATGCGGTTGGGGCAATTGCCTTTGGGGAAGGCGGCGCGGCCAGCTTTGGCGGCCCTGGGGATCAAGATGGTGATTGTGCCGGCGGTGATTGGCTTTGGTCTGCGGGCGATCGGCTGGAGCGGGCCGCCGTTGTTGGTGATGGTGTTGCAAATGGCGATGCCGCCGGCCTTTGCCACCTTGGTGATTTCCGAGGCCTATGATCTCGATCGCGACCTGGCCGTTTCGGGGGTGGCTTTGGGAACCATTGCCCTGTTGCTGACCCTGCCAATTTGGATTGCCCTATTTGGCATTGGGATCTAAAACATGGGATCTAAAACAACTGGGCGAGTCCTGGGCTACTGGCGATGGCCCGTGACGATGTAGGAGGCGCGTTGGGCAATGTTGGTGGCATGGTCGGCCATGCGTTCGATGTGGCGGATCGTGAGCACCATCAAGACGATCGGCTCGATCGCCCCGGGCACATCGCGCTGATTGGCCAACAATCCGTAGAGGCGATCGTAGGCTTCATCTACCGCATTGTCAGCTTCCTTGAGCCGCGCACCCGCTTCCGGATCAGGCTCCACCAGGGCCGCCAGGCTCATACCCAACATGGTCATGGTCTGACGGGCCATCGATTCCACATCGGCCAGGTGGGGATGGGGGCCGTAGGGGAATAATTTCACAGCAATTTCTGCCAAGTCTTGTGCATAGTCACCAATCCGTTCTAAATCGCGCACGAGCTGCATCAAAGCACTCAACCACCGGCAATTTTCGGCAACGGGCGCGTTTAGCGTCATGGTGACCACGCAGTCTAGTTCAATTTGGTGATAGAACTCGTCGATGCGATCTTCTAGGGTGGCAATGCGATCGAGCACTGACAGGTCACGGGCAAAGAGTGCTTGCTGACTGAGGCGAAACGAGTCTTCAACCAAGGCCCCCATTCGCAACACATCTTGGCAAACACGCTTGATTTTGCGTTCGATCGCCGTTGGTTTAGCACTTGCACCCGACGTTGCCAAAAATAGAGATCGTTTCACTTCGATAGCAGTCATGAGCAATTTTATCAGGGAAAAATCATTGGTTTTGGTTTGTTTGATCGCCAAAAATGGTTCATCTTAAAATGATCGGCAATGTCATTTTAGGTTTGAAAAACGATCAGTAAATTCAGAAGATGATCCGCGAAATGAACATTTGAAAGTTGACTTAGCTGGTTTTCTTAGCCCTTGATTCACTAAAAAATCGCAGTTTTTTTGTCGCTGATTGGCAGTGTCGTGATGAAAATTAAAAAAATCTAACGAGATTTATCCTTTATAGCTTAGATCACTCAGAGGTGGACTGGATATCGCTGAAGTTTAGTGGGGTCTTAACCCGATCTCAATCTTGGCAAAGCTGCGATCTCGACCATCGTCCGGTGGGCAAGAGATTGCGCGATCGCCTAACCCAGAGTTTTGATAGGGCGTAACCCAATCAATCATTCTTCAATCAGGGCCAGGATATGGGTACAAACTGCTTGGGGTGATCGACATCATGATTTGGCATCGCGATCAGGAGCGGATTAACCCCTATTGTTCAAAGTTTGTTGCCGCGATGACGTATTTGGAATTACATAAATTCCCCAATCACGACTCTGCGAGTGATCTAAAGGGTGCGATGGCGCGGGACGATCGCCCCACTTGGCCACGACTCTGGACAATTTGCATTCGAGTTTGTTGCCCGAGTTTGTTGCCCAAGTAAGTTGCCCGATCAAGTTGCCCGATCAAGTTGCTTGGGCAATCGCCAATCACTGATCGCCGATTGCCAATCACTGATCGCCAATCACCGGCCGAGATCGCTGGGTTGTGGAGCGCGAAGCCGCGATCCCTAGCGCGTCGCGGCTCGAATCGGCAAACTCACCCGCAGCCGCGCACCGCCAGTCAGGGGATCGTTGCTGCCCGTAATTTGACCACCGTGGGCGATCGCAATTTGCCGCGCGATCGCCAGGCCGAGGCCGCTGCCGGTGTTGGGAAAATTGGCGGCGATCGCAGCATCGGTTTCTCGGGTGCGCGACGAGTCGCCCCGATAGAGCCGCTCGAAAATGTGGGGCAAATCGGCCAGGGCAAACCCCGGGCCTTGGTCGGTGATGTCGGCATAGGCCCGCTGGGCGGCTGGATCACGATCCTCGATCGCCTCATCGGGCAAGGATTCGCGGGATAAGTTAAGCCAAATTTGCCCACCTGCGGGGCTGTACTTGATGGCGTTGTCGAGCAGATTGAGCAGCAAGCGATGGAGCTTGGCGCGATCGCCTTCTAGCCACAGGGGATCATCGAGGGGTTGCTGCAAGCATAGTTGAACCGATTTGCGCTCCGCCAAAGGCTCCACCGACCGCCAAGCAGCCTGGGCCACTTCGGCCAAGTCCAATACCTCTAACCGCAGGATTTGACCGGGATTTTGCTCCATTTGGCTCAAATCTAGCCAATCTTGCACAAACCGCACCAGCCGTTTGACTTCGGGCATTCCGCGATCGACCCAATGACGCAGGGGTGGGTCTAGTTGCTTTTGGAGCGTCTCAAAGACCAGTTGGATTGAGGTGAGGGGCGTGCGCAGCTCATGGGCCAAGTCATTGGTCCAACGGTTGCGACTGCGGGCCAAATCCACCAACTGCTGGCAGTTTTCCACAAAGACCGCCACGTGACCCCGCTCTAGGGGAATGCCCCAACCGCGCAGGGCCATGCCGCCGCTGCCAATTTCCGTGGGCAGGGGATTGCCGATCGCCCGGCCCTCAGCGCTGGCTCCAGGGTCAGCCGGGGTTCCCGTGGCGCTGGTTCCCGGCTCGGCAGCGTAGTCACTGGGGTAGGTGTCGGGATAAAAGTTCCATTCCCGTTGGTGGGGCGATCGGCGCTGGCGGGTTTGCTGCACCAGGCGATCGAGATCGTAGGAGCGCACCACTTCGATCAACAGGCGATCGCGATCGGGCTGCCATTGTCGAATGCCAAACAATTCCCGGGCGCGATCGTTGCACCAACGCAGGCCATCATCAGCATCGACCCAAAAAAACGCCACGGGTGCTGCTTGGAGGGACTGCTCCCAAATACTCAACTGGGTTTCGAGGGCAATTTCGCGATCAAGGGCACTGACCACCCCTCGCCGCACCAACGACTCCAAACCCAACGGGATTTGCACCTCGTCGGCCAACAAGGGCGACAGCACCTGGCTCAGGCGCGATCGCAGGCGGGCCTGTTGCCAGACCCCAAGGCCCAAGCCGAGTCCCACGCCCACAAGGACGCTAGCCAAATCGATAGCCAAAGCCGCGGATGGTGACGACATATTCGGGCGTGCTGGGATCACGTTCGATCTTTTCACGCAGCCAGCGAATATGCACGTCTACGGTTTTACTGTCACCAATAAAATCAATGCCCCAAACGCGCTCTAGCAACTGCTCTCGCGACCAAACACGCCGGGGGTGTTGCACAAACAATTCCAACATCCGGAATTCCTTGGGCGAGAGGTTCACCTCCTGCGATCGCACCACCACGCGGCATTCTTGCGGATAAAGCTCAACGTCACGGTAGCGCAACACGTCTGGCTGGGCGGCCGCCGCAATCCGGTTTCGCCGCAGCAAGGCCCGACACCGTGCCACCAGCTCGCGCATACTGAAGGGCTTGGTCAAGTAGTCATCGGCCCCGACTTCTAGACCTAAGACGCGATCAGTTTCGGTGCCCTTGGCGCTCAACATCAAAATCGGCACAGGATCTTGGCGCTGGCGCAACAGCCGACAAACATCCAAGCCATTGACACGCGGCAACATCAAGTCCAGCACAATTAAATCTGGCGGCCGTTGGGGATCCGTGGGGTTATCCAAGTTCAATAGCTTGAGTGCGGCTGCGCCATCGGCGGCGGCGATTGTTTCGTAGCCCTCGTCGCGCAGGGCCGTGGCAATCATGTCGCGGATCAGTTCTTCGTCTTCAACAATCAGGATGCGGCTGGGTTGGTTGGAGTCCAGCGGGGAAAATTTGAGAGCGCGATCGCTTGCCAGCATAACGTTAGGGCTTGCTTTCTCAGCAGGTCGTGGCTTGGGGTCCGGCGCACCGATCGCAAAGGATGGTATTCGCGGCTTACAAAAACGCTTGATGAAAACGCTTGACAGAAACCTTAAAAAAGGAGCGTTTCGTAGTCTGGTATACGTTTTTCTACGATACCAAGTTCTGGTCTTGGTGCTTGAAGCGATGGTTGGGAACTGCTTTGATTATCAACGGTTCTTGACCCAAGCGCGCTTAAGGACGATCGAGGGGCGATCGCCCCTCCGCCAACAAGATGCCCAACCCCGTGCCACTCACCAGCCCCACCACTGCGCCGCTGGCCAACCCATTCAGGGCCCAAAAGCCCGGTAGTGATTGTTGGGCCAAGCCCAGGGTGCTGATACCCACCAGCAGCAGAGGTACGAGGTTAATCAGCCAGGCCAGGGCGCAAACTCCGATCCACCAGTTGGGTCGTGAGAGGCGCGATCGCAGCACCCGCGACTGCATCCAACCCTGCACCGCTGCCCCCACTGGAAACACCAGGATCACGGGGATAATGCCGCCGGAGGGTAGGTGCTGCTTGAGCTGAATCATGAGCAACAGCAGCAGACCACCCGCCGCTATGCCCAGCACCATCCCGATCGCCGTGGCGATGGCCCAATCCCGGCCGCGACCCAGACGCGATCGAATGGCCAAGCCTTGCAAAATGCCGACGATCGGGGCACTGAGCAGCGGTCCCAACAGCGGCCAAATACCGTTGGTTGGATCAAGGAACAGGGCCCCTTGGATCAATCCGGCCAAGCCCGCGCCCACACTGCTCACCAACGTCCATTCCAACCAGAGGGGCAAGGACTGGGGACGCAGAGGCAAACCAGCCGTCATTCAAGCAACCCCATGGCGCGCTGGGTGCTCAGGTCGGCAATGCCTGTGGGACTGAGGCGGCGCGATCGCTGAAAGTTCATGACAGCTTGGGCGGTGGCAGTGTCATAGCGACCCGTGACTCGATCGAATCCCAACAGTCCAAAGTCGGCCAAGCGTTTTTGCAGGACGCTGACTCGCTCGCCCCGATCGCCCGGCATGATCCAGCGATCATCGCTGCGTGACAGGGAACCCGATCGGGGAACCCAAGATCGCTGACGGTTGGCGGCGCTGATGGGCGTGCCAAACAAGGCTCGCTGGGTGGCTGTGGTGGCAATGCCCGTGGCCGGTAGGCGGCGCGATTGTTGGAAATTTTGCACCGCTGCCCGGGTGATGTCGCCATAGTTCCCTGTGCTACGGGCGCTGAAGAACCCGAGTTCCCGCAGCCGATCTTGCAGCAGTTTGACCCGATCGCCCCTGTCACCGGGGCGCAATTGTTGGTAGTCGCGCCCGACGTAGCGCATATCAAAGCGATTAGGCGCATTGGCACTCGCCGATCGCGATCGGCCAGCGGCGATCTGATTGGACATCCTTGACCCTGAGCGACTATTCAGGGCCCGCAATGTGCCCGCATCGGCCTGGCCGGTGGCAGGCAAGCCCATGGCCCGTTGGAACGATCGGACTGCTGCGGTGGTGATCGAGCCGTAGTAGCCCGTGGGGTTGGCGCGGAAATAGTTGAGCTGACGCAGCTTGGTCTGCAAGTTGCGCACAGCGGTGTTGCGCTGACCCGGCCGCAAGCTGCCATTGATCGAACCAAAGCCCACTTGACCATTAGCACCAGGACGGTTCGGCAGTTGCCCAGACGCAGTACCACCGCGCTCGCGCAGGGCCCGCATTGTCACCGAATCCACATTGCCCGTGGCCGACAACCGCATCGATCGCTGAAATGCTTCGAGGGCGCGGCGGGTGCTGTTGTCGAACTGGCCGTTGGGTTCCACCGCCAAGAAACCCAGCCGTTCCAAGATTTGTTGCAGCTCAACGGTGCTGGGGCCGCGATCGCCCAGCTGCAAATTAGCCGCCAGGGTGCCATCGCGCTCGGTCGCCTCCAACAGGGCCTGGCGGGTCGCCATATCCACAGCAGGCTTGCTGTAGAGACCGCGCGATCGCTGAAATGCCGTCAGGGCCACCGCCGTCGCCGGGCCAAACCGACCATCGAGGGGGCCGCTGTAGGTACCGAGGCGCTGCAATTGGCGCTGCAATCTCGCCACACTGGGGCCCGCATCCCCCGATCGCTGGCTGGACAACAGGGCCTGGGCCGGCACTGCGGCCAAGCTGCCCGCCCCCGCGATCATGACGGCCAAGCACCAGGAGCCAAATTGCTGCCACCGCAGGGCCAACCCTGCCTGATGCCAATCGATGAGCTGGGGTCGTTGCTGGCTTACCGGTTTCATAGGATGTCCTTCCGAAGCAGTCGATCCGTCGTCAAAAGGTCACTGCCATGCTAGCCCAGGCGATCGCGCGGTGATCGGGGGGGGCATGCCGGTACAAAACCTAGACCACTAGGCTTTCAAGCCAATCGGCGATCGCCACTGCAATACCCTGCTTGCCCAACATCCTTAGGGGCGCACGTTCCAAGGTCACCAGGTAAGCAACTTGCTCCCCGTCACTGCCAACTTCGTTGCCCCGATTGGCAATCACCGCTCGGTGTCCTGCGGCCAATCGACTGTGGGCAATTTCAATCAACCGATCGTAGGCGATCGCCTCCTGGTACTTAAAACTAATTAAAGACAGCATCGGAGCCTGCTGACGCACCAAATCAATCACCTTTTCGGTGGGCTGCAACTGAATTGACTGCCAATGGCCACCGCTAGCAATCTTGCCCGGATAGACCTGGGTGGGCTGGTAATCGGCCACGGCCGCCGAAAAAATGCCAAATGCGTAAGACTGCTCGGTCACGGCCGCCAATACCCTGTCGCGATAGGCCTCGTAGGTCGAGACAATCTTGTGGGGCAACCAGTGAGGCGGCGTGACGCTGCCGGCTCCGTGAATCAGATGCACATTGGCCCCTCGCAAATACAGCTCTCGGGCGATTTCCACGCCCAACTGACCCGTAAAGCGATTGGTAATGCGACGAACGGCATCGAGGGGCACGGGGGTCGGGCCGCCCGTCACCAGGATCGATTGGCCGCGCAGGGGCGATCGCGTCAGGGTACGGCACAGTTGGATGGCGATCGCCTGGGGATCGGGCAAATTGTTTTTGCCATAGGCCTGGCGCGGCGGCAAGATTTGCACCCCCAGCGATCGCAGGGATCTCAACGACTCTGACAGCACCGTATTGTGCATACTGCCATGCATGGTGGGGGCCACCAACAGAGCCGTTTTGCCCATCTCCATCCGCCCGATCGCAGAGGCCAGGGTTGAAGTCACCACCCCATCGGCGATCCCGTGGCGCATTTTATTAATCGTGTCGTAGGTGGCCGGAGCCACCAGGTACGCCGCAAAGGGGCGATCGTCGCTCAGATGCTCGGCCGCCGCCGTCAAGCGGGTCACGGCAGGATTATTGGTACTCCATTCCAGCGCATCCAACGTGACATAACGCAGGGCTTCTTTCGACACAAAAGCCACCACATCAGCCCCCTGACGACGCAGGGCCCGCGCCAAGTCCGGGGCGCGATAGGCCGCAATGCCCCCACAGACCAAAAGGGCAATGCGCCGCCCGGCCAGGTGCATTCCATCCAAAAACACTTCACGATCGCCCAAGTCACAGGAGGGCGGCGGCGACAGATCCCAATCATCCATAGCAGGAGCGGAGATAACAATACGTAGACGAGGGGTAGCCGTGAGGGGATCATCCATTACCGGCCTGACATTGACCTGACATTGCTATCTAGTCTCGACTCCCCATTCCAGGGCGCTCATACTGATTGGATGACCCCAAGGCGGTGCGCGGCAAAGGTTGAGACTAGCAGCAACAGAGGATACATAGCAGTTTCGATTAATAATGAGATCATAAAAGCCTCTTCTAGAAAGGATTTCAGGAAAGGATTTCAGGTCGCAGTGGGTCTCATTTTTGATTCAAACTACTACACAAACAACAGGGATCACTCCACAACCGGGCGTGATTGCCCGCCCGCTGCGATCGCGTAGTTCCCCTGCGATCGATTCAGGCCGGAACCCAGGGTCAGACGGGCCCCAGGCGATCGAGGGGCCAAAACCGCCACCAGGCCCGCCCAATCGCATTTTGGGCCGGCAAAAAGCCCCAAACATGGGAGTCATTACTATTGTTACGATTGTCGCCCATCACAAACAGGGCATTTTCAGGAATGGAAACTTGCGGCAACTCGTATTGAGGGGCTTCTGCGATGTAAGGCTCAACTAGGGGCTGGTTGTTCACATAAACCTGACCTTGGCTGACTCGCACGGTTTCGCCAGGAAAGGCGATCGCCCGCTTAATGAAAGCCTGATCACGGCTGTAGCCTAGGGACTGGAGCTGTGGCGGGGGTTCAAACACCACAATATCCCCCCGTTGTAGAGGCCGCACCCAGTGGGAGATTTTTTCGATCACCAGCCGATCGTTAATGGCCAAAGTGGGATACATCGAATCCGACGGAATCACACGCGGCTCGGCCACAAACGTGCGAATCAGCAGGGCCAACAGCAACGCAATGCCAATAATTTGCAGGTTTTCGCGCCACCGTTGCCACCCCGAGCGATCGGGGACTGATGTTGATAGCTCAGGGCGGTTAGTCCCATCAGCAACGGTCTGGGGCGTGGCAGAGTCGGGTTGGGAGGGAGGCATAGTGAGTAGGCCAAGGCAGCAAGCGAGGAAAATGGATGGGCGATTGCCGTTGCAACAAGCAACTCCATGCAAGAACAACGCCTAGACAAGAGCAACGCCTAGACAAGAGCAACGCCTAGACAAGAGCAACGCCTAGACAAGAGCAACGCCTAGAACAGATCACCCAACGGATCGCCCCCACAGCAAGGGGGTGTCATTAGCGTAGCGAAATCCCTTGCGCCATCCGATCGATTTTGCCTGATCGCCCGCTATCTTCGGTTAAGGAGCGGTGATCACATTCCGCCACAGCCGACACATCCGAGCCAACGTTATAGCGATGGGGTGAGCTTATGGGGGTCATGGGGCCGATTCCGCTGGTGGATTTGTCGATGCAGCACGCTGTTTTGCGACCAGCGCTCGATCGCGCGATTGCAGACACCTTGGATCGGGGGGATTTTGTCCTCGGTCAGGCCCTGGGAGAATTTGAAACCAGTTTTGCCACGGCCTGCGGCGCGGCCCACTGCATTGGCGTGGGTACGGGTACTGATGCGTTGGCCCTGGGGCTGGCGGCTGGCGGCGTGGGGCCTGGCGATCGGGTGATCACGCCAGCGAATACCTTCATCGCGACCATTCTAGGGATTTTGCGGACGGGCGCACAGCCGGTATTGGTGGATTGCGATCCGCAGACGGCGTTGATGGATCTGGCTGCTGCCGAGCGAGCGAGCGACCCCCAAACCAAGGCGATCGTGCCGGTGCATCTGTATGGGCAAATGGTCGATCCCGAAGCCCTCGTTGCTCTGGCCGATCGCCACTGCCTGATGATTTTTGAGGATGCGGCCCAGGCCCATTTGGCCCAGCGGGGCGGCCGAGTGGCGGGCACGGTGGGCCGGGCGGCGGCCTTTAGTTTCTATCCCGGCAAAAATTTAGGCGCGATCGGGGATGCGGGGGCCGTGCTGACGGATGATCCCGCGATCGCCGAGCGCGTCCGCAAGTTCCGCAACTACGGAGCACCGCGCAAATATTTCCACGAGGAACTGGGCACCAACTCGCGCCTCGACACCCTGCAAGCGGCGGTGCTGAACGTGAAGCTACCCTACCTGAGCCAGTGGAATCAGGAGCGATCGACCCTGGCGGCCGCCTATGACCAGCGACTGGCTGATCTTGCCGACTGGGGCATCCAACCGATCGTCAACCGGGCAGGCGCGGGCCATGTCTACCATCTCTACGTGGTGCGCGTGCTGCCTCACTGCCGCCTCGATCGCGATCGGCTGCTGGCGGCCCTGCAACAGGCCAACATCTTTGCCGGGATTCATTACCCAATTCCCTGTCACCTGCAACCGGCCCTCGCATCCCTGGGCTATGGGGCTGGGGCCTTTCCGGTGACGGAGCAGCTAGCGGGCGAAATCCTGTCGCTGCCCATGTTCCCGGGCCTGACGATCGCCCAGCTTGATTACGTGGTGGACACCATTACCCAAGCCGTGCGGCCCCAAAGTGCGATCGCCTAGGCCGGGTTTGTTGAGCGGTGCGATTGGAGGGGCGATCCAAGGCATTCGACCCGTAACCCGTCATCGCCCGAGGTCATGTTGACCCTAGGCAAAATCCGCTGGAATGCCCGAGGGGAAGTTGCCCAACGGGTTCGGGATCGATTCGCCCTCTTGCCATTGCTGCACCTGGGAGAACAGGTTGCGCACGGTTTCTTGGAAGGCCTCGCGCCCCACTTCAATGCCCTGCATCAAGTCGCCCGGCAAGTCAAAAAAGACGATGCTATCGACACTTTCGAGGGCCATCAACTGAAACAAAATGTGGGTGACGGGAAACGGCGCGGCCATGATGTTGGGATCCTTAACCGGCATCGGCCCCCGGGCAGCATCTTGTAGGGTGGGGAAAGCGTAAATCACATTTTTCTCAACCCCTTGTTCGCGCCGGTTGCCCAGGGTGACACGCACCCAATCCCCGTTCAGGGTTTGCAGAATGTAGTAGTCTTCGCGACTGAGCTGGTTGGCAAAATAGATCAATGCTGGGGCGATCGCAGCAACGATTTCAGGCGTTTGACCATCTTGGGGTGCATTATCAAGTAGAAGCTGGATTTGACTATCGAGATCCATAGAGTCCAAAAACGAGGGGGGCAGGCGGAGTCATCAAAGGGGTGTTTGAGAATGTCCGCAATTTACCGGAGAGCCGGGTAACGAATCAAACGTGGTGTAAAGGATGTCAGAACGGAAAGCCGGTTGCGATCGCGGTATCGATTATTCTGGTCATGTTAATGCAACAAGTTCGTGCAATCAGCAGTCTCCACTAGGGATTGCCGATCGGGGTGGCACAAGCAGCAATGGTCGGTTGTAATGGTGGCATCAGGCGAGAGTTGTAGGGGCGTGGAATCGACGATCGAGCTATTGCAGCGGGAGTTCCAAACGGGCACGACCGCAACCGACCGAGTGCGGGCAGAAGTGGCCGGTCGGATCACGGCGGAGGTCGATCGGATCTGCACCGAAAGCCGTCGCATTCAGTCCTCTGGGGATGTGCTGGGGTGGGCCCACAGCTTGGCGCGCCACCGGTTGCAGCAAACCCTGCGCTATTACCAGTTGGGGTCTCAACGGGGGCGCACGGAACTGCACAGCACCCTCAGCGCCATCATCTATCGATACATCAGTCCGGCCCGATCGCGCACCAGCTATCAAGCCCGACTGCTGGCGATCGAGGATTTTTTGCAGGGGTTTTACGTGGAGTCCCTGGCGGCTTTTCGGCGCGAGAACGTGATGCCGGCCAACTACACCCCACGGGTACGGCTCGAACTGGCTGAATACATGGCCTTTGTGGAGCGCTACGCCAAGCGGCGGATTCCCTTGCCCGGTGGGCGATCGCAACAATTGATTGTGTTGCGGGCCCAAACCTTTGCCCGTCAGCAGCCCCCGGAAACCTCGATCGACATGGAGCAAGCCGCCGAAAGTGGCAGCGACAACAGCGAAGGCTATTCCTGGGATGATGCTTCGGTGCAGCAAGTCCGCAACCAAATTGGGGCCAAAGAATCCACCGAGGTGATGGATGGGGCCTTGCGCCAGGCGGTGGTGGATGAGCTGATTGCCTATCTGCGCGATCGCGACCAAGAACAATGCGTCGATTATTTGGCCCTGCGCCTCAAGGATTTATCCGCCAGCGAAATCGAAAAAGTCCTGGGTCTGAATGCCCGCGAGCGCGACTATCTGCAACAGCGGTTTAAATATCACTTGATCCGCTTTGCCCTGATGCACCGCTGGGAATTGGTGCACCAATGGCTGGATGTGGATCTCGATCGCGACTTGGGCTTAACCCCCCGCCAGTGGGAAGCGCTGTTGGGGCAACTGGGGCCCGAGGCGGTCAAGTTGGTGAAGCTGAAGCGATCGGGATTGGACGATCGCGCCATTGCCCAAACGTTGGGCGTGGGGGCCTCACAAGTCCAAAAGTTGTGGTTTAAGCTGCTGGAAGCGGCTTGGGAAATTCGCAACCGCACGGAATCCGGAGCGAGGAAAGGGACGGATGAATAGCAACTTAGATAGCGTGCCTGGTGCGCTGCAAGCCAGGTTGTTGGGCCAGTTTCTCGATCGGGAAGCGGCGGTGGTCACAGAAGAAGATGAGGCGCTCTTAGATCTCGATCCGGCCGAGATTGACCGGGCGATCGAGCAATCCCTCGCCACCTACAGCTACGATCCCGACGATGTTTTGATGATGGCGGAAGCCCTCGATCAATTCGACCAAAACGAGTTGCCCTTCAGCACGGACGTTGCAGCCGTTGCCCCAGCGCGATCGCTATCCCCCAGCGATTTATCGGTTGCTAACCCTATGCTCGACCTTGATGCTATTCCCGCGATCGATCAACGTTACCAAACGCTGCTGAAACAGCGTCTGATGCTGGAAGCGGAACAGCGCCCGCCGCTCTTTCCTTGGGAATCGCCCGGCATGGCCTTGGACTACGGCGACACCTACGAAGACGCAGCAGCGATCGCCCCAGTTCCCGGCAACCCTTGGCTACGGCAGGTTTTGGCCCTGGATATCCCCACCACCTTGCCCGCCGAAATTGCCGATCGACTCCTGGCCGCCTGCCAAAGCGTCGCTGCCCAAACCCTCAAGGAAGGGGTCGCCCTAATCCGGGCCGTGGAAGAGCTGTTCCCCGCCCAAGAAGCCCTGTTTAATCAGCGCGCGGGCTGGGTTTTACAAACGGCCACGCCTGGTCGGACGGGCGATCGGCTCTCCTTGCCCTACCGTGACTTTGAAAGCAGCAACTCCGAAAACCAATTGACCTTGGCCATGTTCGCTGCCCGCGAGCTGCTGAAGAAGTTGACAATCACCCTCAGCGCCAAGGAGCCAACCGATGCCCAAGAGTGGCTAGCCGATCAAGGGGCCCTGCGTTTAGAAGCTCGCTACGGCACACCCTCCGATCGCTCCGAACTGAATATCACCCTGCATTTACCCAGCAGTGGTAGCGCCACCCTCAGCGGCTCCCGGTCATCGGTGCAAGCCACGGGCACAGGGGCGTTGCGCCTGTCCATGTTGGATGTGCGACCGGGCGATCGCTTTGCCCTAGCGGTGACGACGGCCGATGAGGTGGAACTGCCGCCCCTAACCTTCACGATCGTAGTGAACTAGCACGGAGCCAAACGGTGCAGGGCCAGGATCTAGACCAGGATCTCGATCTCAGGAGATTGCCCAGGAAACAGTAGCGTGAGGATGCATGACACCGCCCCAGGTTGGCAGCCCCAGTACGCGATCGCGGAGAGTTTAGCAACTGAATTGTTGTAAAAGCGATCAATGAAGGCGATACACTGGGGGGGTGGACGAATGGGCGATCGACCCGACGATGCTGCCCCGTCCCGGCGGCTCCCCGCGCTGGAGTTGCCCTGGCCAAGTTTGATTCCTCTTGCTAAACCCATCGCATCGTTATGTCCCTACCCCTCACCAACGAAAACGTTGAAGCCACCCTCGACGAACTCCGTCCCTACCTATTGGCCGATGGCGGCAACGTCGAACTCGTGGAAATTGACGGGCCGGTTGTCAAACTCCGTCTACAAGGGGCTTGCAGCTCTTGCCCCAGCTCGGCGATGACGCTGCGGATGGGCATCGAGCGCCGCCTCAAGGAAGTCATTCCCGAGATTGCCACAATCGAGCAAGTCGCCTAGGTGGGTGACTACATTGGGTGACTACATTGGGTGATCGGCTACCCGGATGTTCGATGGAGCATGTCCGATTGCGCCTCCCCAGCTCCAGTCCGCGACGGATCTTCAATGGTCTTTCCTACCTGTCCTAACTGCTAAACCAAACAAATCGCTGATGGAACGAGGGGCATTGCTCCTCGTTTTTTCTTTGGCTCCTCAGATTGAGCCAGCCTGCCAGTGGGCTGGATGCAAACGACTAGGGGCCAAGGTGCATGAATCCTGGCCCCTAAATCATGGATTGAAAACGCAGACATGGGACGGCGATCGCTAGAAGGTGGTGCGATCGCGGTTGGCGGCGGTGGCTCGTTCAATGGTGTCGGCCACCGTCACCGATCCCAAATCACCATCGGCTCGGGTGCGGAGGCTGAGGCTGTTGGTTTCCACCTCCTTTTCACCAACCACGGCCATCACGGGGATTTTTTCTTTCTCAGCGTTGCGAACAATTTTGCCCAGGCGATCGCCCGATTGATCAACCGTGACGCGCACGCCTGCCGATCGCAACTGAGCAGCGGCGGCCTCCGCAAAGGCGCGGAAATCATCGCCAACCGGTAGCAGCCGCACCTGTTCCGGTGCTAACCAAAAGGGCAGATCACCGGAATACTGCTCAATCAGAATGCCAATGAAGCGCTCTAAAGAGCCAAAAAGCGCCCGGTGCAGCATCACGGGTCGCGACCGATCGCCCTCTTTGGTCACGTACTCAATATCAAAGCGTTCTGGCAGATTCAAATCCACCTGCAAAGTGCCGCACTGCCAATCTCGCCCGATCGCATCATGCAGCACAAACTCCAGCTTGGGGCCATAAAAAGCGCCTTCACCCTCATTGATCTGGTAGGTCAAGTTCAAGGCCGAGAGGGCCGACGAGAGCGCCGCTTCCAGCAAATCCCAAGTTTGATCGGTGCCGATCCGGTTTTCGGGGCGGGTTGAGAGCTTGATCGACACCTCTGCAAAGCCCAACTCTTTGTAGATATCCAGCACCAATTTCACAACCTCCTCGCATTCACGGGCCATATCCTCCTGGGCACAGAAGATATGGGCATCGTCTTGGGTGAAGTGGCGCACTCGCATCAGGCCATGCAACGTGCCAGATGGTTCGTAGCGGTGAACCTTGCCAAACTCTGCCATCCGAATCGGCAGATCGCGGTAGCTCTTGAGACCATGTTTAAACAGGGACACCGCACCCGGACAATTCATCGGCTTCAGGGCAAAGACTCGATCATCTTCGGTCACGGTGGTGAACATGTGATCTCGGTAATTTTGCCAGTGACCGGAGGTTTCCCAGAGGGATCGATCCATCACGTCTGGAGTGTTGACTTCAATGTAGCCAGCCCGCTCTTGGCGCATCCGCATGTAGGCGATCAGCTGCTGGAACAGAGTCCAGCCTCTGGCGTGCCAAAAGACTGAGCCGGGAGCAGCTTCCTGAAAATGGAATAGATCCAGTTGGTTGCCCAGTTTGCGGTGATCGCGCTTGAGGGCTTCTTCCTTGCGGCGTTTGTGTTCGGTCAGTTGTTCGGGGCTTTCCCAGGCCGTGCCATAGATCCGCTGGAGCTGGGCTTTGGTGGCATCCCCACGCCAATAGGCTCCGGCGACGGTTTCCAGTTCGATCGCCTTGGGGTTAATTTCTGAGGTGTTTTCTAGGTGCGGCCCGGCACAGAGATCCCACCACTGGTCGCCCAGGTGATAGAGGGTGATTGGTTCGGTTTTGATGTCGTCGAGAATTTCCAGTTTGTAGGGTTCCCCGATCGCCTCAATCCGGCGCTTGGCTTCCTCGCGGGACACCTCTTCACGAATCACGGGCAGCTTTTTGTTGATGATTTTGATCATCTCTTTTTTGATGGCCTTCAACGCTTCTTCACTGAAGGGTTCGGGGCTATCAAAATCATAGTAAAAGCCGTTTTCGATCCAAGGGCCGATCGTCACCTGGGCTTTGGGAAACAGCTTCTGCACTGCCATGGCCATCACGTGGGATGTGGTGTGGCGAATTTTTTTCAGCGTTTCCGATTCGCTGGTTTTGGGTAGGGAAATTTTGGCCTCGTGATCGGCTGTGGGGCGATCGGACACTTGCTGAACCATACGATCAGAACTCAACAACAGTGCAGAACAATGAATCAAATCAACTAAAACTCAGGCAATTCACGCCCATGATGTTTGATGTTCATCATGAAGCGATCGCATCTAACCACGGTCGATCATGCCCTAGGGGATGGACTAATCCATGGATCAATCCGTTGACCAGGCCTGAGGCTTTTATTCTACCGAGGTCTGGGATTGTCCTGGTGGGGAACCGGGTGGGGCAATTCAGGCCCGATCGCCGCTGGGCAAGCTGTAGGGCACAATCCAGTTGCCTTTGCCCGATCGGGCCCGATAGAGGGCCAGGTCTGCCCGGTGAATCAGCTCGGCCGCCGTGCAGCCATGGTTGGGGAAACAGGCAATGCCCATAGCCGCGCCAATGCCCTTGGGGGTGAACTCCAACAGCGACAATTCCAGGGACGACAGCAGTTGCCGCAACTGTTCGGCCCGGTAGCAGGCTTCCTCGATGTCGGTGCCCGGCAGCAACAGCAACAGATCATGTTTGCCGTAGCAACCCAGGGTTTCGCCCTCATGGACTCGGGGACGTAAGCGCTCGGTCACTTGTTGCAGCAAGTTGCGAAGACAATCGCGACCCGAGAGCCGCTCGGCCAGCTCCAACCCATCAAGGGCGATCGCAATCACGCTAAGGGATGTTTTGTTGCGAGCGGCCAGGGCCAGGTCGCGATCGAGCCGCTGCTCCAAATAGCGCCGGTTAAAGAGCTGGGAATCTTCATCGTGGATTTCCCGTTGCTGGTAGTGCTGGCGCAGTTGCATATCGGCGAGGGCCAGGGCCAAGTGCTCCGCCACCGTCACGGCCATGGGGCGATGCTCCGGGGCCAGCCGTTGCCGGGGTTGGGCACAGAGATGCAACATGCCCAGCGGTGCGCCCTTGCCGGCGATCGGCACGCAAAGGGACTCCCCCGAAAAATCATCGTGTACATGCTGACAGCGCAGGTTCTGAGCGCCAGCATCAATCCAGTGGGGGCGGCCGCGCCGCAGGGCCCAGCATTGGCGAAACGTAAAGGAGGGATTGCTGGCTAAGTGGCTCCCCCACTGACCAATGATCGAGAACAAACCCTGCAAATCGTCGTAGAGGTAGAGACCGCCGCTGCATTGGGGAAACAGGGGCGCGAGCAGCTTGGGCAATGCATCCCCCGCTTCTTCAATGCTGAGGCAAGTTTGTAAGAGGCTGCTTAGGTCGCCTAGCAGCTTCAAGTCGTGGTTGCGGCGTTCGAGGGCTTCAATCCAGGTTTTGAGTTGGACGTTGGCTTCGGCCAGGGCGCGTTCGGCTTGCTTGCGATCGCTGATGTCCCGAGCAACCCACATGGCCGAGCGATCGGAAATGGGGACAATGCTGGCTGCAAACCAAATATCCTGCTGGTTTAGGTATAGGGAATATTCGAGCGAGATCATCGTCTGTTTGACCACTGCTTCCCGGGCCGCCGCCAGCCAGGGGCCGGAGCGATCGGGATGGGTCAAAATCTCAACCATTTGGTTAATGAGGTCGCCACCCCGCCCGAGGGATTGGGCCAACTGGGTTGGCAGCACTTTCACCTGGAGCTGGTCGATCGCAATTTCAAACACCATGTCTGGCAGGGCATCGAGCATGGATCGCAACTCTTGGTAGGCCGTGATCATTTGCTGTTCCGCCAAAGCCCGATGGGTGGACTGTTGTTGGAGACGGCGGATGGACTCCTGACACAGGCTTGACAAGGGCAACAGGCCCACGGGCCGGTGGCGATCATCCACGAGGGGCAGCCATTCCAGTTGTTGCTGCGAAAAGCGATCGACTAAGGTTTTCAGGCCCGCTTCCGTGGCGATCGCCTGGGTCAAGTCTGCTGATGTGAGGGGTACGACTGGCCGGGCAATTTGCCCCAGGGCTTGGGCTGGTTGGGTTGCGAGGGCGCGTAGCAAATCACGCGGCAGCACAATGCCCACCAGGGACTCTCCCTCTAGCACCAGGAGGCAGGTGGTGTGGGATGCCGGGTCAGGCAGCGCCATCCATTGCCGCGCCGCTGCGGCAACCGACGCAGAAACCAGTCCCGTCGCAAAGGTCTGCTGAATAGCCGCTTCAAGTTCCATGCATCCTGACTATCGACAAACCGTTGATTAGCCCACCAACCCATGGTTGCTGGGTCGTGATTTGCTTAAACTTTAGTCCGCCTCGATCGCCGATGCAGTAGCGCCTTCACCTCCGGCAGATTCAGCCGCCAAGCAACGATGCCAAACATTCCTAATCCAGCCGCGCTAGCGATGACTAACAACAGGAGTTGACCTCCTAGAGATGTGCCCAAACCATCGGCTAATTGCCAGCGTACTCCCCAAGCCGTCAGACCCGCCAATAGGCTGCCACCGAACACACCAATAAAGGGGCCGGCCCAAGCGCCCCAAGGCAAACCACCCAGGCGGCGATCGAGCAGCCACAGCAGGGCGATCATCGCCAGGGCATTCACCCCCACCGTCGCCAAAACGATCCCCGGCGCACCGAACCGGGGCACCAAGATCCAATCCAGCAGCGCATTGATCCCAATATTCACCAGGCTGATCCGAAAGGGCGCGTTGGCATCGCCGAGGGCGTAGAAGGCGCGCACCATTACATCTCGCCCCAAGTAGACGAACATCCCCACACTGGCAGCAATCAGCACGCTGGCCACCAGTTGCGAGTCGCCGCTGTTGAACGCGCCGCGCTGATAAATCACTTGGACGATCGGCCCGGACAGGGCGATCATCAAGCCGCTAAGGGGCAGCATCGTGATCGCAGAAACTAACAGGCCTTGCCGCAGCCGATCGATAAATACGGGGCGATCGTCGATCGAGCGGGCCAACACCGGCAACAACGGCACCAACACCACGTTGGACACCAGACCTAGAGGTGTTTGAATCAGCAAGTTGGCGTAGTTCAGGGCCGCAGCGGCTTGGGGCACAAAGGACGCAAAGAACAAATCCGTGTAGAGGTTGATTTGCAACATCCCCGAGGAGAGGGCCGCTGGCCCAATCACGCCCATCACTTCGCGCACGCCCTCATGCTGCACTGACCAGCGAAGGCGGAAGCGACCCATGCCGGCCTTGACCTGGGCGGGCAGTTGCACCAGCCATTGCAGCAGGGCCCCTGCCGTGGTGCTGGCTCCCAACAACAAGGCTCCCAAGGCTAAGGAGTCCCCGCCGGCCGTGGGGTGTTGGAGGGCATACCAGCCGATCGCCCCGATTGTGACGATGCTGGACAAAATCGGGCTAATCGAAGGTAGCCAGTAGAGATCGGCGGCATTGAGGCTGCCGAACCCAATCCCGATCGCCCCGGCCAAGAAGGCGATCGGGGCCATCACCCGCAACTGCAACACCGCCAGTTCCCGGGTTTGCAGAGCAGCAGCCGTTTGGTGAGCGCTTAACCCTGGGGCCAACAGCCCGATCGCCGGTTCCGCAAACAACACCAACGCCACCGTTACCACCAACAGCGCCCCACAGACGATCGTCGTGACGGTTTCGACAATCTCCGCCGCTTCCGAGCGATCGCGCCGGGACAACACACTGACGATCGCACTGTGAAACGGGCCGTTGATCCCGCCCAGCAAAATCAGCAAAAACCCCGGCAGCAAATAGGCATAGGCATAGGCATCGACTACGGGCCCCGCCCCAAAGGCCGCCGCAATCACCTGTTGGCGAATCAGTCCCGCGACTTTGCTGAGGAGGGTGGCTCCGGCCACAATGCTGGCGATCGACAACAGCGATCGGCGAGCAGGTTGGGCCGGTGCTGGGGGTTCTGGGTCGGGCAACTCAGCGGGCAACTCAGTAGGATCGGTCACAGTCGAGGGGCAAGGCGATCGCAAAAAGGCTGGTTTGCAGCATACCTGAGCTAGGGGGCGATCGCCCTTCCCAGCAACCCGCTATAGTCGATTTGCTGTGGCTGCGGTTCACTGGCCACCTCAGTGCCCGGGCGATCAGGCGGTTCATGCCCCCTGGCGATCGCAATTCAACGCCGATTTGTTGCCGATTGCTGCCGATTGCTACTGTCCGAATTGCTCGCTGATGTCGAGTCTTGTTCCGTCCTATGACCTCTACCATGCCGACTGTTGCCCCTCGACCCACCGTGGTGCTGTCCGTGTCGGGCATGAAATGCGGCGGTTGTGTGGCGGCCGTGGAAACCCGCCTGAAGCGGCAACCTGCGGTGGCCGATGCAAATGTGAACTTGGTGACTGGGTTGGCTGTGGTGGATCTGTGGCCGGGAACCGATGTGCAAGCCACCTTGCCCACCTTGACCGCCACCCTAACCGGCGCGGGCTTTCCCAGCGAGGTACAGCCGGCCGACCTCACCCCAATCGCCCCGGACTCCGCCACCGAGGACGGCGCTTGGTGGCAACCATTGATCGTGGCGGGCTTGTTATTGCTGGTTTCCACCCTGGGCCACCTCGATCGGCTCGGAGGGCCGCCAATCCCAATTGTCAGTCGGGTGGAATTTCACTTTTTGGTGGCGACCCTGGCCCTGCTGTTTCCCGGTCGCGACATTTTGCTGGAGGGGTTTCGATCGCTGCTGCGCGGCATCCCCACCATGAATTCCCTGATTGGCTTGGGCACTGGTGCAGCCTACCTCGCTAGCATCGTGGCGCTGGTACGCCCCAGTTGGGATTGGGCTTGTTTTTTTGATGAACCAGCGATGCTGTTGGGGTTTGTGTTGCTGGGGCGGACGATCGAGGCTCGGGTGCGGGTGCGATCGCGCGAGTCCTTCAAGGCCCTGCTGGCCCTAAAGCCGGCCATGGCGCGGCGGCTGGGGGCAGAACCCACCGCCCTCGACCCAGCCATGACCACAGAATCGGTATCCGTGGGGATGGTGCGCGTGGGCCAAATCCTGTTGGTGTTACCGGGCGATCGGGTGCCAGTGGATGGAGACGTGCGCCTGGGCACCACCGCCGTGGATGAAGCCATGCTCACGGGGGAATCGCAGCCCGTCGCCAAGGGGCCCGGCGATCGGCTGCTGGCGGGGACGCTGAATCAGTCCGGGGCGATCGTCATGCGGGCCCAGCGCGTGGGCCGCGACACGGAATTAGCCCGAATTGTGCAACTGGTGGCCGAAGCCCAAGGTCGCAAGGCTCCGATCCAGCGGCTAGCCGATCGCGTGGCGGGCTATTTTTGCTGGGGGGTAATGGCGCTGGCCGCCTTGACCCTCGTGTTTTGGGCTGGGCTGGGCGATCGCTTTCCCCAAGTGCTGCAAGCCGCCGCCACCAGCAGCAGTGCTCACATTGGCCACGGCCATGCCGCCCACTCGTCAGCCCTTGTTCTGCCCCTGGCCCCGTTGGAACTAGCTCTGAAATTAGCGATTTCGGTGCTAGTGGTGGCCTGTCCCTGTGCTTTGGGGCTAGCCACGCCGACGGCAATTTTGGTGGGTGCAAGCTGGGGAGCCGAACGGGGCTTGCTGATTCGGGGTGGTGATGTGCTGGAACGATTACAGCAGGTGCAAACGGTGGTCTTTGACAAAACCGGAACCCTGACGACAGGGCAGCCGGTGGTGGTCGATCGCCTGGCCTTAGTCCCCGAGGTAACGGTTGACCAGCTTTTGCAGTGGGCCGCCGCCGTGGAACGAGGCACTCACCACCCATTGGCCCGGGCGATCGGCCAGGCCGCCACCCATTTACCAGCCCTGAGCGCCACAGCGTTTGCCACAGAGCCAGGACTGGGGGCCAGGGCCGACGTTGACGGTCAACCGGTCTGGGTGGGCAATGCCGCTTGGATCGCCCGATCGCCTCACCCCCTGAGTGAGTCGGCCCAAACCCTCGCTGACCAATGGGCCCAGGCCGGCAAAACGCCAATTTTCGTAACCCGGGGCGATCGCTTGGTTGGGATGTTGAGCACCGCCGACGAGCTGCGGCCCGACGCGATCGCCACGGTTAGCACCCTCCAACAGATGGGACTAGAGTTGCGAATTTTGACGGGCGATCGGCCAGAAGTCGCCACCGCCCTGGCCGATCGGCTCGGCATTCCCCGATCGGCGGTTTATGCGGAGATGCGCCCCGACCAAAAGGCCCAGGCGATCGCCCAATGGCCCCATCCTGCCATGGTGGGAGACGGCATCAACGATGCCCCCGCGATCGCCACGGCCACAGTTGGAATTGCCCTTGGCTCGGCCACGGACGCAGCCCTTGAAACCGCTGGGGTGGTGCTGACGCGCGATCGACTGCTGGACGTGGCCACGGCGATTCACTTGGGGCGCGCAACATTCCGTAAAATTCGCCAAAACCTGCTATGGGCCATCGCGTACAATGCGATCGGCATTCCCTTAGCCGCTGGTGTTGGTTTGCCCACCTTGGGCATTGGGATCGGGCCCGCCACCGCCGCTGCTCTGATGGCCTTTAGTTCCGTCAGTGTTGTCTGCAACTCTCTACTGCTTCGCCGCAGTGCTCGATCGAGCCTTGGCTCTCGACCCGAACCCGATTGAGCATGTCA
Organism: Oscillatoriales cyanobacterium; assembly: GCA_004292515.1. Lineage (GTDB taxonomy): Bacteria > Cyanobacteriota > Cyanobacteriia > CACIAM-69d > CACIAM-69d > CACIAM-69d. Next base: position 51,712 of record RDXB01000043.1, read on the forward strand.
AAATTAACCGTGAGCGAGCGACCTTGAGTTTCTCAGACTCCAACGGGAACCTAGTCAATCCAGTCCGCATAGTCAGCCCATGCCCGCAGAACCCAGGCAAAATCACCTTTTAATCGTTGAAGACGACAAGGGAAGACGGGAAGTGATTCTTGAGAACCCCGTTTACTCCATTGGGCGCGATCCCAAATGCGATGTCATCCTCGTATCCCAGTTTGTCTCACGTCGCCACGCCACCCTGGTTAGGCTGTCCTATGACGATGGAACTGCCTACTACCGCATCGTGGATGGCAACTTGAAGGGTAAACCCAGCGCCAACGGCCTACTCATCAATGGTCGCAAGCTTCAGGTGCACGATTTGCAAAACGAAGATGAAATCGTCTTTGGGCCGCAGGTACGCGCGATCTACTACACCCTGAAACAGGACACCCTCTCGATCGGGCCACCGGATGAGTTTGATATCACACTGATCAGTCCCAATATGGTGGGTGATCCCGAAGATGCTGATGATGATTGAGACCCTTGAGACCCTGAGACTGTTGAGACCCTGAGACTGTTGATTTGGCAATAGCACAAGCGCGATCGAGCTGGCAGCCTGTACAGTCGGGCCATGAACTCGATCGCGTCATTTTTGCAGCGGCTGGCTGCCTCCGAGGGGTGAACCCTGGTCAGCTTGCAGCCAAAGGGCAGGGAAGCGATCGCCCTTTGCCCGATTCCCTAGCCGGTGACGCTACTGAGCAGCTCCAGAAAACCGCTGTCCTGTAACGATTGGCCAATGCGCTCAGACATTTGGCGGCAGTGGTTGTCTTGCTTAAGGGCTAATTCTTCGTTTTTGACAATCAAATTCAGGCGGGCACGGTTACGGGCTTCATCGGTGCGATCGACCACCAGCTCCACAGTAACCATCCGCGGGTAGGACACGTTGCCGGGTCGCTCACGGGCCAAAAGGTAGTCGGGCGTTTTGTGAACAACATTGAGTCCACAGGTCGCTAGCGCGGGTTCGAGTTGTCCCAGCACCTGATCGGACGGCTGTGAAAATGAAAACAAGCAGGTATAACGAGCCATGAAGATTCGATTGCGTGAAACTGCGTAGAGCCGCGTCCAACCCTATAATACCCAAGCCATTCTTCCCTGGTGGGTTGGGCTGTGTCGGCTGTGGGTTTTATCAAACCCCATCAACAGCGGTGGGGAGATGGGCGTGGAAGCCCAATCGCTGACCAAATCGCTGATCCTAACGGGAAGCGGGCTGGCCCTAGCGCGATCGCAGGGATAGCGATCAAGATCGCAGGGATCGAGATCCAGATCGCAGAGATCGAGATCAAGATCGCAGGAATAGCGATCAAATCGCGATCAAATCAAACTGATATCGCACAGATCAGTCGATCTTGTGACGAGCCAGCGGCTAGTTTTGTGGGCTGAATGGGTTCTCAACTAGCGCCATGAGTGGAGCAATGCCCGCCTACTCAAACCAAGCCAATTCAGCCAATGATGTTGAACGGCAGGAATAGGGTTGAATCCTGGGGACTGGAGCACCAATGACGTTGCCTGATGGGTCACAGCTCGATTTTTCGCACCCGGAGGCTGTTTATCCGGGTCGTTTGATTACTTTTGAAGGGGCCGATGGGGCCGGTAAAACCACGCAGCTACAGCAGGTGGCGGACTGGTTGCGATCGAGCCGGATTTTGGGCGATCGGCCCTTGGTGGTGACGCGGGAGCCGGGCGGCACGGCCTTGGGTCAGCAACTACGCCATCTGTTATTGTCGGGGGACTGGGCGGTGGTCGATCGGGCCGAGCTGTTGCTGTATGCGGCCGATCGGGCCCAGCATGTGGAGGAAGTGCTGAGACCTGCCCTGGCTGCGGGGTCGCTGGTGTTGAGCGATCGGTTTGTGGACTCCACGGTGGCCTACCAGGGCTTTGGCCGCAAACAGGATTTGACCTTAATCCAAACCCTGAACCGGATCGCCACGGCCGGTCTCACCAGTGATTTAACTCTCTGGTTTGATGCGTCCCTGGCAAGTTGTTTGGCCCGTCGCCAGGCCCGCAGTGGCCCGCTCGATCGTCTCGAACGCAGTGCCGGTGGATTTCATCAACGGGTGCGGGATGGGTTTGCCACGTTAGCGCATCGGGAACCGGATCGGATTCGACGGGTGGATGCCAATGGCGATGCCATCACGACGTTTACCGCAGCCCAAGCGGTGTTGCTCGATCGCCTAGAGAGTTGGTGGGGGACGACCTGCGCCCCTGTGTCCTTGGGACAAGGGGGATGACGGTGCGATCGCCACTGGAGCCGGTCTTTAGTGAGCTGGTGGGTCAGGCGGGGGCGATCGGCCTGTTGGTTTCGGCGATCGAGCGGGATCATGTGGCCCCAGCTTATCTGTTTGCGGGGCCCGACGGTGTGGGGCGCAAACGGGCGGCCGAATGCTTTGCCCAACTGGTGCTGGCCGATCGCCCAGAACTGGCGACGGGTTTGGCCCGGCGGGTGCGTGAGCGGATGCACCCGGATTTGGTGTGGTTGGAGCCGACCTATACCGATCGCGGGCAACTGATCCCGGCCAGCCAAGCCCAGGCCGCTGGCCTCGAAAAGAAAACCCCACCCCAAGTGCGCCTAGAACAAATTCGGCAACTGGCGGCTAATTTGGGTCGCCCTCCGATCGAGGCCGCTCGATCGTTCGTGGTGATTGAAGGGGCCGAAACCATGGCCGAAGGGGCCGCCAATGCCCTGCTGAAGACCCTGGAAGAACCGGGCCGCGCCACAATTATTTTGCTGGCTCCTGGCCCCGAGGCCCTGCTGCCCACCCTGGTTTCTCGCTGTGCGCGGGTGGCCTTTCGGCGACTGGCTCCCGAGGAATTGGTGCTGGTGCTCGATCGCGCTGGCCAAGGGCATCTGCGCGACCAGCCAGAGGTGTTGGCTTTGGCCCAGGGTTGTCCCGGCCAGGCGATCGCCCATTGGCAACAACTGCAAAGCCTGCCGCCAGAGTTGCTCGCCAGTTTGCGACGACCCCCCAGCACGGTCTATCAAGCGCTGGATCTGGCCCGCCAAATCGACAAGACTACCGACACAGAACAGCAACATTGGCTCGTGAACTATCTGCAACAAACCTGGTGGCAACCGGCTGACGGATGGACGACAAGCCGCCTCCAGCAAGATCGTTGGCTGCGTCGCCTAGAAACACTACGAAAGCAGCTTTTGGGTTATGTGCAACCCCGTCTGGCCTGGGAAGTGGCCCTGATCGAGTTGGTGGAGATGGGTTAGGGGAAGGGGTCGATCGCGACTGATCGCGACTGATCGCCACCGATCCGCCCGACCCACGCGATCGGCGGCCTAGAATGGCCATTAGGAGCTGGTAACCCGTGCTTTCGCTAACCATCTGCGACTGCCCATCTGGGACTAACCATGCGGGCGGGAACTAATCATCCGGGTCGATCTCCCCTTCGCTCGGATAGTGCGATCGGGAGGAAACTTCCCATCTAGCCGTTCGATCGCCCCTAGGCTCAGAACGATCGTCCCCGTGCTTTACCCTTGTGCTGACCCAGGAGGGTTGGTTCTATGTCTGATGATCCCCGCCGTAGTTTACCCATCGGGATTATCGCTGCCGTTAGCTCTGCCGCCGTCGCTGTGGGAGCCGGTGTCGCCTGGTTGAGCGCTGGCCAGTCCCCTGCACCGATCCCGTCGCCCAGCCCCGTGGTGATTGCCCCATCGGCCAGTCCCTCGATCGCCCCATCACCATCACCCACGGCCGCCGCTGCTCCCCAATCGCCCACGGCCCAACCCACCGTCAGTGCGGCCCCCAGTCCTCCGATCGATCGCGATTTGCAGCTCTATTGGCTCAAAGACACGGGCACTCGCTTCGTCATGGCCGGTCAGCCAGCCAAGCCCGCCACCAGCAATGATCCCGAAGCGATCGTCCGCAGCGCGATCGAGCAACTCCTCAACAGCAGCCCGATCGACACCAACCTCAGCAGCGCCATTCCGCCCAACACCCGCCTGCTGGGCTTAACCGTCAGTCCCGAAGGGGTGCGAGTCAACCTGTCGGCTGAGTTCACCAGTGGCGGCGGCACAGCGGCCATGACCGGTCGCCTGGGCCAAATCATTTACACCTCCACAACGCTCAACCCTGGAGCCTCGGCCTGGATTTCCGTGGAAGGACAGCCCCTGACAGTGTTGGGTGGCGAAGGGATCGAAGTGAGCCAACCGATCACCCGCGCTGCGTTCGATCGGCAATTTGCCCCGTAGTCTCTAGTCAGGCGGTTTAGGAACCCTAGCGCCGATCGGCAAATTGCCTGAAACCCTGATGCTGCCGAGACGAGATCATGGAGCAGCAAGGGGCTGAAGCCCCTTGTTACAACCATTGGGGCAAGGAGAAGAGCTGTTTCAGCTTGCACCCGGGACGTGGCAATAGGATCTAGACACTGGGATAGAGCTGCTCGCTGGCCAGAAGTCGATCGCGCATGGCCGCTGGTTTTCCGGCGGCCACAACCTGTCCGTTTTCCAGCAAAAAGGCCCCATCGCAATAGTCCAGTTCTTCCAGGCGATGGGTTACCCAAAGGGCTGTGATGCCGCGATCGTCCACCAACTGCCGCACACAGCGCACCAAGTCCAATTGACTGTCGGGGTCGAGCAGGGCCGTGGGTTCATCCAGCAGCAAGACTTCGCAGCGAGTGGCGATCGCCCCGGCAATGGCCACCCGTTGTTTTTGGCCGCCGCTCAGGGCGTAGATTGGGCGGCGCTCCAGTTCCAAAATATTCAGCTCGGCCAGGGCGCTGCGGATGCGATCGCGCATGGCGATCGCCGATAAATTCTCCTCAGCCAGCCCAAAGGCCACATCCGAAGCGACCGTGGGCATCACCAACTGGCGATCGGGATTTTGAAACACAAACCCCACGGGCCGCCGCAACAACACCTGGCCCGCACTCGGTTGGTTCAACCCTGCCAAAAGCTGCATCAGGGTTGATTTGCCGCTGCCATTGGTTCCCAGCAACATCCAAAATTCGCCGACCGGCACGCTCAGGGAGCAGTTTTGGAGAACGGGTTTATCTTTCGCCCATTGGAATGAGACCTGTTGCACGGCGATCGCCGGTTCCGTTCCGCGATCATCTGGGAGCAATCCCCGCTGATCCGATTTGGGCTGACCTGGCATGGGGGCGATCGTCCTCAACAGTGCGCGACAGAGATGATGAATGGTTCGCAAGACCGACCCAACCACAAAGCAACCTCAACCCAACTGATTAGCATGAGCCTGCTCAAACCCGTTAAGGGGCAAGGGGCTTCAGCCCTTTGTCTCGTCCAGTGGTGATGGGATTGGATCGGTCACGGCGAACTTAGTTGGTTGCGCCCGTGGCGGCGGCCAAGAAACCGGCCGTGCGGCCACCCGCTTGGGCAGCACCGGACTTATCGCTGATTTGCACGGCCACCACTTCGCTGGTCAGGATAGAAACTTTCTTGCCCACCATTTTTTCGCAGGCCAGATCAAGCCATTGGGTCTGACCCGATCGCACAAAGCCCAAAATTTCCGCATAGAGCGCTTCTGCATCTTCCGCATTTTTGCGCTGCACCGAAAACGTGGCGGGCGAACTCTTGAGAGCAACTTCGATCGTGAACATGGCACTTAGAACAAGAAACAGCTTGGGAGTTGACCGATTGAGCGCAAATGGGGCGCAGCCGGGATCATCTTAGCGCGGTGGCCCGAGCGCGATCGCCCAGAAAACCGATCCCTTCCTAACCACCGCCGCACCGTGAGGGGGCAAGGGGCTTTAGCCCCTTGTCTACACCGGTTTCCTTGCTTACACCCGATGGTTTGCCGCTCTAGCGGGCGGATTTGCGCTTCACCCAGCCTTTTTCCACCAACAGTTCGGCAATTTGCACCGCATTCAGGGCCGCACCCTTGCGGATTTGGTCGCCACAGAGCCACAGGTCGATCGCGTTGGGGTTAGAAATATCCTGGCGAATCCGCCCCACCAACACGTCATCTTTGCCGCTGGCATCGATCGGCATCGGGAAATAGTTGCGCTCCCAGTCTTCCAGCAGGGTCACACCGGGGGCCGACTTCAAGATCTCACGGGCGCGATCGACCGGGAACGGCTCCGCAAATTCCAGGTTCAGCGCCTCCGAGTGGGCCCGCAACACCGGCACGCGCACACAAGTGGCCGTCACCCGCACGGCTTCGGTGCCAAAGATTTTGCGGGTTTCGTTCACCATTTTCATTTCTTCTTCGCAATAGCCATTGGGGCCCAGGGGCGAATTGTGCGGGAACAGGTTAAAGGCCAAGGGATAGGGCAAAATTTCCGCCACCGGCTGGCCCCCATCCAAAATCGCCCGCGACTGCACCTTCACCTCTTCCATGGCCCGAGCGCCCGCGCCGCTGGCCGATTGGTAGGTGGCAGCCACAATCCGCTGGATCGGTTGCACCAAATGCAAAGGCCAAGTAGCCACTGCCATCAAAATCGTGGTGCAGTTGGGGTTGGCGATGATCCCTTCATGGTCAGCCGCCGCCTCGGGGTTCACTTCAGGCACGACCAGGGGCACGTCGGGCCGCATCCGAAAGGCGCTGGAATTGTCGATCGCCACGGCTCCCGCAGCCACGATCGTGTCGATCCAAGCCTTGGAGGTGCTGCCCCCGGCCGAGGCCAACACAATATCCACGCCCTCAAACGCCTCGGCGGTGGTGGCTTCCACGGTCAGGGTCTCGCCGCCAAAGGTGCAGGTCTGGCCGGCCGATCGCGCCGAGGCCAGCAACTTCAGTTCTGAGATCGGGAACTGCCGTTCTGCCAGCAGTTGCAGCAACTCCGTACCCACAGCGCCCGTAGCGCCCAAGATGGCGACGCGATATCCAGCCAAGGTATTTCTCCGAATGCCTAAAAAACGCTGAAGTTTAGTCCAGAAAATAGTTGATTGTCGATCGCGGCTGGGCCTGGCGGCCGGGCATCAATCGAGCGATCGCCCATGCAGATGGGCGCATTTCAGCTAGGATAGTCTATTGCGGTTCATCTGGCGCAGCTTGCCCGCCACCGTCGCCCCCCCGCCTCAGCACGATGCCGCAGCATTTGGCCAGCGCCACGACCCGCCGCGCGTCGCCCTGTCGTAGGCGTGGCTGTTGCCAGTTTGCGTTGCCTGTTTCCGCTCGTTCACCTGTATTCGTCATTTGTCAGTTGTTGGATCATCCATGAAAGTTACCCAGGAAAAACTGTCCGCTAGTCAGGTTAGCCTCACGATCGAAGTACCCGCTGACTTGTCGGCCAAGGTTTACGAAGACACCATTACTAAGTACGCCAAATCCGCCACATTTCCTGGGTTTCGCAAGGGCAAAGTGCCCCGCGCCATGGTGATTCAGCGCATTGGCTCTGCTGCGCTCAAGGCCGCTAGCCTGGATGAGTTGGTAGAAGCCGGTGTGAAAGCTGCGATCAAACAAGAAAAGATCGAACCCGCTGGCCAGGCACAAATTACCTCTTCAGAGGAAGAACTGTTTACCCAGTTCGAGCCGGGCCAAACCTTGACCTTCCAAGTCAAGCTGGATGTAGTGCCAGACATTGAGCTGCCGACCTACACCGGCCTGACGATCCAAGCCGAGCGCGTTGATCCCGACCCCGAGCGGGTCGATCGCATCCTAGAACAGCAGCAGGAATCCTCGGCGGATTTGATTCCCGTTGAAGGTCGTCCGGCCCAGTTGGGTGACGCGGTGGTGATTGACTACAAGGGAACCCTCACCTCCGAGGAAGGCAAGACCGAGCCCGAAGATCTGTCGGGTCTCGAAGCCACAGACTTCCAAGTGGAATTGGATCAAAAGAAATTCATCCCCGGTTTCGTAGACGGCATCGTAGGCATGAACGCCGGTGAGAGCAAGTCGATCGTCGTGCAGTTCCCGGCGGACTACGGCCGCGAAGATCTGCAAGATCGCGAAGTCACCTTTGAAATCACGCTGCATGACATCAAAGAGCGCGAGCTGCCTGAGCTGACCGACGAGTTCATCAAGTCGATCAGCAAATACGAAAACCTGGCGGAACTGCGGGCGGAGTTTGAGTCGCAGTACCAAAAGGAAGCAGACGAGCAAACCGAACAAAACAAGGAAGCAGCCTTGATTGCGGCGCTGATTGACAGCACCGAAGTGGAAGTGCCGGAGGGGTTGATTCAGCAAGAGGTGCGGGCGATCGTTAACCAGTCGATGTACCAACTGCAAAACCAGGGCATCGATGTGCGCAAGTTCATGAACGATGAACTGATGGCCAACATGCAGGAAACGGCGCGCCCCGATGCGATTCGGCAGGTGAAGACCGATTTGATCCTGCGGGCGGTGGGTCGCCAAGAGTCGATCGAAGTGACCGACGCAGAAGTGCAAGCCCGCGCCAAGGAGCTGAAAGCCGCACTGTCGGGCCAAAAGGTCGATCGCGCCCGCCTCGAATCAGTGGTCTATGAAGAGTTGTATCGCGGCAAAGTGATGACCTGGCTGGCGGAAAACAACAGCTTCGAGCTGCTAGAGCCGGGTTCCCTGACCCCGCCCGCAGAAGAAGTACCCGCCGCAGAGGCCACGGTGGATGTGGCAGTGGAAGCGGGGGATGAAACGGCAGATGAAACGGCAGCAGACGATCAAGCCAGCGAAGCCGCCAAGGTCAGCTCGAAAAAAGCCAAGCCCAAAAAGGGGAACTAAACACCCCTAGGTAACTCCAGTCGGCTGTTGGGGGATGGGCCCGGTGCTAGCCTGGTCTACCCTCGCTGCAAGATCGAGACTGGAGCCACCCCCCCCTAACCCCAGGCCACTGCCGCCCCTCTGGATTGGTGTGGGAGCAGTTCTGGATTCTTTCTAGCTCTCTTCTAGATCTCTTCTGGGCCTCTTCTGAATTCTTGACAGATCAGTACCCATCGCGTTACCGAATTTACCGCCACCGCGCGCTCCTAGTCGGTTAGGGTAGGGGCGCGCGTTCGTTTTGGAATAGCGCGATCGCAATCCAGCTCAGGGATTTTCCCTGGCTTGCGGAGCGCTTGAGGCATAATTAACTGTAGGTATCCTCTGGCTACCCACGCTCTCGCGTCGGCAGCGCCAACCCGCTACACAATCACAGTCCGTGATTCCAGGTAATGGGACAGGCGATTTTTCGATCTTCGATACTTCGATCTTCGATAACGTTGTCCGTTGTCGATCGCCCAGGGCTGCCTCGCCAGATCTTGACTCACCATCAGCGCAACCGCCGCTCGATCGCCCCCGGACGATCGCCGCGATCGCAGCGCGACCTCAAGGGCAACCGGTATGTCGAAATTTGACTCCCATCTCAAGTGTTCGTTTTGTGGCAAGTCCCAGGAGCAAGTCCGCAAGCTGATTGCCGGGCCGGGAGTCTACATCTGCGATGAATGCGTCGATCTTTGCAATGAAATCCTCGACGAAGAACTCTTCAACGGTGGCGCAACCAGCCAAGCCCCACCCCGGCCAGAGCCGGCCGAACGCACCCGCACGCGCCCGCCTCGCACCACGCCTCACCGAGTGCTGAAGCCCCGCGAAATCAAGAAATTTCTCGATGACCATGTGATTGGCCAAGACGAAGCCAAAAAAGTCCTGTCCGTCGCGGTTTATAACCATTACAAGCGACTGGCCTGCCTACAGGAACGCGAGCAGCAACTGGCCAATCCCCCCGCCAGCCCCAGCAATCCTGCCGCCGGGGGCGCACCTAGCCCTACTCTGGATGACGGCGTGGAGCTACAAAAATCCAATATTTTGTTGATGGGGCCCACGGGCTGCGGCAAAACCCTGCTGGCCCAAACCCTAGCCAAAATCCTCGATGTGCCCTTCGCTGTGGCCGATGCCACCACCCTGACCGAAGCGGGCTACGTGGGCGAAGATGTGGAAAATATTCTGCTGCGGCTGTTGCAGGTGGCGGATTTTGATGTGGAAGAAGCCCAGCGCGGCATCATCTACATCGACGAAATTGACAAGGTGGCCCGCAAGAGCGAAAACCCTTCCATCACTCGGGATGTGTCCGGCGAGGGTGTGCAGCAAGCCCTGCTGAAAATGCTGGAAGGCACGGTGGCCAATGTGCCACCCCAAGGTGGCCGCAAGCACCCCTACCAAGACTGCATCCAGATCGACACCAGCAATATTCTGTTCATCTGCGGCGGGGCCTTTGTGGGGCTGGAGAAGGTGGTTGAACAACGCACGGGCAAGAAGTCGATGGGCTTTGTGCAGGGGGGCGAAACCCAATCGCGCGAACGGCGCACGGCCGACACGCTCCGCCGCCTCGAACCGGAAGATCTGGTGAAATTCGGCATGATTCCCGAATTTATTGGGCGGGTGCCGGTGTTGGCGGTGGTGGAACCGTTGGATGAAGAGGCGCTGGTGGCGATTTTGACTCAGCCGCGCAATGCCCTGGTGAAGCAATACCAAAAGCTGCTGCGGATGGATAATGTGCAGTTGGTGTTTGAACCGGAGGCGGTGCGGGCGATCGCCCAGGAAGCTTACCGTCGTCGCACCGGGGCGCGGGCCCTACGCAGCATTGTGGAAGAACTGATGCTGGATGTGATGTATGAAATCCCGTCGCGCAAGGATTTGACCCGCTGCTTGATTACGCGGGATATGGTGGAGCATCGATCGACTGCTGATTTGTTGTTGCACCCGTCATCGATGCCTAAGCCCGAGTCGGCCTAGGGCGGCGGGCCCAGGACAGTGTGAGATCAGGGACAGCATGGCTGAATGGCTTATCTAGAAATTCGCGGTACGCCGCATTACTACGAATGGATTGCCCAAGACGGGACTAATGCGCCCACGGGCAAGCCGGTGATGGTGTTTTTGCATGGTTGGGGCGGCTCGGCTCGCTATTGGCGATCAACAGCGGCGGCCTTGAGCGATCGTTTTGATTGTTTGCTCTACGATTTGCGGGGATTTGGTCGATCGCGCCTGCCTGCCCAGCACCCCGATGCCCAGTCCCCAGACTATTGGCTGGAAGCCTATGCTGCCGATTTAGCGGAGTTGCTCGATCGCCTGGGTCTCGATCGGGTCTATCTGAATGCTCACTCGATGGGCGCTTCGATCGCCGTTTTGTTCTTGGGCATGATGGGCGATCGGGTGCAACGGGCAATCTTGACCTGTAGCGGCATTTTTGAATACGACGAGGCGGCTTTTGCGGCTTTCTATCGGTTTGGCGGCTATGTGGTCAAGTTCCGCCCCCGATGGTTACATCAGTTGCCGCTCGTGCCCCAATTATTCATGGCCCGGTTTTTACACGGGCCGATTCCCGAGACCGAGCAGCGCGCCTTCGTGGAAGATTTCACCCTTGCGGATCAGGCAGCAGCCCTGGGGACGATCTTCACCTCCGTCAGCCTGCAGGCCGTGGAAGAAATGCCCGGAGCTTTCGCGGCCTTGAACGTGCCGACGCTGTTGATTTCGGGGGAGTTTGATCAGATCATTCCGGCCAAACTGGGGCAACAAGCGGCGGCCTTGAGCCAGGCGATCGACTACTGCCTGATTGCCCGCACGGGTCACTTTCCGATGTTGGAAGATCCCGACGCTTACTTGGCAGCGGTGGATCGGTTCTTAGCGATCGCGCCCTAGGAACGGGTGCTAGACGGTTTGGCGGATCGGCGATTGCGCTGGTCGGGTTGCTGGAACCGAGGATTGCACAGTCCGAAAGGGATTGGCACAATAGCCCTGGGTGCAGCCTGTAGGGAGAGACGATCGACGATGGTTTTCGCACAACAATTTCCTCAGCCCGTCGCGGCCCTCGCTCCATGATCGATCGCGTTAACTTGCCGCCCTTGGACGAGCTGCCGGTCGAGCGCAAGCCACCATCCGTGGTCGGCTCCTTTACCAATGGTGTGATTGCAGCCCTCAGTGCGATCGCACTGCTCTGGTTGGGGGCTAACCTGGCCGAATTTGCGCCTTCTTCCGCAACCTATTTGGGTAAGCCCCTGCGCCTCAAGGAAGGATTAGCGATTCCGCCTTTGGCCATGAAAGGGGGCGATCCTTACTTGCGCGCCCTGATGCGGACGATTTCCGTGAGTGAAGCAAATGGGCGTGATCCTTACGTGCTGCTCTATGGCGGGCGACGAATCACGGATCTCAGCCAGCATCCCCAAGAGTGCGTGACGATTTTGCTGGGGCCGAATATGGGCAACTGCTCCACGGCCGCTGGGCGCTACCAAATGCTCGATCGCACCTGGCTGGAAAAGGCGCGCGCCTATCACCCCGATCGCCACAGTTGGGGAGTGTTGGGTCGCTATAGCTTTCAGCCAGATCAACAAGATTGGGTGGTCTATCGGTGGCTGACCGATCGAGCTGCTTGGGGGATGGATCTGCGTCAAGCATTACGCCAAGGGCAACTCGATCGCGTCTTGCGGCGGCTGTCGGGCACTTGGACAAGCCTGGGCTATGGCATTGAAACCAACCGGATGACCCATTTGCTGCCCAGTGCCTACCGCCAAATTTTGCGAGAAGAATTGCAAGCCACACCCAAGCCGGCCCAACAACCCCAGCGATCGCCCAGCGCTATGCCCCAGTGATCGGCTCAGGGGCCATCCCCAACCGACGTTACACGAACGCCCTGGTTAACGAACTGGTGTCGAGCTGATTAACGAACTGGTTAACTAACTAGTGTCGATCGCCCAATCATCCAATCATCCAATCATCCAATCGTCCAGTCGCTCCAGCCCTGATGCCACCGGGCGCGAATCGTCAGGGCCACAAGGGGCTAGGCTCTGTCATTAATCAGCCTGAAACCCTGATTCCACAATGACGAGATTGTGGGGGGCAAGGGGCCGAAGCCCCTTGTGACGACAATTGAGATGCGGGAAGTCAACCGTTTGAGTGACCCACTCGGGTGACCCACTCGGGTGACCCACTAGGAGATGATTACAGCCCCTAGCGCGAGAACTTCGGCCCCAGACCGATCGCCCCGGCATAGACCGCCCGATCGCCCAGTTGATCTTCAATCCGGAGCAGGCGGTTATACTTTGCCACCCGTTCGCTACGACAGAGGGAGCCGGTTTTGATTTGACCAGCGCGGGTGGCCACGGCCAAGTCGGCGATCGTTGTGTCTTCCGTTTCGCCCGATCGGTGGCTGATCACCGATCGCAGGCCGCTGCGGGTGGCCAGGTCGATCGCTTCGAGGGTTTCCGTTAGCGTACCGATTTGATTCAGCTTGATCAAAATTGCATTGGCCGCGTTCAGCTCAATCCCCTTTTGCAAGCGGGTCGGGTTGGTCACAAACAGGTCATCGCCCACCAGTTGGGTGCGGCCACCCAGGCTGGCATTCATCGCCGCCCAGTTTTCCCAGTCGTCCTCGCTCAGGCCATCTTCGATCGACACGATCGGGTATTGGCTTACCAGCTTGTCCAGGTAGGCGATCGTTTCAGCGGGGCTGTGGGTTGCACCGTCGTAGGTGTAGTTGCCGTCCTTATAGAGTTCCGTGGAAGCCACATCCAGCGCCAAGGCCACTTGCTCACCGGGCTTGTAGCCGGCCTTTTCGATCGCCGCAATCAACAGATCCAGCGCTTCTTGGTTCGATCCCAGGTTCGGTGCAAAACCACCCTCATCACCCACGCCCGTCAGCAGGTTCTTATCCTTCAGCACCTTGCTCAGAGACGCGAACACCTCCGCACCCCAGCGCAGGGCCTCGGCGAAGCTGCTGGCTCCGTGGGGCACGATCATGAACTCTTGAATATCCACGTTGTTGTCCGCGTGGGCCCCACCGTTGATCACGTTCATCAGGGGCACAGGCAACACATTCGCCAAGGGGCCACCCAGGTAGCGATAGAGCGGCAAACCCACGGTAGCCGCAGCGGCCTTCGCATTGGCTAGGGACACGGCCAGGATCGCGTTGGCCCCAATTTTCGACTTGTTGGCCGTGCCATCGAGTTCGATCATCGCCAAGTCCACACTGGACTGATCGAGGGCATCCAAACCGTGGAGTTCCGGCGAAATTTCATCTTCAATGTTTTGAACGGCTTGGAGTACGCCTTTGCCACCGTAGCGCTTGGGGTCTTCGTCGCGCAGCTCATGGGCTTCAAAAGTGCCAGTGGATGCGCCGCTGGGAACTTGTGCCAAACCCGTTACGCCCGATTCCAGGGTGACTTCGGCTTCTACGGTGGGACGACCCCGTGAATCCAAAATTTCCCGCGCGCGAATTTCGATGATTCCCGTGTCGGTCATTTCCATGCGTTTTCTCCAAATCCAAAAGCGAAGTCGATGTGGGCCGTGGGGGGGTCAGCGGTTTGCCACGCAACCCGGCGACAAACGGCGATCGCCCCGAGCGGCGGGTGAATTGCCAAAATCAGAATAAGTCTTCATGGGTCGTTTGCGCGCCCAACCCCTGGCCTGGGCCCTGCGAACCTGTTCAACTATTGGCCCAAACCACTATTGTTAGGCGCTCACAGTCACGGTTACTGCATCAAGCGTTACGGCTTTGATCGCCGCCAATGGTCTCTACATTGCTCAAAATTGCACCACAGCTCCAAATTGCACCACAAGGAGATCGCCAGCGGGATTCGGGGGCAGTCGTGGCAACGGGGCCGACAGCCGCCACCGGCCACGAAGCGCCACCCTTGCGGGAGAACTTTCAACAATTGACCCGCGAAAATCCCCTACACTGAAATCGACAACGCCCGATCGCTGGTTTTGACTCTGATCTATTCCGATTTCAACATTGAACCGGATAGCCACGGGCAACCCTCGCGGTTTGATTTAGGGATCACCCCGTTGTCCTGTTTTTTGCGGTTCCTCCTCACTCCCCGATCGGTTGAATGCTGGTTAAAGCGAAGCCCCAGCCCCCCGCCCCCCGTTGGCAAAAACCCCGTTACTCCAGTTGGGAGCGCCAACGCGATGTGACGATCGCGATCGGGCGGTTTCTGTCGGCCCTGTGGTGGGATCGGCTGCGAGGCCACAACACCAGCGATCGGCGATCACAGCGGGCCAACTGGCTGGCCAAAACCCTGATTGACCTAGGCCCGGCTTTTATTAAGGTGGGTCAAGCCCTCTCCACCCGTCCCGACCTGCTGCCGGGGGAATATATCAGCGCCCTCAGTCGGCTGCAGGATGCAGTGCCCCCCTTCAGCACGGACTTAGCGATCGCCACGATCGAAACAGAACTGGGGCAACCCCTGACAACGATTTTTGCGGAATTTGAGCCGGAGCCGATCGCCGCCGCTAGCCTGGGGCAAGTGCATCGGGCCGTGCTGCATGAGGGCGATCGGGTCGTCGTCAAAATCCAGCGCCCCGGCCTGGAACCCCTCTTCGATCTCGACTTCAAAGTGCTGCGACAACTGATCCATTGGAGCGAACTCCTGTTTCCTTGGACGCAGCAATACGATCTCGAATCGATTTATCAAGAATTTTTCCGGGTTCTTTATCAAGAGATTGACTACGTTCGCGAAGCCCATAACGCCGACCATTTCCGCAAAAACTTCCAGGAATTTCATAACGTACGAGTTCCAAAGGTCTATTGGCCCCACACCACCTCGCGCGTGTTGGTGATGGAATATTTACCAGGAATTAAAGTGGATGACTGCGAAAGTCTCGACTCCTGTGGCATCGACACCAAACGGCTGAATCAATTAGGCGTTTGCTGTTATCTCAAGCAACTCTTGCAGGATGGGTTTTTCCAAGCCGATCCCCATCCGGGCAACCTCGCTGTGGCGGCGGATGGCTCGCTGATCTTCTACGACTTTGGGATGTTTGTGGAAGTCAAATCCCTGGCCAAAGACCAAATGTTGCAGACCCTATTTGCGGTACTGCAAAAAGATAGCGAATCGGTGTTGGAATCCCTGATTTCGATGGGCTTAATCGAGCCGGTCTCCGATATGCGCCCGGTGCGAAAACTGCTGCAATTTACCCTCGAACGCTTCGCCGAGCGGCCGGTGGATGTGAACGCTTTCACGGAAATGCGGCGGGAAATTGCCACCCTGTTTGAGCAGCAACCGTTCCGACTGCCGGCCCAAATGACCTACATCCTGAAGTCAATTACGACCTTGGATGGGATCGCCCGTCGCCTCGACCCGGAATATAACTTGATTGCGCTGGCGAAACCCTTTGTGAAACAGTTGGCGGGCATTGATGCCAACAGTTCGGCGACGGCGGGCAGTGGTCGCCGCAAATGGCTGGGCCTGGCCAAGCTGGCGGTGGAAACGGTGCAAGCCCAACTGAGCAAACCGAATCCGACGGTGCTGGCCATTCAGCGGTTGGAGCAGCGGATTGAGCGGGGCGAGTTGGAACTGCGGGTGCGATCGACCGAAACGGAGCGGGCGCTCAAGCGGTTGAACCTGACGATCGAATGTTTGATGCATATGGCTCTCACGGGTTGCCTGTTGATTGGCGGGGCGGTGTTGACCTTGGGGCCTTTGGCGCACTGGGCGGCTTTTGTGTTGGCGGCGGCGGGCGTGGCGGCGGTGGTGACGGTGCGATCGCTGATTCGGCTGTCGTTGCGTAAGCGGCTCGATCGCCTGATGGATTAGGTTGCCGCAATCTTGACCATGACGGAGCGATCGCGCATTTTGGGTCTCGATCCGGGGCTGGCTATTCTGGGGTTTGGCGCAATTTCCGTGGCGCTGGATGCCAATCTCAGCCGCGATCACTCACCGATCGAGCTGCTGGACTTTGGGATTATTTCCACTCCGGCGGGTCAAGATATTGGCGATCGGCTGGTGACGCTGCACGACGATTTGCACGCGGTGATCGACCAAATTCAGCCCGATCGGGTGGCGATCGAAAAGCTGTTTTTCTATCGGATGGGCAACACGATCGCCGTGGCCCAGGCTCGGGGTGTGGTGTTGCTGGTGTTGGCCCAGCGCCGGTTGCCCTGGGTGGAATTCACCCCAGCGCAGATCAAACAAGCCTTGACGGGCTATGGCAACGCCAAAAAACCCGAGGTGCAAGCGGCGGTGGCCCGAGAGCTGAATCTCGATCGGCTGCCCAAACCTGACGATGCGGCCGATGCGCTGGCCGTGGCGATTACCGCTTGGTTCGATCGCGCCGGTTAGCGGGGTTACGGGATGCCAGCCAGCCCCCACTTGGCGATCAGCACCTCGCTACAATGGCCCCAAATTCGATCGAACTGGGCCGGCTGAGAGGATGTCTAACCAGTTCCTTCGGATACCAGCCAAGCACCAATCGTCGTGGCAGCAAGGGGCTTAAGCCCCTTGTTTCCGTCGATCACTGGGGCAAGCACTGATCACCGAGCGCGATCGCCTGGCCGCCAAGCTGCGGGAGCTAGGGGTTGACCCCGACACCCTCTAGGGCAGATCGTCAGGGGGGCGATCGCCGGGAGACGGGCAAATGGGGCTGAAGCAATTCGGGCGCTGGGCAATTTTGGGGTTGGTGTTGGCCTTTTTGGGCAAAACGCTGCTCGATCGCTCGGCCCAAGTAGCCACCCTCACCCTGACGGCAACCGGCTGGGGCTGGCTGGCGATCGCCTTGGGTTTAACGGCGGCGGCCCATCTCTGGTCGGCGGTGGTTTGGGGCTGGTTGCTACGGGCCTTTGGCCAATCCGCGCCGATCGCCTGGGTGCTGCGAACGTATCTCGTCACCAACGTGGCCAAATATTTGCCGGGAAATGTCTGGCATTTTTATGGGCGAATGCGGGCGGCGGGGGCGATCGGCGTGCCCTGGCCGGTGGCGGCGGCCAGTGTGTTGTTGGAGCCGTTGTTGATGGCGGCGGGGGCGTTGCTGCTGGGGGTGTTGGCTAGCGATCGAGCTTGGTGGGTTTTGCAAAGTTTGTTGGCGATCGGGGTGTTGGCGGGGGTGCATCCACGGGTGTTGAATCCGGTGTTGCGTCGGCTGGGCAAAAGCAAACTGAAGGCCGATGCCGATCGCCCACCGGCCCAGCTCGATCGCTACCCGATCGGGCCACTGCTGGGGGAATTTGGCTTTTTGCTTTGGCGGGGAGCGGGTTTTTTGGCGGCGGTGGCGGCCTTCAGTGCGATCGACCCAGCGGATTTGCCCCGGCTGACCAGTGGCTTCGGGCTGGCTTGGTTGGTGGGGCTGGTGGTTCCCGGTGCGCCGGGGGGCGTGGGCGTGTTCGAGGCGGTGGCGATCGCCCTGTTGGGCCCCGTGGTGGAACCGGCAGCCCTGCTGGCCAGCGTCGCTTGTTATCGGTTGATTAGTGTGTTGGCCGAAGCGGGTTTGGGCGGGTTGGCTTGGTTAAGCGATCGCTCAATTTTGTCCACCCTATCCGCCCCGACTGATTCAGCGCCTACCGATCGCCCAGATTAGGAGTCAGTAGAGGCGATCGCTAGAATGAAATCAAGATCTCAAAAATCCAGGTTTAACGGAATTTCTTGACCCCGCGATCGGGCGATCAACTCATGGTTGCAGTGAATGCTTACTTCAATCCTGACGACTATTTAGCGATCGAGGCTAATAGCCCAGTTCGCCATGAATATCGCGATGGCTTGGTCTATGCGATGGCGGGCAGCAGTCAGGAACATACGGATATTGCGATTAACCTTTTCACGATTTTGCGATCGCCATTACGGGGCAAAAACTGCCGCGCCCATGCCCTTGAAACGAAGCTGCAACTCCCGAATCGCAACGCTTTTTACTATCCTGATGTACTCGTGACCTGTGACCCACGAGATCGCGACGATCGCTACATCAAACGCCATCCCAGCTTCATCGCTGAAGTGTTATCGCCTTCCACTGAGAAGTTCGATCGCGGCGACAAGTTCAGCGATTATCAACAACTAGAAACCCTCAAAACCTATTGGCTGATTTTCCAAGATCAAATCAAGGTAGAAGTCCGCCAAAAAACGGATGTAGGCGATTGGGAAACACAAATTTACAAAATGGGCGATCGCATAGCAATTCCCACCTTGGGCATCACCATCGCGATCAATGATCTTTATGAAGATACCGAGTTATTAATTGATCACTAATTTCTCCTTGGAGGTCAGCCATGATTGCAAATGCTGTTCCAGAGTTCACGCCTGAGGAATATTTAGCGATCGAGGCTAATAGCCCAGTGCGCCATGAATATCGCTATGGCTTGGTCTATGCGATGGCGGGCAGCAGTGATATTCATGACTTGATCACGCTAGCTCTGTTGAGTGAATTGCGATCGAGCCTCAAGGGAAAAAACTGCTACGTGCATTCGGGCAATGTGAAAGTCGGTTGCTACGATCGCTGTTTCTACTATCCCGATGCATTTGTGACCTGTGACCCACGCGATCGCGACGATCGCTACATCAAACGCCATCCCAGCTTCATCGCTGAAGTGTTATCACCTTCCACTGAGAAGTTCGATCGCGGCGACAAGTTCAGCGATTATCAACAACTAGAAACCCTCAAAACCTATTGGCTGATTTCCCAAGATCAAATCAAGGTAGAAGTCCGCCAAAAAACGGATGTAGGCGATTGGGAAACGCAAATTTACAAAATGGGCGATCGCATAGCAATTCCCACCTTGGGTATCACCATCGCGATCGCCGATCTCTATGAAGATATCGATTTACCGTAGGGGCAGGTTTGAAACCTGCCCTGCCCGAGATTGTGGGTATTGACTAGGAACGTGTGGATTTAGGACACAATCAGATTCTTGAGCGTCGATCGCAGCTCTTGGGTTAGATCGTTCAAGGCCTTGCGGCGGCTGGCCTTGTAGTCGGCAGCCCGATCGCTCACCCAAATCGGTTCACCCACCCGCAGATCCACCCGCTGCTTGCCCAACAATGGCGGGTTGCCCGCATCACCGCCCTGAATCCAAGTGGTGACTCGCCACAAAATCAGCAGGGTCTCGGCAAACCGTTCGGCCGTGGGCTTTTCGCGCACATAGGAACCCGTCACAGCCGTGAACCGCTCCACCAAGCGCATATGGTTCATGCGGCTGGTGGCTTCGGCGGCCACCCAGTTGGCCAGGCCGCGTTCCACGGGCGAAATCGATCGCCCATCATCGCTGTAAATCCGTTCCCAACCGGCCTGCTCTAGGCGGCGGCAGCGATCTTCTACCGAACCATTGCTGCTCACGCCAAAATAGGTTTCGCTGACCTGCAAGGCCACGTCCAGCAGCTTTTTGAGCCGATCGCCCATCTGCACATTGGGATCATCGTCGGCGACCGGTTCCGGTAAGGCTTGGTTGTAGAACTGTTTATAAAAGTTTTCGACCAGGTTCAGCAGCCGATCACCGATCCGATAGAGCCGCAAATAGCGTTGCTCGGCCGCATCTTGGGGATGGGTCAAAGGATCGAGTCCCAAGCTGGTTTCGATGTCTCCCATTAGGCGATCGATGTTTTCCCAAGGCGGCGACAGGTAAGAATATTGAATCCCCACCGGCACGATCGCCACCCGCTCCGATCGCCCGGCCGCCCGCAAATCTTCCACCGTCCAAAAGGCCATTTGGGCCACGCCCGGTTCGAGGGGTCCAATGATTTCACTGTGGCTGTTGGTGGCTCCTTCGGGGGCGGCGGCCATGGGAAATTGCCCATTTAACAGCAACTCGCGGGCCGACTTCATGCCGGGGCGATCGAGCTTGCCCCGTTGCATCGACGTGCCACCCAGTTTGGAAAACATCCAAGCAACATGATCGCCGGCCCACAGGGGAATCCCGCGATCGTAGATGAAATGCGTATGCACCGGATCGCGCAGGGCAATGCCCTTGGCCTTGGCGGCCCGGGGCACGGCTTCCCACAACAAATGCGACATCACCAACGGGTCATTGGTGTTGGGGTGGCGAAAGGCCACGATCAAGCGCGTTTTGCCAGCTTGAAAGTCTTGGAACAAAGCCGCGAGGGTTTCGGCATTGTGGGCCACCAACTGGGCGATCGCCTGTTGCTTAATCAGCCAAGGAAAAACCCAACGGGCGAACCGCAGTACCCAAGGGGTGTAGTTTGGCGGGATAAATTCGAGTGTCGGCTGAATGCCGGAAACCGATGCAGCGGGCATAGGGGGCAACGGTTATAAAGAACGTTGATAGAGTTTAAAGACAAGCCTGGCGGGAAACCCCATGTCCCGGCTCGATCGCCATTAAAGCGTGGGTTTAGTCTAATGGGCTGAGGGCGATCGGCCGCCTTGTTAGTTGTCTAGGAGAAGTCGCCATGAGCGGATCAGCGGTGCGTCCGGCCAAAATTACGCGGGTTCTGCCGGGATCGATCGCCGAAGAGGTGGGCTTCGAGGCGGGCGATCGGCTGGTGTCGATTAATGGGCAAGCGCCTCGGGATTTGATTGACTACAACTTCCTTTGTGCCGATGAGCTGCTGCGGCTGGAGGTGGTGGACGCGGGCGATCGCACCCATGTGGTCGAAATCGAAAAGGACTACGACGACGAGCTGGGCTTGGAGTTTGAAGCGGCCCTGTTTGATGGCTTGATCCAGTGCAACAACCGTTGTCCCTTCTGTTTTATTGATCAGCAGCCTCCCGGCAAGCGGGCCTCGCTCTACTACAAAGACGATGACTACCGGCTCAGTTTTCTCTATGGGTCTTATCTAACCCTGACGAACTTGACCCAACGCGAGTGGGATCGAATTGAGCAACTGCGTCTGTCGCCGCTGTTTGTGTCGGTTCATGCCACGGAGCCGGAGGTGCGATCGCGCCTGCTCAAAAATCCTCGGGCGGGCGACATCATGCAGCAGTTGGCTTGGTTCCGCGATCGCCGCTTACAAATTCATGCTCAGGTGGTGCTTTGTCCCGGCATCAATGATGGAGCGCATCTGGAGCGAACGATTCGGGACTTGGCGAGTTTTTATGTGACGACCGATCGCCCTGCCGGCCGATCGCCGGGTGATTTGGGCGATCGCTCCCTGCGCGGGGGAGGCTGGGCGATTTCTGACAATGTTGTGTTACCGGATGCCCCACCCACGATCCAGAGTGAGGCGGTTGAGTCAGTCGAATCCACTGAGTCAGCCAGTCGATCGGTAGCCACCGTGATCGATCGCGCATTACCGCCAACCCAACCTGATCCTGATGTCTTTGACCCGAGGGACGCTGACCCGGATGGTTTCGATCCGGGTGATTTCGATCCGGGTGATTTCGATCCGACGATGATGATCCCGATTGGGATGAGGCGGATTTCGAGGAGGGCGATCGCTTTGAGGAAGCGGAACCCCAACGGCCCACGGTCACTTCGGCGGCGATCGTCCCGGCGGGCCTGACTCAGTTCCGACCGGCTGATGATGAATTGCAACCCGTGACCCCGGCCAAAGCGCGGGAAGTAATTGCCCAGGTGCGATCGCTCCAGCAGGAATTTCGCGATCGCCTCGGTTCCACCTTTGTTTGGCTGGCCGATGAGTGGTTTTTGATTGCGGGCTTGGATTTGCCACCGATCGAGGAGTACGAAGATTTTCCACAAATCGACAACGGCGTGGGGTCGATTCGGCTGTTTGTTGATCGGTTTGAGCAAGCCCTGGCCCAACACCCGGTGCGATCGGTCGATCGGCCCCGTCGCCTAACCTGGGTGGTGGGCAACACGGTGGAGCGGCCCTTTGCCGGCCTGGTCGATCGGCTCAATCAAGTCGACGGTCTGGCGGTGCAGCTCGCGGCCCTCAACTCCGACTATTGGGGCCAAACGATGACCGTCACGGGCTTGCTGACGGGTCAGGATTTGGTGGCCAAACTGGGCGATCGGGATTTGGGCGAGGCGCTGTTGTTGCCGTCGCTGATGTTGCGGCATGGGGAACAGCGCCTGCTCGATGACCTGACCGTGCAGCAAGTGAGCGATCGACTAGGCATCCCGATCGTGATCGTCACCAGCGCCGAGGACGTGATTAACCAATGCACGGCAGAGGACTGGCCCCAAGCGGTGCGTCCCGTGGGGATGGGCTAGGCCGGCCGCTCCATTTCGCTGGCAAGTCGCTAAACTAACCGGTATGCTTTTTGAGGTGTCTACTCGATTCGATCGAGCCGTAGTCCCGCCTCAAGTGACGGCGGGCCGCCGGTTTTGACTGCGTTGAGGGAAAAAAATCCAGCCAACGACCGCAAGCCGCCCAGGGCCATGCCAGCCCGTCACCACATGAACTTTTGTCAGCGGTAGTCGTCAAAACAGCCGGTTTTAGGCGTTGAGGAGCGAAGCAAGTTTTGGTTATGAAGATTGCCCAGCGAGCGATCGCCACAGGTTTGGGTGTGACCGTCGCAGTCTGTTGCCTGTGGGCAGATGCCGCCCGCGCCGACGAGTCCGAGTCCGATCGCTCTTTTGACTCAACCGCCGTCGTCACTGCCGATGCTTTGCCAGATGCTTTGCCAGCCGACACAACTGATTTGACCCCAGCGATTGCACCTGCCTCAACCGCGGCCGCAGGCAGCACCGGGACAGATCAGCCCCCCGCGATCGCACCCGACAGCAACCAACCAACCCCGACTGCTGCCACCTCAGTAGCTACCCCAGTAGCTACCTCAACTGATGCGGCCATTACCGAGCAATCTAGCCCCGTTGCTCAAAACCCCTTTGAGTTGGTGCCAGAAGTGCCACCGACTCCCGAGGCTGGAACCCCTGGAGATCCCGAGGCTGGAACCCCTGGAGATAATGTCCCGAACCAGCCCAGCACCTTAGGCGATCGGCCAGCAGCCAGCACGGAAGCAGATGAACTGGTGATCCAGAAGCTGGAAACTAACCCGAACCCGCTCCAGTTTCCCACCCTGCCGGATGAGGTGAAGATCCTGCTGACCCAGCCGATTACGCTGGAACAGGCGGTGGAAATTGGCCGCCGCAACAACCGAGATCTCCGCCAGCTCTATCTCGCCATCGAACGGAGCCGCGCCCAACTGCGCCAGTCAATTGCGGCCAACTATCCACAACTGCGCCTGTCGTCGTCAATTACCAACTCCCTGTCCGCCAGCAGCCGGTTGAATCTGTTGATTCAAAATCGGGCGGCTCGGGATATTGGCAATTTCCGAGGTCAGGTAGACATCGACACCCAAGACCAGGTGGTGTGGAACAACGCTTTGGAGTTGACCTACAACATCTACACGGCGGGATTGCGGCCAGCCAACATTGACGCAGCCCAGGCCCAGTTGCGATCAGATGAGTTGGCCCTCGAAGCCACCTTTGAAGATCTGCGGCGAGACATTACCGACGGCTACTACCGGCTGCAACAGGAAAACGAGCAGTTCAAGATCGATCAATCGGCCGTGAAGTTTCGGGAGCAGAGCGTCAAGGATGCCCAATCCTTAGAAAAGGCCGGCCTAGGGACGCGCTTTGAGGTGTTGCAGGCGGAGGTGGAACTGGCCAACGATCGCCAGTTGGTGGTGCAAACACGCGATCGTCAAACCCAACGCCGACGGGAACTGGCCCGCCTACTGAGTTTGCCCGAAGCGATCGATATCCAAACCGCCGACACGATCGCCAAGGCCGGTGACTGGACGCTGCCCCTAGAAACCAGCATTGTGTTGGCCTACCGCAACCGCGCCGAAATTGAGCAGCAGTTGGCCCAGCGCGAGTTAAACCTAGCCCAGCGGCGGGCCCGGTTGTCCCAGTTGGGGCCCCAAGTTAGCGCCTTTGCCCGCTATGAATTGCTAGATGTGGTGCAACCTTCGGATAATTTCGACCTGGTGAGCGGCTATTCCACGGGGCTGCAAATGCAATGGACGATCTTTGATGGGGGAGCCGCCCGGGCCCAGGCGCGTCAAGAGTTGATCGCGGCCCAGATCTCGGAAAATGGTGTGGGCCGAGCGCGCGATCGCATCCGGTTTGAGGTGGAAGTGGCCTATTCCAACCTGATGGCCAACGCCGAAAATATCCAAACCTCCCTGAAGGCGATCGAGTCGGCCCAAGAAGAAGTGCGGCTCGCGCGGCTGCGATTCCAGGCCGGTGTGGGCACTCAAACCGATCGCCTGAACGCCGAAAACCGCCTGACCCGGGCGCGCGGCAACGTGCTGATCGCGATCATTGGCTATAACCGCGCCCTCGCAGCCCTGGAGCGCGCCGTCAGCAACCTCCCCCCGGGCACGGTGAAGCCGGTCACTACCCCCATCCAATTGCCGGACTTGGGCGACCAACCCGCCGCCGGTTCCCTGACCGATCTGACCCCGCGATCGCCCCAGCCGCGCTAGGTGGCAGCTCGCCGTCTAGCCCCAATCACCGCCTGGCATTCTTTGCATCCTGCCTCCACCCCGGTTATTCCAACCTTCATGGCTATCCGCGACCGAGTTGGGGTCGGTTTTTTCGACTTACGCATGGGTCGGCCAAGCCGGGGCGCACACTAAACTACTGGGGTGTCTCAACAAATTGCAACAAACCCTTGCAATTGATCCGCGTCCCATCCCGCCAGCGAGCCATTCCTAACCAGACCATATGGGCACTATCCATTTCGTTAACGAAAACAAAGACGTGATTGCCGCAACCGGGTCGAACCTCCGACTCAAGGCGATCGAAAACAATATCGATATCTACAAGCTCTACGGCAAGATGATGAACTGCGGCGGCTATGGCCAATGCGCCACCTGTGTGGTGGAAGTTGTCGAAGGCTTAGAAAATTTGTCAGAACGCACAGATTTCGAGCAGCGCACCCTCCGCAAAAAGCCCGAGAACTATCGCCTCGCCTGCCAAGCCCTGGTCAACGGCCCCGTCAGTGTGCGCACAAAACCTTAGGGATTAACCTTAGGGATTGTTGTTTGTGGTTGGCTGTTCGCTTCAGAGATGCCTAGACTGGGCTGGGATGCTGTTGTGACCAGCACTGTACCCATCGAGAACTTACACTGAACAGCCAGCGCAGCGTATGAATCGTCGCGATTTTTTAGAATTACTGGGTCTGAGTGCCGGATCGACGGTCGCCTTGCATTTCGGACAATCGACGGCGGTACATGCGTTGGAGTCCCATCGATGGGCGATCGCTAATACAGCAGCCGCCATCGGCTTCAAACCCATCAATTTTGCAATTCCCCTGCTCACGGAGGGGCGATCGACCACCGAGCAAATTGCCCAGCACCGCCACTTTACGGTGCAAGACGATTTTGTGCTGCCGACTGGGTTTACCTACGACCTCCTGGCCGTGTGGGGCGATCGGCTGGGCCAAAGCCACGTGGGCTACAACAACGATTATTTGGGGTTTGTGCCCACCGGCCCTCATACGGCCTATCTCTCGATCAATTTTGAGTACATCAGCGTCAAGCCCTGGTTGGAGGCATATCCCCAGGTGATGGGGAAACCCTTGCCGATCGCGCTGGTAATGGCAGAGATGGAGCAAGCCGGTGATGCTGGTTTGAGCTGGGAGCAGATCGCCGCTAACCAGCCCCTCCAAGCATCCATTCGCCAAATCTCCCGTGCCGCCCTTCAGGATTTAGGCATTGGCATTATGTCGATTCGGCAGGATGCCTCCGGTCGCTGGATCCGTGAACCTTCCAATCGCGATCGCCGCATTAATGGCTTATCGGGCCTAGAAAACGGGCATTATCTGCAATCCACCGGCCCCGCAACCGCCGTTTTCCGCAAAACCAGCGCCCAAGGCTACATCGATGGCTTGGGCACGCGGATCATTGGCACCTTTGCCAACTGTGCAGGGGGCACTTCTCCTTGGGGGACAATCTTCAGTGCGGAAGAGAACTTCCAGGATCTGGTGGCGGAGCCGGTTTATGCCGATGGCAGCTCCTTTGCGCCCGGTGTTGTGCCGTTCAAAATGAACGCCGACGACCTGACGGGCTGTGGCAGTGCCTTTGGGCTGGCGGGCAATAAGTATGGCTGGATGGTGGAAGTGGATCCCGCCAATCCCCAGGACTATGGCACAAAACACACGTGGCTCGGGCGTTTCCGCCATGAGGCTGTAGCGATCCATGCCCAAGCGGGCCAGCCCTTGGTGATGTATTCCGGTTGCGATCGCCGAGGGGGCCACCTCTACAAATTCGTCAGCCAGGGTCGCATCGCCAACCCCAACGATAAGCGCAACTCTCGCCTGCTGACGGCGGGTATGCTCTACGCCGCTCAGTTTCAGCCCGATGGCACGGGCCGCTGGATTTCCCTCAGTTTAGATACGCCGATCGATCCCGTTTTGCCCAGCCAATGCGCTGGGGGCATGGTGATGCTGCCGAAGCGGCCCGCAGGGGGTGGGGTGGCGGTCAAGGACGATGGGGTGGCGATCGCCTTGAAGGAACAGTTCGCAACCCTAGGCGATTTGTATCAGGGCAGTGCGATCGAGCGCCAGGGAGCCATTTTGATCGACGCGCATTTGGCGGCCAGCGCAGCAGGAGCCACCTGCACCGCCCGCCCAGAAGACACAGAACTAATGGCCGATGGGAGTTTGATTATTGCCTTCACCTCTGGATCGACGAGCAGCCAAGACGGTAGCCCCGATCGCCGGGTATTCAAGGGACCCGATGGCAAGGCCCCCTATGAATATGGCTGGCTGATGCGTCTTGAGGAAGACCGCCAAGACGCATCAGCCCTGACCTTTCGGTGGCGGATGCTGGCAACCGGTGGTGAACCAAGCTTCGGCGGCCTGGGTTTTTCCAATCCCGATAACTTGGCGATCGATCCCTCGGGCAATCTCTGGATGGTGACGGATATGTCCGCAGAACGCCAAAATCGACCGATTCCGATCGATCGACGCGATGCAGAGGGGAAAACCATCAGCCAATCCAGTCTGCGGGCCATCTATGGCAACAATTCCATGTGGTTTATGCCCACACAGGGGCCAGGTGCAGGTCAGGCCGTCCCCTTTGCCTACGGACCGATCGAGTGTGAATTAACAGGTCCCTGTTTTACACCCGATGGAGCATCTCTATTGGTGTCGGTACAACATCCGGGCGAGAACCGAGGAACCCGCCGCCAGTCCGCTCGTGAGGTCGTGGAGATCGGTTTAACCACCACTGATGGAACGGCTTTTGTGCAACAGCGATCGGTGCCGATCGGTTCCAACTGGCCCGATAAGCAACCCGACATGCCGCCGAAGCCAGCGGTGGTTGTCATCCGTCGCCAAGATTTTGGCCGGATCGGTTAGGCGTGATTGGGGGCGGTTGGCTGTGGTCAGGATTGATTCCGACGATTCGACCCGCAATGGGTGGATAGTCAGTGAGTGCCCCGTAGGCGGTCGATGGGTCATCGATGGGTGAACGGTGTGGATAGGGCGATCGAGTCAGGGATCAAGACAGCGATCGGTCCACAGAAAACAAATTTTTCAAATCTTTCCAGCATGACCGTTCCGCCTCTTGTCGGTTCGATCTATAATCGCCACAGGAAGTGTACTGTTCTCAGTCTTGCTTCCGCTGGTATCGGTGTGAGGAAACGCGAATGAAACTGTTCTGGAATGCATTGCGCCTGAGCCCGGCTGCTGCTGGCCTCTCGCTATTGCTCGCTCAAGGCGCTTTTGCCGGCGAAGCAACGACCCAAACGAATATTGACGCTAGCCCGTCCGCGGTCGAAGTCGGTTTACAAGACGACATCGCCAGCATGGATCAGGTGACCTCGGTGTCGCAACTGTCCGACGTGCAACCCACCGATTGGGCGTTCCAAGCGCTGCAATCGTTGGTTGAGCGCTACGGTTGCATCGCCGGTTATCCCGACGGCACCTTCAAGGGCAACCGCCCCTTGAGCCGCTACGAATTTGCTGCCGGTTTGAACGCTTGCCTCGATCGCATCAACGACCTGATCAAGGCCGCCACCGATCCGCTAGCCACCAAAGAAGATCTGCGCAAGCTGCAAAAGCTGCAAGAAGAATTCGCCGCTGAACTGGCCGCCCTGCGCGGTCGTGTTGACTCCCTCGAAGCACGCGCTTCGGAACTGGAAGCCAACCAATTCTCCACCACCACCAAGCTGACCGGTGAAGTGGTCATGGGCTTGGCCGGTAGCTTTGCCGACCCCGATGGTGACGACGACAACTCAAGCGACAACAACGCCACGTTCTCGCAACGTGTTCGCTTGAACTTCAACACCAGCTTCAGCGGCAAGGACTTGCTGCGGACTCGTCTGCAAGTCGGCAACGTGCCCCGTTACTACAACGGCGAGACCAACATGGCTCGCGTGGCTTGGGAATCAAACACCAGCAACAACTTCATCTTGGATGAGTTGTACTACCGCTTCCCCCTGAACAACGCCAACACCTGGCGTGCGTTTGTGGGCGCAGTGGGCTTGGATTTGGATGACATCCACTACACCGCCAACCCGCTGTTGGAATCTTCGGCTGATGGCGCTCTGTCGCGCTTCGGTCGCTACAACCCCTTGTTCCGTCAACCCCAGGGTGCTGGCGTTGGTGTGAACTACAAAGGCGATCGCTTCCGCTTTGGGGCCAGCTACTTGGCTAGCGAAGCCAGCGATCCTCAAACTGGTGCAGGCTTGTTCGATGGTAGCTACAGCGCCGCAGCCAGCTTGTACTACTCGCCGAGCAAGACCTGGGATATCGGTCTGCTCTACGCCTATGCCTACCACAGCACCGACGGGCGCACCCGTCCCAGCTTGACCGGCGGCACCGGCAGCCTTCTGGGTGACAACCCCTTCGGCGATCCCACCACGGCTCACAACGTGGGTGTGCAAACCACCGCCAAGATCAGCAAGAACTTTGTGCTGAGCGGCTGGGCTGGCTGGACATTCGCAAACGCTGAAGACAATGGCGACGGCGATGCTGACCTGTTCAACTGGGCTCTGACCTTCGCGTTCCCTGACCTGTTCAAGGAAGGCAGCGTGGGCGCTTTGGTCGTGGGTCAACAACCCAACTTGTACAATGCCGACAACACCACCGGCGGCGAAGATGATGACAACTCTTGGCACATCGAAGCCCTTTACAAGTTTGCGATCAACGACAACATCTCGATCACCCCAGGTGTGATTGTGGTGACCGACGCAAACCACAACGAAGACAACGACACCGCAGTGCTGGGCGTGCTGCGCACGGTGTTCAAGTTCTAACGTCTGAATCACTGATGAACGAGGCTGGGTGTCATCACACCTAACCTTGTTCAACCGAAAGCGAGCACTGCCATTGTTGTGGTGCTCGCTTTTGATTGCTGGCTGGCCTAAACCAAGCCAACCCTGGTATGGTTCGATCGCCCCTAGCCGTCAGCAGGTCAGAAAGGTTCCCGACAATCCCCGCAAATCGTCTGAGGGAAATAGGCTTTTGGTATACTATGAGTCAGTGAGTCAAAAAACTGATTTAGTAATGCTTTAGAGGGCAGGTAAGCATGGCGGCAGCAACAGCGGTCACCGACCAAAACTTTCAAACTGAAGTTCTTGAAAGCAGCGTCCCAGTATTGGTTGATTTTTGGGCACCTTGGTGCGGTCCCTGTCGGATGGTTGCCCCAGTGGTGGATGAGATTGCCCAAGACTTTGATGGGCAAGTCAAGGTTGTGAAGCTCAACACCGATGAAAACCCCGGCGTTGCTAGCCAGTATGGTATTCGCAGCATTCCGACGCTGATGATCTTTAAGGATGGCGCTCGGGTCGATATGGTTGTTGGTGCAGTTCCCAAGGCAACCTTGGCGAATACTCTGTCACAGTATTTGTCAGAAGCAGGCGAGTAAATCAGGGAATCGGAAATATTATTTTCGGGATTGATTTTGGGTAATCGCCACCATGTAATCACCCGATTGTAGAGATCCCAAAAGCAGCAATAGGGGCTTGGCCATGTGCCAAGCCCTGCTTGTTTCAGGGCTGGTCAGTGGGAATACTCTAATCAGCGCTAGTGAACTGGCTCCGGCTACCTCTGGCAATCACCACTAGCAACGATCTGTCTCAATCGAGTAAGGGAGCGCGATTGTGGCTTTTTCATCGTTATCGATCGAGCGTCGCGGCAACAGCGAGCAGTTACGCCAGGATCTGAGCCAGTTGGTCGATCACCTCGAGACCATGCCCCACGGCAGTTTGGTGCAACTGGCCCTTGAAACCTTGCTGGAGCTAGCCACCAGCGACACCGATCGCCTGGATTGGAAAATTCTCAACGGTGCGCTGTTGGATATGCAGCGGGCGATCGAGGTCTTTTATCCCTATCGGCATGTGCGCAAAATTGCCATTTTTGGCTCGGCACGGACACCGGTCGATCGCCCCGAATACCAAGCAGCAATGGATTTTGCGCGCTGCATCACCAGCCGAGGGTTTATGGCAATTACCGGGGCGGGGTCAGGGATTATGGCCGCCGCCAATGCCGGGGCCGGGCTCGAGCGATCATTTGGCCTGAATATTCAGTTGCCATTCGAGCAAAGCTCCAATCCTCACATTGCCAACGATCCCAAACTGGTTAACTTCAAATATTTCTTCACGCGCAAGCTCTTTTTCCTGCGGGAAAGCGATGCGGTTGCCTTGTTTCCCGGCGGTTTTGGTACGCAAGATGAAGCCTTCGAGTGTCTGACCCTAACGCAAACGGGCAAATTTGGCCCCGCCCCGATCGTCCTGCTCGATCGCGTCGGTGGCGATTATTGGCAAAACTGGGAAGCCTATCACCGCAACCACCTGCTCAGTCAGGGGTTAATCAGTCCCGATGACCTCAGCCTCTATTGCATGACCGATCGCCCCAATCTAGCCTGCAACTACATCGCCAACTTCTATCGGGTCTACCACTCCAGTCGCTACGTGGGCGAGCAGTTGGTCTTGCGGTTGCGAACACCCCTAACCGATCGCTACCTAGCCGATCTGAATCGCGACTTTGCCGATATTTTGGTGCGCGGCCAGATTGAACCCTCCGCCGCCCTGTCTGCTGAACGCAACAGCCCCACCATTGACTTGCCGCGCTTGGTCTTGGTCTTTAACCAAAAAGATTTTGGACGCTTGCACCAACTGATTCATCGCATCAATCAGTTTGAGCCGGAGTCGGAACACTTGACCCACCCGGAAATCAAATAGGCAGTTCTGCGCATCTCATATGGCCAAGCCGAAAGGGAGCCGATCGGGCGATCGGCTCCCTCTTGTTCAGTCATCCAAATTAGCGAGGCATCAAGGAGGGAGCTCACTCATCCCCTGAACCGAAGCACGAATTGCTACAGCACAGCGTAATCAGGGAACGCCTGCAAGAACTCCTCCCAAGAAAGACGCACAAAGCCATCATCATTCGAAGGTGTTGTTCGCAAATTAGCCTTCTCAGATGCCCCTGCACTCACACCACCTTCGCCTCCATTGTCTCGACCATGGGGATTAAAGACATCCACCACCTGATTACCCTCACTATCCGTGAAAGCATTGGTAATCGTGTAGGCATGGCCGCCATAGAGCAAACCATTCTTCTCCACCCCACCCGTGGCAGTTTTGCCCTGGGCCAACGCTTGCTGCAACCCACCAAACTGTCGGTCTTCGTCAGTATATTTTGTGGCTTCCGCCCCCAGCAAATGCTCCTGGGAGTCTTTGCCAAATCCTCCATTGGCCAACCTGTCATACCCACCCCAAGGTCGGGTCACGCCTCCACCAACAGGGGGCGACATCACAGTCCCCGTGCTAGTCGTACCCAGCGTATCCAGCCACTGCGCGTAGGCCCGCTCCATCACGATCGGCCATAGGATATTGCCAGCATTGTCTGGGGTCTTAAAGCGGCTTACACCGTAAGACTCTTCTTCTCGGGTCACAAAGAAGTTATCCACCGTCACGTATTCTGCCCGCTTCGTGGTCGGGTGGAAGAACCGCACGGTGTAGGTGTTATCGCCATTGTCAGTAACAGCGTTCTGAATGGGAGAAGCCGTCTTTTGCCCCGGGAAGGGGCCGTCACCCGTCGGCACTTCGATGGGAACCTGACCAAACATCGCCCCCAACGTCGCAATGTAGTAACAGTTCCCCCAACTACCTTGGGCTAGTTCACCCAACAGAGGGCTGTTGGTAGTCTTGTTGTAGAGCGTGCCCGCAAACGCCTTGTACTCCAGATCGACAGTCTGCTTGAGCGCAGTGTTGTTATCGTTCAGTTCCTGGAAGTAGGCTGCTGGCCGCACTTGTCCCAAGAACCAATTACCGACGATGTTGCTCGTGAAACTCGCAGCGGTTACATCGGGTTCAGCGGCATCCGTCGCAACCTTGCTGGCCAGATAGCGAACCGGTTCCGACACACTAAAGGCATCGGTTTCCCGGCTCAGGGTCTTGAGATCAGCGACCTCATTGGCATCTAGCGTGTTATCGCTGGCGATGGTGGTGTAGAGCGCCAAGAAGTCGGCTCGATCGAGCACCTCATCTTCGGCACGGGTTGCGATCGCGCTGCGTAGACCCTCGCTCTTAATCGCCCCGAGGTACGCCGGTAGGCTGGGGCGGGCACGAGCAACAGTATTACGACCATCCAGAGCCGAGATCGAGAAAGCGCCGGTTTGGTTTTCCAAAGAGGTGCTGACCCGTGCCAAATAGTTCACACCGGCTGCTGGCGTGAAGGTCAAGCGGGAATTGGTGTTGTTCGGGAAGCTGATATCGTCGTTGTCCGCCACAATCCGACCGCTACCCACTTCGACCACTTCCAGGTAGGCATCAAAAGCCGTTGAATCGAGGTTGAGCTGCACGGCTTGCCCTGGGTTTAACCCAGTCAGCGCGTAGTCGGCTCGATAGAAGCTATCTGCCAAGATCGAGCTGTTGGTGAGTGAACCGCCCAAGGTTTGCCCAAAGGCTAGATTGCCAGCAACGGTGGCAGAACCAGCCGCTTGCACAGTGAAGTCACCCAAGGCTGCTACACCGCTGGCAAAGCTGGTGACCCGCACGGTGTAGGTGGTGTTGTCCTCGGCCGTAAAGGCGATCGCCGCATTACGAGTATTCGGGCTACTGTTGTCATTCTCAGCCACCACTTGCCCAGTCGATTCATCAATGATTTGCACGGCAGGATCGAAGCCCGTCGAGCCATTCACCGCAATATTGACCTGTTGATTACCCACCACATCTGTGAGGGTGAATTCCTTGACCCTAGCCCCCGGACGGTTCGGATTGAGTGCATCGGTGGCGGTGATTGAGTTGCTCAGGGTTTCGCCCAGCCCCATGGCGGGGATAACCTCTGCACCAGTCCGCGAACTGCCTGGAGCATCAAAGCTGAGACTGTAATTGGTGTTGGCACTGGAGCTGACCCGTACCAGATAGTTACCAGCATCCTGTTGTGGATAGTAGATATCGCCGGATTGGCCCACGGTGGCGCTGGCAGACTCCAGCATTTCGCCGTTGTCAATTTGACCGTTGTTATTCAAGTCGCGGAACAATTCCACGGTGGCCGGAGCGCTGGTATTTTCCAGGAAAACGCCAAATTCGCGACTACTGCCAATGTTAAAGCGATAGAGATCGACCTTACCGGGAGCAAGGGTGCCGCTGCGATCGACCGTGCCACCCCCCAGGGTTCCCACACTGGCTGCATTAGTCAGTGTCAAGCCGATCGCCCCAGCAGGCGTGACAACAGGTGTGCTCTGTAGGTCGAGCTTGAATTCGGTGTTGCCTTCAAATTGATAGACATCCAGCACATACTTACCGGGGAACAGATTACGAACAATTCCCTCGCTAGCATTGCCTTCCTCTTCAGAGAAATCCAACTCCTCATCAGGGTCAAAGAGGCCGTCGTTGTTGCGATCTTGCCAGAGGGAGAGATCGACATCTGCTTTCAAGCCGCCGAGGGTGGCGGATAGGGTACTGGTATCACGAATCCCCAGTTCATAGCTGACGACGGGCAGATCGTCGTTAATTTGGCCATTGACTGTGCGGCTACCCGTCAGGGGATCGATTTTGACGATCGCGACGTTCTCAGCACTCGGTTCTTTGGGCTTGAAGGTGATGCCTTTATAACCAAACCGAATCAAGGCTGCCCGCAACTGGTCATCATATTTGTCACGACGAACGCGATCGCTCCCCGTGAGTAGATCAAGATTGTCAGCAAGCGCTGCCTCTGGATTGCTGCTGGCAGTCAGATCCTGCACCACTAAGTTGCTAGACAGATCATTGATGAAACTGCCAATGCGATCGGCTCCCACAAACTTGAAGTTCGGTGCAAGGGAATTCTCAAACGTCAGGCCTGTGGGCAAGGTACCATCCAAATTCGGTGCACCCAGTGTGTTGGCCGAACCCAAAATGTCATTCGTCATACAAGATGTGGCAACTATTTAGAACAGCAGAAGTGATCGCGACATCTATCTTTAAGAACTTAAGATGTCGCAATTGAGTAGTGAAACAATCGTGTCAAGGCGTGAAAAACGATCTGGAGATTCAAGGATCGTTGATCCTGAAAAATTAATAATTTCGCAAGATTTTCACTGACAATTTACGATATTCACACAGGCAGAATTAATTAGCCCTAACGCTAACAAGTTATTGATGAATTGTCTAGAAAACGAGTTTTTTAAAAAACAATTTTTATCAGTTTATTGCATTAATATCAGTGTTTTTACTTAGATCAGTAAACTTCTAGTCCAAGATTAAAACAACATTAGATTAGCAAAAATAAATTAATCTCCCGGACTCGTTGACTAGTTAGCTCCATAGTTCAATGCTAACTAGATATAAATCACGGTCTATGGGGCGATCGCACAGCTCATCTGAAGTTGCAGCCTGTCGCAGTAGGATTGGCGATGAGCTGTAATGATCTGCCCCATGTCAACAACCAATGTCAACCAACAGCGCCTTAAATACCGAAGACTTGGGGCACAAAGCTGCCGTGGAGGCCGTAGGGAATATGCTGCTTCAGTTGCAGGCGGGCCACGAGGGATAGATCTTGGGCATCGACAATGACGAGATCGGAGGCGTGGCGTTCCGCATTGTAGGTGAGCAACAGCACCCAGCCGTCATCTTCGGTCTGGCCGGTGGGGTTGGGGACAAAGAGCGGCTCACCGCCAAAACCCCGCACGCCAAGGTCAAATAGTTGTCGATCGCCCGTTTGCACGTCGATTTTTAGGATCGCTTGCAGGGGGGCGTTGCCCTCGGGCGATCGCGCTGCACCGATATAGAGGTAGCGATGCTGATGGCCCACGGCGTTGGGGTGCAGGCTGGGAAATTCACAGCAGCGGGTTTCTAGACAGCGCGACTCAACGCGATCGCCCACCAAATCCATCTCAAAGCGCCACAACTGACCGGGGGGCAGGCGCTCAAAATCCACAGCCCGAAAATCTTGACCCGGCTCCAGGGTGGGGAAGGAATCGTAACAAACGGAATCGATCGTCACCTGCTGCCCATCGGCGCTCTCAAAAGCGTTGGCATGGTGGAACACAAAGCAGGGGGGCATCTCCAGTACCTTGAGCGATCGACTGCCATCCCGGGGAATCAATAGGGCCCGCGTCGGCTGCTTGGCATCGAGGCTAATGCACTGGCCCGCACCCTTCATCCCCAACACGAATGGCAGCGGGTTAAAGCTGACGGGATTTTGGAAAAAGATGCACCAGTTGGGCGTGATCGCAAAGTCATGCAAAAAGGCAAAACCTGGCACACTGTGGGCATGGCGACTGACGAGCTTGCCCGTTTCGTCCAGCTCAAAAATCGTGATGGTCGTTGACAGGCCCGGCTTAACGGCAAAGTTGACGAAGCGACGATCGCCCGTGGGAGTTGTTGCCCAGCGGCCAGTCTCGACAGAACCCGGATCAATCCGCGCATGGGCCGCAAAAGCATCGCCGGGTTGCAGCAGGCCGTCAATCGAATCCAAACCGATCGTGTCGAGGCTGTGGGGGTCGAGGCGATGAGGCTCGGCAGCTTCCCAGAGGGCCCAGAGCCGATCGCCCCAATACATGACATGGGTGTTGGCAATGTTTTTGATTTTTAGATCGAGCAAGTTGGCTAACCAACCGCCGGCCTTTTGGGTGCCAAACACACCACGATAGAGAATCTTGCCGGCCTGTTGTTCTGCTAAATAGCCCTCGGTTTGCACAAACCGATTGCGAAAATGGGCGCGGCCATTTTGAAATGTGATTTGGCAGATCATGCCATCGCCATCGAAGGGGTGGCCGATCGGCTCGCCGCCCACATCGAGCAGGCCAGGGCCATTGCGGAACAGGGTACCAGTCAGGGCTGCGGGAATCTCACCCTCACAATCGTCGATCCAATAGGCAAACTCGCCCGGTTGGGAGTCATAACCCCGCTGCCAGTCCAGTTGGCTGTAGTAATCGGGAGGGTGCTGGGGTTTTGCTTCAAGGCTTTGCATGGCGGCGGTTTAAAAAGGGCGATCGAATCGAGTTGCAGAACAGCCAGCCGAGATTAGGCCGACTTTCCTTTTTAGTCTAATGGCGACGGGCGGCGGGGCCCGGTGATGGCAGGCAGGCGATCGAACAATAGACTTCTTGCATACAGCCTTCACCTCTCCTAAGCAGTACAGCAGCCTGTCGGGTGGGCAATGCGCCCGCCGACTAACCGCTTCATAGGATTTGCGATCTTGCGATCTGATATACCAATCGTTTGAGGTAAAGGCTGTAACTCAGCTAGAAGCCGTCATCCCACAAGCCCTTCGCCCCTCTTAGGGGATTGTCTGAGAAGCAAAAATTGATGCTCTGTACACCCCAGTCATCGACTCAGACCAGGGGCTTAGTTCGTGCCAAAAGATACTTTTCAAATATCCCCTGAGGAACAGGGGAGACGGCAGCCAGGGTTTTCAGCGATCGCGTTTCGATCCCCTAGAGCCGTTATTCTGTTGCACCAGCTCAGACCATTCAAGACCATCCAACACTACTCAGAACCCATTCAAACGGGTTCTCGACATGGGCGAATATTTACCTCAAGATGGTTAAAATTGTGACCTGTTATGACCTGACTTTGAAGCGCTTTGAAATCAAATCCTTCGGCAGTAACCGTCAAAAGTAACCGTAAAATTTGAGCAGTAAATTTGAGCAGTAAATTTGAGCGGCAAATCATGAGGGTTTCACTGCGCCCCCTTAGCCCTATGCCAACGACTGACAGACAGCAGATTCGTTTACAATCCTCGCAATTCAGCTTGATCTCGCACGACTTGCAGCGATCGCACAGGCTTGAATCTTCCGAGCTGTCATCTCCTCCATCAGACCAGCAGTGAAAGCCTGGGTGAGCGATCGCCCCTCAACAGGAACTCGTCACATCATGAGCAGAGATTCGATCAGGTCTGGTATTGGTGAGCCGAGAGTCCAGCGCCGATCATGTCCATTTCTCTCCAAAACAGACCCAGTTAAATCCAGAACAGACCCAGTTAAATCGCGTGAATAGCTAGTACAAAGACCACTGGTTACATCCTGGTCGCATCTGTCGCAGCCCGCTCTGAGTCGATCCCCTAGCCTTCATGCGCGATCGCTCCTGATCAATTCCCCTGGTTTCACACAAGACTTGGGAAGCGATTGACCATAGCAATATCGCGGCAACACCACGGCAACATCGCGGCAACACGACAGCAATACTGTAGTATTTCGAGATGGACTTGAGAGTCCAGACTTACGCCATTCTTTTAAAAAGTTCACCAATGACTGTTACTGCTAGGCTTCAGCGTTAATGTATTTCTTTGTACTTTGATGAGGAAATACTTGCCTGATCCTTATCACTTCATATTCCGTGTTACTGAATTGCAATCGAGTGGCACAGGTTCATTTTCAATTGTCCTACAAGGGAACTTTTTTTAAAAGTGGCGCGTCAAAATCGTGCAACCTAGAGCATTCTAGAAGGCGTTTATCTCGCAGGATTGAACCGGCATCCAGCGCATATCAATCCCATTCATAAGTTAAAAATACAGGCCTCCACAGATCGGCCCCTGTTGCAGATGTTGAGTGGACTCGCTGCACAAGAAATCCTTCCGAGGCGCGATTGGGTTATGTGATGGGTGTCACCATTGCTGTCCTCTTCAGATCGTAGCCCCGACCATCTGAGATCTACTGCGGCATCGAGAACCGTCACTTCGCTTCTGGCAACTAGCCCTAATACTAGAGGGCAAGCCTGATCAAGCGGCAAGTCTCACTGTTACCGTCCAGGGTTGTAAATCATGACGACATCTATCCGGGAAATCGTATTCAATGCTTTGGCTAGTCAGTACCTCTCGATCGAGGCTGAAGAGTCCCTCCGCCAGCTCATGCAAAGTAAGTATGGAGCAGATGATTTTGAAGCTCTGATGTCGCTCCAAGGCGCGTTTTTAGCCGGGTCGCTCCGCCAAGAGTCGCGAGAGCGGCTAGCGGCAGCCCATGCCACCGCAGCCCAAACCAAGCGTGATTTAGCGTTAGGGACTGACCTGCCCAGCATCGATCGCTACGGTGCTGATCACAACGCCAAAGTGCTGTCCTACGCCTAGCCGCCCGCTGCCAGGACACTGGCGATCGGCCGATTTGCCGATTCAGATCCATCCATCCAGATTCATCCATCCAGATTCATCCATCCAGATTCATCCATCCAGATTCATCCATCCAGACACGCCCATTCAGGTGAGCCAATCGACTGAATCAACGGGCCGGCGAGGCCCTGGCCTGAGT
This sequence comes from Oscillatoriales cyanobacterium, assembly GCA_004292515.1. Taxonomy (GTDB): domain Bacteria; phylum Cyanobacteriota; class Cyanobacteriia; order CACIAM-69d; family CACIAM-69d; genus CACIAM-69d. The sequence goes on from RDXB01000043.1 coordinate 90,837, forward strand.
GGTTGACTGTGTTTCGATCGCATCTCGCGGGGCAGAGATGAAGCGTGATGAGGCGTAATGCAATCGAGGCTGGCTGATCAGCGCCCGACGGGTCAACTCCATAGAGACTGCCCCCACGGGTGTGTACGCGGTGATTTGCCTAGTGGCCCATCACCTCAGCCATCAGGTCATCTGCCACTTCAAAGTTCGCGGCCACGCTTTGGACATCATCGAGATCTTCGATCGCGTCCATCATTTTCATCAGGGACTTCACCACGTCTCGATCGGCCACGGCCACCATGTTGGTGGGAAACCAGCGTAGTTCCGACTGCCACACCCGAAATCCCTGTGCTTTGAGCACGGTTTCCAGGCGTTCTAGATTATCCGGGGCCGTTTTGACTTCAAAGCCCACCCAATCAAAGCCCTTGCTATCTTGACCAGCAAAGGGGTCGTAGGCATCGCCCTCCCCCTCGATCGAGGCTTCGAGCAACGCATCTTCGTCGATCGCCTCGCCGACAACGGTCACCACTCCTTTTTGCTCGAACATCCAGCCCACACAGCCGGTTTCGCCCAGGTTGCCGCCGTTTTTGCTGAAGGCCACGCGCAAATCGGCCGCCGTGCGATTGCGATTGTCGGTGAGGGCTTCGATCAACACAGCCACACCACCGGGGCCATAGCCTTCATAGCGGATCGCTTCTAGCTCGGCTCCTTCACCGGCTAGCTTGCCAGAACCTTTGGCGATCGCCCGATCGATGTTGGCATTGGGCACACCGGCCGCCTTGGCCTTGTCGATCGCCGTTCGCAGTTGGAAGTTACCGGCTGGGTCGGCCCCACTGCGCGCCGCCACAATAATTTCCCGGGCCAATTTGGTGAAGACGCTGCCGCGCACCGCATCGACGCGGGCCTTCTGGCGCTTGATGTTTGCCCATTTACTATGTCCGGCCATGGCTCAAACGAGTTATTCAAACGGATTGCGTGGACGAGCTGGAAACGACTGCGCTGATCGCGGGAAGGGGCGATCGCGCGCCATTTCGCTTTGCAATTCTAGAGGTCGATGGAAACACTGAACCGATCGCACAAGCCACAAGCCTTACTGGGCAGCCGCTAGGGTTGCTTGACCAGTAGCTCACGCGATCGCCTCTTGGCCAATTTCAGAAACGTGCTATAGTGTCTAAGCTCTCGGGGCGTAGCGCAGCTTGGTAGCGCACCACTTTGGGGTAGTGGGGGTCGTGGGTTCGAATCCCGCCGCTCCGATTGACAGCCAGACCTTGTAACCGTACTGACGGACAAGTCTTGTTGTACTTGACTAAAAACCCCGATCTGAGAGCCAATCCACTCCCAGATGACTAACAGTCCATAAGGCAGAAGGTAGCGATAATCTCGCTGCCTTTTTTGTTATTTTGCTGAGGCGTTAGGGTGCACCAATCACCAGAAGATTCGGGCTTGTCGTTGTTCTGCCTCCCATCCTGATCTACCGTTAGTGGATCGTGGGGAGGCAAGGGGCTTAGGGGCTGTCATCAAATCCCTGAAACCCTGATTCCACCGTGACGCGATCGTGAGGCAGCAAGGGGCTTAAGCCCCTTGTTACGAAGACTGGGGCACGGAACATCACTGTTTCATCTGCCATCAATGGCATCTGATGACACGCCCTAAGCCCCTTGTGACGACGATTGAGGCCTGTAAAACCAATCCTGCCAGCCTCACTGCGAGACATGACAACACCCCCAGATTCGATGGCCAGCCCGAGTTCACACCAGCCCCAACCTTGGATTTTGCGCGATCGCCGCTGGACTTGGGGCGATCGCACCTACTTGATGGGGGTGTTGAACGTCACGCCGGACAGCTTCAGCGATGGTGGCCAGTTCGATCGCCTCGAAGCGGCCCTGGCCCAAGCACACCAACTGGCCGCCGAGGGAGCCGACTGGCTGGATATTGGCGGCGAATCGACCCGGCCTCAGGCGGCCCCCGTGTCGGCGGCGGCGGAGGCCGATCGGGTGTTGCCGGTGATTGCGGCCCTGCGGCGGGGGTGGCAGGATTTTGGGCCGCTGGATCTGCCGATTTCAATCGACACGACTAAGGCCGAGGTGGCCCGGGCGGCGATCGCGGCGGGTGCTGATGTGGTGAATGATGTGTCCGGTGGTCTCTACGATCCGGCCATGTTGCCCACGGTGGCGGAACTGGGCGTGCCAGTGATCTTGATGCATTTGCGGGGAACCCCCCAAACCATGCAACAACTGACGGATTATGACGACTATCCCGATGTGGTGGCGGCGGTGGCGGCGGCCCTGGGCGATCGAATTGCGGCGGCGGTGGCGGCGGGAATTCCCACTGAAAAAATTGCGATCGATCCGGGGATTGGGTTTGCCAAAACCACCGAGCAAAATCTGGAGCTGATGCGCCGGTTGCCGGAGTTGCGATCGCTTGGCCATCCTGTGCTGGTGGGGCCGTCGCGCAAGAGTTTCATCGGCAAAATTCTCGATCGACCTGACCCCCAGCAGCGGGTGTGGGGCACGGGGGCGGCCTGTGCAGCCTGCGTGGCCGGCGGGGCCGATTGGGTGCGGGTGCATGACCTAGCAGCGATGCGGGATGTGGTGCGGGTGAGCGATGCCCTGTGGCGCGGCTGGCGAGAATCCTAAAACCGGATGGGCAGACAATGGCGGCCAGGGAAATCAGATGGCTTGGGATCAGTGGGATCATCGCGATCAGCCTGTGGGCTTGGCTGGCGTGGGCCAGTCCGGTGGCGGCTGCCCCTGCCAATCGATCGCCCCTCACGCCGGAAGCGCTCCACGATCGGCTCGAACATCCCCAACTGTTGGATGGTAAACCGGCGATCGACCTCAGCCACAGCGCGATCGACCTGCGGACAGAATCCCTGCGAGATGCTTTTTATCAACAAGTCACCAACAAGCTGCAACAGGAACGATTGGGGCTAGATCTGCGCGAGTCGCAAATTCAGGGTGATTTGGATATTGCCCGCTTGGGTCTGCGCGCGCCCTTATATGGCAAGGCTTTGTCGCCCTTGCTCACGCCCACGGAACAGGAACAATTGGGACGAGATCGGCTGCGGTTGTTGCAACTGAGCCGCCTGTCGCGATCGCTGCTGCTTGATGAAGGCAGTCCCCTTGATTGGCAAATTTCCGTCTTTCGCGGCCCGATCGCCCTGGAAGGTCTGCAAGTCTCTGGCTCCCTGCGGTTGGCCAATACCTATTTCTTGGAGCCTGTGGAAGCGCGAGGGCTAAATGTCGGCGGCTCGGTGGTGGGTTCCCTCAGTCGCTTCAGCCAAGGGGCCAGGTTTTCGGGGTTGGCGGCCAATGGCGTGCAGTTTCGCAACAGCCTGTTTGCCGGAGAAGCGCGGTTTGATGGGGTCAAATTTGCGGGGGCGGCCCTGTTTCAGTCCAGCACCTTTGAGCGGGGAGCAAATTTTTATCGATCGCAATTTCAAGCGATCGCCAACTTCAGCAAAAGCCGCTGGAACGCCAGTGCCGACCTGACCCAAGCCGATTGGCAAGGAGAAGTGCGGTTTGATGGGGCCAGCTTTGGCGGGTCGTTCTATGCGATCGACAGCCTGTTTCATGGGGAAAGCTCCTTCCGCAATGCCCGCTTCGCCAAGCCCCTGAACCTGCGCGGCGCAACGATTCTCGACGAAGCCGACTTCACCAGCGCCAGCTTTGCCACCGGAGCCTACATCAACGTTTCCGGCCTGGACTTCGACAGCGATCGAGCCAAACTGATCGGCTCACCCGGCGAAATTGGGCGGGTGCTGTCCGTGCCGGTGTTGCAGGGCAATGAAACTGTCTTGCGAACCCTGGTGCGCAACTTCCGGCGGGTGGAGCAAATCGCCGATGCCAATCAGTTGGACTACACCCAATTCAAACTGCGGCAAAAGGCATTACAACAGCGCCTGACGGGGGTGAACCTGAACGCGGCTAAACCGGCCGTATTAGTGGCGACGGGGTTTTCGCCTTCTCAGGCCGTGGCGATCGCCCGTACCCGCGATCAACAACCCCTGCGCACCGTGGCGGAGATGCTGTCGATCGAGGGCGTGGACTTAGCAACCTATGTGAAAGTGCGCGATCGGGTCACGGCCGATCGCTCCAGCACCCCGATCGCTTGGGGCGCGATCGCCCTGCAATGGCTGGGCACCAGTTTGCTAATTTTGCTCAGTCGCGGTGGCACCAGCGCGGCCTTGGTCTTGGGCGTAGGGCTGGTGGCGATCACCTACTTTGCCCTCTGGTTTTGGCTGGTCGATCGGCTGCGAAAACTCCGCCCTCAGCCGATCATCCCCAACCCGATCGAAACCCTCTGGATGACCAGCAGCGCAGGGCTATTTTTCAGCATTGGGCTAGCCACGATTTTTCAGGCGAGCGATCGGCCCTGGCTCACCCTGACCAGCATGGGTCTGTTGATTGGGCCGCTACCGATCGCCTTGTTGGTGAATCTCTATCGCCGTGGCCGCTATCACGACCTGATGGAGGTGAGCTATTTCGTGGAAAACGGCGAACTGCGGCAGGTGCAATTGCCGATCGCCCGGTTGCCGATCGTGCCGCGCTATCACTTCTTTCGCGATCGGTTCCTACCACTGTTATGGGATCGGCGCTGGGCTTGGCTGAACTACTACGATTTCAGCTCGATTAACCTGCTACGAATTGGCTTTAGTGATGTGCGAATGCGGGATGAACAGTTACCAGCCGAAATCTCGATCGTCGTTTGGTATCAGTGGAGCCTCGGTCTGGTCTACATCGGTCTATTGCTCTGGACACTCTCGCGCACGATTCCCGGCCTCAATTTGCTGATTTATTTCGGCTAGATTTTACTCGGGAATCCTAGGGAGTATCGTCATTTTCCGAAGTGGTGCTGAAACAGTTGATCTTCCGCGCCCCAACCGTCGTAACAAGGGGCTGAAGCCCCTTGTCCCCCACGATCCGCTAACGGCAGACCTAGGGTTTCAGGCTCAACAACGACAAGCCCTCAGCAAGATTGATCGGTAAGTCACTTGAATGCGATAGGGTTTAAGTGTTGTATTGAGTGAATAGCCACCTTGGATATTCGGGAACTCAGCTTTCGATCGCTCACCCCCATCACCGCCATCCCAGCCCGGCGCGATCGCCTGCGGATCAGCGGCAGCCCCGACCCGATCAGCACCCTCTACGAACTGGCCCGTTTTTGTAAAACGCGCCTCCAACAATGGGTCGGCTGCGATCAAAATCAGTTCACCATTCTCTATGAAGACCGGGGACAGCCCAGTGCGATCGCCCAATGTTTAGCCAGCTTCCGACCTCGTGATGGGCGATCGGTCGAAATTGGGGCTATTGGGCAAGAGGCGATCAACCTCAGCCAGCCTAACTATGAAAAATATTTGTTGGAACTTTGTAACTATCAATTCTGCAAAATCTTCTCAGCAATCAATCCCAAAGCAGTTCAATCATGGCGCAAACGAATTTATTCCCAAAAATCACCTCAAATTATTCAGAATTTAGCCGAAGCGCGCTGTTATTTAACATTTGACTTTTGGCGAGATGCTGAAGATCATCTGGTTTTGTCGCTGAACTTTGCCAACGACTATCGATCACTATACACAATTGATCGCCTCGATCTTGCCAATTTTCCCGCCCGTCAGCGCTTAATCCAAACCTATGATGGCAATAGCTGCGAATGGGTTGGGCTTGCCACCATGACGATTGGTGAGCCGCTGCCCTTTTTGGGAAACCAAAGTTTGCTGAATTACCATTGCGATCGACAGAATTTGCGAGAATCGGATCGGCGATCGCTGGATCCCAATCAACCCGCCGTGCTGGTGAAATATCCCAACCGCTCCGACCCATCGCCCCACATTCCCCAACTACTCAAAACCATTTACGATCGCAGCGAATTGAAGGAATCTGACCTAAAGAATTTGATCCTGCCGATCCAAGAGCGCTACAAATCGGCATTGGCCGCCATGCAAGCGATTAACCGCCGATCCTTCTTTTGTGGCGATCGCATGGAATTTGCCACCGATCTCTACTCCCCGGTCAGCCTCTCCCACTTTGCAACGGGCGCTCGTGATCGCAACCTATACTTTGGGACTAGTGTCCAACGTCCTGACACCAAAGATTGCTATACCGAAATTTGGCAAGGCTGGAAGGCTAGAAAGCTTGCGAATAAACCTGATGTGGTGCGAGCGCAGTTAATCTTTCCCAAAAGTTGGGAACAGCCTGCTCGCTCTTATATGAATCAGTTGCGTAAGCAATTAGAGCAGTTTCAAATTAGCTTAAAATCAGCGGGTGAAAATCGCTATTACGATCCCCAGAATGCAATTTCAGTGCGGCAGAGTTGTCAAAACTTGCCAGACCTAGACTTTGTATTTGCCTTTATTCCAGACGGACAAGACCGCGAATATAATGCTCAAGTCAATCCCTATAACACCCTGAAAGAGCAACTGAATCGCCAGGGCATTGGCTCCCAGATGATTGCTCGCAAAACGATGAATCAACCGGGTAGCGATGGCCACTATCAAAACCTAGTGTTTGGGATGTTAGCCAAGTTGGGGTATACCCCTTGGCAGTTGCGATCGATGCCAGGAACTGCTCAAGCTTTTATTGGTTTGGATTTGGGGCGCAAGGGCGATCGCACTATTGGCGCTTCGGCCTTTGTGGTCGATCGCGCCGGTCAAACTATTGGCTGGTCAAGCACTGTGCTGCAACGGGGTGAAACCTTTAGCAAGCCTAGCCTACGGATGATTTTGCTCGACCTCTTTACGGAATTTCAGCAGCAAACCGGCGAACCCTTGCGCCATTTAGTGGTGCATCGCGATGGCACGCTCAAAAATGATGAACTCGCCACCCTGGACACCCTCGCCCAAGAGCTGAAAGCCAGCGGACTGGAGCAACTGGACTTGGTGGAAATTGTCAAAGACACGATTGTGCGGGCGGCCCTGCGCGATCGCGATCCAGAAACCGGGGGCGATCGCTGGATCAATCCGCCGCGCGGTTGGGGCTGGCTCCACGGCGAAAATCAGGCGATCGTTTTGACCACGGGCGACAAACAGAAACAAAATGCCAATGCCACACCCCGGCCGCTGCTGGTGCGACGGCGACGCGGCGAAACAGACGTGATGATCCTGGCCGAACAAGTCTATTGGCTCAGTGAAATGCACATCGGCAGCAGTCAAGTCACGCGCCTGCCCATCACCACCCACTACGCCGATCGGATTGCCGAAATGGCCCTCAAAGGTCTGTTGCCTCTGGAAGTCCGCCACGAGCGCCGCCTGTACTTTATCTAGATGCTTGGGCAACAGCCGCTCGTTAGACTGGAACCAGCCACCGCCCGATCGCCCGCCAGGAAATCGATCATGACCTTTGCCACCACGCCGCCACCGGCCGCCGTCGCCGATCCACCGTTGGATCAATGGCTGCCCGCCACTTGGGAAGAGTTCAGCGCGATCGCCAATGACCCCACCGCCCCACCCGATCGCCGCAGCTACTATTACCAAGACCGGATGCGCTTTGAGATGACTCCCCTAGGCCATCACCACGCTCGCCAAAACCTGCCACCCACCGATATTGTGGCGTTCTATGCCTTGGTGCGGCAGATGCGAGTGGTGCGCTATTTAAATGTGAGCTTACGGAAAACCGGCGTTCAAGAATGCCAGCCGGATTTGTCGGTTTATGTGGGCGATCGCCCCGAGTGGCCGCCCAAGGGCAACGAGCCGATCGACCTCGATCGCTTTGGCCCACCGGACTTAGTGGTGGAAGTGGGAGCCAGCAGCTTTAGTGATGATCTCGGCCCCAAACGCTTGCTCTACGAACAGTTGGGCGTGCAGGAATATTGGGTGATCAACGCCACCGAGCGTCAGGTGATTGCCTTTGCGATCGCTGATCGGGGCAGCCGGGCGATCGCGGAATCCCAGGTGTTGCCGGGGCTGTCGATGGCGATCGTTGCGGAGGCCTTGGAGCGCACCGATCGCAACGACGACGCAGACACGATCCGCTGGCTGATGGAACAATTCCAGGCGATCGGCTAGGGCAAGGCGATCGTCCGTTGTCCCCAACCAGCCCGATTGTCCGTAGGGTTCATGGGGTCGTAATAGGGCATAGTCGGTTGGTGCGATCGCCCAACAATTGCTGGGTGTTTTAGACGATGAGGCGATTAGTCGCACTACGGGTCTTGATTTGGAGGCGATCGCCCAACTCAGGACTGATGACTCGCTGAACCCCTAACAGCGATATCTATGAGGTTGCATGGTTGTAATAGTGAGTGGTGTATTGCCCCGCTTATTCTTGGTCACTCGGGAATGAAGCAATCATCAAGATGATAGTCTAGGGGTGAGATCACTCTCTGCTTATTCTTTTGAAGGGATTACGCTTGATTGTTTATTCTGCTGGGCTGTGTCAATGAGAAGCATTGGGAAACTTATCTTTTTTGATTGACCCAATAGGCAGGTCATGGAAGACTGAAATCTATACCGAGTACCAGCTGATTGAGAGCCTCTATTCGGTTCTTGGTTGTTAAGCAGTTCCAGGCAGTTCTAATGGCTCCATAAAAGGTATATGGGCAAACTCAGCTTTATTTTGGAGATTAATATCCCGTGTTAATAGTACAGCCCGATCATGAGGTCTCTGGCGCACAATTTCAAGATAGCTTGCCAGCAAACGATCATCATTATTATTTTCATCGAGCCAAGACAGTGATTCTGAAAATCTAGGTTCAATTGCAATGGCGACTATTTGACTTTTATCGCGTACTAGAGTTACACCTTCTGTCAATTTACCGCGATTTCGATATTCCTTGATTTGGCGAATCAACTGATCAGCTTTTTTGCGAACGCTCTCAGATCGGCTATCTACTTTCAGTTTGTCTAATTCAGCCAAAACAGTTGGCATAAGAACAATGGTAAATTTCTTAACTGAATCAAAGCTCCAGCCCTGAAGGTTGGGATTGAATAACAATGCATTTGTATCAGCAATTACTAAAAATCCATCTTGTGAAGCAGTGTAGAGTCTATTTAGTAGGCCGATTTGGGTATTCAGGGACTCCTTTGCTTGTTTAAGAGCTTGATCGCAATTACTAAAGTAGGTGTTTTGACCCCGTTGCTGTTGAATAACTTTAAGAACAACTTCTCTCTGTTCTTGAAAGGTATTAATCGTATTTTCTGGTTGTTCCTTGAACAGTGTTTCTAATACTGATGAAAACCTTCGGTACTCTTCAAGGGCTTTAGATTGTATTTGATGGGTAGGATCATCAAGCTCACCCCACACATCTTCCCCCATCCAGTCACTTGGTCTTATTGAGGAAGCCTGCAGGAGTTGATTCAGTAACTCAGAGATATTTTCAGCCCAGCTTCCAAGATTATCTGCAAATTTTTGCATGCTCAAAATATAAACTCCTGATTCAGTCTAATACTGTAGAAAAGTCATCTATTCTGCTTTAGGTCAAAATAACTATGCATTGGTCAGCGAGCCAGTCAGTAGGGTAGCTCGCTGACCACCACTATCTGCCAAAACGGTATCCATCCTCACAACAACAATAAGTTGCATCTTCCCGCAGTGTGCTTGAATTGCTTTCGCTATAGACTACAGGTGCAGGTAGGCAATGCCCACCCTACTAGCTACCCTTGGCGATTTTCTTGCCCAGTTCAGTCAATTGAAACCAACCAATTGTATCTGGGAGCGTATCTCTAATATCCAGCAATTCAATAGGCACAACGTACCTTTGTGAGGTATACTCAATAAGTCCAGTATCGATCAAGGGTTCTATTTGGCTAAAAGTATAGCCACGTTCTAGTAAAGTATCCTCAAGCCAATCTAGATCATCATCAGGTAAGTTAAAGCCATCAAGAATACAAAGCAAATTAACAATATCTTCTTTATTTGAAAAGACACCAACTTTGATGAGTCCTTCGATACCTCCAACGTCAGCAAAGCTCAATTTTGATGCGCCTATTAAATCGAGCAGCTCACTTGCTAAAACCATAACTCTTAAACAGGTTTGATCATCTATCTTTCGCCCATCATGGGCACAATAATTTCGGTAATAAACAAAAGCTCCTTTGAAAAGAGTCTCTGCCTGCTTCTGCATTTCATCACCAAATGGCACACGAAGTTTTATACCTTTACCATTACCGAAAAGATTAGTAACAAGGTTTACTCCGAATTTATCTTGAGTATCTGACTTTTCTTTAAGTGCAAGTTCAACTTGAGTCATTGCTTCAAGGGCAGCGTACTTGTAGTGTGCATCAAGATACAATTTCTTACAATGCTCCAAAATTCTTGGGTGAAGCAACGACTCAAAGTTGATATTCATTTGACACTGTTCATTTTCAATCACTTTATCTACACTTTATCCGTACCTAGTGAAATTTTTGTCACAAAAGGCTAACTTTTATGCCACGACTAGAGACTCTGGGGGTGGTATTACTTGAGAAATGGGAACACCGTTAGATAAGAGATGCGTCATGTGCAGTCTTTTTAGATTAACCTGTCTGGCTGTTGCCTACCGTAGCTTCTGAAATTGTAAGGATTTACGAACTCGGCAAGACGATCGCCCGTTGAACCCAGCCTGATCGATCGCCCGTCGGAACCAATGCAGTGTTAGGCGATGGGCACAACATGGAGGCGTAACCCCAGCACCTGTAAAACTTTGAGAACCGTAGCAAACTCTGGATTGCCTTCAAGGGACAAAGCTTTGTAGAGACTTTCACGCCCTAACCCTGTTTCACGGGCAATCTGGGCCATCCCTTTAGAACGGGCAATATCGCCTAACGCTGCTACGACCAGGCTAGGATCGCCCTCTTCAAGGGCAGCTTCAAGATAGGCAGCAATATCTTCCTTGGTTTCTAGATGATCGGCTGCATCCCAAGCATAAGTTTGAACGATCGCCATAGAAACCTCCTACAGGTCTTGCGCTAAATCTAAGGCTGTTTTGATATCTCGTTCTTGAGTGCGCTTATCTCCTCCTGCTAACAGGATAATCAAGGTTTCACCTCGTTGGATGAAATACACTCGATAGCCCGGCCCGTAGTCAATGCGCAGTTCTGATACGCCTTGCCCCACTGGCTTAACATCGCCTGGATTACCCATCGATAACCGACGAATGCGAATATCAATACGCGCTTTTGCTTGGCGATCGCGCAACGTGTTAAACCACCGAGCATAAGTTTCAGTTTGGCGAATTTCAAACATATGCCAACTGTATCCCACAGGATACAGTTAATGCCCTTATTGGGGACAAGTTAGCCGATCCGCACCCGAAAGCAACGCCGCTAAACTGATCAGGATTTACGAATTCGGCAAGACGATCGCCCGTTGAACCCAGCCCGCCCGATCGCCCCGAGCTGTGAGATCCACCACCATCCCCGGTTCGCCGCGCACCAGCCAGACCACCCGCGATCGATCGTCCGTCGGATCCATGTGGTCGTAGTAGGGCGTAGTTGGTTGGTGCGATCGCCCCGCCAGATGGCCCAAGCTCACTTCCCGTTGACCGCTCACCAATTCCGCGCCCGACGGCAGGGCGATCGCCGCCCGACAGGGTTGCACCGCGCCCTTTTCGATCGCCTTTTGCGTCCCATTGGTCGGCAGCCAGCCCGTGTTTTGCACCACCCATTCAATTTGGAACAGGCGATCGCCCAAGGGTTGCGCCGTCGCCTTCACGATTTCTAGGCGCGGCGAAATCAGCAATTGCCACAGCAGCCAGCGGGGAAACCGTTCAATTTCTCGCTCCAACAGGTGAGCCGGTGGGTTGCGCCAGGTGCAAATTTGGTTCCAGCCGCCCAGTTCCACCTTGCCCAGTTGCGGATGTTCCCAGGCGTACCAGTCCACATAGCCACGCCCGTCCAGCACTTCGTCATTCCACTTCAGCAGCGCCAAATCTTCCTCGATCGGGTGGTCGTCCAGCCATTCCAGTAGTTTGGGCGTTTTCACCCCCGCCGCCTGGGGCAAATTCCACAGCTCCACCGTCCAGGCAAACAGGCCGCGCTCCTCGTAGCACCAATCGTCAAAGGCTCCGGTCATCACGTTTTTCGGATGGTCGCAGTAGCCCTCAAAGACGCTGGTGGCGGGATAGTCGGTCAGGTCTGTGCCCTTTTGGCCGATCGCCCGGTAATTCAGCCAGTCGGATTGGGGCAGCTCTGTATCGGTGGCGTGGCTGTAGGGGCGCAACAGCAGGCCGCCAAAGGTGTGGAAGGCGACGGCGGCGTTCAGGTTCGGATGCTGGGCAATGAAATCGGCGATCGCCCGCGTTTCCGGTTCCGAGGTGGGATAGCTGCCCGCACCAACCTGTTCTGGTTCCGGTCGCCACTGCATCGGGAAATTGCGGTTCAGATCCAACCCCTCGATCGGGCGGGGAGTGGCGATCGTCGCGCCGTCGTAGCGATCGATCCGGCCCTCCGGCAGCAGTCGATAGTAAGTGCTGCCCGTTTCGATCGGGTCGCGCCGCACCAACAACCGGGAATCGCGATCGGACACCTTCCAGGCCCCATTCGGATCGGGCACACGCATCCAAAGAATCCGCCCGTCCCCGTCAATATCTTCCATTTGCAATTCGCTGGGGCCGCCCGCCAACCGATCGCCCGGATAGGGCCGGGTGCTGGAGCGCAGGAACTTGGGGCGATCGGCCAGGGCCAGCTCGGCTCCATCGGGGTTGACGCGCGGGCAAATATAAAACGTTCGCGAATCCAAACAGCGCGTCACGTCCGGATCGCTGCCGTAGTGCCGGGTTAAGAAGTCGAGGAGATAAAGGCAGGCTGTCGATGGCGCAAGCTCGGTCGCATGGATATTGCCATCCACCCACAGGGCCGGCTTGTGGCGATCGCTGCCCTTGTCGCGGTTGGTGACGGTCAGCAGCCAAATATCCCGGCCTTCGTAGCTCTGACCGATCGAAACGAGTTGCACCAGTTGTGGAAAGGCTGCCGCATAGTCTTGCAGAACAGCAGACAACTCAGCGTAGCGGTAGAGGCGATCGAAGGAAACCAAACCCATAAACCCACAACAAGACAATCAAGGGGGACGCATTGTGCATCAACATAGCCCGCGATTGGATCGGTGCTGCAATGATCGACCCAGATGGGGGACTTTTGAACCGGACGGATGGGTTAGCGCGGCGGCTGGCTCTGCTCTGAATCAGTCACGGTTGCACGATTCCAGCACTGTAACATCCCCATGAGGGGTCTCGCCCCCCGTCATGATCCCGTAGGTCGAAATTCCCGTACTCCGGCGATCGCGTCAGGCCATACAGAATCCTTTAAATTAGTTTTAAGGTTGTAAACATTTATTCACAGTCAACCGCGTTTTTTGACCGATCGCTCCCACCGACGGCCAGCCCCTTTGAACGGCTAAACCCCTAAGGTCTGTTATCAGATTCGATCCATTGGGGCTGAAATGGCTGATCTCTATGCCCCAATGGTCGTAACAAGGGGCTTAAGCTCCTTGCCCCCACGATCTCGTAACGGCGGAATCAGGGTTTTGGGCATTTGATGACACCCCCTAACCTGATCGGTCAATCTTGGGTGATCGCGCTCGTCCATCGCTCCAGCTCGTCGCTTCTGTTTGTTTCCCTTCCCCTCGCTGTCCCCCGCGTCATGTTTGAATACTTCACCGATCGCGCGATTCAAGCTGTTTTGCTGGCCCAAGAAGAGTCCCGCCGTTTGGGACATCGGTTGGTCGGCAGTGAACAAATTTTGTTGGGGGTGCTGGGCGACAAGTCCAACCCGGCGGCTCAACTGCTGGTGGAAGTGGGTGTCACCCTGGAACTGGCGCGCGATCGGGTGGAGGCGATGATCGGCCGGGGAGCCGGTATGGTGCCTGAAGAAGTGCCCTTCACGCCCAAGGTGAAATCGCTGTTTGAGACGGCCCTGGCCGAGGCGCGCCAACAGGGCCACAAGTTTGTCTCGCCGGAATATCTGTTGCTGGCCATGACTCGCGATCAGGACAATTCCGCGATTAAGGTGCTGCGGAGCATGGACGTAGACCCCGATCGGCTGCGGATTAGCTTGATTCGGCTCTTGGGCGAAACGGCGGCGGTGGCGGCGGGCGATCGGGGCGAATCACGAGACTCCGGGCGCGATCGCACCGACAGCGGCAATATTTTGGCCACCTATTGCACCAACCTGACCCAGGCGGCGATCGAGGACAAGCTCGACCCGGTGGTGGGGCGCGATCGGGAAATCGAGCGCGTGGTGCAAATCCTCGGCCGCCGCAGCAAGAATAACCCGATCCTGATTGGTGAACCGGGCGTGGGCAAAACCGCGATCGCCGAGGGCCTGGCCCAACGAATTGCCCGGGCCGATGTGCCGGAAACCCTGCTCGATAAGCAAGTCTATTCCTTGGATATGGGCCGGCTGCTGGCGGGTACGCAATATCGCGGCGCGTTTGAGGAGCGGCTAAAGGAACTGGTCAGCGAAGTGCAGCGGGCCGGCAACGTGATTTTGTTTATCGATGAAGTTCACACCCTGTTGGGCGCAGGTGGGATGCAAGGAGGTCTGTCGGCGGGCAACCTGCTGAAACCGGCTTTGGCCCGGGGGCAGTTGCAATGCCTGGGCGCAACAACCCTCGATGAGTACCGCCAATATATTGAACGGGACGCGGCCCTCGAGCGGCGGTTCCAGCCGGTGAAGGTGGGTGAACCAACCCCGGCCGAGGCGATCGAGATTTTGCGCGGCCTCCGCAGCACCTATGAAACCTTCCACAACGTGTTGATGACCGATGAGGCAATCGCGGCGGCCGTCACCCTGGCCGATCGCTACATTGCCGATCGGTTCTTGCCCGACAAGGCGATCGACCTAATCGATGAAGCCGGTTCCCGCGCCCGCGTCAGCGTCGGCAAAAAGCCCACCTGGATTCGCGAGCTGGAGCAGCAGTTAGCCCAAACCGTGACCGAGAAAGAGCAAGCCGTTGAAAATCAAGACTTTGAAACGGCGGCCAAATTGCGCGATCGGGAATTGGCAATCACGGAAGAACTGACGATCGCCCGCCAGTCCCCCGCAACCGATCGCCCCCGCCCGACGATCACCGCCGAAGACATTGCCGAAATCGTCAGCGCCTGGACGGGCGTGCCGGTGACGCAGCTTTCCGATGCGGAAGTGGGGCAACTGCTGAACCTGGAAGCCAAGCTGCACGAGCGGCTGATTGGGCAAAACGAGGCGATCGAAGCGGTCTCGAAGGCCTTGCGCCGGGCCCGCTCAGGTCTGCGGAATCTGGAGCGCCCGATCGCTAGCTTCCTGTTCCTGGGCCCCACGGGCGTGGGCAAAACGGAACTGGCCAAAGCCCTGGCTCACTTCATGTTCGGCTCCGATGAATCGATCATTCGGATCGATATGTCCGAGTTCATGGAACCCCAATCCACCTCGAAGCTAATCGGCAGCCCGCCGGGATTTGTGGGTTACGGCGACGGCGGCCAGCTCACGGAAGCAGTGCGCCGCCGCCCCTACAGCCTGGTGCTGTTTGACGAGGTGGAAAAGGCCCACCCGGACGTGTTCAACCTGATGTTGCAGTTGCTCGATGAAGGGCGGCTGACGGATTCCCAAGGGCGGGTGGTCAGCTTCCGCAATTCCCTAATTGTGATGACTTCCAACCTGGGGGCCAAGGCGATCGCCAAGGGTGGGGCCAACCTGGGCTTTGGCCTAGCCAGCGACAGTGCCGAGGGTCGCTATCAAGCGATCCGCGATCGGATTACCGATGAGCTGAAAAACTTCTTCCGCCCCGAGTTCCTAAACCGACTGGATGAGGTGGTGGTGTTCCGCCCCTTGGAAAAATCGGAAGTGCGGCAAATTGTCGATCTGTTGGTGGTGCAGGTGTCCGATCGGCTGGTGGAGCAAGACATTCGCCTGACCGCGAGCGATCGATTCAAGGACAAAGTAGCCGATGAGGGCTTCGACAGCAGCTTGGGGGCCCGCCCGCTGCGCCGTAAGGTGACGCAACTGCTGGAGGATGCCCTGGCCGAGGCGATTTTGTCGGGTCGGGTCAAGGGGGGCGATCGGGTGTTGGTGGACTTGGCCGACAACGGCGAAACCCTACTAGAGATCGAGTCCCAGGCGATCGACCTGCGCTTGCCAGCCGCTGTGAGCTAGGATTAGTCGTCAGCAATCAAGAGGAAAGCTACTCCAATGCTTTCCTCTTGTAGTAATGACTAGTCCCTTGAGTAGTCAGAATCGTTGAGTGAGTATATGTCATCGAATCATCGCACCTTAGCCGACTTACAAGCTGAGGCTTGCTTATATTGGCCTGAAGAATGGATGCAAGCTGCCCGTGATGAATCAGTTCTCAAACTGTTGCTAGAAACTCAGGAGGCATTCATTGCGATATTAAAGTTTGCCAATAGAGATCCATTTGCTTGGAAACAAGCCTTAGACCAAAATGCAGAACTATCTGGTCGGCTTTTTCTGAAACATTTGATGCTTGCTAGTAATATGGGTGGAGAAGTTTTAAGCAAGCTATCACCATTATCTCAATTTTATCCTGGAGGACTGTTGAAGTTTCGCTGGAGAGATCAAGATCAAGAATATCAGTTCAAGAAAATTCATGAAAAATGCGGATTGACAAATTCAGCACTTAAGGTTGATGCAAACAGCCTTCTTTCAGAGAGGAAGCCAGCACAAGCACTGACAGATACTACGGAAGATGTCGTCATGTTTTTGCTATTTGGTTCCACATCAATTAGCAAGCATTTGCCACTAGATATTAAGGAAAAATGTCTACTCGGGTCTTTTTTAGGTAAGCATAAAGAATTAGATCTCTTCCTAAGAGAAAATTACATACGAGTCAATAGTCAAATCTCTGGGCAGATTGCCAATTCTTTGGGGAAGTTTGCTCAAGAGCGCGCCTGTCAATATCTACAATCTTTATTGCCATCAGACTGGAAAGTGTTAAAGAGTTCAACACTTCCGAATGTTTCACATCGTTCAAATTCTAAAGAAACTAAATTTGATATTGTAGTCCAATCTCCTCGGAATTCTTACTGCGGTATTGAAGTCAGTTTTCAGGTGACAACTAATAGTACTATCCAGCGTAAGTCCCGAGAAAGTCAAGGACTACGAAAAGCAGTTCACGCACAAGGACACAAAATTTGCTACATCATTGATGGAGTTGGAAATCTCGTGATTCGGAAAAATGCCATAGAAGGAATCTTGGTAAATAGCGACTTCACATCTACAACTTCTGAAAAAAGTATGGCAAGATTGGTTGATTTCTTGGTTGAAAATCTCTAAAAGACAGATCAAAAGACTCAAACCTCATCACAATAATGACTAAATTTGTTGACTTGTTTGCAGGAATCGGTGGCATGAGAAAAGGGCTTGAAATGGCCCTTTCGCAGCACGGCTTACAGGGAAATTGTGTTTTTTCAAGTGAAATTGATGAGAAAGCGAAGCAAACCTATCGACTTAATTTTAATGAGGAGCCTCACGGGGATATTTGTATTGTTGACCAACTGCCAGTCCATGACATTCTATTAGCTGGATTTCCTTGTCAATCTTTTTCCTACGCTGGCAAACAGAAAGGTTTTGCTGATACTAGAGGAACACTCTTTTTTGAAATTGAGCGACTATTATCAAATTTAGAAACCAAACCCGGAATATTGCTATTAGAAAATGTCAGAGGATTTACGACTCATGACTCTGGCAGAACTCATAAAACTGTCACTGAAAGACTGCGATCGCTCGGCTATCACACTAGGACACTACTCCTGAATAGCTCTAACTTTGGTATTCCACAAAATCGAGTAAGAGTTTACATTGTCGGTGTTTTGGATCATGAACCCGAGTTAACCCTGCAATCGAATGTGGGAACTCCAGATTCTCATCAATTTAAAAAAACATTTTCTCAAATTGATTTATTTATCAATCAATCGCAATATTGTTGTGTTCGAGATATTTTAGAACACAACCCTGATCCACGATATCAATGCTCAGAAACATTCACGGAGCAATTACGTCTTGCTCTCGGTGGTAGACCTTTAGAAACTCTGCATGGTTTTCGTTTGATTGATTATCGAGGTGGCAACTCAATTCATTCCTGGGATTTGGGTCTCAAGGGAAATTGCTCCCTTGAAGAGCGAGATTTAATGGATGCCATTATTGAAAATCGTCGCAAAAAGCATTTTGGGACACATCAAGATGGAAAAGCTCTAACGCTAGAACAAATTAAAACCTTCTGGCATCAGACAAATCTCGAAAACCTTTTACAGGACTTAGTGAGCAAAGGTTATTTGCGATTCATTGACAATAAATATAATCCCAAATGCGGAAACATGTCGTTTGAAGTATTTAAGTTTCTAGATCCCGACAGCATCTCTATTACACTCACTGCTAGCGATTCTCATCGTCTAGGGGTTGTACAGAACGGAGTTCCAAGGCGAATTACTCCAAGGGAATGTGCGAGACTTCAGGGTTTTCCTGATGACTTTCAGTTACATACTGACGATATGGCGACCTATCATCAACTAGGAAATTCTGTATCTGTGCCAGTCATTCAAGCAATTTTTGAAGATTTATTTAGATCCTCAACTGCTTTACATCATTCAGAGCTTCTATTAATTTCTCGCTAAACTCATTAGCCCTATAGATTCTTGAAGAATTCTACTGTTGGCTGCGATGAGTGACATTCCCATAATATTGGGATTAGCTTGATCACAGCAATAGCTCAACAGTTCTCACTTATCCCCAGCTTATGTCGGATCCGAAAAATCCTGCTCTGGATGACGATGCCGGTTTGCCCTGGGTGCGATCGCCCCAATGATCCTGTGGCAACTGCCATAGGGCCACCAAATATTGACTCCACCTCTACTAGTCACCAATTACACCCAAGGTTAAACATGGTGCAGTCTTTGCCGCCTAGCCTCGTCAGTACAGTGAGTGGCAACGAGTTGGTGTTTTGGGGGGCAAGCGACGGCGCATGGGAGTAATGCAGTGGTGCGGGAAATACAGGTTTCAAAGGCGGGTTTCAGCCGATCGCCCCAAGTTGTAGATTTCCAACACGGCGCGTTACAACCCAGCACCCCAACCAACCCTAGCCGACCGTAATGTTCGGTTCAGCGCAGAAATCCACCAACAACACCTCGCTCTCCGACTCATCCTCAAACACAAAACTGATGTACCACTCGCAGGGCGACTCACTCGTATGCTCCGCCCAAGTCACCGTCGCCTCACCACCCGACGGAATCCCCTCCTCTGGCACGTCAAACTGCGCCCATTCCTCATCATCCGGCGACACCCAAATTTCCAAAATCGCTTGGTCAGTGTTGTTGGTTACCGTGAAGCTAAACAGATCGTCCGACATGGCTGGTTGATCCCAAAGGTTCAGAATACGACTCTGTTCTAAACTCCCCACCCTAGCCCCGGAGGATTCTTTGGCTTTACTTAGCAAAGCCTACGAAACGCCATTTCCAGCCGATCGCTCACTCGGTTTCAGCCGCTCCACCACCCG
>RDXB01000096.1 GCA_004292515.1 Oscillatoriales cyanobacterium
AAGTGCAAAAACCTCTGATGCCGCAAGGCGTTGAGCACTTTTGCCACCCGACTGACCAGTGGACAGAAGACTAGCCAGCGGGGATCGCCAACAGGGCAAGTGCTAGGATACAGTGCAATTTGGTTTGGCCCATGCTTGGTCACGGTTGGGATTGGTTGCCGTGCGAGTCGAGCCGATCGCTTCCTGAGTCCTTCTCGCCCCAGAGCGCCCGCTGCCCGTGTCTGCCAACGCTTCACCCAAGACTCCGCAACGCCGCCGATCGCCCGCAGGCACTCGCCCGCCCGCTCGCCCCACCCCGCCCGATCGCGATCCCTTGCCTCCCGATCCCTCCCTGTGGCGCTTCATCCTCAGCGCGGGGCAAATCACCGGAGGCACCCTGCTCACCCTGACCATGTTGGGCAGTGCCGCAGTGGCCGGAGCCTTGGTGGGGTTGGCGATCAGCTTCCGCAACCTGCCCGATGTGCGGATTCTGCAAACCTACACCCCCAGCGAAACCAGCTATATCTATGACGTAAAAGGGCGCGTTCTGGCCAGTCTGCATGATGAGGCCAATCGTGTCGTTGTACCCCTGAATCAGATTTCACCCCACCTAAAACGGGCGGTGCTGGCGATCGAGGACAGCACCTTTTATCAACACCCCGGCATCAACCCCGGCAGCATCATGCGGGCGATCGCCACCAACCTCGAACGTGGCCGCACCGCCGAAGGGGGTTCCACCCTAACCATGCAGTTGGTCAAGAACCTTTTTCTGAGTCCCCAGCGCCGAATTAGCCGCAAAGTTGCCGAAGCCGTCTTGTCCCTGCGGCTCGAACAAATTCTCAAGAAAGACGACATTCTGGAGCTATACCTCAACCAGGTCTATTGGGGCCACAACAACTACGGGATTGAAACCGCTGCTCGCAGCTACTTTGGCAAGGCCGCCGCCGATTTGAACCTGGCCGAGTCGGCCATGCTGGCTGGTCTGATCCAAGCCCCCGAGGACTACAGCCCCTTCATGCACCTCGAACGGGCCAAACAACGCCAGTCTGCCGTGTTGAGCCGGATGGCAACTTTGGGTTGGATCACCGAAGCGGAGGAAGCCGCCGCCCTCAACCAACCCCTCAACTTGGGTCAGAGCACCTCGTTTCAGTCCAGCAAGCTGCCCTATGTGACCGAGGCGGTTACCCAGGAGTTGAAAAAACGCTTCCGGCGCGAAGACCTGTTTAAGGGCGGAATGCGAATTCAAACGACGGTGGATTTTGACTTCCAAAAGATGGCGGAAGCGACCGTGCGCGATGCCCATGCTCGGATGCGATCGCGCGGGTTGCGGGCCGACCAAGCGGCTTTGGTCGCAGTTGACCCGCGCACCCACTTTGTGAAAGCAATGGTGGGCGGAGTGGACTACCGCAAGAGTCAGTTCAACCGGGCCATCCAATCGATGCGCCAACCGGGGTCGGCTTTCAAGCCCTTTGTTTACTACACCGCTTTTGCGACGGGACGCTACACCCCGAATTCTGCCGTCAGTGACAGCCCCGTGAGCTACAACGACGGTGGCGTAATGTATCGCCCCAAAAATTATGGGGGTGGCTTTTCTGGGTCGGTGTCGATTCGGCGGGCTTTGGAAATTTCCCTGAATATTCCGGTGGTGCGCTTGGGTCAGGAAGTGGGGCTGAACAAGACGATCGAAACCTGTCGTCTGCTGGGATTCCAAAGTCCCCTAGAACCCGTGCTGTCCTTGCCACTGGGGTCGGAGGATGTGACCCCCCTGGAGATGGCGGGAGCTTATGCCACCTTTGCGAACAATGGCTGGCATTCGGACACGACGTTCATCATGCAAGTGACCGACAGCAGCGGCAAGGTGTTGCTCGACAATACGCCGCGCCCACAGTTGGTGTTGGATCCCTGGGCAACGGCGACGCTGACCGATACGTTGCGGGGGGTGATCACCAATGGCACAGCTAAGGCGGCCAACATTGGCCGGCCGGCGGCGGGCAAAACGGGCACAACGGATTCGGAGCGGGATATCTGGTTCGTGGGCTATGTGCCGCAGTTGTCGGTGGCGGTTTGGTCTGGCAATGATAATTACCGCCCGATCGGTTATGGGGCTACGGGGGGAAACTATGTGGCTCCGATTTGGCGTGAATTTATGCTGAAGGCGTTGCAGGGTGTGCCGGCGGAGGATTTCCGTAAGCCTTGGGAATTTGAAAGACCCTAGGGGAGAGACCGAGTTTGGGCGATCGCCCTGGCTTGCTGGCTTGAGGGGGTTTGGGGGATTGTTACGGTCTGGGGCGATCGCGGGGTGGTCGTGTTTAATTTAGGTGCAAGCCCGCAGTGGGCGGCGAAGATTGTCGCGAAGTTTGTAGTCTAGATGCGGTCTGTTCATCGTGATCTCGGTGGGTTGCGGATCATCTTCTGGATTCTGGAATCTTTCTTCTGAGGAGTAGCGGTATGGTTCGGGGTTTTGGGCAACGATCGGGCAAGGGGGGCGCGGGACGGTCGATGTGGGGGGCGATCGCCCTGACACTGGCAACGGCAACGGGGGCGATCGCGGGCGGCCCAGCCACCCCAGCACCAGAGCGGCCCGCCACCTGCCAATGTGCTTGCCCCTGTGCAGCAGGACAACAGCGGCCGATGGCGACTCCTGCGGCCGCGCCGAGTGCACCCGTGCGAGCTGTGCCAAATGCGCCGGCCACGCGATCGGAAGCGAACCAGTTGCCCTTACCTGCGCGCTTTCCACTGCCCGCCACTCGCTTGGCTCTGCGCGACGGCAAGGTGACAGTGCGCCTGGTGAATTTCACTAATGCCAAGGTGGCTTTTGAGGTGATTGGGGTGACGGGCGATCGCCTGTTGTCGGGGTTGCTGAATGAACCCGATCGCGCCACCAGCGTCTTGGAACTCTTGCCCACGCCCAGCAACTTAGTGCTGTATCGCGAAGATCGCGGCTTCTTGATTGCTCGGCCGGCCGTGACTCCCCAAGGCGACCTAGAACTGGTGCTGACGGCAACTCCCAACATCAATGAGGATGTGAATTACGTGAACGTGACCCCCCAAGGCGAAGTCTATCTTTACTAGGCTGGGTGCTGCTGGGTGCTGCTGGGTGGGTTGGGCCCCAACTAGTGCCCAATCGGGACTACCTCACCAGCCCGGGCGATCGCCCCTCTTCGGGAATCTATTCCATGGGATGGGTTGGCGATCGACGGAGCATCGCTCGGGTGCGGAGGCGTTGATGGATCAACTGCTAACCTGGTCAAGTGTCAAAGTGGCAGGACTTTTACGCACAACCTCAATGACCCTCATCCCCCAACCCCCGCTCCCAGGACGGAAGCAGGGGAGTCAGCCTGATTTGGGTTCCCCTCGCCCAACTTGGCAGAAGAGCCAGGGGTGAGGGTTTTAGAAAATCCTGCGAAGTCCTAAGTGGTTTTGAGTCACAGTCTTTAGTGACAGTTTTTATAGTAGCGTCAATCAAAAATGAGACAAATCATGACCTGAAACCTTTATTGGTAAAGGCTTTTATGATCTCATTGCCGACTGGAACTACTATAGTCGAGCCGTGAAGTCGATGAGTTGAGTCGTATGACGATGGGAAATCGCTTGATACTGTCGGTGGAAGCGATCGCCCAACTGCGATCGGAGTTGCCGGAATATCCAACGGCCCTGGAAGCCCTCGCCGAAATTGAAGATTGCGAAGGCGACGTGGAAGATGCAGCGATCGCCCTGGCCATTCGGGCGGGTCAGCAACCCGATCGCTGTGATGACTGGTTGGAAGGGTTGGCCAAGCGTTGCCGGGTGCGACTCTGTGCCCAAGAGTCCCTACGCCAAGCGCTCGATCGTCAAGCACTGGCCGCCGCCCTTGGCTATTTAGACGAAAATCCACCCTGTCCGCCCCTGCTGCTGTTGCCCGTCGTGTTGTGGGTGCTCGATCGCGGTGTGGAGGCCTTTTGTCGGCCGCTCGATCGTCCTGGCAGCTAAGTTCCATCATCACGAACCGATCGCGATTGGCCAGTCTCGGGGTTGATCGACTGTGAATGACAATCGACCGTGAATGAAAAAGGATGACAGCGATCGGGGCGATCGTCAGATTTGCAGGCGCAGGCACATCCCCTCTGAGTGATCCCCTCTGAGTGATCCCCCGCCCCCAACTGATTGCGCCCTATTTGTCGCACCCTATTTGTTAAGCCAACCTTGACCTCTTCCTGAAGTTTGCCCAAAATACCAGCCAACCGAGTAAGCTCGGACATACAGCTTGCTCGGCTTGGGGTAGCATCCGCATGGGCCAAGGCGCAACACTGTGTCCGCCCGGTTGTCGATTCGCCTACCGATTGGGTGCTGCCCCTCTTAGCCCAGCCAAAAGCGAACAGGCTCTGCATAGACCTCGACTTTGTATCAAGGAGACGATCGTGGCGACCGACGACAACACCAAGGTAAAACTAGGCCCCCAACGTTCCTATTCAACTTTGATCATTGATGGTCAAGAAGTCGGGTGGTGCACCGTTGAGTTTGCCGATCGGTTGTCCGAATCCTTTGGTCGCGATGCCCAATCCGATGCCACCAACACCATTCTGCGACGGGCATTTAAGCGAGTTTGCACCGACTTGCTCGCCAAGATGGGTGGCAATCCCCATCAGTTGGGCCAGCTCATGCAGCGCTATCTCGAAGCAGTGATGCGTCCCGACACAGGCCCTCGGGCGATCGCCTATCTCCTGCGCGATCGACAAACCTCCCTGGGCATGAGCAATCAAGAATTTGTGCAATTCTGTGACTCCTATCGTCTGTCGCCCCCTGAGCTAAAAGAAATCTACGATGGCCGGCCCATCAGCGATGCCCAGCTCAAAAACATTTCGCGGATTGTGGGGCGTACCGCTCAAGAGTTGGCCGACATTCGCGATGGCGGTGGCGACAGTGAAACCGATCGCTTGGCCCAGAGCTTGGGCATGAGTGTGGCGGAATTAACCGAGTGGCTGTCGCAGTAGCTTGTTCAATTCCAGAGCTGTTCAATTCCAGAGCTGTTCAATAACGGCGACAGCTCCTCAACCCTTTCTGCTCATGGTCATGGGTACTTGACCCGCGCTAGAGGTGCATTAAGTCGATTTTGGCAGATGCATATTTACCTTGGCTTGGCAGAGATTACACTAAAAATATTAAGAATTTCCTGCAAATGAATCGCAATTGTGCCTAAGGATCGGTGTTCGTCTTAGCGTAGTTTCAGCACTAACTCTCTCTCCGCAATCTTGTAGACATCGTATTTGTCGGCGTTGCGGCAACGCACAGGGCAAAACGCAATGCCTAGGCTGTGCCGCCATGTATGGGCAACAAAACGCACGACTGAACAATCTGCACCATTAAGCCCCTAACGCTACAACTCTGTTGACATCAGGATCCTGGGTATTGGCGATCGTCTCCTCAAGGGATGACCTTGCTGGGCATGAATTTGGGTCATTGAGTCACGAATTCGGGTCACGACATTTTTAGGAACTTAGGAACTTAGGAACTGATAAAGAGCGCCTAGGGGGCTGGTGGGCTGGTTTCAAGAGAGGTGGAACGTGAAATTCAACAAGATTTGTTGGCGATCGCATGGGCGACCGCCAAGGTTGAGGAGTCGCCATTGGCAGGTCGGTGATGCGGGTGCGATCGGTTCCCCAGCCCTAGGCCTCTTGGCTTTAACCACCATGGCCATTGGTTGGGGGGCAGTGGGCTGGGGAGCACTCAGATCTAGCAGCCCTGGCTGTTTAGTGGCCAGTGGGCTAGGTAGGCAACCCCAGGCATCACAATTGCTAATGGTGCAGGCAGCGCCTAGTGTGTCGCCGCCTGCGCCGCCCGACTCGGGTGGACTGCGCCGGAGCCAAGGTTCCGGCACACGCTAGGCCTCCGTTGCTGACGGCACTGCCCAAACAAACAGCATCATTGCTGACCCAAAAACCGCTAGAATGGGAAGCCGCCTTTGATCCGGCAACCAAGTTTGTTGAGTGGGGCGCGATCGGTGCGCGTGACATCGCTCCTTACACCGTAGCCGCGCAGTGCCCGAGTGCTGACCTAACGACCCGCCCATCAACAGCCCAAAACACGATACCCCCAACCACGCTCATGGCTAAGCGAGTCCAAGTAGTTCTAAACAAAGACGTAAGCAAGCTGGGTAAGACCGGCGATTTGGTGGAAGTGGCCCCCGGCTATGCCCGCAATTACCTGCTGCCCGGCGGGTTTGCTGTGAACGTCACCCCGGGGATTTTGAAGCAAGTGGAGCGCCGCCGCGAAGCTGAGCGTCAACGTAAGATCGAAGAAAAGCAACGCGCTGAAGCCAACAAGACCGCCCTCTCGACGGTTGGCGTGTTGCGAATTGCCAAGTCTGTGGGCGAAGGCGACTCGATTTTTGGCACCGTGACCACGCGCGAAGTGGCCGACAAGGTGAAGGAATATGCCGGGATCGATTTGGATCACCGCGATATGACCCTGCCGGAAATCAACAAGCTCGGCAAGTACACGGTTTCGCTGAAGCTGCACCCGGAAGTGGTGGGCACAGCCGTGATCGAAGTGGTTGCTGAATAGTTGCCGAGTTGTGGCTCATGTTGGGGCGGTGGATTGGCGATTGTTACCCGTCGAGCTTGTGCCATCACTTGTGCCATTAACGGGTCACCCATGTAGTCTCGTGCAATTTTCTCCAGAGCGGGGGCTTGATCTAATCAGAGTCCTCGCTCTTGCTTTAAGAGGGTGTCTGCAAAGTATCTTGAGGTACTGGCAAAGCACCAACAGTTGGGCGAGTACAGTTGGGGGAGTGAGGGGTTGAGAGGATGTCTAAAAAGCCAAAGTTGATACTCTTTAAGCACTCTTCAAGCCCCTTATTTTCAATGATTACTGGGGCAAGCAGAGGATTAATTCTGATTTTGCCCTTAAATTTTGCTCTTAACCACTGCCCTTAACTACTACCCTTAACTACTATTGAGTGAATTACGCTATTTTGGGCGTGACCCTGTCAGTTTGCTATGAGTGAGCCTCTCGATTTTTCGGTTTCTAGCGATCGCCTGCCTCCCCAAAATATTGATGCAGAAGAATCAATTTTGGGGGGAATTTTGTTGGATCCAGAAGCAATGAATCGTGTGGTGGAGTTGCTGACACCTGAAGCATTTTATTTGAGTGCTCACCAAACAATTTTTGAAGCGGTGCGCGAGTTGCATGGTCGCGGCAATCCCACGGATTTGTTGAGCGTCACCACCTGGTTGAAAGATCGCAACTTACTTGAAAAAGTGGGCGGTCAACAGAAGCTTTCACAATTGCTCGATCGCACCGTCAGCGCTGTCAACATCGATCGCTACGCCCTATTGATCGCTGAAAAATACGTGCGCCGCCAACTGATCACGGCTGGAGGCGACATTGCCCAATTAGCATTCAATAACTCGGAAGAATTGGCTAAATTGCTCGATCGCGCCGAGCAACGCCTGTTTAACATCACCCAATCAAAAGCGAAAAATGATCTAACTTCCGCAGAAGTCATTCTATCTCAGGCCTTTTTTGAGCTAGAAAATCGGGCGCTTGATTCCCAAATGCCAGGACTCAGCAGCGGTTTCTATGATTTGGATGCGATGACCCAGGGCTTCCAGCGATCAGACTTGATCATTGTGGCGGGTCGGCCATCGATGGGCAAAACCAGTTTTGTGATGAATGCGGCTCGTAATGTGGCTGCTATTCATAGCCTGCCGATCGCCATTTTTAGCTTGGAAATGTCGAAGGAACAGTTGATGTATCGGATGCTCTCCAGCGAGGCACAAATTGAGAGCAACCGACTGCGATCGGGCCGAATCAGCGAAAACGAATGGGGCCGGATTGGCGCGGCAATTCAAGGGCTATCTAATCTGAAGCTGTATATTGACGACACAGCCGATATTTCAATTACAGAAATGCGCTCCAAGGCGCGTCGCTTGCAAGCCGAGCGCGGTGGGGCTTTGGGTTTAATTATTATTGACTACTTACAACTCATGGAGGGGGGTGGTGATAACCGTGTCCAAGAGTTGTCTAAAATTACGCGATCGCTCAAAGCCCTAGCCCGCGAATTAAATGTGCCAATCTTAGCCCTGTCGCAGCTGAGCCGCAGTGTGGAATCGCGGACAAACAAGCGACCAATGATGTCAGATTTACGCGAGTCGGGTTGTCTGTCGGGCGACACCTTAGTGCTGATGGCGGATAGTGGTCAGCGAGTTCCGATTCGTGAATTAGTGGGACGCAAAAATATTTCTATCCTTGCTCTAAATCCAACAACTTGGAAGCTTGAACCCCAAACGGTTAGCCATGCATTTTCAACAGGTATCAAGCCGGTCTTTCGCTTGACAACTCGCTTGGGTCGACAAATTCGAGCTACGGCCAACCACCAGTTCCTAACCTTAGATGGATGGTTGCGACTCGATCACCTTCAAGTTCGACAGCGGATTGCTTTACCTCGTCAAATTCAGCACAATCATACTGATTCTCTAACTTCATCAGAATTGGCTCTACTGGGCCACCTTATTGGTGATGGTTGTACTTTGCCACGTCACGCCATTCAATACACTACTGTTGAACTAGATTTGGCAGAAACTGTTCAAGAATTAGCTAACCAAGTCTTTGGAGAACAAATTAAAAGACGAATTAAGGCAGAACGGAGCTGGTATCAAGTCTATCTAGCATCTGCTACTCCCTTGACTCATGGTGTCCGAAATCCTGTAGCGTCTTGGCTAGATGAACTTGGTATCTTTGGACTGCGATCGTGGGAAAAATACATTCCGGATCAAGTTTTTCAGCAGGACAGCCAAGATATTGCCAAATTCCTTAAACATCTTTGGTCTACTGATGGAGCCATTCATTTACTAGATAGTAAACAGCCAGATATCAAAAGACCGCGCCCCCTTGCTTATTATGCTTCCAGTAGTTGGCAACTGGCTGAAGGTGTTCAGACACTGCTGTTGCGATTGGGAATTAATGCCAGACTTAAAAAAGTATCTCAGGCAGGAAAGGGACGCGACAACTATCACGTCATTGTTACTGGTCATGAAGATATACGGCTGTTTGTTCAACGAGTTGGAGCTTGTGGAAGAAAAAAACAAGCAGCTTTAGTAGCAATATCTAACTACCTTGACTCTCACGCCGCCAATACGAACCGCGACGTGATTCCTTCCGAGGTTTGGGCGCACCATATTTTTCCAGTTCTAGCTAATGTTGACTTGAGCCAACGCCAGTTTCAAAGTGCTTTAGGAATGAAGTATTGCGGAACATCACTCTATCGACAAAATCTGAGTCGTGAACGTTTAAATAGAATTGCTAATGCACTCAACTCACCAACCCTAGAAAGCTTGGCAAATAGTGATGTTTACTGGGATGAAATTATTTCGATCGAGCCGGATGGCGAAGAAGAAGTTTATGACCTAACCATTCCAGGACATCATAACTTCGTTGCTAATAACATCATTGTTCACAACAGCATTGAACAAGATGCGGATTTAATCTTAATGCTTTATCGAGAAGAATATTACAACCCTGATACGCCCGATCGCGGTATTGCAGAAGTGATTTTAACGAAGCATCGTAACGGCCCAACGGGTGCAGTTCGTTTGCTGTTTGATTCACAATTTACGCAGTTTAAGAATATGGCTGGTGGCGGTAGTCGCTTCCAAGCTTGATCGATATCAGATGGATCGATGCTTGAATGGATCGAGGCTTGAATTGTTTTTCTTTAATTGTTTTTATTGATCCCATGCAAAGTATGGGGACGGTCAGAAATCTACAAAGTATTGATACTTGCCCAAAGCTGAATTTAGGAATCTGGGATGTCGGTTTATCAGCAGATTTATGAGGTGGTCAAACAAATTCCACCGGGGAAAGTAGCTACTTATGGCCAAATTGCTACCTTGGCGAATTTGGCCGGTAAAGCCAGATTGGTGGGCTATGCTTTGGCGCGAGTGCCGGGAAACGATCCCGAGATTCCTTGGCAGCGGGTGATTAACGCCAAGGGTGAAATTTCCTATTCGCCCTTTCGGGAAGGAAACGATTACCTCCAACGATCGTTGCTGGAGCGCGAGGGGGTGGAATTTACTGCAGGCGATCGCGTGAATTTGCAACGCTACAGGTGGCAGCCGGAGGGGGAACCCGGGCACACTAGCCTGTAGCAGTTGGTGGGTTGGATGCTATGGATGGGTTGGGGGCAAAAGCACAACTACAGCGGGGTTTAGCCGCCCTTAAGCAAGGACGGGCCACGGAGGCAATCGCCCTGCTGAAGGCGGCCGGGGCGGGGTTGGAAGGAGCCGATCGCGCTCGGGCTTTGGCGGGGTTGGTGGGGGCCTATCGGGCGGCGGGTCAGTGGACTGAGGCGATCGCCCTGTGCGATCGACTGCTACAGCATCCCAGCCTCCAGGTGCGCCAGTGGGCGACCCAAGCGCGATCGCAACTACCGGCCCAGCCCCCTGCGGCCGATCGCCCTGTGGCCCAACCCGACGAACCACCACCCAGTCCACCCAATTCCAGCGGATTTGCGGCGGGATTTGTGCCCCTGAGCGCGCCGATCGCCGCTGGACAACGGACGCAGGTGGTGTGGGTGGCCATGGAGTCGCCCGTGCTCCCGAGCGATCGCCCAGCCGCGACCGACGCTGGCCAGCCGATTGCCCCACCGCCATCTGCCCCCAAAGCCGTCGTTTCGACCGTTGCACCCGTTACAGCTCAGGAGCCGATCGCCCCGCCTGGTCGTGATTCCAGTGTGCTGGAACCCTACGAGGTGCAGTGGCGCAATGCCCCAAAAGCCGATCGCCCCACTGCCCTACCCCAGGTGGCGGCTTGGACGCACCATTTACCCCAGGTGATCGCCTTAATCTTGCTGGTGGTGCTCATTCAGCAGGCGGCGATCGTTGGCATCAGCAGCTACAACCGGCTGATGGATTGGTGCATGAATGCCCTGTTATGGCTGCCGATTTGGGGCGATACACCGCCCAGCATTGACGGCAACCCCACTTGGCCTGTGGTGATTGGGCTAGGGCTGGTATTTGCTGGCTCGCCTTGGTTGCTAGATGAGGTGTTGCGGCGCTGGGGCAGCCAACCGCGCAAGTTTTCGGAGCTGGCGGCGGAGCGACCCGAAACCGCCCGCAAACTGCAACGAATGGCCCGATCGCACCAACAGCCTGTACCCCACTTGCACCTGCTGACTACCGCTGTCCCCCTGGTGATGGTTTATGGCTGGTGGCCATCGCAAATGCGGCTGGCCATTAGCCAAGGGGCGCTGGAAAGTTTGACCGATGGGGAGTTGGCCAGTTTGGCGGCGGCCCAATATAGCCAAGCCCCCAGTGGTGATGCGGCGATCGCCAGTTGGGCCACGGCGGCCTTGATGTTGCCCTATGGCCTCTACATTCTGAGCGCCCAGTCTGCGGAAACTTGGCAACTGTTACCCGCCAAAATTGGCGCGATCGGCTGTTCGGCCCTCAGCTATGGCATCTATCGATTGGAGCGCTGGGCCTTGCTGGGCTGGAGTCGATCGCGCCAACTCACCGCCGATCGCCAAGGAGCCGCCCAATCAGGTGATCCCAACGCCCTCGCCCGCGCCTTGGTCAAGTGCAGCGCAGGCCTAGCCGCACAGTTCCACCGCGATCGGGCGATCGGCCTCTGGCTAGAACTCTGGGAATTTCTGTTGCCGATCGCCCCCCGCACCGCAATCACCGAAGGCAGCTTCCAGCCGATCGCCCCCCTCGAACCGCTCTGGGTTTGGGGTCGCCGCCACCCTTACCGCCAGTGGTTGCAGCTCAACCAATCCCACCCACCCACGGGCCAGCGGATGGCCCAGTTGGCGGAATTAGCCGTGCGCTGGAAACTAGAGCCGGAATTTGAAATGAGCGATCGCGCCGCCCAAGACCAGCAGCAACGCTACCTGCCGCCCCTAATGGCCGCCCGCCTCAGCCGTCCGCTCAAGGCCGCCAGCCTGTGGATGCAATCCGCCCCTTGGGTCGGTGGGTTCCTGGGACTTGGCTTGGCGATCGCCCTCTGGACTATTGGCGGCATCGGCTTGCTGTTCAAACACCCGATCGGTTGGATGTGGGGCGATCGCACCCTGATTGGGGGCTTGGCTTGGATGGGCTGTGGGCTGGGTATTTTCCTGCGAATTAACCGTTTCTTCCCCGAAATTCGATCGGGCCGGGCGGTGAACTTCACGGCCGACGGGCCGCCCCTGGCCAGCGCCCTCACGGAACCGAACGCCCTACCGATCGATGGGGTGATGGTCAAGGTGTCGGGGGTGTTGTTGGGCCGCAGCGGTTGGGCCAACGGCCTCTGGCAAGATCTGTGGCTGCAAACCCCAAGCGGCACAGTGCCACTGCACCTGGCCAGTCGCGGCGGCTGGCTGGGTTGCTTGGTGCGCCAAAGTCGGGAGGAATTACCGATCGGGCGATCGGTGGTGGTCACGGGTTGGTTGCGTCGCAGCAGCACCCCTTGGATCGATGTGGAAGCCCTGAACCTGCTGCAAGGCAAGCTAACTAGCACCACCAGCCTCGTGACGGCCGATGCTCACCCCCTGCGATCGGTGGCGATCGGGGCGATCGCCGTGGTCGTTGGGTTCAGCATTCTGATGCGCTTCGGGTGGTTTTAGGGTGCGCTATTTTGTAACCGGCAATCCTGACCCCTGAGTCCACCCTTACCTGAGCCGTGGGGCAGCAAGGGGCTTAGGGGCTGTCATCAAATCCCTGAAACCCTGATTCCACCGTGACGCGATCGTGAGGCAGCAAGGGGCTTAAGCCCCTTGTTGGCATCTGATGACACGCCCTAAGCCCCTTGTTACAACCATTGGGGCCGGGCCATGACGATACTGCCTAATACCGATCGAGGGAACTGATTGAGCCTTCGCTGGGGTGCTGGGCCAGGTCTTCAAAGCCTACAAACCGCTGTTGGTTGAGCTGTTGCAGGTAACGGCGCTCTTGGTAATACAAATCGTGGAAGGTTTGCTGTTGTTCGTAGGCGCGGTTCAGGTTTTCTTCGAGGCGCTCAAGGTCGATCGGGTCGGGAGCCAGGGCCAAGTTGCCATCTACGCCACCACCACCACCGCCACCGCGCAGGCTGACCACATTGCTTGATTGGTGCTTGCTGCCGGAACCGATCGGGGCTTCACCGGCAAACAAGCGCCGCAACTCCTCGGCGGCCACCTCCGCTTGCAGGTAATGAGTCAGCCAAGCATCGAGCAGGTGGCGGCAGCGCTTGGCACATTGCAAACTTTCCAGACTGGCGATCGCCGCGCGAATGGTCAGACCGGGGCGATCGAGATCCAGCTCAGTGCGCTCATCTAGATGCAACAGCCGATCGACGATCGCCAAATCCTCGTGGGATAGCTCCGGGTTCGATCGCAGCTCGATCGCCAACTCCGCCGCCTCGTAGCCCAAGGTCTCCTGCAGCTGCAAAATTTGTCGCCACAGGAATCGATGGTGCGACAGGCCAAACTCCAGCTCCCGTTCTTCCAAGATCGCCAAAATTTGCTGGCGGCGATCGGGTCGGTGCAAATAGATTCGCAACAGTTGCCCCTCGGCCGCTTCCCGCAAGCTGCTGTCGCCCGATCGCTGCCATTTGGCCGATCGCCCATGCCAGCGCTGGCCCTGCACCTGCGATCGCAAATCCTGCTCCAGTTGCAGGGTGAAGTAGCTGTCCTTTTGGCCCAGCAGGTCGGCGCAGTGGCGGATGTAGTGGCTGCGGGTGGCGGGGTTGGGAATTTGGCTGAGGAACTGCACCGCGTCGCCCACGGCCGCCTGGAACTGATCCGACAGGCGCAAATCCCGCGAGCCGATCGCCCGATCGAGTTGCCAATCGAGCCACAGGGGCGCATCGGCAATCAGGGTGCGGTAATGGTCGGCGCTGTAGGCCTTGAGGAACTCATCGGCATCCTTGCCCCCGGGCAGATTCAACACGCGCAGTTGAATTTCGCCCCGGTAGGCCAGCCCTTCCACTTCCCCGATCGCCCGCTCCGTGGCTTTTTGGCCCGCCGCATCCGCATCGAAGTTCAAAATAATTTGCTTCGATTCGGTAAAGCGGGTCAGCAGCTTCACCTGCGCCAAGCTCAAGGCCGTGCCTAGGGCGGCCACCGCGTTGGTGATGCCCACCGCATGCAGCGCAATCACATCGAAATAGCCTTCAACGACGATCGCCGCGTCGGTTTTGGCGATCGGCGTTTTGGCCTGATCCAGCCCAAACAGCGTCCGCCCCTTGTCGAACAGCTCCGTTTCTGGCGAGTTCAGATATTTCGGTTCATCGCCATTCAGCGTCCGGCCACCAAAGCCGATCGTCCGCCCCTGGGGATCGCGAATCGGCACCATCAGGCGATCGCGGAAGCGATCGTAATAGCCGCCCCCGGATTTGCGCGGCACAATCAAGCCCGCCTTTTCCACCAGCCCCACGGGATAGCGTTTTTGATCGACCAAATAGCGAAACAGCGCATCCCACCCGGCTGGCGAGTAGCCCAAGCTAAAGCTCTGGATTGTTTCCTGGCTCAGTTGCCGCTCTTCGAGCAAGTAGTCCATGGCCCGCACCCCCACGGGCTGGGTCAAGGCATGAGCATAGAAGCTGGCCGCCACGGCCATCACTTCATAGAGCTGTTCGCGTTCGGTGATTTGGCGCTGAATTTCTTCCCGGCGCTCTGGCTCCAGGGTTTGCACGGGCACTTGGTAGCGCCGCGCCAAGTCCAACACCACGTCGCTAAACGATCGCTTATCCAGCTCCATCAAAAACTTGATGGCGTTGCCCCCAGCCCCACAGGAGAAGCAGTAATAGAACCCCTTGGCGGCGCTGACGGTGAAGCTGGGGGATTTGTCGTCGTGGAAGGGGCAAAGCCCTTTGAAGTCCTTGCCGTTTTTTTTCAGCACGACCCGTTCCGAAACCACATCCACGATGTCGGCTCGTTGTTTGACGGTTTCTACGGTGTCGGGGTGCAGGCGCACGATCAGGGCGGGTCGGGTCGAACGGCTATGGGTCTATTATCACGACTCGATCGGGCGATCGAACATCCAGGGGCGATCGGCAAAGCTGAATTTTTGTGGATCTCACTCAAAGCCGCACTGTTGCTCAACGATTGCTTGACTACAATCAGACAGTTTCAACAATTTATAATGGGGCGATCGCAACGGCGTAAGTTTTTCTATCATAGACAAATATTGCTTATCCATCGTCTACTCTGTAAACCCAGTGAATAGCTTGCTATCTCGTATTACTCAAACCCCCGGTCAATGTGGTGGCCGTCCTTGCATTCGAGGCATGAGAATTCGGGTGAGTGACATCTTAGAGATGTTGGCTGAAAACGTTAAAGCCTCTGAGATTTTAGAAGAGTTTCCAGATCTGGAAATTGCCGATATTCAAGCTTTCCTCTTGTTTGCGGCACGGCGTACTAATTTTTCTCGGTTGACTTCACGAAGATTTGGGTTGATGCTCGACTGCTGGTTCTAATGTCTTGCTAGACAGAAAATTATATCTAAATGCTACTTATAATCCGTGGACGAATAGTCATCTAAAGACTAAATTTTAGTTCATGGCAAAAGCAGATTTACTCATCCTCTTAGGTACAAGAATTCGAGAGTTGCGGAAAGCCCGTGGCTTATCCCAAGAAGCTTTTGCTGCGGAGTGTGGATTAGACCGTACATACATTGGTGGAATTGAGCGTGGAGAGCGGAATGTTGCCATTCGTAATTTGGCATTGATTGCTAAAAGCTTAGGTATATCAATGTCAGAGTTACTGTCAGAACTTTAGAAACGAGGAAGCTTTAAATTCAGTGAAAATAGTAGAAAGAATTGATGTCATCTGCCGTGGCAATGTTGATCAACTTGAAATTTGGCATAGGGCTTGTGCTGATACTGACAAAGCCATCACGTTAATTGACTGGCCGCATGGCTCAGGAACTTTCAAGCTGAATCCTGGCACGACTAAGAATGCTAATGGTGTTAAGCCAATTAAGATACCTGGAATTGTTAAGCTGCAAGAGCTTGGTTGGCAAACAGAGCGTTTACCCAAGCAACTAGCAGGAGTAAAAATGGGTAATTTGGATGCCATGCTTGAGAGTAAGGAAGGTGTCATTGGGTTTGAGTGGGAAACTGGAAATATTTCATCGATTCATCGCGCAGTCAATAAAATCTTGCTTGCAATATTTAATGGTGGCTTAGTAGCTGGAATATTAGTAGTCCCTGCTGAACCTATGCGCCAATATCTAACAGATCGCACTGGTAATGTAACTGAACTACGTCCATATTTTTCCCTATGGTCAGCAGTGCCTATTGGTGCTGGTGTATTCCGCATTGTTGTGGTGGAGCATGATGAATTAGATAGCAGTGTGCCTCTGATTCCCAAGGGAAAAGACGGAATGGCATCACGCTAGCAAGGTTCATCAATCACATCGGTATTGAGATGATGATAGACTTCACCCTGCGTTAGCCGTTCAATAATCACATCACAATTTTCGATTTCTATTCCTATCCAATGGCGTTGTTTAGACTCACAAACGGCAAAGGTGGTTCCAGCACCACCAAAGGGATCGAGAACAACGTCACCAGGCAGCGTTGAAATTTCGATGACACGCGAAAGTAGCTTGGTGGATAGTTGATTTGCCTGTCGTTTTTTGCTCTTGAATTTCCAGTGACGGACAGGAGATATATCACTCCAAACGTCGGTAAGATTGACTCCTTTAGGATTCATTGAAGATCGATGACCACCATAATCCCTAATCTCACCACCACAATGCCGACAGATTGCAATGGGTGTTCGGACCTTACGAAAAGTTTTGGGTTTATTACCCTTACTGTAGTAAATTAGACTGTAGTGAGATGGGTATAGCCTGCCGTTAATAGGCATACTCATTTTTATATCTACCGCAATCCAGTGACGGAAGGTTAGTCCGATTCCAAGTAGATACGAACCCAATAAAATATTTCATTTCGGAAGATTATAAATAAAGAGCGAACCGCCAGGACGAAGAACTCTTTCACACTCAGCAATCCATGAGTGCATCCAATTAATATAGTCGCTTTCACTTAACTGATCGTTGACTGTTTTGCCATATTGCTTACCCAAATTAAATGGTGGATCTGCAAAGACTGTATCAACAGATTCACTTTCAATATGCTTTAGAATTTCTAGGCAATCGCCCTGGAATAGAATACCTAATCCTGTGTTGAGTATCGGTTTCGGGCATAGAGGATGAATAATACCTTGCGGTTTCCACCGAGTGGTACTGAACTCTAAGGATTGCTGTCTGTATTTGGCTTCAGGCATTAGCAAGCGCAGCGATATAAGCGATGATGACTATATGTATCACTTTGGCTGAGGGAATGTCAATCACTGGGCTGAGAGAATGTCAGGATTAGGTGATGATGAACAGGTAGAAGCCTTGTTGTGTAAGCAGTTGTTCTAAAGAAATTCCCCCTCACAGGCACGACCAAAAGAAGCAACGATCGCCCGGTGATTCCAGGGATGATCGGTTAAACCTGAAGGAGGCGCGATCGCCCGGTATCAGCCATTAGTCGCGATCGCCCTCACGAAGCACTGGGGAGATTTCTGGATGGATGGTCTCTACACCTTGGCCAACGATGTGGTGTTGGAGCAAGTGTTGGCGCTGCTCAACAGCATCGAAGCCAATGCCGGTCGGCGGGCTGATGGCAGTCCTGACCCGGTGATCATTTGCCCCTACGATGATTGGCTCGATCGCCTGTGGGCTACTATTGCCGATCGCCCCCATGTGCAACTTTGGGATGACCCAGCAGAAAGTAGGATGGGCATTGCCCACCTATGCCTATGGCTCATTCATTGCTAAAACAATTTGACTGCACTGTGGTCAGCAGCAACTATTGCTTTAAGCATGAAACTATTTGACTAGATAGTAGTGGTCAATGCCCGCCCTACTCGCTTTTACGCTGTTCTACTGCCTCACGCAAAGTGACAAAGTCTCTGCCCGTTTCAGTTGTCCATACATACTCTGACAGATTCTCACCACGCTCAGGAATTCTGCCAATAACGTTGTCTTTTACTTCTATATAGCCAATAACCCGAAGGTAACGAAGTTCACGATCTAGAATTCCATTAGGCTTTTTATGATATTTACCAAATTGACCTGATGCTATCTTCTTTAAGCTTGTGTATAGATCAGAACCCATCGAAAGCAATAATAAATTATTGATCTGATCCTGATTGGCTTCAATTTTAGCCTGAGCTTCTTTTAAGTCATCTTCGGCTGCTTTCAACCTTGAATTTAGATCATTAATCTTCTCCTCATTTGCCTCGGTTTTAGTGTAGGTTTCTATCAAATTATTTTCAGTGATCTTGAGCCTGGCGCTGATACTGTCTAGCTCAATCTGTTGTTCACCTCTTTTGTTGAGTCTGGCTTTTATGATGTCCTCAAGTTTAAAAGACCAGATCAAGAGAGTCGTAATAGCAACAATGGCGAGCAGAAGACCTGTAGAAGACTGAGTTGTTAGTAGCTTAATGAGCAGAACTATGTCAACCATAGCTACTCCAATCAAAACTACCCATGACTTAGTTGATGACATCATTGCTGTTTGATAGCCTTCTTTGCTGAATCAACTCAATTGCTTTAATTTACAGGTAGTGCCGTCATTCAGTAATGATGAGCCAGTGAAAGTTCTGTGGGGTAGGCGATCGGTTACCGAAAATCATTACCTCACAAGCACTACTTGATTTTAGAGTGCTGCTGCTCTCAGAGGATGTTTGAAAAACCAAAATTGATACTCGGCACGCCCCATCGATCGAAGCAGACAAGGGACTTGGGCATCTTGCCCCCACGACGATTGGTACTTGACCCGAGCCAAAAGATTCTTTTCAGATCTCCTCTCATCCCAATTTTGATTGCCAATGCTACAAATGCTGACCTGGAATCCTTCCTGGCTCTAGATCTTGTGTAGCGTGAATTCACAAAATTGGTATCAGTTCCAATCGCTGGGCTAACCATCACCTCCCATTACCTTGTGGGGGATTGGAGCATAGTCCCTGAGTACCCCGCTTTGAGATGGTTATTTGCCAATGCAAAAGCGGCTGAAAATTCGATCGAGCACCGATTCTGTCACCTCTTCGCCGGTAATTTCCCCCAGGGCTTGGATCGCTTCTCGTAAGTCGATCGTCCAAAAATCTAGAGGCAAGTTCTGGGCCATGGTGTCGGTCACGCGGCCGATCGCCTGTTGCGCCCGCAACAGGGCCGCCGCCTGCCGTTGATTAATCGCTAAGTCTAGATCCGCCGCCCGCAGATCACCCGATCGGGCAATTTGCAAAATCGCCTGTTCCAAATCCTCAATGCCGCGCCCTTCGGAGGCGGCCGTGTAGACCACTTGGGCAAACTCGGTCGGCCACAGGGGGGGCACTAGTTCCGGGGGCACTAAGTCGATTTTGTTCACCACCAAAATGGTTGGGG
This sequence comes from Oscillatoriales cyanobacterium, assembly GCA_004292515.1. Taxonomy (GTDB): domain Bacteria; phylum Cyanobacteriota; class Cyanobacteriia; order CACIAM-69d; family CACIAM-69d; genus CACIAM-69d. The sequence goes on from RDXB01000096.1 coordinate 19,353, forward strand.
GCAAGGGCTGGTCGGGGTCGGCTGTGCGAATTTGCTCATAGATGGTGCGATCGCCCCCTGTCCAACCCCGAGGCGCTTCGATCGTCAGCAACAGGAGATCCGCCGATCGCGCGGCCTGGCGCGATCGCTCCACGCCGATTTTTTCGACCCTGTCTTCTGTGTCGCGAATGCCGGCCGTGTCCAGCACTTGGATGGGAATGCCACCCACCACCAGCCGCGATTCCACCACATCCCGCGTGGTTCCTGGCAAGTCGGTGACGATCGCCCGATCGCTGCGGCTCCAGGCATTCAGCAAACTGGACTTGCCCGCGTTGGGTCGGCCCACGATCGCCACCTTCAGGCCGCTGCGGAGTAATTCCCCCCGATCGGCTGTGGCTAGCCAGCGATCGATTTGGCCGGCAATGTCCCGCAAACCCTGGGCCAACTCCGGCAGATTCAGGGGCGGCAAGTCTTCCTCAAAGTCAATCCGGGCTTCGATTTCGGCCAGCCAGTCCATGCAACTCGATCGGAGCGATCGAATCGGCTGGGCCAACTTGCCTTGGATGCCGGCCAAAGCGGCCTGGGCGGCTTGGGGCGACTGGGCTCCCACCAAGTCCGCCACGCTTTCGGCTTGGGTGAGGTCGATCCGGCCGTTCAAAAAGGCTCGCAGCGTAAATTCTCCCGGCTGGGCCAGGCGTGCCCCCTGTTGCAAACAAAGCTGTAAGACCCGCTGCACAACGATCATGCCGCCATGACAATGCAACTCCACCAAATCTTCGCGGGTGTAGGTGCGGGGCGCTGCCATCAGCAACAACAGCGCCTCATCGATCGTTTCGCCTGTGGCCGGATCGCTCAAATGGCCATACAAAATTCGGTGGCTTTCCCAGGGCTGCTGGCCGGGGGCCCGAAAAATGACCCGCGCGATCGGCCAAGCTTCTGGCCCCGACAGCCGCACAATACCCACACTGCCTTGTTGGGGCACGATCGCCGTAGCGATCGCCGCGATCGTGTCCTGTGCCATTGCAGATGCACCGGCCATGTTGCTCCTTGCTGACTGACGGCAATTGATGGATGAGCCTTGGAGGATGCTTAAAAAGCCACAATCGATACGCAGCTCGCCCGAATGATCGACGAAGACAAGGGGCTTAAGCCCCTTGTTCTTCACGACTATGGGTGCTTGGTAAGTGCTTCAAGATACTTTTCAGACATCCTCTCAGATGGGCCTTGCGGGAATACCAGCTCAATTATTCCTCAATCATTCAATTAGGTTAGGCCAGTTTTTCCAAGCGGAAACTGACGCAAGCTCCTAAAATAGCCAACGTCTGCGGCCACGATCGCCCATCGACTACGATCAAAGCTTGCCTACCCTTCTTGTCCGTCCCATGCAGCCCACCGACCCCAACCAGTTCACCGAAAAAGCCTGGGAAGCGATCGTCAATTCCCAAGAAGTGGCGCGCCGGATGCGGCAACAAAACCTGGAAGTGGAGCATGTGATTCTGGCGCTGCTGGAAATTAACGATACGGCGGCCGTGGTGCTCGAACGGGCCAAGCTCGACCCGGCCCAGGTGACGAAGCAACTGGAAAACTTTGGCCAACGCCAATCGCGGGGTGGTGCAAGCGACCAGCTCTACTTGGGGCGTGGGTTGGATGCGATGCTCGATCGCGCTGATGTGGCCCGCGAGTCCTGGGGCGATCGGGAAATTGGCATTGATCACCTGTTGTTGGCCTTTGCCGATGACGATCGAGTGGGGCGCAAGGTGTTGCGATCGCTGCGGGTTGATCCGCAAGATCTCGAAGCCGCGATCCGCGACATTCGCAACAGCATCAAGGCCCAAGAGCGCGCCGCCACCAGCGATCGCCCCGGCGACGACCCCAGCGGCGGCCGCAATGAAGAAAATCCCCTAGAAGCACTCGATCGGTTTGGGCGCGACCTGACCGAGCAGGCCAAAGACGGAAAGCTCGACCCGGTGATCGGCCGCGATGAGGAAATTCGCCGCGTGATCCAAGTGCTGTCGCGCCGCAGCAAAAATAACCCCGTGTTGATTGGCGAACCGGGCGTGGGCAAAACCGCCGTCGTCGAAGGGCTGGCCCAACGGATCATCAATGGTGATGTGCCCGAATCTCTGAAAAATCGCCGGTTGATCGTGCTCGATATGGGCAGCTTGATTGCCGGAGCCAAGTTTCGCGGCGAATTTGAAGAGCGGCTGCGCTCCGTGTTGCGGGCCGTTACCCACTCGGGCGGCTCCGTGGTGCTGTTCATCGATGAGCTACACACGATCATTGGCACGGGTTCTGGCCAAAGCAGCGCCATGGATGCGGGCAGTTTGCTGAAACCGATGCTAGCCCGGGGCGAACTGCGCTGCATTGGGGCCACTACCCTGGACGAGTACCGCACCCACGTCGAAAAAGACCCGGCCCTGGAGCGGCGGTTCCAGCAAGTGTTGGTCGAAGAACCGACGATCGATGTGACCGTTTCGATTTTGCGAGGACTGAAAGAGCGCTACGAAGTCCACCATGGCGTGAAGATTTCCGATGCGGCTTTGGTGGCCGCCACCCAGCTTTCTAATCGCTACATTCCCGATCGCTTCTTGCCCGACAAGGCGATCGATGTGGTGGATGAAGCCGCCGCCAAATTAAAAATGGAAATCACCTCCAAACCGGTGGAGTTGGAGACGATCGAACGGCGGTTGCGCCAACTGGAAATGGAGCGCTTGTCGTTGCAAGGGGAAACGGCCTCGCGCGATCGGCTGCTGCGAATTGAAGCGGAAATCGAAGACCTGCAATTGCGCCAAACGGAGCTCGATCAGCAATGGCATGGCGAAAAGGAATTGCTCGATGAAATTAGCGCCCTGAAAGAGCAAGAAAGCACCCTTCAAAAACAGGTAGATCAAGCCGAGCGCGATTACGATTTGAACCTGGCAGCGCAATTAAAATACGGCGATTTGGAACGGATTCAAGAGGAGCGGGCCGCCAAAGAAGCCCAACTCTTGGCGATTCAAGCCCAGATGGCTGTGCCCATGTTGCGCGAACAAGTGACCGAAGCCGACATTGCCGAAGTAGTCGCCAAATGGACGGGCATTCCGGTGAATCGCCTAATGGAATCGGAGCGCCAAAAGCTGTTGCATTTGGAGCGCTATTTGCACGATCGAGTGATTGGCCAACAGGAAGCGATTTCCGCTGTGGCCGCCGCCATTCGTCGCGCTCGGGCTGGCATGAAAGATCCCGGCCGCCCGATCGGTTCCTTCCTATTCTTGGGGCCAACGGGCGTGGGCAAAACGGAACTGGCCCGCGCCTTGGCCGAGCTGCTGTTTGATAGTGAAGATGCCATGATTCGGATTGATATGTCCGAATATATGGAGAAACAAAATGTGTTGCGCTTGGTCGGTGCGCCCCCTGGCTATGTGGGCTATGAAGCGGGCGGCCAGCTGACCGATGCGGTGCGGCGGCATCCCTACTCGGTGATTTTGTTTGATGAAGTGGAAAAGGCGCACCCGGATATTTTTAATATCCTGCTGCAAGTGCTCGATGATGGGCGCTTAACGGATGGTCAAGGGCGCGTGGCAGACTTCCGCAACACGATTTTGATCATGACCAGTAACCTGGGCAGCGAGCATATTCTGAAGTCAAGTTTGGAAGCGGAAGGCTATGACGAAATGCGCGATCGCGTTTTGCAAGCCCTGCGATCGCACTTCCGCCCTGAGTTTTTGAATCGGATTGATGAAACGATCATTTTTGAGGCCCTTTCTAAGGTTCATTTGCGCCACATTGTCTCGATTCAAATGAAGCGGATCGAGCGGCTGTTGGCGGATCAAAAAATTGCGATCGCCCTGTCGGAATCGGCCACCACCTACATTGCTGATGTGGGCTATGACCCGGTGTATGGGGCGCGTCCGTTGAAGCGGGCGATCCAGAAGGAGTTGGAAAACCCGATCGCCGACAAAATCTTGGCGGGGGAATTTCTTGAAGGCGACACGATCGAAGTGGAAGCGATCGAACTGAACGGCCAAAGCAGCTTGGTGTTTCGCAGCCATTCGCCCCATCGATCGGATCTCCCGGCGATCGACCGGCCGGCCGCTGAGGCTGCTCCCGAACCCATCGGGGCGATCGCGGCGGGGGTTGTGGAGGCGATCGATCCGGAAATCGTGCCAGATTTTGCCCCGGCGATCAACCCAGAAATCGACCCAGAAATCAACCCAGAAATCAACCCGGAACTGGCCCCTCAGATCGTGCTTACGCCGGAGTTGGAGCCGGATGATCCGCCCCTAATTCCGACCAGCAAAATGTCAGAGCCGGTCTTTTCGACTGGGTTCTACGACGAAGACGAAGAAGCCTAGCGATCGCCCCGTGAACCCACACCACCCTGTGGCGATTGCCCTGTGCTCTCCCGTGTTAGGCGATTGCTCGTGATTGCTTGTGATTGTGATTGTGCTTGTGATTTGCTTGTGATTACTCGTGATTGCTTGTAGTGGCGGGTTGGGTCGCTGGGCTAGGCGTGATAAAGAGATTGCAAATCCACCACCGGGGCAATCTCAAACCGGCGATGATCGCCTCGATCCAGCAGCGTGTGGATCGGCACCACTTCCACCGCGCTGTTGGAATAGGCGATCGCCTCTAACTGGTCTACCCAATCGGCCGTCCAAGGGCGATCGACCACCACCGGCCGCCCCGCCCGTTGTAGTTGCCGAATCAAGTGCGATCGGGCAATCCCTGGCAGACAGTCGCCCAAGGGTGGCGTGTACCAAACCCCATCCCGCAGGCCCCAAAGGTTGCCGGTACTGGTTTCCAGCCAGCGATCGTTTTGGTCAATCAAAATCGCTTCGGTGGCCGCTTCTGGCCCCGTGCCTAGGTCGATCGCCTGGGTTTGGGCCGCCCGCAATGCCAGCCAACAGGGAAAGTAGTTGCCGGTTTTGTGGGTGGCGATCGCCCGACGATATTGAGGTTCACGGGCCAGCCAGGCCACGATCCCTTGGGCTTGCTTGCGATCGAGCTGGTCGGGCAGTTGACGGCCCATCACCCACTCGCGCCCATCGGCAAATAGCGTCACCCGCAACACCGGGTAGCGATCGGCCAGCAGCCGGGCCCCGGTTTCCACAGCCACCCAATCCGGTTGGGGCAGGCCCAGTTGCTCGCGGGTTTGGCGCAGGCGATCGCAGTGGGCCGCCCATTGGGTCAGGGGCGCATCGAGGCGGCGATCGTAAACCCGCAAGGTGCTGAAGGTGGTGGCCCCAAACATCAGACCGGGATCGGTCGCGTCTAAGGTGATTGTTGATTGTTCCAACAGCTGACCCGCATACCATTGGGCACATTGGGCAAACATAGGCAACAGGCTCGGTTAATTTACCTGCAAGATTTCCAGTAAGCTCAAAACAACACTGACAGATTCTCCGCGACAGGATGTCCCGCCATCGTCCAGGCTCTATGCCGATCGCTTCGGAATCGGGTAGGACTGCACCAGGCATGGGCTAATAACGTTAAGGCAAACGGGATCGCGCACAATGCTCGATTGGGGTCTGGTATGGGCGCTGGGATTTTTAGGGAGCTTCGGCCACTGCGCGGGTATGTGTGGGCCGCTAGCGGTGGCCTTTGCTTTGTCGGGGATGCCGCGCCCCGTGGAGAGTTCCTTGGGGCCAGCCCATTCCACCATTCAGGCGGACTGCCATCCTAGCTCGACTGATCCCACCGATCCCATCAATCCCACCAATCGCCCTGATCGCCCCGGCCGATCGCCCGCTTGGCAAGTGTGGTGGCCGGCACTGCGGTTTCACGGGCTGCTGAATTTGGGACGGGTGATCAGCTACGCGATCGCGGGTGGGGCGATCGGCAGCTTGGGATCGCTGTTGGTGGCGGGCGGCCAACTGGCAGGGATTGATAGTCCCCTGCGCCAGGGGTTGAGCTTGCTGACGGGGGTGATGTTGGTTTGGTTTGGCCTGGCCCAGGTGCGGCCCCAATGGCTGCCGCGCTTACCCCTGTGGCATCCCTTGGCCCAGGGGGTGCAACGGGCGCGCCTGGAGCGGGGGATGGTGGCGATCGCGGGTCGATCGGGCTGGTGGATGCCCTTGGCGGTGGGGCTGGCCTGGGGGCTGATTCCCTGTGGATTTTTGTATGCGGCCCAAATCAAAGCGGCAGAAACGGGCAGCGCGATCGGCGGTAGCTTGACCATGCTGGTCTTTGGGTTGGGGACAATGCCGACGATGGTGTTGACGGGGATGTGGGCCGGGGCCGTCAGTCGCGATCGCCGGAGTCAACTGTTTCGGCTGGCGGGCTGGGTGACCCTGGCGATCGGGGTGATTACCTTGGCCCGCACCAGTGCGATGCAGGATTTGACGGGTTATGGTTCCCTGCTGCTGTTGGTGTTGGCCTTGGTTGCTCGGCCGATCGCGCGGTTGTGGGCGGCCCCCCTGCGCTACCGACGGGCGATCGGTGTGGGGGCTTGGGTCCTGGCCCTGGCGCATATGGGCCATATGTTGGAACACACCTTGGACTGGGATGTGGCGGCCATCAGCTTTTTGCCCCTCGGACAACAAGTGGGCATTTGGGCGGGGCTGACGGCGATCGGCTTGCTCACCCCCTTAGCCTTGACCAGTTGCGATCGGGCGGTGAAATGGCTGGGCGATCGGTGGCGGCGGTTGCACTTGGCTGCGGTTCCGGCGCTGATTTTGGTCGGGATTCATGTGAATTTGGTCAGCTCAGATTTTCTGGGCAATCTGACCGGGGCCCATTGGGGGCGATCGCTGCTGTTTAGTGGCCTGTTGGTGTTGATGGTGGCCTTGCGATGGCGGCGGGCTTGGCAGGCGATCGGGTGCGATCGCTGGTATGGCGATCGAAGTACGCCCCAATGATCGACATAGACAAGGAGCTTAGGGCGTGTCATCAGATGCCATTGATGGCAGATGAAACAGTGATGTTCCGTGCCCCAGTCGTCGTAACAAGGGGCTTAAGCCCCTGACAGCCCCTAAGCCCCTTGCCCCCACGACTATTAGTGCTTGCCCGTGCCAAAAGATATTTTTTAGACAGCCTCTAAGGATTGCAAGCGGGGCAATGGGCTGGGTCAGCGGTTTGGCCCTGGGGAAAATCCTCGCTCCGTTGGTGGCCGCAATGGTCACAAGTCCAGCGATGTACCCGCACCAATGCCGTGGGCCAGCCACAAGCCTCACAGGGCAGCCCCGGCAGCCGCTGCGTGATCCAAAACCCCGGCCAATCGCAGCTCGGACAGGCCGATTGGGCTTTTTCCAGCAAGTTATCCATTGCTTGGGCAATCACTTGCATCCGTTTGGGATTGTGCATGGCGCGCATATCGGTTTCGAGCCAGAGCGTGCCATCGGGCGATCGGGCTAGATAATCCATCGCCAAGTCCTGTAGCAGCATTGGATCTCGGACTCCTTTGACTACGGCTTGGCCCTCGGCGGGATTGCCCAAGCTCACCACCAAACCGTGGTCGGGAAAGCCCACCTGCTGGGCAAACCGATCGACCGCATCCCAGTCTCGCAGGGTTGCTTGGCGATAGTTGGTCTCCCATGAGAGGGCTTCCCCCACCAGTTCCAGGCCCGACGTGCGGTCGAGCAGCAACACCAACTCATAGTTCACCGCCGCCAAGGGCAGGGCCGGATGGGGGCCAAAGGAGCCTTCGCTGGCTAGGGCGATCGCCGCTCCCGTGGCTTCGAGGGCAGCCAGTGCCTTGGTGCGGGCCGTGGCCCGTTGGTCGCCGGGTCGATCGCGATCGCGGGTGAAAGTGCCAAAGCGATCGGTATCAAAATCCGGCGGGACAATCGGCCGCAATCCCCAAGCCCGTTCCACGGCGGGGCCCAGCACCTGTTCCTTATGGTGCATGGTGGCGATCGCGATCGGTTGGCCCTGCCAACGCTCCGTCAGGTTCATGGGGCTGTGAGAGATTTGACCAGTTCGATCGACTGGGTGGCGTAACCCAGCGACTCATAAAAGGCGATCGCGCCGGGGTTGTGGGCATCCACTTGCAAGCCCAGGCGATCGCAACCTGCTTGGCGGGCAAAGGCTTCGGCTTGCCGCAACAGGGTCGTGGCAATGCCCTGGCGACGCGCCTCGGGACAGACCCAAATCCACAACAGTTGGGCCCGTCGCGCGCCCGTTTGCGGATCGATCGCCCAGCCCAGCCACAGGCCGGCGATCGGCTCCGGGGCCTGGGGCGGCTGCACCCACCAGAGGGGCGTTTCATCACTCAGCAGCCGATCGAGGGTGGCGGCGATCGCCTCGGGGGCGATCGGGTGGGGCGACAGTTCTTGGTAGGTGGCCTGCAATTGGGCCACCAACAGGGGGCGATCGGCCCGGGAACCCCGCCGCAACCAACCGGCCGGCAGGGGGCGATCGACCTGGCTCATGCGGGGTTCATGGCTTACAAACTGGCGGATAGATCACCGTCGGGCGTGACCCCTTGCACCAGCACCGACAGGGACGGCGGCAACCCCACCGAGGGGCGATCGCTGACCGCGCTCACGTCAGGGGACTGGGCGATCGGCACAGGCGATTCCAGGGCGCTGATCGGGGCCGGAGCCGCTAAATCATTCGGCAGGAAAATACGAGCACTGACAGCGATCAGGGCGATCGCGAAAATCAGCACCACCAGAAAAGGAGCCACATACTGCCGGAAGAACGCCATCACCGACCCTCTCTAATATTGATAATGTTCTGTAATATTTCTTGACCATCATTTTGACAGAGAACGCACCCGATCGAACCGGGCTTTTTCTCGTCGTTCCTTGTGCTCCCTTCGCCATGAGTTCCCCCAATCAATCCCCAACCAGCTCCGACTCAGCCCCGGCCCTGGCCCTGGTGGCAGCCAGGGGCCAAGGGCGACGGCCGTTGGGCCCCCTGAGCGGGGCGATCGCCTCTGGGGAGCGAGTCGCCATTTTGGGGCCCGGTAGCCGGGATCTGTTGCGCTGGTGGGTGCGTTTAGCTGACCCCGCCCAGGGCCAGGTGATGGCCCTGGGGCAGTCGGTGCAGGCGATCGACCCAAAGATCCTGCGACAACAGGTGGCGCTCGTGCGGGGTGATGCACCCTTGCTGGCCCCAACGGTGGCGGAGGCCCTAGCCGCTCCCTTGCGGTGGGCGGGCCAATCGCCCATCACCCTTGAGTCCCTGGTACTGGCGGCGCTCGATCGCTTTGGGTTGGATCGATCGTGGCTGACAAAGCGCGATTTTCAGCTCTCGCCAGCTGATCGACTCTGGGTGGCCCTGGTGCGAGCCAGCCTCTGGGAACCGACTGTCTTGCTCCTAGAAGACCTGTGGCCGCAGCTCACCCAGGGTCAAGGCGATCGGTTGCAACGGATTTTGGATGCGGGCTGGCGCACCGGTCAGGCCAAACCAACCGTTGTGGTGACAGGAGCCGTGCCCCCACCCCTCACCCGCTGGCTCACCCGGGTTTGGATGCTGGAAGAGGGGCAACTCACTCGCGATCGCCCGGCTGGCGATTGGGATTGGTCAGACTGGGGCGATCGCACTGCGTTGGACGCTCCCCCCAGCCAGGAGTCTGATGCCGATGCCGATTGGTTTTGAGCCGCCCCATAGGAATTGAGTCGGTCAGTTAGTCGGTCAGTTAACTCAGTTACAGGCTTTATCTCTACAGGCTTTACCTCAAACGATTGGTACATCCGATCACCGATGCTATGAAGCGGTTAGTCGGTGGGCATTGCCCACCCTACAGACTACGGGCTGTACTGTACTCAGCTAATTCAGCCGATCCATACGGGCTATGGCGGCCGGGTCGAGGGAGGGCGAATTGACAGCAAAGGTCGCTGACGTTAAGCCCGATTCATGGAAGCAAGGCAAATCAACAGTGAAGCAACTTCCTTCGTTGATGCTACTGGTGAGACTCACTCGCCCGCCATGTAACTCCACAATTCGCTTCACCAATGCCAGGCCTAGCCCCGTGCCTTCATAGCGGCGGTTGAGGGAACTCTCGACTTGGCTAAAGGGCTGAAAAATCCGATCAAAATCCGCTTCCGCAATGCCAATCCCCGTATCAGTCACTGAAAACCGCAACCAGGGATCGGGGCGATCGAGCTGCTCAACCGCCAGCACCACATGACCCGATTCTGGGGTAAATTTCACCGCATTGATCAGTAAATTAATCAACACTTGTCGCATACGGCGTTTATCCACCACAACCGCAGGCAACGTGGGCGGGACATAAACTTCTAAATCAATGTACTTATTAAGGGCTTGGTGTCGCACAAACCCAGCACTCGATTGGCAAAGGACATTCGCAGAAACAGGCTGAAAATCGAGATCGACCTTACCTTCCTCAAGCTTCACAAAGTCTAAGATATCCGTGATCAACTCCAGCAAATGATCGCCACTTGCTTCAATGCTTTTGAGGGCTTTGATTTGCTCAAGATTAACCGGCCCCAAAATTCCTTCACGTAGACATTCCGTAAAGCCCAGAACAGCATTGAGGGGCGTGCGTAATTCATGACTCATAATCGTCAAGAAATTACTTTTGGCTTGGTTGGCCTTCTCTGCCAATTGAGCAGACTCAAGAGCGAGCTTTCGACTTTGAAATAACTCATAGGTTCGCTGTTGCACTAACAAATTCACCACAACTGAGTTGCGGGCTTGGGAAATGGAGAACCCACCAATCAGACCCGTAATCAAAAAACCAGCCCACAACACAAAGGCAGATTCCTGGGTGCGGAGGGGTTGAAAATAGCGATCGCCTCCCGAAAACCGAACGATCCAGACTCGATCGCCAAAGTCAATGGTTGTTTCCGCTTGGGTCATCACTTGCCCTGGATTGGCTGTCGTGATTGATTGATCAAGTTGTTCTTGAGTTTGGCTATCTTCTAGGACAAACGTCATGCCCTCAGGAATCAAGTTACTGAAGGATTCTTTGAACAAATCTCCCACTCGAAACACAGTAGCCACATAACCTTGCAGGCTTTGCTGGCGCTCTGCCAGGGTGCTCGGTTTGGGCGTGGCGTAGAGGGGTAAATATAGAATAACGCCCTTTTGTGCTGCTGTTCCCTGGGCAAGCTCAATGGGTGGTGTGGCGGTCATCCGACCCGAATTTTGAGCCTCAATTAAGGTTTTGAGACGACGGGATTCTGACCCCAAGTTAAAGCCGAGCGCTTTGAAATTTTTGGCTAAAGGCTCGATGTAAAAAACAGGATAATAGAGATCACGATCATCATCAGGTACAAGTAACTTTTGTGCGTTTTGCTTTTGAAATTGAAAGTTGGGAAAGCCCTCCTGACGGGCTAATTGCTCATATTGCTGGCGAGTCGATCGGGTCACTAAGGGAGTCCAACTCACGGACTGAATGCCTTGGACACTTTCTAGATAGGGTTGAGCAAATTTCTGAAATTGTTCACGATTAACACCGATCGCACCTGCTGGAAAGCTACCCGAGTCAAAGAGGCTCTTGAGACCAAAAAGCACATGGGTAGCATGGTCAAGATTGTCCTGAAGACGCTGCGTAATAATATGAACATCGCTTTGAAACACTGCTTCGATGCGCTGTTGCTCGCGATTTTGGGACTCTTCGAAAATCAGAATCGTGGAAACTAATGCCAACAAAACTGGCAAAATGTAAGACAAGAAATGTCGCTCTTGGGCAGTTTCTTTTTGGAGGATGAGGGGAATGCGCCGTTGCTTGAGCAAGTAAATGGTGCCGATCGGTAAGATGGCAACCACTCCCAGGGAATCCCCAATCCACCAATTCCACCAAGACTCAATGAAACCCGCAGGACTCAGGGAACCGCTGATTAACAGGGCACTGTTACCGATCGTTGCTCCCACCAAACAACTGGCGGGCCCCGCCAAAATCAGAAAAGCCAGAATGCCGGGAACTTCTGCAAGCCAAATGGGGCGCTTAAACAGTTTGGCAAGTAGCCAATTACCAAAGGCTGCTTGGGTGACTGCCCCCAGCGCGATCGTGACCGCTACAAGTACATTCACCGGGGTCAATTCGCCGCTTGCCTTTAGGCCGATCGCCATGTTTAAACAACAGGACCCGAACCAAATCCCGGGATAGGCTTTTCTGCCCCAACACAACACACCCAGCAATGCCAAACCGGCAGCCGGCCAAACCGGCGATGCATAGCCTGGGGGCAGTGCTAAATATCCCGATAGCAAGCCGATGCCACCATAGGCGATCGCCACGCCTAGGCTCGGCAACCCGCCAGCCACAACATATCGTTTGATTCTTGAGAAGACTGCCATAGGTCTAGTCAGGCAACACTCGAAGGGAACGTGGGGTGCTGCTTGTGAAATTGAGACCTGGGATCATGACCTGAGAAGATGTCTGAAAAGCTGGTATTAGTCCAATCCTTACCCTACCCTAGTCATTGATAGAACCTAGGGGATGCAACCCTTTCTAGGATGATGGGTGCTTGGCTGGTATTTGAATCAACTGTTCAGATATCCTCTCAGAAAATGTCTGAGAAGCCAAAATAGATACTCGGTATGCCCTAGCGATCGACGGAAATAATGGGCTTAAGTCCCTTGTCTTCTGTCTTCACGACTATTGGTGCCTGACCCGTGCAACAAGATACTTTTCAGACATCCTCTGAGGCAAAGACTCGATCTCAATCCCATTTCGGTGATTGGGTTAACTGATCGAGCTTGACCACACCCAAAAACAATCTCAAAGCATAGTAAAAATTCTGGTCAGGTGTCAGCTAACTCGACATTCTTGGCGCAGTCTCGATAATTAGATGATATCTCGATTCTACGACAAAAAATCAATGAATCTTTGAAATGACTTACAGTTGGATCATTCATAAACTTTGACCTGAAATCGCTTGATTAAACCATTTAAGGTGGCTAATTTTAGTACTGATCGAGCCTAGTCCAAATCATCATGCCCAGAAAACCAAGAAAAATGCCTGTTGCTCACTACACTGTCAACAATATTACCTAATAATTCTATTGGTGATGTTGAATGAAAATATTGTCAATAGAGTTGTTTACAATTTTGATACAAATTTGACATAAATATGAAAGTAGTAATCATGAAAATCAGCCCTTCTGCGCGTTGTTCTCTCTGAATCGTCGAAAAACAGCGATCAATCGAGTGATTTCTCCAGTTATTGAAAACATACCCAAATTTGACTGAACTGATCGCGCTGGCCAGAACAATTCTTGACCAGAAGCCCTTAATCAAATGGGTTGAGACTGCCCGTCAGTTTGGTCTCATCCATCCCTGAAATTCCCTGAAATTCCCTGAAATTCCCCCACTCCAATTTCAAACAAATTGGGTGTGAGGAGATGGCGATCGGGGCGATCGCTCGCCAAATTTGGATGAGCAATCCTGTGGCGAGTTATTTTGGAACGCTGATGCTGGCGATCGCCACTGGCTGGGCCACCTCCCCGCTTGGCAAGCTCGACCCGGCACGCAACAATAGGAAGGCTTTCGGGAACTCCCGCAAGCGACCCGCCCCTTTGGTTCTCTTGATCTGATCTGATTGCCCCGGCTATGGCAGCGTCCACCTTCGACTGGCTCCATCGCGGAACCGCCGATATTTTCCCGAATCAACCCGACTCCAACGACCCCAGCCAAAACCTGGAACGGTTGCTGGCAACGATTGATCGCCCCCTGCGCGTCAAGCTGGGAATCGACCCCACCGGCAGCGACATCCACCTAGGCCACAGCATCCCCGTGCGAAAACTGCGGGCGTTTCAGGATGCGGGCCACATGGCCGTGCTGATCATCGGCGACTTCACGGCGCGGATCGGCGATCCCACGGGCAAGTCAGAAGTCCGCAAACAGCTAACCGAAGAGCAGGTGAAAGCCAACGCCGAAACCTATTTAGACCAGGTGCGATCGATCCTCGACTTTGAAACGCCGGGCCGCTTGGAGGTGCGCTACAACTCCGAATGGTTGGCGGGGATGGATCTGGGCAAAATCCTGGAGCTGCTTGGCACGATGACCGTCGGGCAAATGCTGGCCAAGGAAGGCTTTGCGGAGCGCTACGGCCAGGAAACGCCAATTTTCTTACATGAATTTTTGTACCCGCTGATGCAGGGTTACGACTCGGTGGCGGTGCAGGCGGATGTGGAACTGGGCGGCACGGATCAGAAATTTAACCTGGCCGTGGGGCGTGACCTGCAACGACACTTTGGCCAAAAGCCGCAATTTGGTTTGCTCACACCGATTTTGATTGGCACCGATGGGGTGCAAAAAATGTCGAAATCCTTGGGTAACTATGTGGCGCTGCGGGATGATCCGCTGACTATGTATTCCAAGTTGGAAAAGGTGGCGGACTCACAACTCGCGAGCTACTTCGAGTTGATGACGGATTTGGCGCTCGATCAATTGCCGGAAAACCCGCGCGATCGCCAAAAATTACTGGCCCTCGAAATCACGCGCCAAATCCACGGCGAGGCGCTGGCCTGGCAAGCCCAAAAAGATGCGGTGAACCTTGTATCGGGCAGCGGCGGGGCCGAAAATGTGCCGGAGTTTTCGATCGCTGCTGTGGAATTTCCCGCGCCGATTTTCTACTTGTTAAGCGCTACGGGCCTGTGCAGCAGCAGCAGCGATGCGCGTCGTCAAATTCAAGGGGGCGGCGTGAAATTAGATGGCGAAAAACTGGCGAATGTGAATCAAAAGTTTGAATCCGCAACGGAACTGGCGGGCAAAGTGTTGCAAGTGGGCAAGAAGAAATTTGTCCGGTTGGTGGGCTAGCGATCGTCCCAATTGGTGCTTGTTATACTGGGCTGACCGGGCATTACAGCGCGACCATTCCGGTAGGGGCAGGTTTCAAACCTGCCCTCACGGCCATGATACGGGCATGATGATATTTGTTAACACTGGATGGTGAACTGATCGTGTTTAAAAATCTTGCGTCCGATGCCTTGGGCTTGAGTGATATTGGGGCGGTGATTAGCCCCCAGGATTATGGCAAGGTCGATGCGGATGATTACATCCTGCATGAGGAAAACGAGAAGATCTATTTTTTGATTAAGTCAAAAATGGATGAATATTGTTTTACCAATTTGGCGCTGATCCATGTGGATGGTACATCGGCTGTCAGCAAAAAACGGACTTTGCGTCGTTTTAGCTATTATCGATCGCCCATTAGCCATGTGACCTTGGAAACGGCTGGCTCACTGGATCGGGATGTGGAAATTAAGTTTACGGTCGGCGATCGTCACTACTCGATCGATGTGGCTAAAACCTTCATTAATGAACTCAAGGATCTTTACAAAGCCTTGGTCAAAATCGCCTTGATCCAGCATGAAAATGCTGCCTATCATGCCTATGCCCAAACCAGCTTGAGCACGGCGGCTTCCAGCATTTGCCGATCGACCAGTGCTTCAACGGCTGATGAACAATTCAAAGCCATCAACCAATATGTTTTCAATTGGTTGAAAGTTACCCACGAATCCTATGTTCGTAAGGATTTTGGCGAGGTCTTTGAAAAGTTCATCAATAATTAAACGCTGTCACCTCCTCAGCTGTCACCTCCTCAAGTGTTTAATTGTTGAGGATATTTGAACAGCCAAAGTTGATACTCTCTATGCTCCATCGATCGAGGCAGGCAAGGGGCTTAAGCCCCTTGCCCCTACGACGATTGGTGCTTGATCTGTGCCAAAAGACACTGCTCAACTATCCTCTCAGTCAACCGAAAGAATAGCGATCGCAACCATTGCCGCCTAGAACTCGGGTACTGCCTCGGCGAATTTGCCCGATCGCCGACCCAAAATCGCCAACCCCTCCCCCGATCGGCCTTACCCTAAAACCAATGTGATGGTGTGGTGTGCCTGGTGAGTAACGTTCCTGCTTTTAATCTGACGGAGCAGTTTCCGCAAATTCAAGATGAAGTAAATGCAGCTGTGTTGGCTGTGCTAGCTTCCGGTGGCTACATTGGCGGCGCAACGGTGGCCAACTTTGAAGCTGATTTTGCTCGTTATGTGGGCACTGAGCTTTGCGTGGCCTGTAACTCGGGCACTGATGCCCTGTACTTGGCCCTGCGGGCCTTGGGTGTGGGGCCGGGCGATGAGGTGATTGTGCCGCCCTTTACGTTCATTGCCACCACGGAAACCGTGAGCGCCGTGGGTGCGGTGCCGGTGTTTGTGGACGTGGAGGCCGACACCTTTAATTTGGACTTGGCGGCGGTGGAGCGGGCGATCGGGCCGCGCACCAAAGCGATTATCCCGGTGCACCTGTTTGGGCAGCCGGTGGATATGGATCGACTGATGACGATCGCCCAGGCTCACAACCTGTTGGTGATTGAAGATTGCGCCCAGGCCACCGGGGCCAAGTGGGGCGATCGGCGCGTCGGTAGCATCGGCCATGTGGGCTGCTTTAGCTTCTATCCCACCAAGAATTTGGGCGCTTGCGGTGATGGCGGGGCGATGACGGTCAATGATGCTGGCTTGGCGGCGGATCTGCGAATGTTGCGCGAACATGGCCAGCGCCAACGCTACTACCACGAGGCGATCGGGGTGAATAGCCGCCTGGATGCGATCCAGGCCGCCATCTTGCAAATTAAGTTGCGATCGCTCGACACCTGGAACCAACAACGCACGGCGATCGCCCAGCGCTATCAGGCCGGTTTGGCGGGTTTGCCAGGTCTGAAGTTGCCCCAGGCGATCGCGGGTGGCACGAGCGTTTGGAATCAATACACGGTGCAAGTGGGAACCGGCGACGGGCCAGAGCTACGCGATCGCCTACGCAACGAGTTGCAAGCTCAGGGAATCGGCACGGCCATCTATTACCCGCTACCGTTGCATCGCCAAGCGGTCTATGCATCGCTGGGCTATGGAGCCGGATCGCTGCCGGTGTCGGAGCGCTTGGGCCATCAGGTCTTGTCCTTGCCGATGTTCCCCGAGTTGGCGATCGAACAGCAGGAGCGGGCGATCGGGGCGATCAAGGAAGTGCTGACCAACGCCTTGCAAACAGCCTAGGGGTTGTCGCTATTTCGCCTGAAACCTGATTTCGCCTGAAACCTGAATCTGCCGTGAGCGGATCGTGAGGGGGCGAGTGGCTGAGGGCCTGTCGTCGTTTCGCCCGAAACCCTGATTCCACCGTGAGCAGATCGTGGGGCAGCAAGGGGCTTAAGCCCCTTGTCTGAGACGGTTGGGGTATGAACGATTAGATGGTTCAGCGTCATGCCAGGAAATGACGACGGGCCCTCAGTCAAGGGTGGATGGGACGCAACAATTCCCACCATGACGATCGCGGCTGTACCCCGTGCCGAATCAGGGCGGGAAATGGCGATCGCCCCTTTCGGCAATTACCACCACTGCCTACCCGCCCTCGATCGGTCAAGCTATGCTTTACTATCGACAAGCATCCCGACTTCGGCCCCGTTGCAATCCACCCCTTTGCAATTCCCTTTGCAGTCAATGACCTCTGAATCGATTCGCCAGCGCTCTGACCTGCTCGGAACCCAAATCATTACCCGCAACACCGGTAATCGCCTGGGGATTATCAGCCAGGTGTGGGTGGATATCGATCGCCAGGAGATCATCGGCTTTGGCGTAAAAGACAATATTCTCGCCGTGTCGGCCATGCCCCGCTTCATGCATCTCGACAGCATCAGCCAAATCGGTGATGTGATTTTGGTCGAAGATGAACGGGCGATCGAAGACTTTGTCGAACCGGATGCTTACAACACCCTAATCGGCTGCGAAACCATCACCGAAACCGGCGAATTGCTGGGCAAAGTGCGCGGGTTTAAGTTCGATGTGGAAGATGGCAAATTAGTCTCGATTATTATTGCCTCGATCGGGTTGCCCCAAGTGCCCGAACAGGTGATCAGCACCTATGAATTACCGATCGAAGAAGTGGTCAGCACCGGCCCCGATCGCCTGATTGTGTTTGAGGGGGCCGAGGCGCGGTTAATCCAACTCAGCGTTGGTGTGTTGGAGCGGCTGGGTCTGAGCAGCCCGCCTTGGGAGCGCGACGAAGAAGATCTATACTTCACCCCGACGGCAGCTCCCGGCAACCAACTGGCCTCGGGTTTGCGGACTGAGGCGCGATCGGAACTGCGCCAGGATACTCGCCAAGAGATTCGCCAAGAAATTCGCCAGGAGCGCCGCTACGAGACCGAAGCTTGGGACGAAGACGACTGGCAAGAACCGGCTCCGCGCTACAACCAGTCGCGCCGCCAAGATTATGACGAAGCGGACAACTGGGACGAACCGCAACCGCGCCGCGAACGGGAGCGCGAGTATGAATATGAGGATGCATACGATCGCTACGATGAAAACGTGGAGTCGGACGCTTGGACGGACGAGGACGACGCGGCCTATCGCGCACCAAAGCTAGAAATTCCCGAGAAAGTCCGCCAACGCGAACCAGAATACGAAGATTACTAGGGTCCGTCGTCCAATCGCCCAAAACCCTGATCCTGCCGTAATGAGATCGTGGGGCAGCAAGGGGCTTAAGCCCCTTGTTACGACGGTTGGCGGATGGAAAATGGGCCAATCAAGGGACTTAATTCACCGGCAAGTTCGCGCGGGGATCGAAGGATTCGATCGCCCGTAGCTGTTCGTAGAGGGCAAATTCCTCAGCGCTCAGTTGGGTGGGCGTGGCGATTTGGATTTCCACGATTTGATCGCCCCGGCGATCGCGGTTGATCGGGTAGCCCTTATTCGACAGGCGCAACCGCTGGCCGTGACGCACGCCGCGCGGTAGATTCATCTTCACCATCCCATCCAGGGTCGGCACTTCGATCGCGCTGCCCAACACGGCCTCGCTGGGTGTGACCGGCACATCGCAATACAAATCCACCCCCTCCAGCCGGAAGAAGTCGTGGGGGGCGACGGTGATTTTCAAGAACAGATCGCCGCCATTGATCCCCTGATTTTTCAGGCGGATGCGCTGACCCGTCACCAAACCGGGCGGCATATTCACCTCCAGCGATCGCCC
>RDXB01000097.1 GCA_004292515.1 Oscillatoriales cyanobacterium
TGTCTAGGTTCTCTCCGCTTTCGGTGAGGCTCGCTTCGCTTCGCCCCCCTCAGCGCTTTATTAAGATAACCCCCTCACCTCATCCTGTCAACTATCTCTACAGAAAAAAATTTTGGCTCTCTATAACCCCCTCCACGCAAGCATTTCAGCTTCTCCTGTCGGGCTGTTGACGTGCTGAGGGTTGTGGTGGCGGATTCCCTATGACCCACGTTGCGAATTTGGAGCGGATTTGGATAGGTCGTTGAGAGGCGTGGGGGACAGCGCAACTCTGAATGGTAGGTTCAGGATTCATAGTGTTGCGGGGTGATGGGGTTGCTAGGTATTTGTTGGCTGTTGGACTGTGGGTTAGTCGATTACGAGTTGGGGTGGTCGCTTCAGAAACGGTGGGTTGCTGAACGAGTTGCTGACCCTGGCTTGAATGATGGATTGATTGTGCTGGAGCATCCGCCGGTCTACACGTTGGGAAGGGGGGCTGATCGTCAATTTTTGGGGTTTGACCCAGAACATCACCCGATCGAGACGGTACGAGTTGAGCGTGGAGGGGAGGTGACTTATCACTGTCCGGGTCAGGTGGTTGGGTATCCGATTTTGAATTTGCGACGACACCGGCCGGATTTGCACTGGTACTTGCGCCAGTTGGAGGAGGTGCTGATTCAGGCGATCGCTCAGTGGGGTGTTACGGCAGAACGGATTGATGGGCTAACGGGGGTTTGGATTGAGGGATATAAGGTGGCTGCGATCGGAATTAAGGTTAGCCGTTGGATTTCCATGCATGGGTTTGCGTTAAATGTGGATTGTGAGTTGGCTGGCTTTCAAGACATCGTGCCCTGCGGCATTCGTGATCGCCCGGTGGGGCGACTGATTGACTTTGTGCCAGGGCTAACCAGGGCGGAGGCGCAAGCGGTGGTGCTAAGGACTTTCGCTGAGGTGTTTGCTGTGGAGCTTGTTCCTTGCCCCAGAACTGCGTTACCGGATTGGTCAATCGCAGGGCAAAGGAGTTCTGTTACTGAGGGTTAGCGGTTGAGAGGATGTGTGATACGACTAGGGCTAGTTCACTGTTTCACGAAGCTGGCGGCTAGCTCATAGGGCTTAGTGGGACGAAGGATCTATGAGCTGTTCGATACCCGAGGAATTGCGCAGTGTGACGATCGGAGTTTCGGAAGCTAAAACGCAACCGATCTGACAAGCATCGCTGCCTTCGGGAAGCGATCGCAAAGCAGCCAAAGCAATTGCGGCTTGCTCGGCTGGCACAACGGCAATCATGACTCCTTCGTTATCGAGGTGGATTGGGTTTAAGCCAAGTAGGTCACAGGTGGCGATAATGGCGGGGTGAATTGGTAGTTGGGTATTTTCTACTCGAATCGCAACTCGGCTAGCTTGGGCCAACTCATTTAAGGCGGCAGCTACGCCGCCACGGTTGGTGGTGCTCATGGCTCTGATTGTTGAACAGGTATCACCAAGGGCGGCTGTTAAGTCGTGCAGGGGACGAGAGTCGCTCCGAATATCAATGGCTAGGTTGAGATCACCCCGGGCTAGCAGCATGGCGATGCTGTGATCACCCATCGGGCCGCTCAGTAATACTGCGTCGCCAGGTTGAAGATATTGCGAGCTTGGTGCAAGGTCGGATCGCGCGGAGCCAATACCTGAGATGGCGACCCAAGCGCGATCGCCTTGTCGATCGCCATTGTTTTTGGCAAGGACTTGCACATCGCCTGTGACGATCCGAACCCGTGCCATGTCGGCGGCGCGTTTCATGCTCTGGACGAGTTGCTGAATGGTGGTGATCGCCAGATCTTCGTCAATGAATAAATTGCAGGACAGATAGAGGGGGATAGCGCCCGCTACGGCTAACTGGTTGACGGCGCTATTCACGGCGAGGGATCCCAAATCGCCACCGGGAAAAAAGAGGGGATGGATGGTGAGGGTTTTGGTGGTGAGGGCAATGCGATCGCCTCGGGCTAAGAAGGATGACAGCTCAAGCCGGCCACTATGCGGTAAGGGCATGGATGAGCTGTCGGCTAAGGTCTGTTGAAATAGTTCGGTCAGTTGATGGTGAACTTGGTGGTGAGTCGATCGGTTACTGAGGGGTCGATCGCTGATTAAGGGGTGTTGAAGTTGGGGCGATCGGGATGGAGGTAGCAAGATTGCGTCACCCGCCAGGGAAAACCCATTCACGGAATTATCAGCGGCGTTGGAATCAAGGGGAAATTCAGCAGTCATAAGCAAACCACAGCCCACTCAGCAAACAACATCAGCAAGCAATGATGGTTGGGGTTGGGGATAGCTGCGGTTGTGCCACTAATCCAACGGATTCAGCCATCCCTATACCCAGTTGGTCCGTCAATGCTGCCCAGAGCGCTATCCAAAATTTGAGCCTCTAAGATCTCAGCCAAGTCAGGGTTTCAAGTCGGCGTGTGTAGCAAGTGCGTCCCGTCGGTGCTGAGGTTCATCCAAGCCATGGCGATCGCAGCTTGCCCCAGAGCAAGGCTGCCGTCGTTGATGGAGACTTGCTGGGGCACTAGGAGTGGGTAGCCCAAGGGTTCTAAGGCAGTTTCCAGACATTGCAGTAGCAACTGGTTTTGGATGGCAGTCCCACCGAGGGCAATGGCACTGAAGATGAGGCCTTGTTGTTGGAGCGATCGGGCGGCCCGCGCGAAACTGTGTGCCAGGCCGCGATGGAACCGCAAGGCCATGACGGCTGGTGGCACGCCCTGGGCCAGGTCGGTTAAGAGGGATTGCCAAAGGGGAGCGGGATCTAAGCGCAGCAACAGGTCTGATCGCAAGTCCATGGGGTAGGCAACGGTGTCTTCTGAGGGGGCCGATCGCGCTAGGGCCTCTAAGGCAACTGCGGCCTGTTCGGGATAGCTCAGGTGATGGGTGGCAAGACCCAACAAGGCAGCCACCGCATCAATTAAACGACCGCAAGACGATGAAAGGGGGCTGTTGAAACCTGTTTGCAGCATACTGTCGAGGGTGGGGCGATGGCGATCGGCAAACCAATCCCGATCGGGTGTGACCAATGCATCGGCCGCCGCTAGCAAACCAGCCGTCTGTAATTGGGCGTAGAGATTGCGCCATGGTTCGCGGTGAGCCCGCTCGCCCCCGAGCAAAGGCACTGGCTGCAACGAACCGACGCGATGACATTGTTCGTAGGTTGTCCACAACAGCTCGCCTCCCCAAATGGAGTCGTCGCCTCCCCACCCCATGTCATCGAGCACAATGCCTAAGACTGGGGACTGATGAGCATCCCACTCCCGATCGACTAAGCAAGCGGCGATTTGGGCGTGGTGGCGCTGAATCTGGAGCAACGGGATTTCTAGGGTCGCGGCTAGCTCGATGCCGACGGCTCCCGATCGCCCTTCGGGGTGTAGGTCAACCGCGATCGCACCGGGTCGATGGTTGAACAGATGACGCAATTGACTGAGGGCGAGGCGATAGGCTTGCAGGCTAGCGGGTGTACTGAGATCGCCCAAGTGGGGAGATAGGATCGCTTCGCCTTGCTGTGTGAGGCAGAGGGCATTGCTGCGATCGCTCCCCATCGCCAACACAGGTATCGATCGCTCAAACCCAGACGACAGGCGAATCGCAGCCGGTGCATAGCCGCGTGATCGGCGAATCATTTGAATCGAGTGTGGCAAAACCCGCACGATCGAGTCATCGACACGATGGACGATTGACTGATTGTGCAACAGCAACCCATCAGCAATGGTACTAAGGCGCGATCGGGCCTCTTGGTTATCCACGCAAGGGGGATCGCCCGACTGGTTACCGCTGGTAAACACTAACGGTCGGTTAATTGCTGTGATCAATAGATGGTGCAGTGGCGAGTCCGGCAACATGACCCCCAATTCGGACAGGCCCGGAGCAACAGACGGGGCGATCGCTGCATCGGGCAACCGCGACAACAGGACAATGGGGGCGGCAGAACCTGTCAGCAGCGCCCGTTCATGGTCGTCCAGGTGGCAATAGCGTTGGGCCATGGCCAGGTGGCGAACTAGGATCGGAAATGGGCGATCGGGCGACTGCTTGCGCGATCGCAGCCGCTGCACCACCGACTCTTGGGTGGCATCACAGACTAAATGCAATCCCCCTAAGCCTTTGACGGCGATGATGGCTCCCCGCAGGAGGGCTTGGGCCACTTTTTCGATAGCGCGATCGCCTTTGGCAGCTGGATTAGGCTGGCCCACCCACTCAAACCAAACGAACGGCCCGCAGGTGGGACAACTAGCGGTTTGGGATTGGAAGCGACGGCTCTCGGGGTTGGTATAGTCCGCCGCACAGTCCGTGCAGTGCTGAAAGCCTGCCAAGCTGGTGCGCGCGCGTTCGTAGGGTAGGGAGCGAGTTACGCTCAGGCGCGGGCCGCATTGGCTACAACTCACGAAGGGATCATGATAGAACCGACTCCGCAGATCATGTAGATCACGCAAGCAGGCGGGGCAGGTGGCCAGATCCGCAGCAACTGTATCAGCGGGCGATCGCGGAATGCGGCGACCATCACGCTTCATGGGCACAAATGACGGTCGCAGAATTGTCCCACTGGAAAGATCGATCGGGTGCGATCGCCTACCTCGCACAGATGGAGAAATTTGGGGCCCCGAACTCAAGGGAGGAGCAGGCAACTGTGGCAAACACAATCCCTCCGATAGTGCAGCTCCCTCCTGGGGTTGGAGAAACGTCTGCTCCGCCACATCATCATCAATATCCAGTAGTGGATCTAGCAATGGATCTAACAAGCTAGCTAGTTCATTGGCCAGGGCATCCGCAAGGCACTGATCAGTGGTGGGAGGCAACAGGGATGGATCGCCCATCACGGTTGGCGGGGCGGACGTTTCGGGCAAATCCGAGCAATCTAGCGGCGGCATCACGTCCGGGTTGGCTGATTGAGACATCCCCTCCAAAGGTTCATGCAGACTGCCTGGGCCCCGGAAATCTGGCTCAGGTGCAGATTGAGCAGATTGATCCGCTGGCAGGATACTCCCGGGGGGCGCTAGATCCAACTGCTGCCCTGAGTTCGTGGCGGGAATAGCGGGAATAATAGATGGGGCGGATAGGGCCGGTTGATCCTGATTCTGCGGATCGCGAAGTGGGGCAGTGGGCGATGCAGCAACCGGGGGTAACTCGATCGGGTCAGGCAACCAGCCCAACAAAGTCGATCCTTGAGCTGGCAACGACCAGCGATCGCTAGGCAAGTTCATCAGTGAGCTTGCCCGCTCCGTTTCCGAAGCACTGCCGTCGAACATCAAATCGCGATAGGCCGATCGCCACTCGGGTCGCAAATGTAGGGGACAGCGTTGGCCCCGCAAGCGGGTATTGATCAGTGGAGCCTCAGCCATCGCGGAAGACTCTGGAGTTAGGTTGGCTGGCAGGGGAGATTCCGATGCCTGAATCTCCGTGTGCAACACAGCAGCGGGCTGCCCCAGACCGAGTCCAAAACCTTGACCGTTTTGTTGTGTACCGATTGGTTGCGTACCGTTTTGCTGCACGCTTTGCCTGACTTGATCCGTGGCATTGGCTAGGGCTTTTTCGTGGCGTTGAGCACGGGCTGATTGCATCCGCAGGGCTGTGGAATGGCTGTAGTCCGATGATGGGCGATCGGGACTCACAATGCCTAATGGATCTTCTAATGGGTCTTCTAATGGGTCACCCATGACCGGATCAGTCGGCACAGGCAGACCTTGACTGTGCTGGCGATCGCCCTCGATCGCGGCTGACGGGGAAATGGGGAGCACGGGGCCCGCCGCCAGATCAGTGCCCATTGGCTCAGCGAGATCGACCATATTGACGACGTTGACCCGATCGCCAGGGTGATCCGCCAAAGGGAAATCGACCAAGTCGGCAGGCTCACTCCCTTGTCCTGAGCTGGGCAGGCGATCGAGCAGCCCCGCGAAAACCGGTGATCCCCAGTCATCATCACCATCCGCCATTTCTCGAATTTCAGTTTTGCGGATGGTTTGAGTGGCGACGGCGATCGTTTCTAGTCCAATTTCTGACAGTGAGATAGGCTGTCGATGGACGTGATCAATACGAACAGCGGCCGGTTTTTCCTGTTGTAATCTCTGGATAAAGCTATCGATTTGTAACGATTGCCCAGCAACACGAATGACGATGCCTTCAGCATGGTTCGCCACCGATCCGGTTAGGTTACACTCGATCGCCAACCGATAAATGGTGGGACGAAAGCCTACGCCCTGAACAGCTCCTGTAATTTGAATCTTTTCAGCATGGATTCCCCATGACGGATTGAGACCAGTATTGACCACGGTGCTTGTCCCCGTCAGCAGAAGGCTATGTCTCTAGCTATAACGCGGAAGTTATTAATTTCCAGAAATTCTCACAGGTTTTTTTGTTTTTCCGATTCTCTATCAGATTCCAGACTCTGTCTCTAGTAGTTATTTGAAGAAAATTTTCATTTCTGTTAACTAATTTCCAAAGAACCTTTCGCAAAACCTCAAGATCGTTACAGATTGACATGGATCTCACCTTGATCCGTTTGATGGATGCGAACTCAGTCCCGACATTTTAGAGAAATTTTCAAGGAATTAGGCCACTGAATCAGGCCAGTGCCCGCGAGGTAATGATTTTTGATCGAAAATCATTGATATTACAAGGTATTCACGCTTGGAGCATGACTGAAGGATGGCACTCCTGCTGTTTGAAACCCTTCGAGTTTTTTCTCGCCGGAGCGATCGCCCAGTTGGTGAAATTTATCCAGTCCCAAAATCAACCGGCGGTGATTAAGGCATTTGGTGATTAAGTCATGTATGAATTAGGTGTGATCAAACCGTCAATAAAAGCAAGGAAAAAACAAGGACAAGATAAGGGGCTGAGGCTCCTTGCTGCGACAGAGTTGGGAGTGAATGGGGGTGGATTAACGACCGAGAGTTAATTCTTCTTTGTTGCCCAAAATGCCTTGGGGTCGCCACATCATCAGCACAATTAAAATTAGCCCGATCGCCATCAACCGAAAGGCTCCCAACCGGGCTTCATCTAGCGGCAACACCATCGGCAGCACAAATCGGGTGAGGGTGGTGTAGCCCCAAAACAGCACGGAACCCAGGAGTGTTCCGGCATTGTTGCCTGCGCCGCCCAGGACGACGATCGTCCAGACTTGGAAGGTCATCAGCGGAATAAAACCATCGGGGTTGATGAAGGTGAGGTTCCAGGCATAGAAGGAACCGGCAACCCCGGCGATCGAACCGCCGAGCATTAGGGATTGCAGCTTGTACCAAAAGGCGTTTTTGCCGAGGGCACGGGCGATTTCTTCGTCTTCCCGAATCGCTTTTAGGACGCGGCCCCAGGGCGATCGCGCCAGCCGCTCTAGTTGCCAATAAACTAACCCCAGTGTCACCACTACCAGCAACATCAGGGCGGTTTTGTAGTTGAAATCCCAGAGGGCGATCGCCCCGCAACCATAGATCAATGAGCCAAAAAGACCGGACAGACCACCCAAGATCAGTCGGCTCAGTGAGGGGGGCTGTTGGGTGATGCCCGTTGTGATGTTGGCTGTTGTAATGTTGGCTTTCGATGCAGCGGCGATCGCCCGCCGATCCCGCAACGATCGCCGAAACCAGCGGGTGAGCTGCCAGCCGGCCGCACCAAACACCACTGTCCACAGGGCGATCGCGCTGATTTTGACGATCGGGGAATCGGGCAAATCACTGAGAGGCAGCGGGTAGCCATAGACCCCGCGCGCGCCTCGGGTCAGCCATTCTTCATTGAGGGCCACCAGCCGCACCACTTCCGACACCCCGATCGTGACGATCGCCAGGTAATCTTCCCGCAGGCGCAGGGTCGAAATGCCCACCAACAGTCCCAACAAGGCTGCCAGCGCCGCTCCCGCTGCCACGGCCAGGGCGATCGGCCATCCCTGCAAGCTCAACAGAATGGTGGTGTATGCGCCGATGGTCATGAAGGCCACATGGCCGAAGTTAATCAGCCCCGTCAGGCCCCACTGCACATTCAGACCCAAGCCAAAGAGCGCAAAAATGCCCGAGAACACGATCAACGAGGTCAAGTAGCCAATCATCGGATCGCCAACCCAAAATCACCGCCCCATTGTAGAGCAGCCGGTCAAATTGAATTGGATTGGATGACTAGGGCGCGCTTAAGGACTGGTTGATGATCTGGGGAAACAGGCCCGAACACCACCACACGCCCACGGCCGAGCAGTAGGGCAAGTGACCGGGTGGGGCGCTGAGGCTGTAGTTGCGCGTTTTTTGGTTGTTCCAACCCAGCCGATCGCCAAAGCGACACCAAGCTTCGACGGGGCTAGCGGTTTGGTGAATCACTTCCTGCCAAATTCTGTTTTGGGTGCGAAACCCAAAGTGACCATCGCTGTTGGCAACCCAGAGTCGATCGATTTCCGCCAAATCACGGGTGGGAAACTGCTCAATATCTTCAACCCGCAACCAACTGGAGCTTTCGCGACCCGACACACTCAGCATGATTTGGGTGGTTTCGCGATCGGCTTCCAGCCACTTGCGATCGGCCAGCAAGCCGGCCAACTTGGCATAGGGATCGATCGTGGGTGCAGGCGGTATGGGTGCAGTGAATTGCAGCACCGTCACTTCTTCTTCGTTGGGTAGCGCGTTAGTGGCTGTCCCGATCGCGCTTGGTTGCTCCTTAGGGGCGGTGCGATGCGCTGGCAAATGGAAAGGGTTGTTTGTGTCAACAGACGCGCCAAACCCGTCAGCCGGAGACAGGGCGGGTGCTGTGTGGATGGTGTTGCTGTCGGATGGGAGGGTTGTTGCGGATTGCCCAGGGCCGCTGGCTGCTGGGAGTTGGTTTTGGAGTTGGTTTTGGAGTTGCGCTTGCAAGGCTTGGAGAGCAGCGATCGCCGCAGATAGCTCACCGGGTTGGATGGCCTGTTGGTCAGTGCGCAGTTGGGTCAGTTCTGCATAGAGGTGCGATCGCTCTTGGCGCGCCCGCTTGAGATAGGCTTCAATTTGGGTCAGCCGCGCATCTAGGTTCAGCCGCTGCCAAAACTCACGTGCCCAAGTCAGGCGCACTTGATCGCGAGCACGCAGCAAGGCAATCATGGCCCGATCGCTGCCACCGGCCCCCAACGAGTCCGGCAGCGGACTCGAATCCCAGCTACAGGTTGGGCAAATCGTTTCGCTCTCTGATAACTCAGTGGAGCAGACCGGACAGCGCGAAGAACTCATGGCGCAGGCAGCAGAGAGAGCAATGAAAGCGGCTGCATTCAGCCAGCGCCCCTATTCTAATCAGGCGATCGCGGCCAATCGGGATTGAGCAATCGGGATTGAGCAATCGGGATTGATCCAGTCCAAGTCGGGCGATCGCCCCCAAGCCAGTCCCGTCCCATCATGGATGGCCTGTCTGATGCAATCGTTACTGCGTTGGGGGCAACGGCCTGGGCTAAACTCGATTCGCAGCAGCAAGTTCCTGTACGTGACCGGGCGTTGGCGATCGCTCCTGCGCCCAACTTAACTCACCCAACTTAATTCACCCGGCTTAACTCATTAGATTCAGTTAGATTCAGTCCCGATTAGCCCGACCCTGACTCAAGACCTGACTCAAGACTATTATAAGGAGCGTTTATGACCGGCACTGCGTCATTGTGGCAGCGTTACCAAGACTGGCTTTACTATCACGAGGGCTTGGAGCTGTATCTGGACGTGAGCCGGATGCGGTTTGATGATGGATTTGTGGGCCAAATGCAGCCCAAATTTGCCAAGGCTTTTGCGGATATGCAGGCGCTGGAAGCAGGGGCGATCGCCAATCCTGACGAAAATCGCATGGTGGGGCACTACTGGCTGCGCGCGCCCGAGTTGGCTCCCTCCCCAACAATTCGCGATGAAATTACCGATACGCTCGATCGCCTAGATGCTTTTGTCAGCAAAGTCCACAGCGGGGCGATCGCCTCGGCAGGCGGCCACAAGTTCACCGATATTTTGTCGATCGGGATTGGGGGTTCTGCGTTGGGGCCGCAGTTCGTGGCCGAAGCCCTTGCGCCCAACCAGCCCCCGCTCGCCATCCATTTTGTGGACAACACCGACCCGGACGGGATCGAGCGGATTTTGGCCAAAGCCAGTGGCGGCTCGGCCCTGCGCGATCGGCTAGCCACTACCTTGGTGCTGGTGATTTCCAAGTCCGGTGGCACGCCCGAAACCCGCAATGGGATGTTGGAAATTCAAGCGGCCTTCCAAAAAGCCGGCTTGAACTATGCCCCCAACTTTGTGGCCATCACCTGCGAAGACAGCGCCCTCGATCGCCGGGCTACTCAAGAATCCTGGCTCGATCGCTTCCCCATGTTCGACTGGGTGGGCGGGCGCACCTCCGAACTCTCCGCCGTCGGCCTGTTAGCCGCCGCCCTCCAGGGAATCAATATCCGGGCCATGCTCGACGGCGCGCGCCAAATGGATAGCGCCACCCGCATCCCCGACCTGAAAACCAACCCCGCCGCCCTGCTAGCCCTGGCTTGGTACTTCGCGGGCAACGGCAAAGGCGAAAAAGACATGGTGGTTTTGCCCTACAAAGACCGTCTGCTGCTGTTTTCGCGCTATCTCCAGCAATTGGTGATGGAATCTTTAGGCAAGGAACGGGATCTCGACGGCAACTTGGTCTATCAAGGCATTGCCGTCTATGGCAACAAGGGCAGCACCGATCAGCACGCCTACGTCCAGCAGTTGCGCGAGGGCATCCCCAACTTTTTTGCCACACTGATTGAAGTGCTAGAAGATGGCAGTGCCGACCCGATCGCCGTAGAAGACGGATCGATCACCAGCGGTGATTACCTCAACGGCTTATTGCAGGGCACGCGCAAAGCCCTCTACGACAACCAACGAGATGTCATCGTGATCACAGCAGCCCGTGTTAATGAGCAAACCGTGGGAGCCTTGATTGCTCTCTACGAACGGGCTGTGAGTTTCTATGCTTCTCTGGTCAATGTCAACGCCTACCACCAACCCGGTGTAGAAGCGGGCAAAAAGGCTGCGGCCGAGATCCTGACCCTACAAAAACGGGTGGTTTCTGCTTTGCAAGATGCGGGCGAACCCCTATCGATCGCTGAGCTAGCCAGCCAAATCGGGGCGATCGACCAAGTGGAAACGGTCTATTGGATCCTGAGACATTTAGCAGTAAATGGTCGCGGGCCGGTGCTGTCGGGTCATCTGGGTCAACCGGGACTATTGAAAGCTACCTGGCAATAGCCTCTCCCGATTGTCTTAGAGGATGTCTGAAAAGTAGCTTTCGGCCCCAACCAAGCACCGATCATCGTAGGGGCAAGGAGCAAGGGGCTTAGGGGGTGTCATCATTTCCCGTCACGAGTCTGAAATCGTCGATTTTCTACGCCTCAGTCGTCGTAACAGGGGGCTTAAGCCCCTTGCTGCCCCACGATCTAGTCACGGCGCAATCAGGGTTTCAGGCTCATTGACGATAGGCCCTAAGCCCCTTGTCTCCGTTGATTGCTGAGGCATATGGAGTATCAACTTCGGCTTTTCAGACATCCTCTTAGGTCAGCGACTGGGGAAATCAAGTGACTTTATTCAGTGAGAGAATGGGTATTACTGTTTTGGCAGGATACTTGTGACCCTTTCGCGCCGACGATTAACTAAATTGCTCGCGCAGTTTGGCCTGTTGGGATCAGTGGGCGCAGCCATTGGCGATCGCCTAGGTCAGTTCCAGCGATCGCAGGCAGCTACTCGATCGCCCCGCCCAAGCCAGCCACCTCTAGCTAGCGGCGATCAACCTGTCACGCAGCCAGTAGCGGCCAGCAGCGCCCCCAATCCAGAAGTGGAACTGCTGATTCCCAGCTTTCTGGGCCATCAGAGTCGGCGGTTTTATGGTCGCGGCGTACCTCAAGGCTTGACCATCAAGCGCAAATTTCTGTTGGGATCCGGATCAACTCGCATTGGGCGACAGCTAGCCGTGTGGAGCGGCGGCGGCTGGACAGGTCAATGCACCCTGCTGCGCGATCGCGATCGCCTGTATCTATTAGTCGGGTCGTTTGATCACCACTTACGCAAAATTGACCTGCAAACTTGGCAAGAAGTCTGGCGCTACAAATTTGACGATGTTTTGAAGGGAACCGCCACGGTCTATCTCGATCGCAGCGCCCCACCCCTGGATCAAATTGTTGTGCTCCAAGGCAGTCGCCAAGGGCTGAACGTACCCTTTACAGCGCGAGTCGTGCCCAGCTTGCGGGCCATCTCTTTTCGCACTGGCCGAGAACTGTGGCGCTGGAATGTCCGCCAAACCGCCAGCTACAGCCGCGACAACGATAGCAGTCCCTTAGATTTACGCAATGGGCTGATTTTTAATGTGGGCGAAAACGGCATCGGCTCATTTTTGGGGGCAGCCCTCAGCACCCGAACCCAGCGCGATGGGATCACCCAACCAACGATCGCCTCAGAAGTGCAGCTTTACGAAGCCAGCGATGCCATCCGTCATGGGGGCAATCTAGTCGCCGAGTCTTCCCCGTCGCGCTTGGGCGATCGGCTCTTTGTGGCCGCGGGATCGGGCCATATCTATGGCATCAACATCAAAACCCGCAAAATTGACTGGGACTTCTTCACGGGCACAGACATCGACGGCACAGCGGTTGTCTCCCGCGATGGCAAACTATTCTGCGCGATCGAGCAGCAATACGCATCGGGCCCCGGCGGCGTGTTTAAACTGAACCCCGCCCAGCCGCCGGCCCAAGCCGTGGAGTGGTTTTTGCCCACCAAATCCCGGCGGTTTCAGGATTGGCAAGGGGGCATTATCGGCTCCGTCGCCCTCAACGACGACTATCGCGATCGTGGTCAGCCACCTCTATTTGCGACCGGGGCGATCGATGGCAACCTCTACATCGGCTCGCAACTCCGCACCACTGGTCTCGCTTATTGGGGCCCCCGCCGCGACGGCCCGCACAACTCTCCCTACGTAGCTTTTCAAACCCGGATTGGCCCCACCATTTCCACACCCATTTTTACGGAAGGCGATCGGTTAGTAGCCGCCAGCTATGACGGCATCCGGTTATTCCAGCTCTCCTTTGCCGCCACCCAGTCCAGTGATCCCACCGCCCTACCCAATGGTCGCGGCCAGTGGTTTCGTCTCTCCGTGAAACTACTAACCCATTTTGCCCCTGGTGGATCCTTTGAAGCCACCCCGATCGTCTGGGATGGCACAGTATATATCAGCGGTCGCGATGGCTGGCTCTACGCCCT
>RDXB01000006.1 GCA_004292515.1 Oscillatoriales cyanobacterium
ACATCACGAGCATTTTCTTCAAAAGCCGCCGTCAGCGCATCATCACCGCTTAAACCCGCAGCGATCGCCCTTTCAATGGCCTCCAACACCCGCTTATAATCCCGCGGCATCACCTTCACAAACACCGGCACCATCGCATCCCAATTTGCCAAAACCTTCGATGCGATCGCACTTCCAGTCAAATCAAAATGAGTCTGAATTAACTGCCGCAAATCTGCAATTTCCTCAGCATCCTCCAACTTTTCTAAACCTACCATCGACATATTGCAGCGAGTTGCAAAATCCCCCGCTTCATCCAAAATGTAAGCAACACCGCCACTCATTCCCGCTGCAAAATTGCGCCCGGTTTCACCCAAAACTACAACTTTGCCGCCAGTCATGTACTCGCAACCGTGATCGCCGACTCCCTCAACCACCGCATTTACGCCGGAGTTACGCACCCCAAAACGTTCGCCCGCTATCCCCCGGATGAAAACCTCACCAGAGGTCGCTCCGTAAAGCACTACGTTGCCGACAATCACGTTTTCTTCTGCGACAAAGGTAGAAGCTGCCGACGGGTACAGCACGATTTGGCCACCGCTGAGGCCTTTGCCCAAATAGTCGTTAGCTTCGCCTTCGAGCTCCAGGGTGACTCCCTTGGGTACAAACGCCCCAAAGCTTTGCCCAGCGCTGCCTTGGAAGTGCAGGTGCACGGTATCATCGGGTAAGCCTTCCCAGTGGCGTTTGGTGATTTCGTTACCGAGAATTGTACCGACAACGCGGTTGACGTTGGTAATTGGGAGTTTGGCGCGGACTGGTTCGCCGTGTTCGATCGCACCTTTGCACAAATCCAGCAGTACACTAAGGTCGATCGACTTTTCCAAACCGTGATCCTGCGGCATCTGACAGTAGCGCCCGACATCCGCCCCAACTTCCGGCTGATACAGGATGTTCGAGAAGTCCAAACCCTTAGCCTTCCAGTGCTCTACCGCTTGTTGGGCTTCCAAAACATCGGTGCGCCCTACCATTTCATTCAGGGTACGGAAGCCCAATTGCGCCATGATTTCGCGGACTTCTTGGGCGATGAATGTCATAAAGTTTACCGTGTGTTCAGGATCGCCGGTAAAGTTTTTCCGCAACAGAGGATCTTGTGTCGCAACGCCCACAGGGCAAGTGTTCTGATGGCAAACGCGCATCATAATGCAGCCCAAAGTCACCAGTGGCGCCGTAGCAAATCCGAATTCCTCAGCACCAAGCAATGCAGCAATTGCTACATCGCGGCCGGTTTTGAGTTGTCCGTCGGTTTCCACAGCAATGCGCGATCGCAAATTATTCAAAACCAAAGTCTGGTGAGTTTCCGCCAATCCCAACTCCCAAGGTAATCCGGCGTGTTTGATCGATGTTTGCGGCGATGCGCCGGTACCGCCGTCATAGCCGGAAATTAACACCACATCGGCGTGGGCTTTCGCAACTCCAGCCGCGATCGTCCCAACTCCCACTTCCGACACTAATTTGACGCTAATCCGCGCTTCCCGGTTGGCATTTTTCAAGTCGTGGATCAATTCTGCCAAATCTTCGATCGAATAAATGTCGTGATGAGGCGGAGGCGAAATCAAGCCGACACCGGGAGTCGAGTGCCGTACTTTGGCAATCCACGGGTATACTTTTTTACCGGGTAACTGTCCGCCTTCTCCGGGTTTTGCCCCTTGCGCCATCTTGATTTGGAGTTCCCGCGCTTGGGAAAGATACAAGCTGGTAACGCCGAAACGCCCGGAAGCAACTTGTTTGATCGCACTGTTTTTCGAGTCACCGCGATCGTTTGTCCAAGTATATCTTTCTGGATCTTCGCCACCTTCACCCGTGTTCGATTTACCACCAATGCGATTCATCGCTACGGCTAAAGATTCGTGGGCTTCTTGGGAAATCGAACCGTAACTCATCGCCCCTGTTTTGAAGCGTTTGAGAATAGATTCAACTGGTTCAACTTCCTCAATCGGAATCGATTCCCGCTGCTTGAATTGCAGCAAACCGCGCAGGGTAAAATGCTGTTGACTTTGTTCGTTAACCAGCCCGGAATACTGTTTGAAAAGTGGATAACTTCCTTCGCGCACGGCTTTTTGCAGGGCGTGAATGGTTTGCGGGCTGAACAGGTGGGCTTCTCCTTCCTTGCGCCATTGGTATTCGCCGCCGACATCGAGGGTGTGTCCGCTGGATGGGCGATCGGGGAATGCGTGGGTATGGCGTAAAATCGCTTCTTGGGCGATGACTTCGAGGTCTACTCCGGCAATTCGCGATGCTGTCCAAGTGAAGTATTTATCGACTACGGATTTATTCAATCCGATCGCCTCAAATATCTGTGCGCCACGGTAACTTTGAATTGTGGAAATCCCAATTTTCGACGCAACTTTGGTCACGCCTTTGGTTGCGGCTTTCACGTAGTTTTTGCAAGCTGTCTTGGTATCAACATTTACTAGCAAACCTTCGCGGATTGAATCGGCGATCGTCTCAAAGGCCAAATAGGGATTGATCGCACCGCAACCGTAGCCGATTAAAGTCGCAAAGTGATGCACTTCACGCGGTTCCCCGGATTCGAGCAC
>RDXB01000044.1 GCA_004292515.1 Oscillatoriales cyanobacterium
CAACACACCCGGCCGCTGCGGTTTGTCGCTCGATCGCCACACCAAATCCGCAAAACCCGTGTGGCCGCTGGCACTGCCCTTGGCCACCCGTGTTTCAAACACCGCCCCCGCCGCGATCGCATCCGCATAACCAAAGGCCGCAAAAAAGCGATTTAAAAACGTCTGGGCCTCGCCTTTCTCATCACCTTTAAAAACGCTGGCTGCTTCCGAAAAGGCCAACAACGGAGCCGGATCAATCAAACTCATGGCGCAGGAGATTGGGAAACCAAGGGGCGATCGAACTGCTCTCTATTGTCTGGCCAAATGATCCGACTTGGCAGCCGGGCCAGTCACCCCAGCACCACCCACCACCGCATCAGACTCATCACCTCCCCCGGATTTTGGGTTGGCTGCATCGGCGACCACTCGTACAACTCTGCAAACCCGCGCAAATACAACACCCGGATCGTGTTTTCCACCGCACGCGGCGACCCGATCGCCATCCGCTTCACCACCTCGCGCCCATCGGCCGGCACTGGCATAGGCTCCCGATGCGATCGCCCCTCAGTGCCAGAATCCGGGGCGATCGGCGTTTCCACAAAATCAGTCATGGTCGTCATAGCCATTTCTCCTGAAATTGACTACTTTCTTGTAGCCACTTCAGAATAACGCAAGATCAAGTAAATGGCTACGAATGAGTAGCCATTTACCCCTAATCCTCTCTCTGACAGCATTGGGGGCATGGGACGCGCCGGACAAGCACTGAAAGAGGTTCTCGCAGCCCACCACATCAGCCAAAATCGTTTGGCCGTTGAGATGGGATTGCGGCGATCGGTTACTTACCGTTGGGTTCACGAGCTGAGTGATCCAACGGGTGAAACGATCGTGGATATTGTCGAAGCCTTGGCGAAACTGAACCCCGCCGCCGCTCGCGACTTCGTGCAACGCTACCTAGGCGAGTTGATTGACTAGCCCTCCACGCGATCGCCTCTATGGGACGAGCAGGCACAGCACTCAAGCGCACATTGGAACAGCACGGCATCAGCCAAGGACGGCTGGCCGCTGCATTGCAAATTGGTTCGTCCAATGTCTATCGCTGGTGCAATGAAGTCCGCGATCCCAATGGCGAAACGATCGTGGAAATCGTTGAAGCTTTAAAGAAATTGCAGCCAGAAGCGGCCCGAGACTTTGTGCAATGCTACCTAGGCGAGCTGGTCGAATAATTCGAGGCGGTTGGATTGAACGCTACTCAGAGGATGTCTGACAAGACTGATACTCTGTATGCCCCATTGATCGACGGAAACAAGGGGCTTAAGCCCCTTGCTGCCACGACTATTGGTGCTTAGTTCGGGCCGAAAGATACTGTTCAGACATCCTCTTCGCCCAGCGCGATCGATGTTCCGTCAATTAACCTACGCAAACAGGCGCTTCACCTTGCGGCGCAACCATTGCCACAGGGTCGGCGCTGGATTGAGCGATCGCGGGCGGCCCGTCAGCGATGGTCGTTGGTGGGAACAGTGCAAGTAGCGGTAGTGCAAAAACGTGTCGCGATAGGGAATATCCAGGTTTTCGCCCCCACAGAGCCGATCGAACAGAGCCGACGACAACCCGATGTAGTGCAAATAGATTAAGGGGCGATCGCGATCGAACACTTGCCCCGATCGCTCCACAAAGTGCGGCGATGTGACACTGTTGCCCGTCACCTGCTCTTTGGGCCAGCTCAGGGCTAGATTGGTGATCCGCAGGTTCGATCGCATCACCATGTAATTCAGCAGGGATTGGTCAGGGGCGCTGGGATAGAGCAAACCCGCCTCGCCCGATCGCAACTGCGCCAACAGTTCCGCCAACCGCGCCTCGGGAAACAGCCCCCGCCGCCCGCCATACATCCCCGAACAGAAGATTTCTTGGGCCACACGATCGGCCCCAAAGACCTGGGCCAGCTCCGGCGCATCGACCGTGTAAATATGGGTGGGATCTTTGTGCTGAAAGTCATAGACCACCCAATCGGCCGTATCCAGCGCCGCAAACAGGGGAGCCAAGGGCTGCAACACCAACGTATCGGCATCGAGATAAATGAAGCGATCGAACGGCCCATCCAGGGACACAAACCGGCGGTGGGTTCCCATCCGGTGATGTTGCCCCGGTGCGAGCTTCAGCCGTTCTCGATAGTTGGGGGTGTTGTCCCAAACCGTGGCGGCAAAGCGATCCCAATGGGCGATCGAGTCGGGGTCGTCCCAAAGTTGCACATGGGGGCGATCGGCAATGGTAGCCCGCAGGCGATCGAGCCGATCATCGTAGGGACAAATGATCACCGGGTAAGGACTGCCATCAGCCCGCCGACCAGCATTGGCCTCGATGCTGTTGAGCAGCGCCAACACTTGCTCCAACACCACATCGTTGGCCAAGGTGTAGAGACCATCCATCAAGAAATCTCCCCGCTTCGTACTAATCATCTTGTCTACCGGGGATGGGACAGCATATCAGTGCTGACATTTCAGACATCTTCGGAAATGGCTGGCGGTGCTTGTATTCCCAAACCTTGACGCAGCGGAATTTTAACCGCAAAGCAAGTTTCGCGGCCAGGCTCAGAATCATAGCTGAGTTGTCCGCCATGTTTTTCAGTAATGATTTGGTAACTGATTGCTAAACCCATGCCATTACCTTTGCCAACTTTTTTGGTGGTAAAGAAAGGATCAAGGATGTGATCTTTAACCGCTGGCGAAATTCCAACTCCATTATCAACAATTGAAATTTGAATCCAGTGCGTATCAATTTTGGCGATCGCAATTCTAATTTGATACGGCTCCACTGATTCACTTGGATTAATCGTATCAAGGCTGCTTTCATAATTACTGTTGTCATTCTTTTCATCTAATGCATCGATCGCATTGACCAAAAGATTCATAAAAACCTGATTCAGCAGCCCTGCATAGCACTCCACCAAACCCACATCCTCATAGGCTTTAATGACCTGAATTTCAGATCGATTCGGATTAGCCTTCAGACGATGGTCTAAAATCAAAAGGGTGCTTTCAATCCCTTCTGTTAAATCAACCAGCTTGAGTTCAGACTCATCCAGCCGAGAAAATGTTCGCAGCGACAGGACAATTTCGCGAATGCGATCGGCTCCAATCTTCATCGATACCAGCACCTTGGGCAAATCATTCTGAATAAAGTCCAATTCAATGTCTTCGGCGGCGGCCTGAATCTCGGGACTTGGTTGGGGGTAGATCGCTTGGTAAAGATCAATGAACGCTAACAAATCCCGAGTATAGTCTTGGACGTATTGTAGATTCCCGTAGATAAATGCAACGGGATTATTGATTTCATGGGCAATACCTGCCACGAGTTGACCCAGGCTAGACATTTTTTCACTTTGGAGCATCTGAACCTGGGTTTGTTTTAGCTCTCTGAGGGTTGTTTGGAGTTCTAAGGTGCGAGCATCAACTCGCTGTTCCAGTTCTTCATTGACTTTTTCTAGAGTCATAAAAGATTCGCGCAGTTGTTGGGCCATGTGATTAAATGATGATGCGAGGACGGCAATTTCTTGAATTCTAGAATCTTTAATATTAGTCAAATCAACAATCGAATCAATAGGACGGTCAGTGATTGGGTCAGTGATGAGATATTAGCGGCTGTTCCGAAGGGGATTTATTTTGAATATTGGTTTCAATCGTGGTTTTAATCGTGGTTTCAGGATGATACTCAAGATAGTTAATCGCCGTCATGGCTTGACTCGCAATGGTCAAAGCCTTGAGCGGTTTGTTAATCCAGCGAGTGGTGAAAATGCCAATCGCAATGGCTCCCCCTAAAGCCACAAAACAGAGCAAGATGGTCACTCGTGTGTTGGTGTGAATTTGGGCCATGAACTGTCTCTCGGGGATGCTCAGGATCACAAGCCAACTCAAGCCATGGCGATCGCGCCAGGGTGTGACATAGGTATAGTAAGTATGATCTGAGAGTTGAATATTCAATTTTTGGGGGGCATGAATTCCTTGAAATTCGTGAAAGCGATCGGCTAGTTCTAGGGCAATTCCTCTGATGATTGGATTGGTGCTATGGGTTGCTTTTAAACGAT
This sequence comes from Oscillatoriales cyanobacterium, assembly GCA_004292515.1. GTDB lineage: Bacteria > Cyanobacteriota > Cyanobacteriia > CACIAM-69d > CACIAM-69d > CACIAM-69d. Next base: position 4,058 of record RDXB01000044.1, read on the forward strand.
TAATGGTTTGATTTTCCACAACAAAAGGCTGATCAATTGCTGAATTAGCAATCAATGAGCCATCACGTTCAATAATAAAAATGCTGCCGCCTTCACCAATATCAATATTGCGTAAATAGTCACTGAGCTTAGAGAGATGGATCTCAGCGCCAATTGTGCCGATCATCTTTTGCTTGGCATCATAAACGGGTTGACCGGCTGAGGCTGCAATATAGGGTGGATATTCGGGGGCGTAGTAGGGGCTAATGGGAATCCAAATCGGTTTTCCTGCTTTGATGGGAGCCGTATAGTTTGGCTGGCTAAAGGTATCCCAGGGGCCAGTGGCAATCACCTTGGTTCGGTTGCCTTGTGCATCTGTTGAGTAGGTGGTTGTGTTGTTGGGGCGATCGGGACTTGGGGGAACCACATCATCAATCACAACGGTTTTGCCATCGTAGCGACCTGCCCCCACTTGCTCGCCAGTGCTGAGATTTAAGCTGATGTAGCTGAGGTCATAGGTCTGCATTTGATGCCAAAAATATTTGGCGATCGTGTAACGGTCTTTTGTGTTCAGTAGACCTAATCGAATTGCGTCGGCATTAATTTGGCTGATTCTATGCGGAATGGAAAGATAAGCATCAAGATAACGACTCACTTCGGCATTGGTACGCACAATGACGCGATCGGCGAGGACTCCAACGACTTTCTCGCCATTTTTGAAGGATAAATAGCCAACCAGTCCGACGGCGGCAAAGAGTTGAATAACGAACGGAATAATCAAAAATGACTGTAGTGGTAGCCTCGGGAAATAGACTGATTTGAATAATCTGGGGGGTGATTGAAGCTTGAGTTTTGGTTTATAATTAGGCATTGTGATAAGAGCTTAATTATTAGTGAATGCTAGGGTCTATCACCGATTAGCCTGCAACCCTAATTAGTCTGAAATCCCAAGAGGCTGTCTGAAAAGTATCTTTCGGCATCAACCAAGTACCAATAGTCACAAACCAAGCACCAATAGTCGCAGCAGCAAGGGGCTTAAGCCCCTTGTTTTGGTCGATCGATGGGGCATCCAAAGTATTAACTTTGGCTTTTCAGCTTTGGCTTTTCAGTTTTGGCTTTTCAGACAGCCTCTTAGGAAATGCCAATACTCCTTACTCCGGTAAGTCGATCGCCCCGATCGCTTCTAGGGTTTTCCAGACCATGGCCACGCCCACCTGTTCTGACAGGGCCTTGGGGTCAAACTTGCCATCGGCGGTGTATTTGCCCGATCGATGGTGATTGCTGCCACTCCAGAGGTAGGGCGTGAGCACTGTGGGATGGTAGAGCCGGTAGCCAAAGCCGTTGAACCGTTCCGCTCGCCATAGCCAAGCGGCCAGCGATCGATCCTTGACCCGGGGTGCGTCAAATTCCTTGAGGGTGAGGGCATCGATCGCGCTCTCTTCCCAGGTTTTGAAGGGGCCGCGATTTTTCGGTTCGATCGTGGTGCGTTGGCTGAGGGGCTGGCCGTTGTGTAGGTTGCAAGTGAAATCGCTGCTGGCTTCCAAGTTATGCAGGGCGGCCACAAACCACCAGGGTACGCCGATCGCTTTTTGAATCACTTCATAGCGCGATCGCTGCTTCACTAGTCGATCGGTCGTTTGTTTGACCCGCGCTTGCCAGTCCGGCCGAATCACGCAGGTTTTCCAGAGGCGATCGTAGTCGGGTTTCAGGTCGGGCAGGCGGGTGGAAGGCGGTGAAGTGGTCATCGCAGGATCAACCCCTAATGGTTGTGGTGCAAATGGTGATGGCGCAGATGGTGATGGCGCAGATGGTGATGGCGCAAACTTGATTCCACCATAGCCTAGGGATAATCGGCAGATTGACGACGAATTGACGATGAAGTGACGACAAATTGATGACGAACTGACGGCGAATTGACGGCGAATTGACGGCGCGGCCCACTCCCGATCGCTGAGGGGTTCCACCTGCCAGTCTGCCCCCAACTGGGCCGATGCGGCGGCAGTCAGGGCAGTGATAATTTCGGCTTGGGTCACGGGCGGCAGGGCGATCGCCGGGGGCGCTGTGCCAAAAACTGTTTGATGGAGGGATCGATCGGGATTCAAGACGATCGACCCATGTTGCAACACTGTTTGTTGTTGCCAAACCTGGGCGCTACCAATCAGCTTTTCGCCCGTGGCTGCCAACACCAAATCCGCATCGGTGGCCAAAGCAAAGCAATTAGCCTGGTCATGGATGCCGCGCGATCGCCCCTGACCAAACCGCAGATCCAATCCCAAAGATCGCCAACCCGCGATCAGAAATTGGCAAATGTGGCAGTAGGTTCCTCGGCGATCGCCCCTGTGATCCATCACCACGGCATAGCTGAGGTCGCCCCCATGCAGCACCGCCCGGCCACCCGTGGGCCGTCGCACCAAGGGCACTGGGCGATCGCCCCATTGCAACTGATCCCAGGCGGCCGGGTAGCGGCGCTGGTGAAACCCCAGGGACAGGGTCGGTTCTGCCCAGGTATAAAACCGCAACACCGGCCGCGATTGGCCTTGGGCCTGTTGGGTCAGCAGCCAGCGATCGATCGCCATTTGCACCCGGCCAGGCCCATCCAACACCGGGATCAATCGCCAGCGATCGCCCATTGCGTCACGTCCTAGCTAAATTCCGCTTGCAAGGCTTCATCATTGTCATCGGCGATCGAAGCCACCAGCGTAATCGCCCGCGAAATTTCCCCCGGCGACAGTTCCGCCACCGTGCGCGTGGTCGTCACCACCACTGACTGATCCGCCAAGGCGTAGCGAGCCTCAAAGGTGCTCAACCAGTTGGCCGCCATCAGCTGTTTAAACAAACCCGCCTCATCTTTGACCGGCAAAGTCAACACCGACGACCACACCGTGAGGGTGTCTTCATCGGTTTCGCCCGTCAGTTGCACATAGACTTCCACTGAGCCGTACTGAAACCGCCACAGGGACGATCCGCCGCTGCGATTGACCATGGCGCTGTCTTCCGTCGCCAGGCTGGAAATCACCGTCTCGATCGTTTCGATCGCACTGGACGGCCCTTCCACCACATCCAACAAAGCTTCTTCCGCCGCCGTTGTCATAGGTCTGTTCGGTTTGGTAGGTCTGCGGGCGGCCACCGGGGCGATCGCCCGCCAATCCAGTTTGGCCGCAACGTTTGCTCGACGCAACCCCGACCCGCCGCCCCCGATCGCCCCAAACGTATCCCCAGCTCTCCCCTGGAGGATCTCTAATAAGCCCAGATAGCCCCCAACGATCAACGGAGACAAGGGGCTTAGGGGCTGTCGTCATTGCCAGTAGGGATGCTGAAACGGTTGATTTTCTGTACCCCAATGGTCGTAACAAGGGGCTTAAGCCCCTTGACGCTCTAAGCCCCTTGCTGCCCCACGAGTTGCTAACGGTGGAATCAGAGTTTTAGGCGAAACAACGACACCCCCTAAGCCCCTTGCCCCCACGACGATTGGGGCTTGACCCGCACCGAACAACCCCTAGGATGGATTCGCGTTTTTCAGAGAATGTGAGGAAATGACAGGAAATCAATCACTGTTGATTAACCCTTTTCCCAGATTCGCCTAATGCGGCTTGCGGGCCACCCAATATTTGCTCAGGAAATGGGTTGAGGTTTCCACCGCCTCAAAGCCCGCCTGCTCCAGATAGGTCACCAAGTCATCGGTCAGGTAGTGGCGATAGTAAGGCTCGTGGAACATAGCCGGGAAGCCCAGCAACATCGGCTCCAACTCCGGCACATCGGCCGTTTGAATCGAATCGCAAATCACCACCGTGCCCCCCGGTTGCGTCACCCGGAACAGCTCCCGAATCACCGCCGATCGCGCCGCCGCCGGCAACTCATGGAACAAAAAGGTGCTGGTCGTGACGTGGAAATGGTCATCCACAAAGGGCAACTGCTCGGCATTGGCTTGAATCAATTGCGGCAAGGTTCCCGGCTGTTGCGATAGGTTTTGGTTGGCCTTGCGCAAATAGGCCGGCGACAGATCCACCCCCACCAGCGAGGCCTTGGGCAGAATCGATCGAATAAACCGCAACGTGCGACCCGTGCCACAGGCTGCATCCAGCACCCGCAGCGCCTGACCCGTCACCTCAGGAAACTCGCGCACCCCTTGGGCGATCGGGGCCAACACCCGCCGCCGCATCGCATCGGCCGAGCCGTTAAACAGCAGCTCCACCTGCACGTCGTACAAATTCGCCGACCAATCGCTCAGATAGCCATCGGTTTGGTGGTGGAAATTTTGCAGGTAATAGTCGGGATAGCCCGTGGTGTCAATGGTGTCGGAAAATTCCTGGTAGCGCTTTTCCACCGCCCGATCCCACAGTTGCCAGCCATCGAGGCAAACCAACGGATAGAACTTCACGAAGTCTTCCCAGGGGCTGTCAAAAGCCACCTCGGGCCCATAAACCCCGCGCTCCACATCCTGCCAGTCGGTAGCCAGCAGCTCATCTCGCAAAGCTTGCAACCGCGTCATCAAGTCCGGCGGAATCGGCTGGCTGGGCCGCTCAACGGGCTTGAGGGCGCTCAGCAGGCGCGTGTTCAGTTGTTTGTGGGCGAGGCCAAAGGCGCTTTTGCCTTGCTGGACGGTTTGATAGGCCAGCTTCAGCAGGTCGTTGGGGTTGGGCAGTTGGGGCAGCAGGTTGGTCGGGGTCGAAGCAGTCATGGCTATGGAGCGTTTCTAAAAAATGCCGAGTAAGAAGGATTGTAACGAAAACTTTACGATCTATTGGGGCGATCGCCTTGCCCAAACCCAGGAGCCAACTCAGGATTGGACGGGTTCATCAATAATTCAAAGCCTGATGAATGCAAAGCCTGATGAATGCAAAGCCTAATGAATGCAAAGCCTGATGAATGCAAAGCCTAATGACTTGAGGCATTGGGGTTATGAATTTGGGGTTGTTAATGGTGCTTGATGCAATCGGCACTGACTAAGAACTGCCGATCGCCCACCCAAGGCGGCAAACCGGGCCCCACCACCAGCTCACCCGATCGCTCGGCCGCCGCCACCGCTTGGTTGAGCTGAAACAGGAAGGCGAGTGGATCGGTGCGATCGTCCCAACCGTAGGCCGCCGCTACCGCCCGATCGAGCGCGGCATGGGCCCGGTGCAGCGGCGTATCCCCCGGCTGATCCAAGGTTTTGTATAGATCCCGCAGGCTCCATTGGGCTTCGGCCATCAGGGTTTCGCGCAATTGGCGTAGGGATCGGGCGGCTTCTGCCACAGCGGTGATTTGGGCGATCGTTGCCGTTTGTGGCCAAGGGAAGGTGTCAAAAACAGTGTTGGAAGTGTAGCGAAAAGTGCCTGCTAAGGTTGAACATTGGTGAGTGAACCATTGCCAATGCCATGAAGATTGCAAAATGCCAAAAGAATAGTCATCATCGAGGGCAAAAACCTGCAAGATATCGCTGGGTCGGATAGCGGAACTCACAAGGGCAAAAACGGGGCGTTTGGTCACGCGCCCACAGACAATGTAGCGATCGCCCTGGCTGATTTTGGCAATCATTTCAGGTCGCGGATAAGACAACAGCCACCAGCGATTTAGAAAATTTTGATGGTGATGATTAACTTTCGCTTTTGGATTTTTGTTCAGCACTGTTTGATTGCGATCGGCTTCTGCTTGGGCAGCCTGTTGACGGGTCGGTAAGACTTCACTTTTAATCTGTTTAAAAATCGCTGGATAGGTTTTTGCAGTCTCTAGGGATTGGGGATGAAAATCAATCACGTAGCGCTGCGGCTGTGGCGGCACACTTGATAACAATTCATTGGCTGTGAGGTAGGGAAAAAGCACCTCAGCGTTTTTGGGGGATTTTTTTAGAAGTGCGTGGGCTGCTTCGATCGATAACAAAAATCCCTCATGGCCGTGGGTTTGACCCTGATAGCAAGCTTGCGATCGCACGTTGGCTTGAATCACAGCCGCCTGAGTCACATCAAACGCAGAACTGAGGGCCGCATGAATTTGGGCGGGATGTTCCGTGCGCCAGGGACTATCGAGGCGATCGCCCAACTGGGTGATTAGGGTTTTCTGGCCCGTCCACTCCCCCTTAATCCAGTTAACAATCGACACATGAACCGCCGCCGCCCCTGACCAAACTTGGCTGGAAACCGCGTGGGTAATCGTGCCGCCATTTTGCACAATGTAATCCAGACCGCCTTCTCGGGAATAGTTTTGGCGAATGGTGTTGGTTCCCACTAATCCAGCACGCTGACCGGGTTTGAGCTGATCATGCGATCGCCGCAACCAATAGACGCAATAATCTGCCCGGCCCGGAATTTCGGGATAGCGATCGCGCAGGGTTTTCACATAGGCGGCTCCCAGCTCCTGTTGCATTTTATTTTTGGACTGGAAGGGTGGATTGCCCACAATTACCTCCGCCGCCGGCCAGGTTTCCAGCATCAAGGCATCCTGTTTACGAATGTTTTGATCCAAAGTATCTAGGGGCAACGCCGGTTCATTTAGCCCTAGCCGATCGATCGCCACCTTCCGCGCAATCATCAGGGTGACTCGGGCGAGTTCCACCGCAAAGGGATTAATATCCATCCCAAAAAATTGCAATGGTGTAATTAAACTCAGCCGCCGGAGTCCTGTTTTTTCTAAGGTAGCAATCTTATCTAATAAAACCTGTTCAACTTGCTTGAGTTCCTGATAGGCAATATAAAGAAAGTTACCCGAACCGCAAGCCGGATCAAGCACCCGATAGCGCGACAGTTCTAGATGTAATTGATTGAGTTGCTTAAGATTTTGCGCCTGTTCGATCGCCTGTTCCCAAGGCTGCACGATCGAGGGGCGGATGATCTTCATGATGTCATTTTCGGAGGTGAAGTGCATTCCTCCTGCATGGCGATCGCGATCGGTCGTGGTTTGCTCAAAAATATTGCCAAAAATGGCGGGCTGTACCTTTGTCCAATTCTGATCAGCCGCCACTTTCAGCAACTTCAACTCATCCCGTTCCAGATCAATCGCCGGAATTTGGGCAAACAATCCCCCATTAAAATAGTCTGTGTTTTGAAAGCGACCATAGGGCGTTTTGCCCTGTCGGTTCATGTGGCGAAATAGCCCTTCACACAAAATGTCATAGGTGCTTTCGCCAGGATCATCGCTATTTTGAGGCAAGCACCGATCCAAGCAGTCAGAAAAACGATTGGGCGGCAACAAACCCCGCCCCTGGGCAAACATGCCCAACACGCACTGCAACACAAACCGCTGGGCATCGGCTTCGGTGTAGGGTGGATTTTTGAGGCGACCGCGCCGGTCACAGAGCGATCGATACAGCAGCCCCATCCGTTGGGCCGCCGTTGCCGTCACCTCGACAATTTGCCCATCGCGAAACTTGGGTTTTGCCGTGCCCCGCTCCATAAACCGAAAGGCTTCGGGATGAAACGGCAACTCATCGAGGGCCAACCGTTCAACGGGAATGCTGACCGACTGGGTGAGGTCGTAGATCCAAAACTGCTCGAAGTTGCAAAGGATGATGTATTGCGGTTGGGGGTTAAGGCGCTGGGCATAGCCCCAGGCTTGGTTGTAGTGGCGATCGAGCTGTCGTTCCGATCGCCGCTTCAGCTCAATCAACAGCGATCCATCGGGCCAATACAAATCGGCGTAACCCGTTTGGCCCTTGCGACTGCCCTGATCCACCACTTGCTCGATCGTTGCCCCCGCTTGCTTGGTTCCGGCATACCCAAACGCCTGAAAGAACGCCTCTAGAAACGGCCCGCTATTGCTGCGTTCTGTGGCTGCGGGTTGCGACAGGATATAGGTTTGGCAAAAGGTGACAAACTCCTGAAGTCGATCGCGGTTGACTAGCGGCATGAGGGATAGCAGATCAGCAGATAGGCAAAAGGCTGGGCCAAAGGTAGCGATCGCAGCCATCCCTATTAAAGCGTTGATTCTCGGTGGGGAAATTGGTTGGAACTCAACCCACCCATCAACCAAAAGCGATCGAGCCAGGGTTGCCAGTACAGCAAACGGCTCGATCGCTTTTCAGATCACATATTCAGATCGCCCGGAGCGATCGCCCTCAAATCAAACGACTTAGCGTTTAGCGAGCTTTTTTGCCGGGAGCTTCCGCAGGCGAATCGACTCGGGAGTCACTTCCACCATTTCATCGGAGCCGATGTATTCCAACGCCCGCTCCAGCGTCATTTGTAGCGGCGCTTGCAACTGCACCAGTTCGTCGCCACCCGCCGCGCGGTGGTTGGTGAGCTGCTTGGTTTTGCACACGTTCAGGTCAATGTCTTGGGGACGGTTGTGCTCACCCAAAATCATCCCCTTGTACACCTTCGTGCCCGGTTCGATGAAGAACACGCCGCGATCTTCAGCGTTCTTCATGGCGTAGAACGTGGCCACCCCTTCCTCAAAGGAAATCATCACCCCGTTGCGGCGGGTATCGATCGTGCCCACGATCGGGCGGTAATCCAAGAAGCTGTGGTTCATGATCCCTTCGCCCCGGGTCATCCGCATGAACTCACCCCGGAAGCCGATCAAGCCCCGAGCCGGAATCACGAATTCCAGTTGGGTGCGGCCGTTGTCGCCCACGCGCATGTCTTGCATTTCGGCGCGGCGAGTGCCCAGCTTTTCGATGCAGCTACCCGACGAATCATCGGGCACATCCAACACCAGCAATTCATAAGGCTCGCAAGGTTGGCCGTTCACTTCGCGGAAAATCACCTGCGGCTGGGACACTTGGAACTCATAGCCTTCGCGGCGCATGGTTTCGATCAAGATGCCCAGATGCAACTCACCCCGACCGGACACAGCCCAGCGATCGGGCGAGTCAGTATCTTCTACGCGCAGGGCCACGTTGGTTTCCAGCTCGCGAACCAGGCGATCGCGCACTTGCCGTGAGGTCACCAACTTGCCTTCGCGACCGGCAAAGGGCGAGTCGTTGACCACAAAGGTCATTTGCAAGGTCGGCTCGTCCACCTTGATCAGGGGCAGCGCTTCGGGGTTCTCGGCGCTGGCCAGGGTTTCACCGATGTTGGCATCCGCAAAACCAGCGATCGCCACCAGGTTGCCCGCCGAGGCTTGGGGAATTTCCACCCGTTGCAAGCCTTCAAAGCCCAGCAGCTTGGAAATCCGACCCTTGACGATCGCTCCATCTTCTTTAATCAGCGCCACTTGCTGACCGGCGTTGACCGTGCCGTTGTGGATCCGACCGATCACAATTCGACCGAGATAGTCGGAATAGTCGAGGGTCGTCACCTGCATTTGGAACGGCTTTTCAGGATCGCCAACCGGTGCGGGCACGTGTTCGAGGATCGCCTCAAACAGCGGTTGCATATCTTTGTCTTCGTCCGCCAAGTCCACCTTGGCGAAGCCGGCCATGCCCGAGGCAAACAGGTAGGGGAAATCGCACTGATCGTCATCGGCACCCAGCTCGATGAACAGATCCAGCACCTTATCGACGGCGGTCATCGGTTCCACGCGCGGGCGATCGATCTTGTTCACCACCACGATCGGGCGCAGACCCTTTTCTAGGGCCTTTTTCAGCACGAAACGGGTTTGGGGCATCGGCCCTTCGTTGGCATCCACGATCAGCACACAGCCATCGACCATGCCCAGCACCCGCTCAACTTCGCCGCCGAAGTCCGCGTGGCCCGGCGTATCGACGATGTTGATCAGGGTCTCTTGGTAACGAACGGCGGTGTTCTTCGACAGGATCGTGATGCCGCGCTCCCGTTCGAGATCGTTGGAGTCCATCACGCAGGTGGGCACATCTTCGCCCTCGCGGAAAATGCCAGATTGCTTCAGGAGCGCATCAACCAGGGTCGTCTTGCCGTGGTCAACGTGGGCAATGATGGCAACGTTACGAATCGGGAGGCTCATAGGGTAGTTAGATAGTTTCGGGCGGGGCCTGCTGACAGCAAGCTTCGCAGCAGGCGGGGGTTAACGCGCCGGTAAGCACGCGGGTTGAGTGCGTGGTTGGCGCAGCGCAGATTGCAAAGCGCAGATTTTTGTAAAAATCTGTAATGATTCTATCGTAGGATTGCCAATCCGCACTGGCAGTGCTAAAAGCTCCTGATGAACTGAACCTGCGACGTGATCTGGGACACAACAGTGATCTGGGACACAACAACGATCGCCAGGTGGGCCGCATCAGGGCAGCGATCGCCGAGGCCACCCCAGTCCTAGGGGGATCGTCATTGCCTCAAATGAAGCTGAAACGATTGATTCCCCGTGCCCCAACCGTTGTAACAAGGGGCTGAAGCTCCCTGCTGCCCCACGATTCGCCAGCGGTGGAATCAGGGTTTTGGGCGATTTGCCGATCGGGTCGATCGAGCAGCAACCTATAGAGCAAACCTCCTACCGTTCCACGGGATTCGATACCAGGGGGGTCGATCGCGGCTGCAAGCTGACCACATCGCGCACCATCAACCCATACTCGATCGCCTCCACCACCGCTTGGTAGGACGCTTCGAGGATGTTGCCCGACACGCCCACGGTTGTCCAGCGCTGGTGACCGTCGCTAGATTCCACCAGCACGCGGGTTTTGGCCGAAGTGCCGGAGCCGCTGTCGAGAATCCGCACTTTGTAATCGGTCAGGTGAAAGTCCGTTACTACTGGATAGATTTGCCCCAAGGCTCGCCGCAACGCCGCATCCATGGCCGCCACGGGGCCGTTGCCCTCCGCCGCTTCCAAAAAGGTGCGATCGCCCACTTTCACCTTCACCGTCGCCAGGGATTCACGCGGGTTGGTTTCGCCAAAGTCGTAATGCACCCGGCAATCCTTGAGTTCAAAGAAGCTCGATCGCTGGCCCAAGGCCTCGCGCATTAGCAAGTCAAAGCTGGCTTCAGCGGCCTCGAATTGATAGCCCTGGCTTTCGAGATCCTTGAGGGTTTGCAAGATGTGCCGACAGGTGGGGTCTTGTTTATCCAGGTCGATGCCAAACGATCGCGCCTTCGACAGCACATTGCTGAGACCCGATTGATCGGAAATCACGATCCGCCGTTGGTTGCCTACCCGATCGGGCTGGATATGTTCGTAGGTGTGGGGATTGCGCTCCACGGCGCTCACATGGATGCCACCCTTGTGGGCAAAGGCCGACAGACCCACGTAGGGCGCGCGATCGTCCGGGGCCAGGTTCGCCACCTCGCTGACAAACCGGCTGGTGGCCGTCAGTTCGGCTAACTGGGCCTCCGGTACGCAATCCAACCCCAACTTCAATTGCAAATTCGGAATCAGGGTACAGAGGTTGGCATTGCCGCAGCGTTCGCCATAGCCATTGATCGTGCCCTGCACCATCCGTGCGCCGCTTTGCACCGCCGCCAGCGCGTTGGCCACCGCCGTGCCCGAGTCGTTGTGGGTGTGAATCCCCAGGGCCGCAGCGGGCAGGCGATCGCGCACTTCCGCCACAATCCGAGCAATCTCGTGGGGCAACGTGCCGCCGTTGGTGTCGCACAGGGCCAGCCAGGCCGCGCCGGCCTCGTGGGCCGCTTGCAGGGTGGCGATCGCATAGTCTGGGTTGGCCAAGTAGCCATCAAACCAATGTTCCGCGTCGTAGACCACCTGCCGACCTTGGGCGATCAAGAATTCGATCGAGTCGCGGATCATGGCCACGTTTTCGTCGAGGCTAGTTTTCAGCCCCTCGGTCACGTGCAAATCCCAGGACTTGCCAAAAATCGCCACCCAGCGCGTCCCAGCCGCCAAAATTGGCTTCAGCAACGGATCATCCGCTGCCCGCATTCCTGGTCGCCGCGTGGAGCAAAAGGCCACCACCTCCGAAAATTCCAGCGGTTCCTCTTTGAGTTGCCAAAAAAACTGCACATCCTTGGGATTCGCGCCGGGCCAGCCGCCTTCAATGAAGGGAATTCGCAGCCGATCGAGTTTGCGAGCAATCCGCAATTTGTCTTCCGTGGAAAAGGACAATCCTTCGGACTGGGCTCCATCGCGCAGGGTGGTGTCGTAGAGCCACAGGGCGGGGCGATCGGCAGCGGATTCAGCGGATTCGACAGACATAGGACAACAGGAGGCGATCGCAATCGGGCGATCGACCAGCAAAGATAGACTCTATTATTGTCGCTCCAAAGCTATCCTGACCGATTTACGGCGATCGCCCATGGGACCCGCGCGCTGGATTAGTGCGAACGACGCGCGATCGCCCGACGGCGTCGTTGTTCGAGGGCGTAGAGTCCCACAGACATCCAGTCATCGATCGCCCCGGTGCCAAACCAAATCAGCCAGCCCCACCATTGGTAGGTGAAATCGCCCGTGTTGGCCCATTGGAAGCCAGCCCAAGGAATCGCCAGCGCAATTAATTCGGCAATTCCCAACCACCGATTGCGCTGCAGTTGGCTCTGAATCACCGAGTCGCTGACTTCGCGAAATTCCGGGGACTTGGCGCGAAATTGTCGGAGATTGGTGCCCGCCTGGATTAGGGACAACAAGCCCTTAGCACTGGCACAAATGAAGAATAAAAGTGACAAAAAGCCTTGCATGACTGCACTCCAAATTGCATGCCAGTGAGATCGGGCGATCGCACTATAGCGGCCAAAACCGGGAGACGATCGCGGGGCGATCGCGCTGGCTGCGTCGCACCAAATCCCACACCTGCCAGAACCAGCGCCGGGCCTCGCTGACCGAATAGCCCCGATAGCGACAAAGCAGCCCCGTTTGCAGTCGTGTGATGCCGCAGTCCACCCGATCGCCTGTGGGAAGGTGCGATCGCGCTTCCGTGATCAACTCCTTGGGCAATTCCTCACCAATCCAAGCTAGCGTCCCGACGATCGGGCAGCCCGCCAACCCGTGGGAACCGTCGCGGGTGGCCGGGTCAGTCGCGTCAATCCGTTGCGGATCCAGCCAGACCAGCCGATCGCCCTGCCACACTTCCAGGCGTGATCGCCACTCGCCGCAGCCGTAGCGCTCCCCACCAGCCGTGCGCCCCAGCCGGACAATTTCGCTGCCCAGCCAACTGGCCCCCGCTGCCAGGTCAATGCGCGATCGCTGCTCATACAACGCGCCATCAAAAATAATCGTCTCTTGGGGCAACCATTCCAGGTGCGCCCCTGCGCCCACCCGCACCCGCACCGACTGCTGGGCAAACCGCCCGGCCGGATCGATCAGCGATCGCCCCCGACTGCCATAGATCTTGGCCGCCGAAACCGTCGTCACCAGGGCCGCCGTTTCGGGAGCCAAATCCAACGAAATCGACAGCCGATCGCCCCCCACCATCCCCCCCGCCACATGCAATATGGCCGCGTGGCAAACCGCCGGCCCCTCAGGGTAAAAGGGCCGCTGAAATTGCAAGGGTGATCGGGTTTTGGCCTGCACCTGGGTGCGATCGCCCGATCGCGCAAACTGCAAATCGATCGAGCCATGCCAGGTGCGATCGGTCTCGGACGTTGGATCGATCGCGACGGTCACGCGGTTTCCTCCCCGGGTGAATCTTCAACCTCAACCATCATCGAGCGATCGCCCAAGGTGCAACGTAATTTCAGCATAGCCGTGTAGCGATCGCCCACCGCGTCGATCGCCCGAATCAGTCGTTTTTGCAGCAAGGCATGGCGAAACTTGGGCATGGGCTTTTGGACTGCCCGGCCGTCGAAATATTCCCAAGCGGGCGAATCGTCGAGATCGGGGCGATCGAGAAATTCCGCCAGGGTGGCGATCGGGGCGATCGAAACCGTCATAGGCCAGCAGCCCGCGAACAGCGCCGCGAGAGGACTTCCTTTAGCCTAAGCGAAAATAATCGGCACGGAAATGGTCAATTCCGTAGGGGCGCAACGCTTTGCGCCCTCTGTTCTGATATGTTGACGTGCCCGTGATCGGAGGGCGTACGGCGGTACGCCCCTACGAATTCTGATTGATTGGGGTAGGGGCGCAACGCTTTGCGCCCTCTGACGATGTGATTTTGAAACCGATCGCTGGGTGTGCAGCGGTACAAGCAACAATCGCCCCTATTTCAAATCGGCGATCGCCCCTCGGGCCATTTCGGCGATCGCCCGATCGGTCGCTTTCGGCAGGTGGTAATATTTGCCGCCCGCCGTTTCCGCCAGTTCCTTGGCAAAACCCGTCGAAACAAATTTGCCTTGGGTGTCGATCACCAGCAGCTTGATATTCAGGGCGCGAATTTTGCCCGCAATGTCCAGCAGCTCTTGCTTCACGTCGGGTTTTTCGTCCGGCTCCATCGGCTGACCGAGCGATCGGGCCAGGGGCACATTCCCCCGACCGTCCGTAATCGCCACAATCACCACCTGGCCCACATCCCCCGACTGGCGGGCATTGGTGCCCACGCGCACCGCCTGAGTCAAGCCGTGGGCCAAGGGGGAGCCACCGCCGCAGGGCATGGTTTCCAGCCGTCGCTTGGCCGCCGAGATCGATCGCGTGGGCGGCAACAGCACCTCCGCTTGCTCACCCCGGAAGGGAATCAGTGACACCTGATCGCGGTTTTGGTAAGCCTCCGTCAGCAACCGCAACACCGCGCCCTTGGCCGACTGCATCCGGTTCAGGGCCATCGATCCCGACGCATCCACCACAAACACGACCAAGGCTCCGGCCTTGCGGGCCAGGCGCTTGGCCCGCACGTCGCTTTCTTCGACGAACACGCGGCGGCCCGTTTCGCCCGCAGCGGCGGCCCGGGCGCGGCGGGCTTTTTGGTAGGGCGCGGCCGATCGCAGGGTGGCATCGACGGCAATCCGGCGCACGGGCCCCCGGGGCAACACGGGTTTGATGTAGCGCCCTCGATCGTCCGAGAAGATGATCGATCGACTACCGGAACTACCGCCCGATCGCTGGGCCGTGGTTTGGGCAAACAGCAGCACCGACGGATCCATCACCACCCCTTCCGGGTCGAACACGAATTCCTCGGGGATTGCGGGCGGCTCGTCCGGTTGGTCGTCGTCTTCGTTTTCGTCTTGGTCTTCGTCTTCGTTCTCGGTTTCGTCGTCCTGTTCCTGTTCCGCTTCCGGCTGTTGTTGCGGCGGCGGGGGCGGCGGCGGCTGTTGCTCGTCCGGCGGCGTTTCAATCACTGTGGCCCGGGGCACAATCACCAACTCCACCGCCACCCGCAAGTCGTCGGCATTCACCGCCGTCCGTCCATCGAGGGCCGCATGGGCCTTGGCTACGCGCACCGCAAACAGTTCCGCCCGGTGGCCCTGCACCCGGCCGCGCACCGCTTCTTGCACCAAATATTCCAACTGCTCGCGGCTGATGGTCACGTCCTTCAGCCATTCGCGCGCCAACAGGATTTGGGTTTTCAGGCCGTCCAGCTCTTCGGCATATTGCCCAAGGAAGTCCTGGGGCGATCGGGCATAGCCCACGGCGCGATCGACCACTTCCACCCGCTGATCCAACCCCAAAGCTCCATCGGCGGACAGGGCGATCGCAATTCGATCGAGCAGGTGTTCCCGCAGCGGCCCCTCTTCTGGGTTGTAGGTGGCAATCAGCAGTCCTTGGCAGGGGTGCGAAAAGCTGATCCCTTCCCGCTCAATTTGGTTGCGCCCTTCGCTCAACGAACCCAGCAATAGGTTGGCGATTTGGTCATCGAGCAAATTGATTTCATCGACATACATCACACCCCGATTCGATTCCGCCAGCAAACCGGGCTGAAACACCGTTTCGCCGCGCTTCACGGACTGGCCCACATCCACGGAGCCAAGCAGCCGATCTTCGGTCACCCCCAGCGGAATTTGCGAAAAGGGCGCGGGGATCACTTTGCGGGGAATTTCGCCGGTAATTTGCAAGCCGTCTTCCCAGGTTTCCGGGCGATCGGGGTCGCAGTTGCTCATCGATCCATCAACAATTTCGATCGGGGGCAGCAGGGCATGGATCGCCCGCGCCATCACCGATTTGGCCGTGCCACGCCGACCGGCGATCGCCACGCCCCCCAGGCCCGGATCGATCGCCGCCAACAGCAAAGCCATCTTGATCGACTCTTGGCCGATCACCGCCGTCAGCGGAAAGGTTACGGGATCGTTGCTTCGAGGCGGCGCGGTAACGGACATGGCGGGCGAAAGACTGGGATTTTATGGTGAGTATTGATGCTCTTCAGGATATCAGCGCAACGGGACGGGCGGGCCGATTTGGGCGGCTGGAGGCGGCAACCAGGGGTTAATCAACGGCATCTCTTGCCCACAGAACTCACGCAGCGTTTCCTGAAACCCTCACCCCAGCCCCTCTCCCAAGTCGGGCGGGGGAAACCCGACTCAGGAGGATGTCACGTTTCATCATCTTCGCCGCTGGGGTAGAGGCTGGGGTAGTTGATAAGCCGATGATCAACCGACCGCTGGCGAGGGGTTAACGGCTAATCCTGTTCGACGCGGTAGCCCAAATCGGCCAACAGTGCGGGCGATCGCCGCCATTTGGGTTGTAGCTTCACGTACAGCTCCAAATAGACCTTGCCGTCGATCAGTTTTTGGATTTGCTCGCGGGCGGCTGAACCGATCGCCTTTAGCATCGAGCCGCCTTTGCCAATCAAAATCGCCTTTTGGCTGGGGCGTTCGATATGGATCGTGGCCAAAACGCGGGTAATTTTGGGGGTTTCTTCGACCCGATCGATTTCGATCGCCACGGAATGGGGAATCTCGTCGCGGGCATGGAGCAAAATTTGTTCGCGGATCAGCTCGCCCATAATGAAGCGTTCGGGGCGATCGGTGACCAGATCCGGCGGGTAATAGTAGGGGCCTGGGGGCAGGCGATCGATCAGGGTTTGCAGCAGCTCGGGCAAGCCATCGCCGTTGAGGGCCGAAAAGCGCCCGATCGTCCAGCCATGCTGCTCGGCCAGGGCGATGTAGTCCGCTTCCACGGTGCGATCGGTTTGGCAGTCAATTTTGTTGAGGCCCAGCACCACCGGCACGTTGGCCAGCTCCAGCCACTCGGCAATGAAGCGATCGCCCCCACCCATCGGCGTTGAGCCATCCACCACAAACAGCACCAAATCGGCGGAGGTAATCGCCACGCGGGCATTGGCCACCAACACCTTACCCAGTTCATGGTGGGGCTTGTGGATGCCCGGTGTGTCTACAAACACGATTTGCGCGTCATCCCGCGTCAAAATCCCCCGCAGTCGGTTGCGGGTGGTTTGGGCCGTGGGCGAAACGATCGCCACCTTTTGCCCCACCAAGTCATTCATCAGGGTGGATTTGCCCACATTGGGCCGGCCGACAATGCCCACAAAGCCTGATCGAAAATCCGCCGGAGCCAGGGGAATGCCACCCAGGTTCAGCCCCTCCAGCATGGCATCCAGGGGATTAGCAACGGGTTCGGTGATATCTTCCATGCGATCGCTCCCCATCATGCTCCCTGACTAGGCGATTTCCGTTCGATCTCGTTGACCGTCCCTCGGGGCTAATTGACCGCCCCAAGTTCAACAACCAATCACCCTGTAGGTTGGGTTGAGGCACGAAACCCAACACCAGCCAGCTTTGCATCAACCGTGTTGGGTTTCGCCAGCTCAACCCAATCGACTAGCGCGGCACGCTGATGTTGATAGGTCAAATCAAGTGACTGTTGCCGTCACCAGATCGTTAGGCAGCAAGGGGCTTAAGCCCCTTGTCTGTCACGACTGATTTCGCAACTTTGACCCAGTAAATTAAGGCAGCCGCGTTACTACTCGTACTAGCCTATTTGGATTGGTTTCGTTACTCGAGCGTTAGGCAGCAAGGGGCTTAAGCCCCTTGTCTGTCACGACTGATTTCGCAACTTTGACCCAATGCTTTTGCCGTGCCAGAGCGAGCTGGGACAACGGAAGCAGGTGTCAGCAGCATGGATCGATCGCCCCCGGTCGTTCACAACCCAGGGGCGATCGCTCGGTTTCGGGACTAGCCCGCCGCCGCCGCCGCTTCGGCCGCATCCCGGGCCGCCGCCGCTTCGTCGGGATGGATGCCCAGGCGGGTCAGGTTGATCCGGCCGCGATTGTCAATTTCGCGCACCTTGATGATCACCTCATCGCCCACGGCCACTACGTCTTCGACTTTGCCCACGCGCCGATCGGCCAGTTGGGAAATGTGGATCATGCCTTCTTTACCGGGCAGGAATTCCACAAACGCCCCGATCGGGATCGTGCGGGTGACTTTGCCCACAAACACGCTGCCCACTTCGATCTTGCGGGTCATGTTTTGGACAATTTGAGCCGCGCGCTTGGCCTTTTCGCCATCGTTTGAGGACACGGTGACGAGGCCGCTGTCTTCAATGTCGATTTTCGCGCCGGTTTCTTCGACGATGCCCTTGATCGTTTTGCCGCCGGGCCCGATCACCATGCCGATGTCGCTCGGGTCGATGCGGAAGGTCAGTAGACGGGGGGCAAACTTCGACAAGTCGCTGCGTGGTTGATTGATCGCCGCCGTCATCTTTTCCAGGATGTGCAGGCGAGCCGGGCGGGCCTGTTCGATCGCCTTGGCGATCGTGCCCATGTCCAACCCGGTGATCTTCATGTCCATCTGCAAGGCGGTGATGCCGCTGTCGGTGCCGGCCACCTTGAAGTCCATATCACCCAAGAAGTCTTCCAGTCCTTGGATGTCAGTGAGGACGCGAATTTCGTCGTCTTCCTTAATCAGACCCATCGCCGCACCGCTGACGGGCTTGGCGATCGGCACACCGGCATCCATTAGGGACAACGTGGAGCCACAGACCGACCCCATCGAGGTGGAACCATCGGAGGACAACACTTCCGACACCACGCGCAACACGTAGGGGAAGGCTTCTTTGGTAGGCAGCACGGGAATCAAAGCCCGCTCGGCCAAGGCTCCGTGACCAATTTCCCGGCGACCGGGCGATCGCATCGGGCGGGTTTCCCCAACCGAGTAGGGCGGGAAGTTGTAGTGATGCAAATAGCGCTTCTGTTCGTCCGGGTGCAGATCGTCCAGTTCCTGGGCATCGCCGGGAGTCCCCAACGTCACCACAGACATCACCTGGGTCAAGCCCCGTTGGAACAGGCCGCTACCGTGAACACGAGAGGGCAACACCCCAGCCCGGCAGGAGACCACGCGCACTTCGTCCAGTTTGCGACCATCGACGCGCACGCCATCTTCCACAATTTGGCGACGCATCAAGGACTTGGTAACCGCCTTAAAGACCTTGGGTAGGGCCTTGGGGTCAGCGGTGGCGGCCACTTTGATCGCGTCGTCATCAGCCCGATCGCTCAGTTCCTGGGCCACGGTGGCTTGCAGCACATCCAAGGCCGCATCGCGCCGGGTTTTGCCCAGTTCAAATTGCGACAAGATGCCTTTGATTTCGGCCGTGGTGCGCGATCGGATGAAGTCTTCGAGGGTGGTGTCAATCACCGGCGCTTCCGCCGTCACCAACTCCAGACCCAACTCGGAAATGATGTCCCGTTGCGCTTGGATCAGATCGCGCACGGCTTCATAACCAAAGTCGATCGCCTCAATGATGTCGGCTTCGGGCAACTGATTGGCCCCGGCTTCCACCATCACCACGCCATCGGGCGACCCCGCCACCACCAAGTCCAACTCGCCCTTTTCAATTTCGGCGTAGGTGGGGTTGATGATGAACTCGTCGCCGACTAGGCCCACGCGCACAGCGGCCATCGGCCCTTGGAAGGGAATTTGGGCCAGCAAGGTGGCGATCGAAGCGCCCGTCACGGCCAGCACATCCGGCGGCACGTCGGGATCGAGGGACACGGTGGTGGCCACCACTTGGATATCGTCGCGCAACCAATTCGGAAACAGCGGGCGCATGGGGCGATCGATCAAACGACCGGTCAAGATCGCCTTTTCGGGGGGGCGGCCTTCGCGGCGTTGGAAGCTACCCGGAATGCGGCCGGCGGCATACAGCCGTTCTTCGTAATCGACAGTGAGGGGAAGAAAATCAATGCCCTCGCGCGCTGAGGAACGGGTGGCGGTTACTAGCACTGCGGTATCGCCCGACCCAATCAGTACCGATCCACCAGCTTGGGGTGCGAGCAAACCGATCTTCAGCCGAATATCCCTTCCATCAAAGGATATTGACTTATCAATTTCTTGCATGAATGATGACGATCCTTCGATATTCTTTCTATTCCTGTGGCAATCGTAGCACCGTTTGTTAGATACTAAACGGTTTGTTGATTTGTGCTACGCCGCATCCCAATTATTCCACAAAAGCCCACCCCACAAGGGTTTAAGGTCAATTGCCCAAAGGGGTAAATCCTCCCCGGAAGCTGCCTGAGGCGATCGCCCCGCTCGGGATTTTGGCTCATCCTCCTGAAGCGCGATCGCCGATCGTGTTAGGGCAGGTTGGGGAGGCGGTCTGACCCTGGCGATCGCGCAAGATCTGTGGGCGACCTATGGGCGACCTATGGGCAACCTATGGACGACTCATGGCAGATCCCTAGGCGATCGATGCATCCCCCCAAGAACCCACTAAAAACCCGCCCGAACCTTGCGACTCGGGCGGGTTTTGGTTGTGGCATCTACGCGATCGCAGGCGGTGCGATCGGGCTATTCCGCCGGGAGCAAGCTGACAATCTTATCGACAAAGGCTTGGTGATCCACCACGGGCTTAGAGATATAGTCATCGGCCCCGCTTTCGGATAGGAAAGATTCCCGATCGCCCTCCATGGCGTGGGCTGTGACCAAAATGATCGGAAGCTTGGCCGTTGCCGCGTCCTGTTTCAGCATCTGGGTAATTTTGATGCCATCCACCGATTTGCCCTCATAGGTACTGTGGGCGAGAGACACATCCATCAAAATGATGTCGGCTTCCCCGGCCCGGGCAATCTTGACCACCTCTTCCACATCTTCGGTGTGCTTCACGGCCAGGCCGCCCCGCTTGGTCAAAATTTTGGAGAAGACGCGCGCATTAATCGGGTCGTCTTCAACGATCAAAACCGTTTTCATTGAGCAAGTTACGCCAAACGCGAGGCTGTCTAGTTGTTATGCTATGCCTCATTGCTCTTTCCGTGCAAGCGCCATGGCCCGTTTTGCACCCGTTTTGCAACTGTCTACTTCCACTGGCTGCTCTTAGACTGGATCTCGCCTGATGACCGCGCAACTCAACTTTCTTGGCTCGGGGCAAACCATTCCGACATCACTGCATGGTGAAATGCAGCGATCGTATTTGGAATATGCCATGAGTACGATCGTCGGCCGGGCCTTACCTGACGCGCGGGATGGTCTCAAGCCAGTGCATCGCCGGATTTTGTATGCCATGCACGAGTTGGGCCTCACGCCCGATCGCCCCTTTCGCAAATGCGCCCGCGTGGTGGGGGATGTGTTGGGGAAATATCATCCCCACGGTGACAAGGCGGTCTATGACGCGCTGGTGCGGATGGTGCAGAGTTTTTCGATGCGCTATCCGCTGTTGCAGGGCCATGGGAATTTTGGCTCGATCGATGATGATCCGCCGGCCGCCATGCGCTACACGGAAACCCGGCTAGCGGCGATCGCCCAGTCTTCGGCCTTGGCCAACCTGAGCGAAGCAACCGTGGACTTTGCGGCCAACTTTGACAGCTCCCAACAGGAACCGGTGGTGCTGCCGGTGCAGTTGCCCTTGCTGTTGCTGAATGGCTGCTCGGGGATTGCGGTGGGCATGGCCACAAATATTCCGCCCCACCATTTGGGTGAGTTGGTCGATGGGTTGGTGACCCTGATCGATCGCCCCGAACTGACCGATGAACAGCTTTGGCAACTGATTCCGGGGCCGGACTTTCCGACGGGCGGCGAAATTGTCGGCACGAAGGGGATTGAGGATGCCTACCGCACGGGCAAGGGCAGCATTACCCTGCGCGGGATTGCCCATGTGGAGGAAATTCCCGGCAGCCGGGGCCGCCAAAAGCGCACGGCGATCGTGGTGACGGAGTTGCCCTACCAGACCAATAAATCCAGTTGGCTGGAAAAAATGGCCGAGCTGGTGAATCTGGGCAAGCTGACGGGTATCAGCGATTTGCGCGACGAGAGCGATCGCGACGGGATTCGGGTGGTGATTGAGCTGAAGCGGGAGGCCGACCCGGCCGACGTGCTGAAGCATCTCTATCGCCAAACGGATTTGCAATCGACCTTTGGGGTGATTTTGCTGGCGATCGTCGATCGCCAACCGCGCCAACTGAGCCTGAAACAAGCGCTGCAAGTCTTTTTGGACTTTCGGGAAGAAACCCTAACTCGGCAGTTGGCCGCCGATCGCACGGAGGTGGCCGATCGCCTGGAGCTGGTGGAAGGGTTGGTGCTGGCCCTAGATAACTTGGACGCGACGATCGAGATCCTGCGGTTTGCCCCCGATGGCAGCACGGCCCAAGCCCAATTGGCCGTGCGATTGGGCATGACCGACAACCAGGCCCATGCTGTGTTGGGGATGCCGATGCGCCGGTTGACGGGCATGGAGCGCCAAAAACTGCTGGATGAACGGGAGGAGCTGCGATCGCGCCTGGCAGCCCTGTCGAACCTGCTGGCCGATCGCACAGAACGGCTGAAGTTTTTGAAAAAAGACCTGCGATCGCTCAAAAAACACTTTGGTGATCAGCGCCGCACGCGCATTTTGCCAGAGAGCGACTGGCAGGCAGAACAGGCCGCAACCCCGTTGGCCGCCCGCGTCAAGGCTTCGGAACCGGCGATCATCGAGTTGAGCGATCGCGGCTATGTGCGGCGGGTGGCTCCCAAACGCCGACGCAGCGAACCGGCCCTGGGGGAACTGGCCGAACGGGAAGAGGCCTCGGTGCAAACCTTTACGACCCAGACCGATCGAGAGTTGCTGGTGCTGACCCGATCGGGCAAGGCCTATAGCCTGCGCGTGGGCGACATTCCCCAAGTCAGCAAAAAAAATCCCAGGGGTGTGCCGTTGGTGACGCTGTTGCCCGAGTCGGCCCGATCGACCGCCTTGCAAAGTGCCGATGATGGCACGGATTCGGTCTCGGCCTTGGCGCGGGAAATTGTGGCGGTGTTGTCCCTGGACTTTGGCGATCGGCCGAACCCGCCCACGGATCTGATCTTGCTGACCCAACAGGGCCGACTGAAGCGGCTATCCCTCAGTGAATTTGAGCGGATTACGGGTCGGGGCTTGGTCACGCTCAAATTGAAGGAGGGCGATGAGTTAGGGGCGGTGGCCCTGGGGCGCGAGGGCGATCGACTGGTGATTGCGGCCTCCAGCGGGCGGGCGGTGGTTTTGAGTCTGACTGAACCCACGCTCCCGATCAGCACCCGCAGCAGTCCGGGGCTGGTGGCGACCAAATTGGGGCGATCGGAACAGTTGGTGGGCTGCTGTGCTGTGGAGGCGGGCCAACCCCTGGCCCTGATTAGCGAACGGGCCTATGGCAAAAGTCTTTCGCTCGGTCGCCTGCGCCTGAGCAAACCGGGCGAGTCGGGGGCCAATCTGGTCACCTTGGCCCGGGGCGATCGACTAGCGGCGATCGCCCCTGTGCCCGATCGTGGCTGCTGGTGGATCGTCACCAACCAAGGGCGATCGGGCGGACTGAGCTGGGATCAGTTCCCGTTGTTGGGGCGCGAAGATCAGGGCGATCGGCTGGTCAAGCTGGCCAGCACCGAGGCGATCGTTACGGCCACGGCGTTGGGGAGTGGCGGCTAGGGAGATCGGAAAGCGTTAGGGGCTGTCATCAAATCCCTGAAATCCTGATTCTTGCGTTGCTTGATCGTGAGGGGCAAGGGGCTTGAGCCAATTGTTTAGGGCGGTTGGGCTAGGAAAATGGGTCGTTCCAGCCCCAATTAAGCTCATTTGATGACATGCCCTAAGCATTATTGGTTGATGATCATCAATCGCCACCAACACGCGATCGCCCTCCCGCTCGGCAATGCGAGGATAATAGCCCCATCGCTCTACTTTCCGTTTCGCCCGTGAAGTCTATTTCGGTCTTGGGTACGTCATCAAACGCCGGCAAAAGCTGGGTGGCGACGGCCCTCTGTGCTTGGTTGCGGCGACAGGGCATCCGCGTTGCTCCCTTCAAAGCCCAAAATATGTCCAACAATTCCTACGTCACCCTAGAAGGCGGCGAAATGGGTCGGGCCCAAGCGGTGCAAGCCGAAGCCTGTGGATTACGGCCGATCGCGGAGATGAACCCGATTTTGCTGAAACCATCGGGCAACAGCACCTCGCAACTGGTGTTGTTAGGGCAAGCACGGGAGCACATCGCCGCCGCTGACTATTACAAACATATCGAAACCCTTTGGGAAACCGTGGCCGACGTGCTGGCCGGTTGGCGCGATCGCTGCGATGTCTTGGTGCTCGAAGGGGCGGGCAGTCCTGTGGAACTGAACCTCATGCACCGAGATTTAGTCAACCTGCGCCCGATCGTCCATCTAGAAGGGCGCTGGCTGTTGGTGGGCGACATCGAGCGGGGCGGCATTTTTGCCCAGGCGGTCGGCACCTATCAACTGATGCCGCCTGCGGCCCAGGCCTTGGGCTTGGGCTTGGTGGTGAATAAGTTTCGTGGCGATCTAAAGCTGTTTGCCGAAGCCGATCGCTACTTCCAAGCCCATCTACCCACCCTGCCCTACTTGGGGACACTTCCCTACAACTCCACCCTGCAACCGGAAAGCGAAGACAGCCTGTGCCAGGAAGCCGAAGAAAATTGGACTCAGTGGGATGCGGCGGTGATGGCTTGGATTCGATTGCCATTTTTGTCGAATTCTCAAGACAGTCAACCTTGGCTCATTGATCAAGGGGTGGCTGTGCGGTGGGTTTCCCGCCCAGAACAGTTGGAAGCCGCGCGCATGATTGTGATCCCAGGGAGCAAAAACGCGATCCGCGATCTGGAATGGCTCCACGAAACGGGCATGGCCGCCGCGATCGGGCGCGCATCTGCCCAAGGCATTCCCGTGGTGGGGATCTGCGGCGGCTATCAAATGTTGGGTCGGATGCTGATCGATCGCGACGGTGTGGCAGGCACAGCGGGCGTGGTGGCGGGGCTAGACCTGCTGCCCGTGGTGACGGAATATGAAGCCCTGAAGCAAGTGCAACGGGTGGAGGCCTGTTGGTCGTTGGATCAGGCCACAGAACGCTGGTACACCTACGAAATTCACATGGGTCAAACTAGGGTGGTGGAACCTTGCGAGAGCCTGTTGTGGACGATCGGCCCCGATGGTCAACCCCAACCCGAAGGGGCCCGATCGCCCAATGGACTCGTTTGGGGAACCTATTTACATGGCCTGTTTGAATCTCCCCAGGTGCGATCGACCCTAGCCCAACTGGCTAGCATTCATAGCCACGATCTCAGCCGCTTGTCCTGGCAAAACCATCGCCAGCAACTGTACGATCGCATGGCCGACCTGCTCGAAACATCCCTCACGCTCGATGGTTTGTGGCGCTACTTGGAGGACTAAGCCAATGGTTGTCTGGATCAATTGGTGGATCAGGTGGATCAGTTTGAATCGGGGCGATCGCTCCCCCCAATCAGCCATTCGATCAGCGATCGGGCATGGGCTAATGGGCATGGCCGCCACGGCGATCGCCACGGCCCTGGCCGCCCCGATCGCCCAAGCCCAAAATTTGACGATGCTGCGCTGTTTGCAAGCGGCCGGCGATGATCCCTACAAAGTCGCCCAATGCAGCAATCCCAACGCCCGGCCGCCCAACCTGGAGGAACAGCCGGCCAACGCTCCCAGTGGTAATGCTCCCAATCGGCCAGCCAACCGGGGCGATCGCAACCGTGGCAGTAACAGCGATCGACCAGCGGTCCAGCCCGCCACCATCCAGCGGACCAACACCACCAACCGTCCAGGGGTTCCCGCCAGCAGCTATAACTCCGCCAATCGCGTTCGGGCCACCCTCGACTGTCTAAGCAACTACGGCACCAGCACCAACCAAGTGTTGTCGGAATGTGGGGCTTGGAGTCCTCGGCCCAACTCCGGCCGGCCCGCCACCGCCACGCCCAATGCTGCACCGGGTGGTAATGGGCCATCGACGATGCCACCGCCGCCCGGAACCAATGGTTCTGGCCCCGGCGGTCAGCCGACGATTCTCTGGCAACGTTAGAAACTAGTTAACTAGTTAGGAGTTGGCAATCGCCACATCTGACTGATCAGATGACCGATCTAAATTGGCCGCGTCCTCGGCGCGATCGCGCGCGGCCTGTTCCGCCATTTCAATCAGAAACTGGAAGGCCTTCACCATATAGGTGGCGCAGTTGTAGGGCGAAGCTTCATAGAACTGTTGCCAAGCCTGACCTTTCCGCTCGTTGTAGAAGGCTGCATCACTCGGGTGGCGATCGAGCCAAGCCAACCTCACCGAATGACCCACCAACACATCCAACACTAGATAGTCGTCGATTTGGAGTTCGGGGTTGCGATCGGTCAAGGCCGCTAGTTCTGCCAGCGCTTCCATACAAACCTGGCGATAGAGCGGCGCGCCGATTTTGTTGAGCAAATGTTCCACCTGAATCGCGAAGTTCTTTTCGCCGGGGGTCATTTCCGCCAACATCAGGGCACTATCCAAGCGGTTGCGGCGCTCCAGCTTGTCCCCAATCACGATTCCCTTGCAGTGGCCCAACAGGTTCCACACTTGGGGGTAAAAGTCCTTGGGCACGCGGTTGACTGCGCCATCTAGCTCCCGTTGACGCGCCCAACTGCCCGCAGGTGGCAAGCTTTCGTCCCGTTGGGGGGCGATCGCCCATTCGATCGCCCGGCCCGGCGATCGCACATGCAGCGATTCCTGTTGTTGCAGGGCCAAGGTTGCGCCCTGGTAGCCTTCCAGCACATGGCGCAATCGCAACTGCACCTCGTAGGGACTTAGTTCCATCAGTTGCTCATAGGCTTCGTCAGGGGTCACCAACATTTCCCGGCCCAGCTCACTCACCAGCAGCAACAGGAAATAGCTGGTACGCAGGGTCAAGAAGCCCTTAAACAGGGCCGGGTTGGACTTGATCAGCACCCCCACGGCCACCAAAATTTCTTGGCTCATCACCCGATCGCGGATGTCTTCGCCGCAGAACTCGTCAATTTTGGCCACGATTTCGTCATGGGACATGGGGCGATCGATCACGGAGCCTTCGCTGTAGGCGCGGCCCACGGCGATGAACTTTTGACGCACGAGCAAGTCGGTGACGGCATCAGACAGGCTGATATCGGCCTTGTTCAACAAACCCGCCGATCGCCGGACAATTGCCCAGTAGGGTCGCCGCCGCGCAATCCCATCGGACTCAACCACGCTGTAGCCCAGCAAGGCCCGGCTATAGATTTCTTCCACGAGCAACCGCAGGGGCACAGGGCGATCGACCCCGCCGATCCCCGTTTCAAACTCCGGCCCCGTCAGTCGCCAAAGATCTTGCAGCAGCTCAATTTGCTCGTAGAGGTTGGCCGTGCCCCGCAGCCGAGTGAGCAGGGTTTTCGGGTCGGTTTCCGACTCCAGTTGAAATTCCTGGCGGCTGCTGAGGGGCTTGGTTTCCTCGGGGGAGAAGGCGAGATGCACCGGTAGCTCCACGCGATCGCCCACCGTTACCTGGCGATCGAACTCATAGCCATGGAGAAAACCAATCCGCTCGCTGCCGGCCGTCAGCACAAAAGATTGCAGCCGACCCAACCGCACCGGCACACCATTGCACTTACCGGATTTGAAATCAGCAATCAGCGACAACAGGGGCGATCGAGTATCCAGATCCGTTTCAGTCGATCCGAGCATTTCCCGCGTCAACAACAGGGTCATGGTGGGGCGGCCGAGCTGTCGCCACTGGCGGGCCACATAGGCCAACTCGCTACGAACTTGGGAAGTCAAAAACTCCGGATCGGCACTGGAATAAAACTGCTCCGCATCCAGAAAAGAAGGCAAAAACACCATCGGCTGATCGCAAATGGTGAAGATGCGCGAAGTGGTCAAGCTACGCAACCGGCGCATGGGGCGGCCCGTTAAGCCCAGGGCATGGTTGCGACCAATTTGGGCATAGGCCGCCGACAGGTCGCGGGCGGGCCGCACTTCGATCGGGGCCACTTGGGCGGGGGTTTGGGTTTCGATGCCGTAGACGGCCAGTTGGTGTTGCAGGCCTTCGTCTTCGGCGATTAGGGCAATTTGCACCAAGGGTTCACGCACGGCTCCGGGGCGCGATCGCCGACCCAGCGGATCAATGTCGGCCACATCGAGCAAATCTTCGAGCACCAATTGCCCCAACAACCACAGGGACTGGGCCCACACCAGCGGCACGTTGTCATTGGGTAAGCGGGGCTGAGAACCGGGATCGGCCTGCTCGGCTTCGATCGCCTCTTCGGGCACGTAGTAGACCTCCGGCAGCAGGGCCAAGCCGTCTTGTTCCACGGCTACCCGCTTGAGGCGATCGTGATATTCCAAAGCTGTGTCGCGATCACCCCGGAACAGCGCATCCAGCAGTAAATAGGTCCAAAACAGCGGCCATTCACACTCGATATGCTCGAACTTCTTCAGCTCGTAGGGTTCGTAGTGCAGGCGGCTGGTATCTTCGATCGCCGTTTGGTGGCCATCGCGCAGAAACCGCTTGCAGCCATAGTGGCCGCCCAGTTTCTCGACAATTTGCCGCCGGGTGCGATCGACCAAGCTGGCATCATCCACCGCAAAGGCCGGGAAGCCAATAATGCTCAACAGGGCCGCATCCACTTCCTTCGAGGCCGATTCGCGGGGCAACAAAGATTCCAACGTGGCGCGCGATCGGGCAATTTCATCTTCCAAAACGTGCAGCACCGAAGTCTGAGACCCGCGCGCCCCAAACAGATCAAACCCATTCAGGGCTTCCAGCGCCGCCTTGGCCATCCCGATCGAGCTAGCGTTCAGCTCCGGGTTGCCGTGGTTAATCTTGTTGCCCCGTTCCCAAATTCCATAATCCGCCGTCCGGTAGGCCCGCCCGATGTAATAGATCAGGTTTTGGACAAAGTTCACCTCATCGGTGGTGTAGATAATCTCCAGGCCCGCCGCCGTCATCTGAGCCAACATCAGCAAAAACACCGAAGTCGCATCGATTTGCAAATGGCCCCAGCCATCGTCGGCCACCACCGTGTTGCCCGTGGTGGTGTCGTACTTGGCATGGAGCGCATCCAGCGGATCTTGGGTGTGTTTAAACCGCTCCACCTTCTCCGCTTGGCGCATCATCGACGACAGCAAGCCGCGCATCAGCTTGACCACACTCTGCTGAATTTCGTAGCCGCGCCCCGCCTCCAAACCGGCCTTGCGATAGGCCAAGGCCAGCCCCCAGGCCGCCAAAATGCTGTATACGTTGTCGCGCACCCAGGCATCGGTGTAGTCGCCGTGAATGTTGACGGCGGTACTGGCGGGCATCAGGCCAGAAATCGGATTTTGCCGATCGAGAATCACACGGCAAATCAGGCGGTCAAAATATTCCAGGCGATCGCGACGAAGCTGGGGAGCGGTCATAGGGGCGCGCGTAACGAAAGGGAAGGAAGCTCGATCAATCCATGCCAACTCGGTTCATGCCAACTCGGTTCATGACAACTCGGTTCATGCCAACTCGGTTCATGCCAACTCGGTGAGGCGATCGAACCCCAACAGTGAGTTCAGGAATCCTGAGTGCAACCAGTTGTTGGCTGGGCTGGGCTGGCTCGACCCTAGGGCAAACCACTCGGTTCGTTAGGTGCTGGGCAGCCCAGTGTATTCATGAGGTTACCAACAATGCCAAAAGGGTTGCCAACACTATAGATCTTTTGGTTTAGCTGAGGGTGGCAAAGGTTAAGACTTTGTGAAATCCCTGGAAGAGCGGCCCCATAGCCCCATGGGTTAATCAACCGCTTCTGGTCATACTCCCGGCATGAAAACGATCAGAACCGGCCCTGGAGCCTAGGGCAGACCAGTGTACTTTTCGACCTATTTCTGACCCGATCGCCGAGAGAAGGATCACAATAGGGGGATTCACCCCTCATGGGTGGGCCATGGCGGGTCGAACAGGGTTTGATTCGCTCCCGGCCAATCTAGTCAGCAACAGTAAAATGGGCCTAGGGATTGTCATCAAATGTTGGAATCTGGGCGATCGGGAGGGGCTACAGCGTCCGGAGGTGTCTAGGGATGCGGGCAGGTTAGCGATCGGTCAGAGATAGGCAGTGGCGAAGGGGGGTTGGCAAAGGGGGGCGGTCTCTAGCGAGAAATTGGCTATTGAATCGGTGGGTCTGGGTGAGCAAGTCTGGGTGAGCAAGTCTGGGTGAGCTTGCAAGTCCGCCGATTGAAAGTTCGCAACAGAAATTATTGAGAAAGGCTAATCAACGGTTAGATTCGGGCAAGTTGGGGTCGGGTGCATTTGCCGTCGCTGTTGCAAAATACGCACGCAATCGCCATGGCAAGGTTGGAGTCAGGTTCAGTTGGGTCGGCTAAAGCTAATTCGTCTGCGGAGTGGGAGCGGAAGTCCCCAGCGTTGATGGATCAGAGACAGCAATGGACTATTCCGCTCACGCAGCGGTTGTCGGAGATTGGTTTTAGACGGGGGTTGGTGGGGCAGGAGGGCAATCGTGTGAATTTACGCCGCAAAACCTTAGCGATCGTGGGCATGGCCGCAATTGTGTCAATTGTGGTGCTCTGTATCACTCTATCTGTGCTGGTTTCGCGGGATTTCCAGGCCCTCGAAGTGCAGTATGCTCGCCAAGATGTGCAGCGGGCACTCGATGCGCTGTCGTCGGATTTAGAAAATTTGACGATCGCCGCCCAGGAATATGCTGAGTGGGATGATACCTATGAATTTGTGGAGCGTCCTAACCCGGACTATGTGCGCTCCAACTTGATCGATCGCACCTTCAGCGCCCTTCGCTTAAATGCCCTGGCCATTACTAATGCCAAGGCGGAAGTGCTCTACAGCCAGGGCTATGACGTGGTGCGGGGGCGGATGCGGCCTGCCGATCGCTCTCTGTTGGATTATTTGGCTGGCCCCGGCCGCCAAACCTTGTTGAAATTTGCCCGCCCGGAACAGGTGCGATCGGGGCTGATTGCCCTGCCGGAAGGGGTGTTGATGGTGGCTGCTCGGCCGATCGTCACCAGCCAGGGTGCTGGCCCGATTCGAGGCAGCCTAGTGGTTGGTCGCTGGCTCGATCAACGGGAAATTGAGCGGCTGGCTGAGGGGGTGGAACTACGCCTCTCGATGCGCTCGGTGACGGCGGAGGATCAGGCTTGGAATCGCTTACTGAGTGGGGATCTCAGCGGCGCGATCGCCCTTCAGTCTCCAGAGTCCCAAGAACCCTTCCGGCGCTCACCGGAGGCGATCACGATTCGCTCGCTCCCGTCCGACCAACTCCAAGCAGAAACCCTGCTGCAAAGCTTGGAAGGCCAGTCGATCGCCGTTCTGCAAGTCACCTTGCCGCGCGATATCTACCACCGCAGCCAAAGTGCTGTGCGCTACCTGGGGGCCGCAGCGGTGCTTTGTGGCTTGCTCTTTGGTGGGATCTCGCTGTTTTCGATCGAGAGTCTCGTTTTGGGTCGCTTGGCCCGGTTGAGTGTGGCGGTGGAAACCATTGGTCACAGCGGCAATCTATCCCAGCGGCTGGGCATGGGCGGTGGTGACGAACTGGGTCGCTTGTCGGACACGATCGACGACATGCTGGGAGCGCTCGATCGCTACCAACAGGAGCGCTCCAGTGCCGAAGAACGCTACCGAATCATGGCGGAGAACTCCACCGACCTGATTTCGCGCCAAACTCCCGACAGTATTTACCTTTATGCTTCCCCCGCTTGCATGGCCCTGTTGGGCTACCAGTCCGAGCAAATGGTGGGGCGATCGCGCTGGGACTTTATCCACCCGGATGATCGCGATCGGCTGATTAGCGAAGACACCGAAGCGCGCGATCGCAAAGCCACCTACACCACCCAATACCGCATCCAACGCCAAGACGGTCACTACATTTGGTTTGAAACCACCAGCCGCGCCATCTATGACCCCAACAATGGCGACTTCCAAGGCACCCTAGCGGTTTCCCGCGACATTAGCCCCCGCAAGCAAGTGGAGCAGGATCTGCGCGACAGCGAAAGCTCCATTCGGCGGCTCTATCAAATCGCTGCCGCCCGCAAACTAACCTTCAACGATCGGCTCCAGCGTCTCTTGCAAATGGGCTGCGAACAATTCGATCTCGACCTGGCCATGCTGGTGGAAATCGACGATCGCTTTGCCACCCTGCCCGACCCCGACCCCGCCACCTTCCACGGCGGGGCCCCGGCGATCGGTGAGCTGCAATGTCGTGTGGTGGGCATTTTCCGATCGGGTAACCGGGATGATGCCCCCGCTGCTTGGCAATGGCGCGTGGGCGATCGCTTCCCCCTGCGCAACACGATTTTCCAAGTGGCCGTGGCCCGGGAAGATCCCCTCTACTTTGAAGCCAAGTCCCTCTCACAAATTCGCCCCGAAGCGATCGATGCTGACTTGGCGATCGAAGCCTATCTCGGAACCCCCGTCACCGTCGGGCGACGGGGCTATGGCACCCTTTGTTTTTGGAGCGATCGACCCCGTGCCCAGCCCTTCAAGGCCGTGGATATTGGACTGCTGGAACTGATGGGCCAGTGGATTGGGGGTGAAATCGAACGGCAACAGGCCGCCGATGACCTCGCCCGCGCCCGCGACCAAGCCCTCGAAGCCACCCGCGCCAAGAGTGAATTTTTGGCCACCATGAGCCACGAAATCCGCACCCCAATGAATGCAGTGATTGGGATGACGGGGCTGCTGTTGGATACGGAACTCACTAACCAGCAGCGTGATTTTGTAGAAACCGTTCGCAGTAGCGGCGATGCCCTGCTCACGATCATCAACGACATCTTGGACTTTTCCAAGATTGAGTCCGGCAAGCTGGATCTGGAATATCAACCCTTTGATCTGCGCAGTTGCATTGAGGAGTCCTTGGACTTGCTGGCCGCCAAGGCCACCGACAAAACGATCGACCTGGCCTACTGGATGGGTCAAACTGTCCCCAACTTGATCGTGGGCGATATTACGCGCCTGCGGCAGATTTTTGTGAATTTGGTGGGCAATGCGGTCAAGTTCACCGATCGCGGCGAGGTGGTGATCCATGTGGAAGCCAAGCCCCACACCACCGATGATGAGTCGAACGCGCTGTTGCAAAGCAGTGGTGATGACAGTCTGACCCACAACCGCCACCACGACCACAACGCCCCGCTCTACGATATCCATTTCGCTGTGCGGGACACGGGCATTGGCATCCCGAGCGATCGCATGGATCGACTGTTCAAATCCTTTAGCCAAGTGGACTCCTCCACCACGCGCCAATATGGTGGCACGGGTCTGGGTTTGGCCATCAGCAAACGCCTCGCCGAAATGATGGGTGGGCGAATGTGGGTCGAAAGCCAAGTGGGTCAAGGCTCCACCTTCCATTTCACGATTGCCGCTGCCGCTGCTCCCTATGCCTCCCTGGTGGATTTCTATGAAGTCCAACCCCAGTTACATGGCAAGCGGGTGTTGATTGTGGATGACAACCACACGCACCGGGATATTTTGGCACGCCAAATGCAGGCTTGGGGAACCTTGGCCCAAACCACGGCCATGGCCAGTGAGGCGATCGCCTGGCTAGAGCGGGGTCAGGTGTTTGACTTGGCCCTGGTGGACTTGCAAATGCCCGGTGTGGATGGGGTCAACCTGGCCCAT
Source organism: Oscillatoriales cyanobacterium (assembly GCA_004292515.1). Lineage (GTDB taxonomy): Bacteria > Cyanobacteriota > Cyanobacteriia > CACIAM-69d > CACIAM-69d > CACIAM-69d. The sequence continues at coordinate 37,461 of RDXB01000044.1, forward strand.
CGGTTACAGGATCTGGCGGGATCCCATCGGTTGCAAGCGATCGCCCTGGCTCCCATGGGCTACCAAGATCGCGGCCAGTCGCCCATTTTCGCAGCCGTGGTTAACAAGCCCGTTAAGCAATCCCAGCTCTACAATGCGCTGATGACCGTGCTGGGGGGGCGATCGGCTGCCGCCGCCGTGGCTGCCAGATCAGACGCGATTACCATTGATCCTGACCTCGCCGATCGCCATCCCCTCAAGATTCTGCTGGCCGAAGACCATGCCGTTAACCAAAAGGTCGCCCTCCAAATCCTGCAACGAATGGGCTACCGCGCCGACGTGGCCGGCAACGGACTAGAGGTGCTCGAAGCCCTGCGCCGTCAGCCCTACGATGTGGTGCTGATGGATATGCAAATGCCCGAAATGGACGGCATTGAGGCCACCGAGCGCATTCGCCAAGAATGGACGATCGAGCAAGGCCCCTACATCATTGCCATGACCGCCAACGCCATGCAGGGCGATCGCGAAGCCTGTATCAAATCGGGCATGGATGACTACATCAGCAAGCCCATCCGCATCCAAAAGCTGGCCGAAGCCCTCGGCCGCTGTCCTGCCAAAGTGATTGTGGATATTACCGTGCCGGATAGTCCAGCATCGGTTATGGTTCCCAGCCCAGCGGTTCGCGTTGTTCACCCCTCCGGCGATGATCGCGGCCCCAGCCCAACCACAACGCCCCGTGATGGTGACTTGGTGGCTGGCTGGCTGGTGAACGAGCATCCGGTGCTGGATGAGCAAATTCTCGAAAGCTTGCGGGAGGTGGAAGTCCTAGATGAGGCGATCGAACTATATCTGCGCGACTCGCCCATGTTGCTGGCCAAGGTGCAAACCGCAATTAGCAGCGGCAACTTAATTCACCTCAAGGACGCGGCCCATTCGCTCAAATCCACGAGCGGCACTATGGGAGCCATCACCGTCTACGAAACCAGCCAGCATCTTGAAACGGCGGCCAAACAAGGGGATCTCGATCGAGCAGCCCACTGGTTACCTGTTGTGGAGCGCGAGCACGAGCGGGCGATCGCCGCCCTCAGCGAGATCGAAGCGACCCCATTGATTTGACCGATTGGCGTGACAACCGGTTTCAACAGTCTGCACAGGCGATGTCCACACCGAACCATTCTTCGCTCAACCCACTGGAGCAACCCACTGGAGTGGGGCTTGGCCTAGGAGCCTTGACATGGGTTCCTAGGCGGGTAGCACTGAAACCAAACCAACGGTCAACAGAGTAACCGAGTCTTCACCCCGGTCTTAATTCGTAAACTCTTCGAGCTGGTCAGAATGCAACCAAACGTTGGGAGTCGGCACTTTTCCCCATTTCACCAGCATGTAGTCACCGCGAATATCCAACACTTCACCCTTACTTTCAAACAAGTAGGACGGCAAACGCTGATCGCTCGCTTTGGCTTCGAGGCTATTTTCCAGCTTTTCGCGAATGGCACGAACGAAGGAACCTTTCTTTACCGGCATAGGAGAAGGCGCGAATGGCGCGAGCAAGGGTCAATTTCGTGCCTCCATTGTAAAACCAAGGTTAAATCCCACAGCACTGGGAAGCGATCGACCGGTTTTAAAGGCGTTATAGGCGTTATAGGCCCAGTTGCCCGAACGAAACTTGAGTCTCCTGCTGGTCTTCTATTAGGCCCCATTCCCCTGCCTGAGATCTTGGGCAGTCTTGGTGCTGTGAGGGGTGGCGATCGCCCGTCCCGGTTGGGTTGCGCTTCCAGAACGGGGCTGGCACTGGGGACAAACGTGGCTGGAGCGCCCCGCGATTTTTAAGCGCAAAATCGGCGTACCACATACTCGGCAGGGCTGTCCCTTGCGGTTATAGACCCATGCTTCGCCGCCGTAGTTGCCATTCACTCCCTGGAGGTTCACAAAGTCGCTGAAGGTTGTTCCACCCGCCGCTAAACTTGCCTCCAAGACTTGGCGAATGCTGTGATGAAGCCGAGCGATTTGCTCAGGGGTTAGGTCGGCGCTAGGGGTTTCGGGCCAAATGCCCGCTAGAAACAAAGACTCGTCGGCATAGATATTACCTAAGCCGGCCACGATGTCTTGATCGAGCAAGGTGGCTTTGATGGTTTTGTGGCGATGACCTAGTCGTTGGGCGAAGTACTCGATCGAAAAGGCTGCATCAAAGGGTTCGGGGCCCAGCTTGGCTAGCCCGGTGATTACCTGCTCGATCGGCTGACCGGGCGGCACCCACCACAGGTGTCCAAAGGTGCGCTGATCGACAAACCGCAGCTCTCGCTCAGTGGCTGGGGCTTCAGCCGATCGCAACCGCAATCGCAGGCGCGTGTGGTGATGCAGCGGCGCGGCCGGGTCGAGCCACAAAAACTGTCCCGTCATCCGCAGATGGGCCCCTAGCCAGCCGGCCGATCGCCCCGATCGCTGAAGCGCACCCATCAGGTACTTGCCCCGTCGCTGCCAGGTGGCGATCGTACAGCCCGTGATGCCTGCTAAAAATTCTTGGGGTGAGGGGGCCGCCACTGCGCGATCAAGCAGCACTTCTCCCCCCAAAAACGACCAGCCGGGAGTGGTTGCCGCCAAGCCCCGCCGGACGGTTTCAACCTCTGGCAGTTCTGGCATAGTCTCTCCCGGCTCTCAAAATGCCAACGACGAATCCAGCTACGACCCGATCGAAGGCTCGATCGGCCACAATTCTGAGCTGCTTTGTCCGAGTAATCGGCCATTACAGCCCGCGATCGCTTATTTTTTCGCAGCAGCTTTCGGAGCTTCCACCACTTCCAGCTCTTCGGGTGCGAAGTTGTTGGTATTAATGTTCGAGTAATTGACCTTATCGAAACGGACAATCACCGAGTACTTGATGCCGCTTTGGTCGATCGAGGCTACCGTGCCCACGTCACGATACCAGTAAGACTCAGGGCGCAGAACCCGCACTTTAGCACCGCGTTGAACCGTCATAGGTTTATCTTCCTCTCTTGTAAATCAAGCCATGGGATGGCTGCTTTCTAGGCTACTATCGCCTACCCCACGGCTAAAGGGGTGGGGTTTTAAGTTTTATTACTCAAGCTCGCTCGATGAGCACTGCTCAACCGATCCCTAGGGTTCGTTGCTAGGAGCTGCGGGCCAAGTGCAATCGCCAGCCCACTGACGTTTAAAGCCCAAGCGCGATCGATTCGGAACCGTCAAAATGACAGGATTCTTATCATCTTCAGCCAGAAAAAAAGCTTGCAGATGCTGCTGCGTCGTGATGTTGCAGTAGTAGCGCTGGTTGCCGATCGAATACAACGCCTGCCAAATACCGCTCCAGCGGCTTTCACGATAAATCCCGTCCGGCCAGGGACAAATTCCCGTATTGACTCGACCGCGATCGAACGTGGAGCGATCGCCCACAACTCGGACAATCCCATCTCCACCAAATGCCGTCAGTTGGTCACGGTTCATCACCGTACACATTCGACCATCGGCAGCAATCCACCGAATAGTGGAGCTGCTGATGTGCCGATAGAATCCCGCCGGCCAAGACTGCTGCGGGCGCTGCTGCTCTTGGGCATAACTCGGCTCTCCCGTAGTGACTGCCCCCGCCAAACAGGTAGCCGCAAGCAGCGCCCCCAATCGTCCGGCTTGTCGCACCTGTGCCGAACCAACCATACCCCTCACTCCTCTTGTATCGACTTCTATCGATCTCAAATCGCCCGATCCGAATGCCAATTATCCCAAGCGCCCTCAGCGCATAGCAATTGCAGGATTGGTATCACCCACATTTTTGGCAACTTCTTGGCCGTATTGCTCAAAAATCACGACCGGATCAAGCACTTTATTCAGTTCAACCCGCTTGACGAGTACTTGACCGTTGGCAATGCGATCGCCGACGCTCACGTAGCGCTCAGTGTTTTCCCCAGGAATCTGTACGATCACCTTAAATTCGTTGCCAACCTGCACAACACCCGTCACTTTCAAGGCCAACGCATCAGATGGTGCAGGCGGTGCGGCCGGTGCAGCCGGCTGAACAGGGACAGAAGGTGACTGCGGACGTGCAACTGTAGCCGGCCGTTGCGGACGTGCAACTGTAGCCGGCCGTTGCGGACGTGCTGTTGTGGCAGGTTGCGCAGGGCGTGGATTGGGGGGGTCGCCCAGTGCAGGCGGCCCATACCCACGAAACGCACGACCTTGCGAGTCACTCTGAGGCTCTGAGACAAATGAACGGGGAATGGCGATCGGTCGTTCTGCCGGGGTCTGTTGCGATGCCGGTTTCTTAGGAGTTAGTAAGCTACCGTCTCCCAAGCGCGCTTCTGGCCTGACTTGGAGTGGAATGGCGAATGGGTCGCGGCGATTGTTTTTGGCCTGCCCTTGAATCTCTGCTTGGGTTTGTTTATTGCGCGCGTCGATGTTGGTGGGCTGGATAAACCGGGCCATTGCAGGCAGGGAAGTGGCCGGCTTGCCAGCAACCATCGGGGATTTGAAGTCGGCCTTGGGTACAGCCGGGGACTCGCTGGCTGTGGGGGCAGATGAGGCTTCGGGACTTGCTGCATCGGTGCTTGCAGTTTCTGTGGGGCCACCACAACTGGTGGCTGCCACCAGCAGGGCTACGGCTGCCCCAAACCGTACCAGGCTGGGCATAACTGCTTCTCCGCTATTGTTCCGAAAGACTGAGCTGCCAAGCATTGTAACCAATGCCTTGGCGATCGTCTCGTTTTATAGTCAGGAATCGTAGGTGGGCCGATCGCCTGACAATGATCTGCACTGATCTGCGCTGATCTGCACTGAACTAGGTGACATCACTAGGTGACATCAGGGTTGGTGGGTTGACCGATGATTTCGATTGATTTCGATGAACAGGTTAACCGATTGACTGTTCTATAGATTCTCATAGACGGCTAAACCCCCACACCGGATGGCCGGGCGATCGCTAGTCTTCGGGCATATCCATCAGGTCTTTGAGGGATTCCAGACCTTTGCGCACGCGACGCGAGACGGTCACAGCGCTGATGCCCATTCGATCGGCGACTTCTTTTTGGGTTAGGTCATGCAGAAACACAAACTCTAGAATTTGCCGGGTGCGCTCTTCAAGTTTCACAAGGGCTTGGTTTAGCCGCAGCCGATCTTCCTCGGCGAGTTGGAAACTACGGTACTTGCGATCGGGCAGGGTTTCCCCCAGGCAGGCAGGCTCGTCATCGTCGCTGCGAATCGGGGCATCCAGACTCAGGAGCGATCGATTTTGGCGAGCTAGTTCCACGTGTTGCCACTCCGATAGCTCAATACCTAAGGCGGTGGCCACTTCGGCTTCGGTGGGCTGGCGGCTCAGTTCCACCCGCAGCGTTCGGGTCATGGTGGCGGCCTGCTGCTGGAGTTCTAGCCAGCGGCGCGGAATCCGAATTGAGCCGCTGCGATCGCGTAGGTAATGTTGGATCTCGCCCCGGATGTAGGGCAGGGCAAAGGAGCTGAACGCATTGCCTTTGGTGGCATCAAAGCGCTCGATCGCCCGAATTAGCCCGATGCTGCCAATTTGCAGCAAGTCTTCATAGCTTTCTTGGCACTGGGCAACCCAATGGGCGGCCTCTTTTTTGACCAGGCCGAAGTTGAGTTCGACCAAGCGGTTTCTGAGATCAGTGGACGGAGATGCCCGATAAGCCGTCAGCAGTTCTAGGCTGCGGGCACGCAGGTCGTTGGATGCAACACAAGCAGAACGGGCAGCCATGGCTCTCGCGGGGTAGTGCGGTGACTAGGGGGTCTTACACCCTGATGGTTAGTTTATGGGTAGGGTTGACCCAACGCTGTGATTCGCAGCACAGCGTTGCAAATCATCAAAATTCGAGGAGGACTAGACAACATTTACTTAACAATTCGAGTTAAAACCATCCCTGCTCAATGGCGCAAAATGCTGCGAAATGCAGTGCAACCCTATGCCATCTAGTCACTCGCCCGAAACAGGACAGCAGAGCCTAATTAACAACAAACCCATGAATTCTGTGTGAAAAAGCGTCTGAATCGGAAATTCTCAGAATCAGAATCCCCAAAAATTGGAGAGCGATCGCCCTTAAAAATCCTTCAGGGTCAGGTCGGGTCGGAGATTGACGGCCACCGCATCGCCTTGACAACCCTTCACACCGGTCTAAGGGGATGTCTGAAGAGCCAAAATTGATACTCTGGATGCCCCAGCGATCGACGCAGACAAGGGGCTTAGGGGCAATGAAGACTGTCCTAAAGTCTCAATGGCCCCATTCCTCAATCCTGGGTGGCTGGGTTATTTCCTATTGCCCGGTCAGGCTTCCTGGGTCTGGCCAAGGGCTGCTGACCAGTTTAGTTTGCTGCTAAATTTGCAACACGCCCTCGGGACGCACGGTGAGCAGGGTTCGCCGTTGTAGTCCTTCCTCGTGGCAAATTTCGTTGGCGGCCAAGAGGCCACTACTAATTGCCCGTTCCATCAGACCGCAGGGGAACGGCATTTTTACCCAGTCCCCGGCAAACATCAAGTTGCTAGCGCCTGATCGCGTGGCCGGCCGCTGCTGATAGCTGCCCGGTGGAAAGCCCGAGAAGTTCTTTTGGTTCACCAATTCCCGGTGCAGGATCTGGGCTTCTTTGAGGGCGGGCACGAGTTCGTAGAGTTCTTGCTCGAAGGTGGTGAGCAGGGCTTCTTGGGTGGGAAACTCGGCTTCTTTGTAGCAGTAGGCATGGAGTTCCACAACGCTGCCGCCGGTGCGATCGGCCCAGGCTTTGTAGTCCTCTTGGATTTTGTGGTAGCGGGTGATGCTGTCCGTGAGGCGGTAGCCCGAGAGGGAGGTAAATTCGCTTTGATCCCAGTCAAAGTCGCGATCGAACCAAATCCGGGCCACCGCAAAGGGATCGGCCACGGTCAGTTGAGCCACCTGCGATCGGGTGGGTTCGGCCACTTCCCCTTCGGCAATATCGAAGAGATGGCGGATTCCTTTCACGTCGGCCGCAAACACGAAGTAGTCTGCTTCGACTGTGGCGCTGGGGGTGCGATCGACCGTCGTTGCAGCCAGTTGCACCCGATCGCCCGATCGCTGTTCCACGGCGTAGCGGGCCAGGGGCTTAGTCGCCGGCCCTTGCAGCACCTGGCCATCGTGATCGAACCGGGCCCCATGACAAGGGCATTGGAACGTGCCATCAGCCTGGGGGGCAACGGTGCAGCCCTGGTGGGTGCAGGTCAGGGATAGGGCGGTTTTGCCCGCCACGGCATAGACATCATCGCCGCCGCCAAAGTATTCTGCCGCCGGTTGGGTCGCCGAGGCGATCGGCTGGGATGGGGTGGGATCTGGGGTTTGTGGAGCGGTTGTGGCAGGAGTGGTGCTGGCTTCGTTGAGGGAACTGTGGCGATCGACCCAAAAGGGCACGGGAGTTGCCGAACCCGTTTGGCGATAGCTGAGACCCGAGATCCGTTGACCTTGCCACTGGACGCGATCGACCTGGGCATTGGCAATCACCTGTCCCCCATTGGCCTCGATCGCCCGGATCATCGGCTCCACCAGCGTGCGGCCCATATCCTGCTTGGTGCCGTTGAACGCTAGCCCCTCGGGATTACCAAAAAAGTAGAAGTGGAAAAACTGCATCAGCTCGCCCGCACTCAGCACATCCGGCGAGTTGAGGGTAGATTTCCCAAAAGGTAAGAAGTAGAGATCGTACAAGCCCTTGGGGAAATCATTCGCCGCCCAGTCAGTCACGGCGATCGAATCTAGTTCCTCATAGGTCTTGCTGGGTTCAAAACCCGTAATCGCCCGGAAGACGGCCCAGTGGGCCGGGCTGGTCAAATTCAAGCCCCAGCGCAGGCGATTGGGCGACGAAATCGCCAAATCAACAATGTTCCAGGGAAACGCCGAATGGGTGGGCCGAAACACTTCGGGTTCGTAGATATCGCTCTTGTAGAGCACGGAATATCGCTCCAGGGACACAAAATCCTGGCGAATATTCATCTCTTCGGTTAGGGCCCACAGGTTGTAATACTGCGGAAAGAAGCCGTGGAACCCATGCTCCATCATCAGGGGTTCACCGTTGACATTGATCGGCCAGCTCGCAATTTTGCCACCCAGGTGAGGGGCGCGCTCCAGTAGGGTGACCGTAAAGCCCCGGCGACTCAGTTCATAGGCCGCCGCCAAACCCGCTAGCCCCCCACCGACCACAGCCACCTGTTTGGGGCGATCGCTCGGGAGTTGCATCGGCAGCGCCAGCCGATCGGGCTGGTATTCACTGGGAGCAGGCTTGGCAAACCGGGAGTAGCCGAGGGCGCTGCCCACTGCACCAACTCCGAGTAGCTGCAAAGCCGTGCGGCGCGAAAACGTGGATGAAGCGTCCGTTGATATCGAGTCTGATGATGTCGATTCTGATGTCGAGTCCGTCGATGCAGACACCGCAGAGTTCGGCTCGGGAGAAAGGGTCATGGGGAAATGGAGACGATAAACGGCGCAAGTCCGAGGGACGATCGATCCCCCGATCGGTTGCTGGCAGTGCGGGTGGTCGTTTGGGTGCGCGGTGCTCCCAACCACTCGCGGATCCTAGCCTACGATTGTGCCGGATTCATTGAGGTTCTGCCACCCTGCCTGGGGCTGGGATCGCCCGGCCAGCGCGATCGCCCCTGGGCCATCTCTGCCCAAACGCACCTAGCCCACTCTGGATTGAACCCGAGCGAGCTAATGGGGCGGCTGGGCCACTTGGGGCAATCGTGCCAAGCGAAAATTAGCCCGTTGCAGAGGCGATCGCCCCTAGCGGTTGCCGATCGCGCTGATCCTCGGGGATCCCCAGGGGAGTCTCAAGCCATCAGCCCTTAGCAAGGGTGGCCCATTCCGTGTGGAAAGTGCCGGGCTTGTCGATGCGCTGGTAGGTATGGGCCCCAAAGAAGTCCCGCTGGGCTTGGGTCAAGTTTTGGGGCAGCCGATCGCGCCGGTAGCTGTCGAAATAGTCCAGCGACGCACTGAAGGCCGGCACCGCGATCCCCGTTTGGGCCGCCGTGGCCACCACCGTCCGCCAAGCGGCCTGGCGATCAAGAATCGTTTGCTTGAACTCAGGAGCCAGCAACAGGTTAGGCAGTTGGGGATTGTCCGTAAAGGCGCGCTCAATCTTGCTGAGGAAGCCCGCTCGGATGATGCAACCACCCTTCCAGATGCGAGCCATTTCGGCCAGCTTCAAATCATAGTTAAACTCCGCTGAAGCCTTGGCTAGCAGAGCCATCCCCTGGGCATAGGAGCAGATTTTGGAGCAGTAGAGCGCGTCTCGCACCTGATCGATAAACACGGCGCGATCAACCGGCCCGATCTCACCGGGGCCGCTCAGTTCCTGGGATGCCGCCACCCGTTCGGGCTTAATGGACGACACAATCCGAGCATTCACTGCCGCAATAATCGTCGGGATCGACACACCCAACTCCAGGGCGCTCATCACCGTCCAGCGGCCCGTGCCCTTTTGGCCGGCAGCATCTTCGATCAGCTCCACCAGGGGTTGGTGGGTGTCGGGATCGCTGACCTTAAAGATTTCTGCCGTAATTTCAATCAAAAACGAGTTCAGCTCGTCCGCTTGATTCCAGGCAGCAAAGGTTTCCTGCAACTCGCTTTGGCTGAGGCCACCGACGGTCTTTAGCAGGTCGTAGGCTTCGGCGATTAGTTGCATATCGCCATACTCGATCCCGTTGTGCACCATCTTCACGTAGTGACCGGAGCCACCGGGGCCGATGTAGGTGACACAGGGGCCGTTATCGACTTGGGCGGCAATTTTGGTGACGATCGGCTCAATTTTTTCGTAGGCCGATCGCGTGCCACCGGGCATCAAGCTGGGGCCATTGAGCGCGCCTTCTTCACCGCCACTCACACCCATGCCGATGTAGGTCAGGCCAAGGGCTTCGAGTTTGCGGGTGCGGCGCTCCGTATCGTCGTAGAGCGAGTTGCCGCCGTCGATCAAAATGTCACCGGGGGCCAGCAGGGGTTGCAGTTGGTCAATCACGGCATCAACCGGCCCGCCGGCTTTGACCATGATCAAAATTTTGCGGGGTGGTTCAAGGGCGGCTACGAATTCTTCCAGGCTGTAGGTGGGTTGCACCTGTTTGCCTTGGGCGCGGGTGGCCATGAATGCGTCGGTTTTGTCGCGGCTACGGTTATAAACGGCGATCGGAAAACCATTCCGCTCAATGTTCAAGGCAAGGTTCTCGCCCATCACAGCAAGACCGATGAGTCCAAAGCTTTGAGCCATAGGAAAGATTAGATTGGCTAGGTATCACTCGGGTCCAATGAAGCGTGCCTGTGACTGAGGACAGCCAGCAGCCGACCGTTCGGTGTACAGGAGTCCTGGTCAACAGGTTCCGTCAGCGTGCTCAGAACGCTAACCAAATGACCATTGCTGATGGTCTTGCCTGACAAGAAATTGACAACGCATCGGTCAGAAATTGCCCTCAGACTAGCCCGATCCCCTAGGGATGGATCGGAAGATTAGGTTAAGAGTGGCGATCGCGCGTTCTGGCAAGGGCGATCACTTCCTGATTACAAGTAAATTTCGTTACTCGAAAGGAGCGCTAGAATACGGTTATATCGGCTATGGCGGCTATATCGGCGCTAAGTCTTCGGCGCTAAGTCTTCGGCGCTAAGTCTTTGGCGCTAAGTCTTCGGTGCTAGGGAGTTCGCGCTGGGGAGTTCGCGCTGGGGAGTTCGTGGGCTGATCAGCCGATCACAGGTGTGATTGAGCCGGTGATCTCTGGGGTGTCGTTAGATGGGGCATTTAGACATCATTAGCAGGCGACAGGCTGGCTGATAGGAGAGTTATGCAAGCCAAATCCCTGCCCACCCAAGCCCTGAACCCAAGGCAGTTGAGGGGCGATCGCCAAAGCCCAAGGCCAAGGGGGTTGCTCACTGGCCCACGCAAGTTGGTTGGACAACGTAAGTCAGGGGTTTGCAATCAAAGTTACTCTGTAGGGTATAAAGCCCATAGGGGGTCTCACCCCTCGTCCAAATTGATACATACTCGTGCATCAGCTCGTGTTTGGTCTCGATTCCCGATACCTCTGATCCCGATACCTCTGATCCCGATACCTCTGATCGTGATCGCCCTCAACGGCTCGATCCCGTTGACCAAACCAATCCAACCACTTGACTAACTGGATCTCGATTCAGTGTCAGACCCTAGGGAGTTTGATCGCATCTTGTTTTCCCAAATGATGGGAGCTATTGGAGTTCAAAAGCTGGCCGAGACTGGAATTAGCCAGCGATCGCCAGTGCTGCTAGACCGCAAACCGCCGGAACGATCGCAACCGGTATGACTGTGGCAGTTCAACGGTTGGGTACTACAGGGGCAAAGGGAATTGCGATCGCGCGTTAGATGAAATGGATTGAGTGATATTGGTTGCGTTGCTGTGAAGCAGAGTGGATGGCATGGCTGAACTTCAATTACGCCTTCAAGTTCCGGGGAATCCCGATCGATTGATTTCAGTTGAAGCCGATCAATACACGATCGGCCGTGCCAGCGACTGTGATTTGATCCTGTCGCCCTATGGCGTGTCGCGCTACCACACGCGCATCAGCCGCACCGAGGCCGATAGCGGCTGGATCGTCGAAGATCTCAAAAGCAAAAACGGCACTCGCCTGAATCGATCGCCCATCCAGCGACCGACCTCCCTCCAACACGGCGATCGCATTTACATCGAAAACGTTTGCATCACCATCTCCCTCGCCGGCGTTGGTGCTGTGACCCCGTTGATCAACCCCACCATCACGCGATCGCCCACCCACACCAGCAGCACCACCTACACCAGCAGCAACCCCACCTACACCAGCACCCCCACCTTGTCCGCCCAGCGGCCCAGCATGGTGCAACTGCCGGAAATTGACTCCCTGGCCGACGGCAAAATGCGGATTTCCCGCAACGCCCGCGCTCTCCAAGAGCAATGGCTCAGTGCCGATCAAAGTGGTAGTGACAGCCTGTATGAGCGCGATCGCACCATTGCTCGCCTGCGCGACCTCGTGGAAATTGCCAAAGGCCTCACCTCCGCCGCCAGCAGCAACGCCATCTTCCAGCAAGTCCAAGAAGTCGTGTTTCGCTACCTGACCAGCATTGAACGCCTGGCCCTGTTGGTGGACGTTGAAGACGACGGCAACTTGCAACTGCTCAACGCCGCCGCCCGCGAAACCGAACGGGCCCGCGATCTCACCCTCAACAGCGGCTGGATTAGCCAAAGCATTTGCCAAAAAGTCTTTAAAGAAAAAATTGCCCTGCAAACCGCCGATGCCCAATCCGATGAACGCTTTGGCTCCGAGCAAAGCATTCTCTATAAAGGCATCCGCAGCGCCATGGCCGTGCCCCTATGGAATGAAGATAAGGTCGTCGGTGTGCTTTATGCCGATGCCAACCTCTCCTCCGATAGTTGGGTGCAAGAGGGAGAAGAAGATCTCAGCTTCTTTTCGGCCCTGGCGAATTTGGTCGCCGCCAGTGTTCAACGGTGGCTGCTGACCCGCAAACTCCAGGAAGAAGAACGCCTCTGCCAAAAGCTAGAGCGCTATCACTCGCCCGCCGTGGTGCAACAAATGATCGCCGCCGGGGCCCACGAGGATGGCCGGATTCCCACCACCGATGGCGAAATCAGCATTCTCTTCGCCGATATTGTGGGCTTCACGGCCCTGTCCGAGCGGCTGACTCCCTCGCAGGTGGCTGACCTGCTGAATCGGTTCTTTGAGGAAATGCTGCAAGAAATTTTTGCGCTGGGCGGCACGCTCGATAAGTTCATCGGCGATTGCATCATGGCGTTCTTTGGCGCGCCTGAACCCCAGCCGGATCATGCCGATCGCGCCGTGGTGGCAGCTCGGCGGATGTTGGAGCGCCTCGATGATCTCAACAAGCGCAAAGTCCTGGGTGAAGAGCTGCAACTGCGGATCGCCATCAACAGCGGCCGAGCCGTGGTGGGTGATGTGGGCAGTTCCCAGCGAATGGACTACACGGTGCTGGGCGGCACGGTCAACCTGGCAGCTCGCATGGAAAGTATTTGCCCGGTGGGTCAATGCATTATCAGCGCCAATACCCATGAGTTGGTTTCGCGCAAGATGCAGTGGATGCAAATGGGTGAATTTCGGTTTAAGGGCATCGAGCGGCCTGTGCCGATTTTTCAAGATCGAGCGCGTGCCCAAGAATTAGAAATGGTGCAAATGCTGATGGAGCAACGCCCCAGCCATTAAGCCCTTAGTACGCATCTGAATGCATCTGAATGCATCTGAATGCATCTGAATGCATCTGAATGGAGTGGTAGATATTGCTTGCTGACAAGGGTTTACAGCGTTGATCGGCTGGCTAAACCGGCTTCGGCGATCGCCTGCACATCTTCAGCATGGGTGATGCTGGGATCAGCCAAATAGCGGCGATGGAAGTCTGGCTGAGTCAGCCGATCGCCATTCACCAGTCGAGGAATCATGGTTGGATCTTGCGATCGCGTTGATAACTGCAATGGCATAATCATTACTCCTGATTTCAGCGCAATTTGATTATTCTGAAAATTTATTCTGAAAATTCCACTTTGTCGTACAAATCAGCCAGGGAAATCTCCAGGGCGATCGACTCCAATTGCAAGCTAGCTTCTAACCCGATCGCATCATTTAATAACCAGCCTCGATCGCGTTTTATGTAATGGGCAACCTGTGGCCGAGTTTGCGAAATCGCTAAATATTCCCCAAAGCCAGAAATCGTGCGATAGGACATAAACTTATCGCCAATGTCGTAGTCTTCAGTTGATTTTGACAGCACCTCCGCCAACAGAATTGGATTCATCACGGTATCCTTGCGCCCCGGCTTCAATTCCAAGGGATCGCGTGTCACCATCACATCGGGATAGGTATAGCGATCGACTTCAGGAATCCACAACCGTTGATCTGCTACAAAAGCTCGGTAAGGCTGACGACGCAGCGCAAATGTCAAAATGGCGATTAAATTAGCTGAAATTTGGTTATGAGTTGGTGTGCCGCCGGCCATGGGAGTGATGATTCCTTGATCGTAATCGTGACGTTGTTCGGAGCGAGTGTCTAGTGCAAAATAGTCATCCTCCGTTTGCTTGGGCAGACTAGAAATAGGCTGAACGGGTGTAGCAACCATCGTGAATTACTCCAAAAAAATGGTAATTAACTACTGCATCTTGGGTCGGTTGGGTTGAGGCACGAAACCCAACAGAATATCTATGTGGCATTGATCGAGTTGGGTTTCGCAAGCTCTACCCAACCTACTGAAAAGTCTTTAAGTTGAGTCAATAATTCAGAATAGACATGACGATCGCCCC
>RDXB01000098.1 GCA_004292515.1 Oscillatoriales cyanobacterium
AAGGGGCTTAAGCCCCTTGCTCCCCACGATCTCCTAACGGTGAAATCAGGATTTCAGGAGAAATGACGACACGCTCTAAGCCCCTTGTCTGCGTTGATCGATGGGGCATACAAAGTATCAATTTTGGCTTTTCAGACATCCTCTTAGGGTTTGAATCTTGATCAGGAGATAGCAGGCTCTGTTCAATCAAAATTCAATTTGGTTAAAAAATATTAAAGCAAATCACTTAAAACTTGATTGTTGATGATGTTTTTTACAATATAGCCTGAGAACTGAATGCAGTCAGCATCCTTGAGCAAACTGAGCTACAGCTATTATCGCATTTGAGCCTTAGCTGAGAGGATATCTAAAAAGTGTCTTCAGATCCCAGGCAATTCTCAATAGCTGTGGAAGCAAGGGGCTTCGGCTCCTGACTCTCGTTGATCGCTTGGACAAGCGCGATCGGTAAGTCTGAGAGGATGTCTGAACAGCCAAAGTTGATACTCGGTATGCCTCATTGATTGACGGAAACAAGGGGCTTGAGTCTCTTGCTGCCACGACTATTGGTGCTTGGCTCGGGTCGAAAGATACTTTTCAGGCATCCTCTGAGATTCAATCCGATCGAATTCGACCAGATGCGACTAGACGCGACCAGATTTGATCAGATTTGATCAGATTGAATCGAACTTGATCAAATCGTTCATTCGTCGATCGGCTCATTTTATGAAACGGAACAATTTCGGGATCTGCATAACAGTGATTAAAAATAATTTGGAATGAGCCAATTTATTGATCGGCTGATTGATCGATGACCCAGCCCCTGGCCTCTCGAAGGCGCTCAGGGTCGCTTGCTATCGTGAGAGCATGCAACGTTTTCCTCAAACGTTTTCCTCAACAGTTTCCAAACGAGCAAGGGGTAACTATCATGCTTCGATCGCGCTGGCGGACAGGATTGGTGGGTTTGGTGTTGGCTTTGGGTGTGACGGGGGGACTTGAGCCTGCCCGTAGTCAATCAGCCCCAGCACCACAGCCAACCGTGCCTGGATCATCTGTCTCGGTAGAGCAACCTCAATCGAACATTCGCATTTCAGCGGCCAAAATCGAACTGCTCGATCCAGGCACAGGCGATCGCCAGCCCTTGCGGTTGCGCTTACAGGCCGGCGATCGCCAACAAGTGGTGATGACCATGAAGTCCAACATGCAAATTGGTTTTGGTGGTATGCCTACGCCCATCAACTCCAGCACTGAGGTGCGCGCGACTTCCGACATTGCGATCGATCGCGCCGACACCAACGGCAATGTGGCTTATACCCTGCGCTACAGCAAAGTTGAGATCATTCCGCCCCTCGGCACGCCCCCAGCAGCGCAACAGGCGATCAACGCCGCCGCCAACCAAATTCAGGGCATTAGCTTGCGTGTGAGTGGCAATAGTCGCGGTCAGCTCTCGGACGTGAATATCAGCACCAATCGCCCTCTGGAGCCGGGTTTGCAGGCGATGCTCAATCAGATGTCCGAGTCAGTTCGCAGCAGCAGTATTGAGTTTCCGGTGGAGCCGGTTGGGGTTGGAGCGCGTTGGCAAGCTGTGATGCAGGTGGAGTCTAATGGGCTGCGAATTGACCAGCAAGCAACCTACGAAATTGCGGAACTGTCACCCGATCGTGTGGTGTTTAAGGTGACGCTTGAGCAGACGGCTCCGACCCAAAAAATCCTCGTTCCTGGAGTCAGCCCCGACCAAGCGCCCGCCCTCCGTTCCTACCGAGCGGCTGGCTCTGGTCGTGTTGAGATGCAGCTGAATCGGCCGGTGCCAACTCAGTCTGACCTCGATATGAAGTTGCGATCGGAAATCGACAGCCCCCTGGGTGATGGCACGGCCACTATTAGCGGTGACATGAGTTTGCGGCTGAGTAGCCCGACTCCCTAGGGTTGAGCGACTATCAATTCCAAATAATTCCAATAATTCCAACAATTCCAACAATGCCAACAGCGCCAACAGCGCCAACAGCGCCGCCCCAACGGTTCTGGCTATGATCGCCCGTCCTCGCGCAGCGGGTACAACGCGGCTACCCCTGTCAACAACCAGCCACTCTAGCTGGCGATCGCCCCTGTGTCATGGGCCGCCGAGCAACCAAACTTCGGTAGTTTGCTAGCTCCACCGGCCCCATTCTGAATCTGGATACAAGCTGATTGCCCGTGAAGCCCTGGGGCGATGTTGGCAAATTTGTTACCGATCGTTATCCATCGTCACGGGTCTGGAGTGGGGCTAAAGATCCGCGATCGCAACCACCCGGCTAGAATGGCAACAATTCACCGCTTGCTCATGGTTGGGGCAAGCGCCTGCGCTACATGGCCTTTAGCGACAATCGGCGCTACTACCAAATTTTGGAACTTGAGCTTGGGGCTTCTGCCGAAGAAGTCAACCAAGCTTATAAAGACCTCGCGTTCATCTGGCATCCCGATCGGATTCCCGACGACAATCCCCGTCTGAAAACCAAAGCCCAAGAAAAGCTCAAGCAGCTCAACGAAGCTCGCGGCTTTTTTCGAGATCATTTCCGACACCGTCCGAGCACGGCGGCCAAGGTCGATCGCACCACCAGCCCCGTGCAACAGACAAGAGCACACCACGCCTACAGCGCCCAGCACACTGCTGCTTCCCAAGGAGAACGATCGTCCGCCGAAACGGCCCACAGCTATCGCACCAGCCCACACCACAGCACCAACGGCCAGCCCCACCCCGATCGCCCCTCTGATCGCCCCCCCGATCGGGCCGCCAGCCACAGCGTCCATGCCGACTCCGATCCCTTTGCTTGGCGCAATCCACCGAGACGATCGCCCTTTGGGTCCCACAGCAATCACAGCCACGGCAGTCACAGTCAGACCGCACAGACCGCACAGACCACACAGACCACACAGACCACACAGACCACGCCCCCCGATTCTCACCATCAGCCCCCGCCACCCCACAATCCCCGCCCGAGCGCCGCAGTCCCGCCGCCCGAAGCGCCCCCTCGCCGGCCGCGCCCCCCGATCGTGCCGCCCCAGTGGATGGAGGATCGACCCCCGCCCCGCCCCCTATCTGACCTCAGCGGCTCCAAGCTGCGTGGCGCGAATCTACGCGAGCGGGATTTTGCCGGCCGCAACCTCAGCGGGGCCGACCTCGTGGGTGCGGATCTCACCGATGCTTTTATGCACCGTGTCAACCTCAGCGGGGCCGATTTGAGTGGAGCGCGCTTGTTTCGGGCCAATCTTTTGCAGGCCGATCTCAGCGGGGCTAATCTCAGCGAGGCCAATTTGATCGGGGCCGACCTGAGCGGGGCCGATTTGCGAGATGCCAATTTGACCAACGCCAAAATGAGCGTTGGGGGACGATTAATGGTGCGCTTAACCGGGGCCAAACTCGATGGCGCGATTATTCCCGGCGATCTGAAGCGATCGCCCTAGCACCTGTCGCCATTTCCGGGAAGCAAGCTAGAACGACTGGTTATCCCTGCCCCAATGGTCGTAACAAGGGGCCTCAGCCCCTTGCTGCTTAATAATCGATAATCCGCCAACGGTGGCATCAGGGGTTTAGACGGCTCGACGATCCAATCCAGCCAGATTGCAGATCGCAGCGGTCTGGTGATGAGCAGCCCTAGGATGCTTTGCGCCGGGTCGATCGACTGGCCTTGCTGTCGGTGGTGCTGGCTTCGGTTGGCTCCTCCGTGGTTTTAGCCTTGCGCGATCGCGGGGTTTTGGGAGTAGCAGCAACGTTCTCCGCGTCAGTCCCATCAGTCCCATCCACCCCATCAGCCGCCCTCGCTTTGGCCTTTGTGGTTCTAGCCGTCTTCGTCGTGCCGCTCGCCGTTTTGCCAGTGGTTTTACTGCTGGTCTTGCTACTCACAGCTTTACGAGTGGTTTTCTTTTTAGCCCCAGCCTTGGCCGCCAGCAAGGTCAGCGCCTCGTCTAGTGTCAGGCTCTCAACCGTTTGCCCTTCCGCCAAGCCCGCATTTACCTTGCCATGCTGCACATAGATGCCATAGGGGCCTTGGTAGAGATTGACCGGTTCGTTGTCTTCCGGGTGGGGGCCCAGTTCTCGCAGGGGCGTTTTTTGTTTGCGGCTGCGGCTGGCCTTAGGTTGTGCCAACAACTCCAGCGCCCGCTCCAGGGTAACGGTGGTCGGATCATCATCACCCTTAAGCGATCGATAGTCCTGGCCGCCTTCTTTGCCCATATCGTGGACAATATAGGGGCCAAACCGCCCCAAGCTGGCCTTAACCGGTCGGCCCGTGTCCGGGTGCTGACCCAACAAACGCGGCAAAGACAGCAAGCCCAGCGCCATCTCCAGCGTCACCGTTTCAGGAGTCACCCCCCGAGGCAAAGAGGCCCGCTTGGGTTTGGGCACTGCTTCGGTGGCCTCACCCAACTGCACGTAGGGGCCATAAGCGCCCGTCAGCACGTAAATCGGCTCGCCACCATCCGGGTGATTGCCCAGGGAAGCTGGCCCCTCGGTTTTTTGGCGAATGAGCGCTTCAATTTGATCCGCATCCAAGTCAGCGGGGGTCAAGTCCTTGGGGAGCGAAGCCTTGACCGTGCCGCCATTGGCATCAGCCACTTCGACATAGGCCCCGTAGCGCCCAATCCGAATATCAGCGTTCAGATCCTCTAGGTCGATCGTCCGCGCTTCTGTGGGGTCGATCGCGCTTTCGCGCACCTTCACCTGGGTATCGAGACCCGTCTCACCGGAGTAGAACTGCCGTAAGTAGGGCAACCAGGAGGTTTTACCCGTCGAAATTTCATCGAGGGTACGCTCCATCTGGGCCGTAAAGCCAAAGTCCACCAAGTCTGGGAAGTGCTTTTCGAGCAGACCCGTCACCGCAAAGGCCGTGAAGGTGGGCACGAGGGCATTGCCAAGCTGCTGGGCATAGCCGCGATCGACGATCGTGCCGATGATGCTGGCGTAGGTACTGGGGCGACCGATCCCCTCGCTTTCCAGCATTTTGACCAGGGCCGCTTCCGTGTAGCGAGCCGGGGGCTGGGTGTCGTGGCGCAGGGCTTCCAAGTCGCGGCAGTTGAGCCGATCGCCCTTGGCCAAAGGCGGCAGCAACACTTCCCGATCCTCGATCGCCGCGTCGGGATCATCCGAACCTTCCACATAGGCCCGGAAAAAGCCGGGGAAGTCAATCCGCTTGCCGCTGGCTCGGAACTCCGCATTGTCAACTGCAATCCGAGCCGAGATCAGGGTTTGGCGCGCATCGGCCATTTGACAGGCCACCGTGCGTTTCCAAATCAAGTCATAGAGTTGCAGCTCGCGACCGCTCAAGCCCGTTTGTTGGGGCGTGCGGAAGGTGCTGCCCGCCGGCCGAATCGCCTCGTGGGCCTCTTGGGCCCCCTTAGACTTAGTGGCGTATTGGCGAGGTTGGGGGCTGAGATAGTTGGCTCCGTAGAGTTCGGTCACGCAAGACCGGGCCGCCTCGATCGCCTGTTGAGACAGATGCACCGAGTCCGTCCGCATATAGGTGATGTAGCCCTGCTCGTAGAGGTTTTGGGCCGTGCGCATCGTGTCCCGGGCCGACAGACGCAGCTTGCGGTTAGCCTCCTGTTGCAGGGTGGAGGTGGTGAACGGCGGCGATGGTTTGCGGGTGTTGGGGCGCTCTTCAAGATCGGCCACCGTCCAGTCACCGGCCCGCAGGCGATCGCGCAGGGTTTGGGCCTGGTTTTCATCGAGCAAAACGACGTTTTTACCCGCCGCAATCCGTCCCGTTGCTTCGTCAAAATCCGCCCCGGTGGCCAGCTTTTTGCCATCGAGGGCCACCAGCTTGGCTTCAAAGGATTGGTCGTTCAGCGTGGCCAGGGCCGCTTTCAAATTCCAATAGGTACCAGTTTTGAAGGCCCGGCGATCGCGCTCCCGCAACACCAACATCCGCACCGCCACCGACTGCACCCGCCCCGCCGACAGCCCCGCCGCAATTTTTTTCCACAGCAGCGGCGACAGGGTATAGCCCACCAATCGGTCAAGAATCCGGCGGGTTTCTTGGGCATGGACGAGGTTGTCATTCACCTGGCGGCAGTTTTGAATCGCCGACTGAATCGCCTCTTCCGTAATTTCGTGAAACACCATGCGTTTCACAGGCACTGTCGGCTTCAGCACCTGCAATAGATGCCAGCTAATACTTTCCCCTTCCCGGTCTTCGTCTGTAGCCAGTACCAATTCGTCAGCGGTTTTTAGGAAATCCTGAAGCTCTTTGACCACCTTTTTCTTGTCTTTGGGGATGACGTACAAAGGCTCAAAGTTTTTATCAACATTCACGCCTAATTGCGCCCAATGTTCACCTTTTACCGCTGCCGGAATCTCGCTTGCCGACTGGGGCAAGTCACGAATATGACCCATCGAAGCCGTAACTTTGTAACCGGCAGGCAAAAAATTGCGGATGGTTTTCGCTTTCGTAGGGGATTCGACGATAACAAGGGTTGTCATGGATGGCGATCGAGGGCTGACCCGGTATTCCTAATATATAGATCAATCGAAGCTGGGCGGAATGATACTTGAAGCGCTGGTAGAGGATTACAGACTGATAGCAGCTATGACGACGGTTCTGACCCCGATCGTAATTTGTCTTAACAGCGATTCGGGCCTGCCGAATGATCAAAGCCCCGATAAGAAGATTCGCAATTTAAAGACTAATTGGACAGAGTGGAAGAAATTTCGCGAAATGTCAAGCCACGATCGAGAACGGTATTACGGGTTGTTTCACCCATCTCCCAGGCATCGCGTCCTCGTGCTGACGAACCTCTATCTGACAGAATACACAGTTCAGTCGGGAATTCCTATCCTGAATCTAACTTGTTCGATCCGGTTCTAGGGACTGACGGCATCTGGGCGATCGCCCTAGTCGGGGGCTTGGGCACTGTTCCCGCGCCCGGTTCTGAGCCAATTTGATGCGATTCAGTCCGTTCCATTGACATCAGGGTTTATTCTGAGTTCTGATTCCTAGCCCGCCGCTAGGGATTTGAGTCGAGGGTTTGATCCCTTTGCTGTTGATGACGGAGAACCAGGAGAACACAAACCGTGGCAGAACTCACCGCCCCCGCGATCGATATCCCTAGCTTGGATCAAGAACTTGCAGGCCAAAGCCCCCAACAGATTCTCGATCGCGCCCTCAGTCTCTATGACAATCTGGCCATTTCCTTTAGTGGCGCTGAGGACGTGGTCTTGATCGACATGGCTCACCGCCTGGGCAAGCCGTTTCAGGTTTTTACCCTCGATACGGGGCGGCTCCATGCAGAAACCTACCAACTGCTCGACCAAGTGCGGAAACGCTACAACATCGACATCGAAGTGATGTTCCCTGATGCCGCCGCCGTCGAGGCCTTGGTTAAGGAAAAAGGCTTCTTCAGCTTCTTGGAAGATGGTCATAAGGAATGCTGTGGGATTCGGAAGGTGGCCCCTCTGCGCCGCAAGTTGGCTACGCTAGATGCCTGGGTCACAGGCCAACGGAAGGATCAAAACCCCGCCACTCGCGACAGCGTGCCGATCGCCCAGCTTGATGGTGCATTCTCCGGCCCCGGTCGCCAACTCGTGAAGTTCAACCCCCTGGCCAACTGGTCTTCGGCGGAAGTTTGGATGTACATTCGTGCCTACGAAGTGCCCTACAACGCCCTGCACGAGCGCGGTTTCATCAGCATTGGCTGCGAACCCTGTACGCGCCCGGTGCTGCCCAACCAGCATGAGCGCGAAGGTCGTTGGTGGTGGGAAGATGCAACCAAGAAAGAATGTGGCTTACACGCAGTCAATCTCCAAGCGCAGTAGCATCTCTTTACACGCAGTCAATCTCCAAGTGCAGTAGCATCTCTAGACTAATACACTGGGTTGATGGAGCTTAAAAACCAAGAAAATCAAGCTCAAAAAAATGATTGACCCAGTGAACTAGAGCAGTTGCGGTAGTAGCGCTAGTAGGTTGGGTTGAGCTATGCGGAACCCAACGCGATCAATACAAACTTGGCTGGTGTTAGGTTTTGTGCCTCACCTCAACCTACTGAGACCAACCTACTGAGATAGCATTTGGCTCTTGACTTTAAAGCCAACAATTTAATTGAGTTTAATTGAGTTGCGCTGCTGGAATGTTCCTCGGGGATCGCGAGGGATTGCTGAGGATCGATGGTGTTGGTTGATGGTGTTGGTCGATGGTGTTAGGTGATTGATAACTCGTCGGCGATCGCCCCAAACCGATCGAGTAATGCGCCCATCAGTTCTGGTGCGGTTGAGGAACCAAGGCCGTAGCACGATCGCTTTGTCCAAATCACCGTGGGTAGATGGCCAGCGGGGGCTGTGGCTTGAAACGACAGCTCATCGTAGTAGCGCCAAGCCTCACCATCGCGCCAGCCCACCCAATCACAAAACTGGCTGTAGTCATCATTGGCGGCTTGCCACAGCAGACGCTGGGCCGCCCAACCAAACTGACCACCGCTCCAATAGGCCCACAGGCGCTCGATGGTGGCGAGGTCGGTGAGGGGTAGCCGCTCCAGATCCTCCACCGTCAGCCAGCCGAGATCGGCGCGCCCCGCTGCCCACAGCAAGTAATTTCGGGTGGCCGCATCGGCTGCCCGCCACTGGCCCGTACCCAAAAGCTCATTCAGGGGCTGATAATCCCAGCCCAGATCGGAGGCAAGACCATTATCTAGATGATCTGGAGCTTCTGCTGGGAGGATCGCTGCTAATTGCTGCTCGATCGCCCCGATCCGATCACCCAAAAGCTGCAGTTGCCCGGCCAAGGCTTGCTGCTGATCGAGCAGCAAATCCAAGGATTGAGCGTGGCGATCGTGCCACTGCCAGAGGTAATGCTGGAGGCGATCAGTTTCAGACTGTGCGAATTCAGACTGTGCGAATTCAGACTGTGCGAGGGGCCCCGTCGCCACGGATTTATTGCGCCGCCAAGGACGAATTGCCCGACGCAAAATAGCAGCGATCGTTAGGCGAGGCCAAGGGATCACAGCGATCGTCAACAGCCCCGCCAAAGTCAGCACCCATAACCAGAAGATTTCCACCCGTTGCTAAGACGGCGTTTTCGCTTGCCGCCAAACCTGCCAACCGGTGTAGCTCAAGAGCGCCGTGGCCGCCAAGGCATAGCCTAAGCCACTGGGCATCCCTGAGAACGCGAGGGCCAGGGTTCCCACCCACAACGTGAGGGCGTAGATAAACAACACAGCCGCCCGGTGGGACAGTCCCGCATCGAGCAAGCGGTGGTGCAAATGGCGCTTGTCGGCGATCCAGGGCAGTTTGCCATGACGAAGGCGATCGAGAATCACTGCCGACATATCCAGCAGCGGCACTGCCAAAATTAAGTAGGGCAACAGCACAGAGGTGACAACCGTGACCTTCACCAGTCCGATCGCCCCCACACCCGCCAGCACAAAGCCGATGAAGTATGCTCCGCCATCGCCCATAAAGATTTGAGCAGGATTGAAGTTGTAGCGCAAGAATCCGAGGGCCGCGCCCGCCAGGGCCGCAGCAATCAAGCCCGCTGCCGGTTGGTTCATGAACAGCGCCACAAACATCATCACCGTGGCCGAAATTCCCGACACACCGGCTGCCAAACCATCGAGACCGTCAATCCAGTTGATGGCATTCACCATGCCCACCAGCCACAGCACCGTAATCGGGAGGCTCAACCAACCCAAGTGCACTAGACCAAGGCCAGGGATTGTCAGGAAATCAATGCTGACTCCGGCATTCCAACAGATTGTGGCGACGGCAGTTTGAATCGCGAGCCGAGTGAACGGTGACAAACCGTAGAGGTCATCGGCTAACCCGATCGCGAAGAAAGCAATGCCACCAGCAAGCACCGCCAAAATTTCGTGGAGCTTGCTGGGGTCAGTGCCAGCAAAGCCTTGAAGCTGCCACACCAAGACCAGCGAGGCGATCGAGCCACAAAAAATTGAGATCCCGCCCAGGCGAACCATCGGGCGGTCGTGCATTTTGCGTTCGTTGGGAAGGTCAAAGCGCCCAGTTTTCAGGCCCGCAGCCCGGACGATCGGCGTTGTCCACATCACGATGGCCGCCGCCGCCAGAAACGCAACGAAATGAAACAAATACGGGAACATGGGGCTACCAACGTTTCAGAATGCAACGAGAACCCGTGTCAGGCAGAGTCTACTACATTTGACTGAACACTGGCGGAACTAAGCGCGATCGAGCAAGCCAGCATTGGGTTTCACGAGCTAAGGCGATCGCCATTGCCCCTTGTCTTTGTCAAGATTTACTGCGGTTTGTGCCCGAGAATAAAGCGATTCTTCAGTTCATTTACCAAGTTGTCATTATTGACCAAGTTGTCACAAAACCGTGCCAATGGGTCTAGAGCGCGTCGTCATTTCTCCTGAAATCCTGATTTCACCGTTAGGAGATCGTGGGGAGCAAGGGGCTTAAGCCCCTTGTTACGACCATTGGGGTACAGAAAATCAATGGCAATGACGACAGCCCCTAACCCCGCAAACGGTTCAAAACACGCTGGAGTACATCCGCAGGCACGCGATCGCTAATTTCGACCGCCCCAATTTTGACCGGCAAAATAAAACGCACTCGGCCGTCTTTCACTTTCTTGTCGAGCAGCAACGAATCAGCGATCGCTCCGGGATCAACCTCGGCGGGAATGCGATCGGGCAAGGCTGTTTTGTGAATCACGGCCAGTTGGCGCGCATTGTTGCTGGTATCCCACAACCCCAGATCCGCGGCCAACTCCGCGGCCGCCATCATCCCGATCGCCACGCCTTCTCCGTGGTTCACCACTCGGTAGTTGGTCAGAGATTCGATCGCATGGCCGATTGTGTGGCCGTAGTTCAAAATGGCGCGCAGGTCGCCTTCTTTTTCGTCTTGGGCCACCACGTCGGCCTTGGCTTGGCACGATCGCTGCAAAATATCGCTCAACAGTGGCTTGATCGCCGCAAAGCGATCAAGTCGTGGAGCCGCTTCGAGCTGCTCAAACAGAGTCGCATCCCAAATCACGCCGTATTTGATCACTTCCGCCATGCCGGCCCGCAACTCGCGCACGGGCAGCGTTGCCAGCAGGTCAGGATCAATCAACACCAACCGAGGCTGATGGAACGCACCAATTAGGTTCTTGCCACGCGGATGATTCACACCGGTTTTCCCGCCGATCGCCGCGTCCACCATGGCCAGCAGGGAGGTGGGCACCTGCACAAAGGCGATTCCCCGCAACCAAGTGGCCGCCGCAAAGCCGGTCATATCGCCAATTACGCCGCCCCCCAGGGCCACCATGACGCTCGATCGCTCAAGGCGATAGTCTAGGGCCGCATCATGGATTTTTTGAATCGATCGAGTGGTTTTGTAGCGTTCCCCGGCCGGCAAAATGCAGGTTTTGACTTGGTAGCCCGCCGCCTGTAACGAGGCGATCGCCCGATCGCCATAGCGCCTAAAGATTTGTGGATTCGACACCAACAGCACCTTGGGATTGGTCTGGGTCGATCGATTTCGCATCCAGTCGCCCAAATGGTCGAGCAAACCCGCCCCGATCGCGATGTCGTAGGCATTTTGGGGTAAATTCACGCGAATCGTAGCGGCCATGAACCCAAGGCGCGATCGCGCCAGCAATACGGGATAAGAGTTAGGAAACCAGAACCAAACAAGGCGGGCCGTATTCTAGCGCGGGATGGTTCAATGGTTAGGGATTAACCGATTTTTGAATGCTCATTTCCGGGAGGACTCGTCAATGGCTGGCACGATGACCTACTTCATTTTCTTTGGCGGCATGTTGGGCGTAGCGGCGGCCATGATGTTCACCCTGCGGGCCATCAAGCTGATCTAGTCAAGATCCAGTTGGTCGGCAAACTAGGCTGAAAGCTCAGTTCAGACCCGATCAACAATCCGATCGATAAAATGACTGTCAACAAGGGGCTTCAGCCCCTTGCTGCCCTACCCAACTCGCATAAACTTGCACATGGTAAGGTCAGAACCTTAGGCAAAATTTTAGGCAAAACAACGACGGCCCCCACCTCCCTTGTTGTGGCGATGGTTAGCCCAAGTCTGCAAGCATCACAGGCGATCGCCGACTGCCAAAGGCCGCCACACCAGTCCTTGGGAGTCGTCAGCTTGGGAGCGGGGTTTGAGCGATCGCAAAATAATCGCCCCATTCATCACCAAACAGACCACCGCCAAAGCCATCAACACATAGGTGGGAGCCATCACCACCCCCACCGCAAACCAGGTAGCCACGTGCAACACCATGAAAATTGCATAGCAGCTACCGGCCAATCCCACTGCCAACCGCTCTCGCAACGGGCGATCGAGCACCATCATCACCAGCCCCTGAATGGTGGCTAACAGATTGGCAGGCACAAGAAATGCACAAATTTGGACGCAATAGCCCCGCGAAAACTCGCTAGCAGCGCTGGTTTGCAAAATACCCAATCCCTGATGGAGTCCATGGTGCAGGTCTTGACCTAAACCATGGTGGCCGAACATATGGCTAATCAGTTCCCCAGCAGTTTGTAGCCAGTCAGTCATGCAAAATTCCCAGTAATTTCAAGTAATTAATTTCAAGCAATTTCGAGTCAAGCAATTTCGAGCAAACGATTTTAAGCAAACGCTCTTTCAAACCAAATTGCAAACCAAACAAATTTCAGACCAAATTCCAAGCCAATACCAAGACAGGTTTGACATCCACAACGGGCTTGTAGGGACAGGCTTGAAACCTGCGCCCCCCTGCCCTGCTCCTACTACGACCTGCCCCCATCAAACATCCCACTTCAGCACCGTCGCATCAATCCCCTGTTCACGCTTGCGCTTGGCATCGCGCTCAAACCAAGCAATCACTTGGTCATCGGTCAGGGCTTCGATCGCCACAGACTCCTCAGCAGCAATGTAGCTCAACAGCTTCAGCGAAGACAGGGTTAAGCGCGTCAAAAACTTTTCGGGTTGAGACAGCAAGGCAGCATCAACCTTGGCTGACTCCTCAGGTGTCAAAAACTCCAAACCCTGAGTATTCATAGCGCCTGAGTATTCATAGCGGTAGTTGGCGGCATGGGACGTGAGATCGGTAGAACCGGGATCGGTGTAGGAATTGAGGCGAGCTAATGCCAAGGAACTCCGAGTCAGGATTCATCGCTGGCGCAATCGCACTCACCCTCAACCCTAACAAGCTGCTGAGGAAATCGTCCCGTTTGTGGCTTCTTGAATCGAGTAGCCACAGCGGTGCTCACCCCTTACGATCCAGTGGGTGCGCTCCACTTTGCAATCCTGAAGGGCGATCGCAAACATTTCCAGCTCATTGGCACAGACGCTGGGATAGGACTCCGCCACCGTTGAAATGGCGCAATTGTGTTCAATCAACAAATACTGTAGAGCACCGTCCACCGCCGGTTCGATCGGCTCCCACTCCGCCATATAGCCCTCAGCTCGCCGCAGCTCCACCAGCCGCGCCACCCGATCGCGCAGGGTTCCCGCCCCCAACTGGCGGCGATAGTCCAAGGCCTTGCGCACCCACTGTTGACGCAACAGAGACTGCATCTGATCCGGACCCACCGTTTCCGCCAAGGTTTGTAGCAAATTCACTGCAAACTCGTCGTAGCTGTCAGGAAACTGCGATCGCCCCTGTTGACTTAGGCGATACACATGCTGTGGCCGCCCCGTGCCGCCCCGTGCCGCCTCATGAATAATCAGCCCCTCGGCTTCCAAATCCTTCAAATGCCGACGAGTCGCTTGGGGGCTAATCCCCAACGACTCCGCCAACAACTGGGCCGTCGCCTCCCCCTGCTGAAGGAGGTATTTCAAAATGTCATGCTTGGTGGAAGCTTGCTGGAGAGCACTCATTCGCTCAGACCGTCGCTTGTAAAGTTGGGCAGCTCGAAGGTGGGCAACATCGAGGTGGGCAGCAATCGGTAACGTCGGTAACGTCAGTAACAGCGGTGATGAGCGACCACAAAATTAATCGCCGATCAGCCCGCTCAACACAACTGGTTAAGAAACCCGTTAGGAAAACAGCCTATTGTTATATTCTGGCCCCGATCGTCCAGGCTTTGACAACTTTTGCGTTGCTAAAGTACGCTAAGGATCGTTACGCAACACCAACGTTGTTTTAGCGATCGAGGCCATTATACAAACCCCGTCGTTAATTTCTAGAGACCCGCCGACATGGATACTGCAACGACCCACGCCAGCGAAAAAAGCCTCGATGCCGTTCGTAAATTTGCTGAAAGCTACGCCAAGCGAACGGGAACCTACTTCTGCTCTGATCCTGGCGTGACCGCTGTTGTGATCGAAGGTCTCGCTCGCCACAAAGACGAACTCGGCTCACCCCTTTGCCCTTGCCGTCACTACGAAGACAAAGAAGCCGAAGTCGCCTCCGCCTACTGGAACTGTCCTTGCGTACCCATGCGCGAACGCTACGAATGCCACTGCATGCTATTCCTCACCCCCGACAACGACTTTCGGGGCGAGCAGCAAGAAATTGGCCTCGATGAAATTCTGAACATGCGCTAGGACGGCAATCCGGTTGCTCACCCCTGGGTGGGCGATCGAACCCTGTCCGTCCCGCTCCGCCCGTCAATTCCGCCCGATTCCCGTCAATTCCGCCCGACCGTTGCTTGCCCGCCCCCCCGAGAAGAACGCCAGCCACCCGAGCCATGAGCGCATCCGTCACCACCCTCGTTAACCAACCCTACAAGTACGGTTTCGTTACCGATATCGAGTCCGACACGCTGCCCCGCGGCCTGAGCGAAGAAACGATCTACGCCATTTCCGCTAAAAAAGGCGAGCCAGAGTTTATGCTCGAATTTCGGTTACGGGCCTACCGCCAGTGGCTGAAGATGACGGAGCCGACTTGGCCTGATGTAAGCTATCCGCCGATCAACTACCAAGACATCATTTACTATTCCGCGCCCAAGCAGGCCCCCAAAAAGCAAAGCTTGGATGAAGTAGACCCCACCCTGCTCGAAACCTTCGAGAAGTTGGGAATTTCCCTCTCGGAACAAAAACGCCTGGCCAACGTGGCTGTTGATGCCATCTTTGACAGCGTTTCGGTGGCCACCACCTTTCGGGAAAAACTAGCCGAGCATGGGGTGATTTTCTGCTCCATTTCAGAAGCGCTTAAGGAACATCCTGAACTCGTCAAGAAGTATTTAGGCAGTGTAGTTCCCGCAGCGGACAACTACTTCGCAGCCCTGAATGCAGCCGTGTTTAGTGATGGTTCCTTTGTTTATATTCCCAAGGGTGTGGAATGCCCGATGGAATTGTCCACCTACTTCCGTATCAACAACGGTGATTCCGGTCAGTTTGAGCGGACGCTGATTGTGGCCGAAGAAGGCAGCTCCGTCAGCTACTTGGAAGGCTGCACAGCTCCCATGTATGACAGCAACCAGCTCCATGCGGCCGTGGTGGAATTGGTGGCCATGGACAATGCCAGCATCAAATATTCCACGGTGCAAAACTGGTATGCGGGAGATGTTAACGGCAAGGGTGGCATTTACAACTTTGTCACCAAGCGCGGCATCTGCAAGGGTAAAAACTCCAAGATTTCTTGGACACAGGTGGAAACCGGCTCGGCAATTACTTGGAAATATCCCAGTTGTGTGTTGGTGGGTGACAACTCGATCGGGGAATTCTATTCCGTTGCCCTCACCAACAATCATCAACAGGCCGACACCGGCACCAAGATGATCCACATTGGCAAAAACACCCGCAGCACGATCGTGTCTAAGGGCATCTCCGCCGGCCAATCGAAAAACAGCTATCGCGGCTTGGTGAAAATGAACCCCACCGCCGACGGGGCGCGCAACTATTCCCAATGCGATTCGATGTTGATTGGCAGCAATGCCCAAGCCAACACCTACCCCTACATTCAGGTGCAAAACGAAGGGGCACGGGTGGAGCACGAAGCCACGACTTCCAAAATTGGCGAAGATCAGTTGTTCTACTTGGCGCAACGGGGAATTTCGGCGGAAGATGCGGTGTCGATGATGATTTCTGGCTTCTGCAAAGACGTGTTCAATCAGTTGCCTATGGAGTTTGCGGTGGAAGCCGATAAACTTCTGAGCCTGAAGCTGGAAGGCTCGGTGGGGTAACTAGAGGGTTGACTCAACCAATTCTCGAAAGGGTTCGGAGTTAGCAGAGGCTGCGGGGGATCATCAAATCGCCCAAAACCCTGATGATGCTGTTAGCCGATCGTTGGGCAGCAAGGGGCTTAAGCCCCTTGTTACGACGATTGGGACTGGAACATCAACTGTTTCAGCTTGTACCCAGGAAATGCCAACCGGCCCTAAGCCCCTTGTTCTATTGAATCGGCAGCAAGATTGTTTTCTTAGATTGTTCTAGGGTTGAACGCCACGATGATTGTTGATAATGCACCGACCGTGCTTTCGGTCAAAAACCTGACCGCCACGATTAATGACACGCCGATTTTGAAGGGCTTGAACCTAGAAATTAAGGCCGGCGAAATCCACGCAATCATGGGTCGCAATGGCTCGGGTAAAAGCACATTTTCCAAAATTTTGGCGGGTCATCCATCCTACGAGGTGACGGGTGGCGAGGTAATTTTTGAAGGTCAAAACCTGCTGGAGCTAGAGGCCGAAGAGCGGGCCCGATCAGGGGTGTTTTTGGCGTTTCAATATCCGGTGGAAATTCCGGGGGTTTCTAATCTAGATTTTCTGCGGGCTTCCTATAATGCACGCCGTAAACATCAGGGCTTGGAAGAGGTTGATCCCTTTGACTTTGAGGACATCGTGCGCGATCGCCTGAAGGTGGTGCAGATGGATGAGTCCTTCCTCGATCGCAGCGTCAACCAAGGCTTCTCCGGTGGTGAGAAAAAGCGCAACGAAATCCTGCAAATGGCGCTGCTCGAACCTACCTTGGCCGTGTTGGATGAAACGGATTCTGGCTTGGATATTGATGCCCTGCGGATTGTGGCTGAAGGGGTGAATCAACTGGCCACTGAAAACAACGCCATGTTGGTGATTACCCACTACCAACGGCTGTTGGATTACATCGTGCCGGACTATGTACATGTGATGTATGACGGCAAGATTGTGATGACGGGCGACAAGGAATTGGCGCTGGAGTTGGAAGCCAAGGGCTACGACTGGGTTGATGAGTTGCAGCCGGTGGGGGTATAGGTGATGGTTGCGGATCTTTCAGTCAACGCTCAGGACTCGGCCGATTTGTTGGTGGCAAATTCCACGCCGGGGGCGCGATCGCCCCAGCCTAGCAAGGCGGCCCAGCGCGCAACCTACTACGCAGATTTGCTGGCGACGGTGACGGCGGCGGCGACTCCCACGGATTGGGCGGCGATCGAACAGGTGCGATCGCAGGCTCAGGCGGTGGCCCAAGAAATGGCCCTGCCCTCGACGCGCGACGAAGATTGGCGGTTTACGGATCTGTCGCCGATGTTGGCTACGACGTTTCTTGCGCCCCAACCGGTGACGATCGCTCCCGCGGCGATCGCCGCCTTCGAGATTCCCGAAGCGACTGTGCGGGTGGTGGTGGTTAACGGCCAATTTGTGTCGGAACTGTCGAATCTAGAGGAGCTGCCCGATGGTGTGACGATCGGCCCGCTAACTGTCGTGGACGATCGCGAGCAACTGGCTGCTCATTTGGGCCAGCAAGGGGGCCAAGATGCCTTCTCAGTGCTGAATACGGCTGGGCTGAGTGATGGGGTGGTGATCAAACTGGAGCGCCGCGTCCAGGTGGCCAAGCCGATCCATCTGCTGTATGTGACCACGGCTGACCAGCCCACCATCACTCAGCCGCGCTGCCTCGTGCTGGCCAAAGCCGGTGACAGCCACTGCACCCTGATCGAAGACTACGCGGCGATCGGCCAAGGTAGCTATTGCACTAACAGCGTGATGGAAGTGGTGTTGGGCAACTGTGCCACGCTGCATCATGTGCGGTTGCAACGGGAAGGTAACCAGGCCATTCACATTGGCAAAACCGCTATTTGCCAAGATTGGAACAGCCACTACACCCTGACCACCATTAGCGATGGGGCGGCGATCGCCCGCCACTCGATCGACATTGCCCAAATGGGCCCCGGCACGGAAACGATCCTGAACGGCCTGGCGATCGCCACGGGTGAGCAACTCACGGACACCCACAGTTCTTTGGTGTTGAACCATCCCCACGGCACGGCGGATCAACTGCACAAATGCATCGCCGACGATCGGGGGCACACAGTCTTTAATGGGCGGGTGTTTGTGGGCCATGATGCCCAACAAACCAACGCGGCCCAGCTCAACCGCAATCTGTTGCTGTCGCCCAAGGCCCGCGCCGACACCAAGCCCCAGTTGGAAATCATCGCCGACGATGTGAAATGCTCCCACGGCTCAACGGTCAGCCAGCTCGAAGATAGCGAAGTGTTCTACTGTCGCAGTCGCGGCTTGGATTTGGCCACCGCTCGCGCCTTGCTGTTGGATGGGTTCGCAGGCGAAATCCTGGAACGGCTGCCGATCGCCTCATTGCGATCAACCCTGGCCAACCGCATTTCCCAGCAGATTAGTCGTTAACATTTCCTCGGCATCAGGGTGCTGTTGCGCCCCGCCGGTACCCTGTCCAGTTCCTGTGGATCTGTATTTCTGCCATGACCCTTGCTGCCACCCGCTCGATCGCCCAACGAGTCCGTAATGAATTCCCGATCCTGCACCAACTGGTGAACGATCGGCCGCTGGTTTATTTGGACAACGCCGCCACCTCCCAAAAACCCCAGGCAGTGATCGACGCGCTGCGGCACTACTACGAGCGCGACAACGCCAATGTGCATCGCGGCGTGCATACCCTGAGTGCGCGGGCCACCGATGCCTATGAAGGAGCGCGGGAAAAAATAGCTCGGTTCATCAACGCCCGCTCGTTTCAGGAAATCGTCTTTACGCGCAATGCCAGCGAGGCGATTAACGTCGTGGCCTACAGTTGGGGCATGAGCCAACTGCAAGCGGGCGATGAAATCATCCTCTCTGTGGCGGAACACCACAGCAATTTGGTGCCGTGGCAGTTGGTGGCCCAGCGGACGGGGGCGGTGCTGAAGTTTGTAACGCTGGATGCCACGGAATCTTTGGATGTGGAGCAGTTGCGATCGCTAATCTCCGATCGCACCAAGTTGGTGTCACTGGTGCATGTGTCCAACACCTTGGGCTGCATTTTGCCCGTGGCGGAGGTGGTGGCCGCCGCTCGCTCGGTTGGGGCCAAGGTGCTGCTGGATGCCTGCCAAAGCGCGCCCCACTTGCCCCTGGATGTGCAATCCCTGGATTGTGACTGGCTGGTGGCCTCGGGCCACAAGATGTGCGGGCCGACGGGAATTGGCTTTTTGTACGGCAAGCTTGACCTGCTGCGATCGATGCCGCCCTTTTTGGGGGGTGGTGAAATGATTGCCGAGGTGGAACTGGAGCGATCGACCTACGCAGATTTGCCCCACAAATTTGAAGCGGGCACACCAGCGATCGGGGAAGCGATCGCCCTGGGTGCAGCGATCGATTACCTCAGCGCGATCGGGATGCAGCAGATTCATGACTACGAAGCAGAACTAACGCGGTATTTGTTCGATCGGCTGGCAGCCATTCCCGAAGTGCGGATCTATGGCCCCCGTCCCCAGGCCGATGGCTCCGGTCGCGCTGCCCTGGCTGCCTTCACGGTGGAAGGAATTCATGCTCACGATCTATCGTCCCTTTTGGATCAAGAGGGGGTGGCGATTCGATCGGGTCACCACTGCACCCAGCCGTTGCACAAGGCGCTGAATCTCGCTTCGACGGCACGAGCCAGCCTCTCGTTTTACAACACCTTTGAAGAGATTGATGCTTTTGCCAAAGCCCTGGGCGAAACGATCGACTTCTTCCAATCCGTGGGCTAGGATCTGTCATCAAATCGCCTGAAACCCGGATGATCTCGTTCTCCCATGTTGCGAGATCGTGGATTCCACCGTGAGCGGATCGTTGGGCAGCAAGGGGCTTAAGCCCCTTGTTACGACGATTGGGACATAGAAAATTCACCGTTTCAGCTTGCACCCAGGGAATAGCGACCAGAACTAGGCCAAAGCCAGGCCTGGGCTAGAATCATTGCGTCCGTTGGTAGATCTCCCATGCGCTTTCCCTTCCGCTCCTGGTTGTTGCCCTTCAGACGCTCAACCAGTCGCCTCGCATTTGGGTTGCTGGCAACCTTGGCAGTGCTGGGCGCGATCGCCCTGGCCGTTGCTCCCTCACAAGCTCGTAGCGCGGTCAATTTGCCCTGGGTCGAGTTGAGTGGGGAGCGATCGGCTGGCATTAGCGGCTTAGTGTGGCAAGCAGCCGAGCCAAACAGCGATCCGGGCGGGGGATTTGGGCGACAGGGAGAGGCCCAAGCGCATGGCGATCGGTTCCTGGCTGTGCATGACACCAAAAGCGATCCCGCCCTATTCAAGCGCCTGAGCCGGCTGCAATGGAACGATCGCCACAGTTGGGGGATGTTTTCCCTAACCTGGCCCGCGGCGGCTGAGTTGCCCAACGATCTCGAAGCGATCAGCGCCATCCCCGGTGCAAGGGACTATGTGGCTGTCACCAGTCGTGGCCGGGCCTATCGACTGGCGATTCCGGCGGCGAACTCTACGATCGGAGATGTGTTTTTTACGTCCGATCCGCGATCGCTGGAGCAGGAACCCACGGTGCGCGCCGTCTTTGATTTACCCGCCACGCCGGAACCCAACTGCGATATTGAGACCTTGCAAATCACCCGCTTGGGCGATCGCCTGGTGGTCTTGTTTGCCGATCGGGGGGGCGATCGCCGGCCCGCCACGCTCCATTGGGGTTGGTTTGACCCCGCCACCAACGCGATCGCCCTCCAAGGCTCAACCCCCATCACCGGCCCCCTCGATCCCAAGCTCCAGCGATCACTCGCGGATGTGGTGGTATTGCCCGATGGCCGCTTGTTGGGTGCAGCGGCGATCGACCGGGGTGACAACGGCCCCTTTCAATCCACGCTGTATTGGTTAGGCCGCCTGCAACTCGTGCAAAATCAACTGGTTTGGCAGCCCACCGCTCAGGGGCGATCGCTGGTGAACGCCGGCAACCACAAAATCGAAGCCCTGGCCCTTGCGCCCGCCGGTAATCCAACGCGACTGGCGATCGCCACTGATGACGAAAATTTGGGTCTAGCCGTCACCCAGATTCCCCTCGATCGACTGTTGCCCTAGCCCGGGCCGGGGCTGTCATCAAATCCCTGAAACCCTGATTCTGGCGTTGCTTGATCGTGAGGGGCAAGGGGCTTGAGCCAATTGTCTAGGGCGGTTGGGCTAGGAAAATTGGTCGTTCCAGCCCCAATCAAGCGCATTTGATGACATGCCCCGAGGGTTCATCACGAGGGAGCATCAGACAGTATGGCCCACCTCCGTAGTTAGCCCTTGCAACCAACGATTCAACTCATTGGGCAAGCATCGCCGTTGCCGGGTTTCTGCATCAATGCAAACGTGACGGGTAAAGGCTTGGGCTGTGTGAAAATCGCGTTGTGACCCTTCAAAAAATACTTCGTAATGACAACGAAATTCACTGGTTTGTAGCGCCTGAGCTGATAAGACAATTTCCAGCCGATCACCACAAGCCATCGGCTGAAAAAACTTCGCCCCCGTTTCGACAATTGGCACCACACAGGCTTGCGATCGACTAAAAAAGCGCTTGGCATCAATGCCAGACACAATTAAAGACGCTTCATAGGCTTCATGACACCATTCCAAAAGCTTTGAAAAGTAGACCACTCCGGCAGCATCCGTTTCCACAAAACGAACGGTTCGATGATAGAAAAATGACATCTAGATCTCAAACAAGATATAGACAGCAATTATAGGGAACGGTCTTCATTTCAACGGTTTTCCTTTCAAGGAATTGGTTGTCATGACTCTCAAGGGGTTGGCTTTGATGCATTGGTAGAAAATGTGTTGGCAGGGGATGCGCCGTCACGATCGCCCTTCGGCAATGGCGGCCGCGCCACCAAATAGGCCAGCGGCCCCACCAAAGGGATCAAGACGATCGCCCGCCACCAGCGCCGATCGCCCCAGCCGCGCCGAGTCAAGTCATCCCCCACCAGCACCCCAAACAGCAGCGACAGCATCACAAAATCCAGGCTCATCACGTGAATAAAACGGCTGGTTTGCCACTGCTGGGCAAAATCCGCCCAATCCCCTTGGCTGAAGCCCCAACCCAACAGCCCGATCGCCCCCACGGTCAGCCCGATCGCCAACCAGCGCGACTCCCAAAACCCCAGCAACCGCGATTTGGCTCCCACAAATTGCGGATTCGATCGCCGCAACGCCAAGTAGGGCAGCAGGGCAAACGCCCCCAACGCCATCGATCCCGCCCAAAAGGGCCAAGCCCGCACCGACTGGCCCCGCCCATCAGTCAGCATCACAGCCCCGTAGACCATGGGCCAAATCCCCATCAGATTAAACAGGGCCACAATCGCCGGATTGAGATCCGCTACCTGTCCCGTTGAGAGTTGCACAATCAGATCCAAGGTGTCGGGGCGATCGGGCGGTGCTAGCAGCACGGCATAGCCCACAAACCCAGCCCACAACAACCAAAACCAGGGCGATCGAGGGGAATTGGGTTGCTCACTCAAGGATGCTTGTTCAGTTGAAATACTCATCGTTGACCCCTCAGGATTCACTTACTTTGATCAATCTTCTGAAAAGTCAAATCAGTCGTCAAATCAGTCACCAAATCAGTAGGTTAGGTTGAGGAATGAAACCCAACATCAGCAAAGTTT
>RDXB01000019.1 GCA_004292515.1 Oscillatoriales cyanobacterium
GCCCAATCTGATCAACCCCATCCATTTCGGAGGTGAATTCCCATGGAGATAGACACCGATCCTTGGCTGGAGCCGACAGCCGCTATACCTGCATCAGATCCATCTGAATTGGCAGGGACGATCCGGGTTTCGGCGCTCCATGCCCTCGCCTATTGTCCACGCCTGTTCTATCTCGAAGAAGTTGAAGAACTTTATGTGCAAGATGCGGCGGTGTTTGCCGGTCGCAAATTGCACGAGGAACTGGCGGAGGTGGCGGAAGGTGAGTGGGTGGAGCTGACCTTGGAGAGCGAGGCCTTGGGGTTGCGGGGCAAGTTGGATGCTTTGCGATCGCGCGATGGCCAACTCATTCCTTACGAGCACAAGCGGGGCCGCTGTCGGCGCGGGCCCAGCAAACAGCCGGAAGCCTGGCCCAGCGATCGCCTGCAACTGTTGGCCTATGCCTGCTTACTCGAAGCGGCCTTGAACGTTCAGGTGCAGGAGGGGCGGATTCGTTACCACGCGGAGAATGTGCTGGTGCGCGTGCCGATCGACCCGGCCGGGCGGGCAGAGGTGGCGGCGGCGATCGCCCAGGCACGGGAACTGCGGCGATCGACCCAGCGGCCACCCGTCACCGACAATGATCGCCTCTGTGCCCGCTGTTCCCTGGCTCCCGTTTGCCTACCCGAAGAAGCTCGCCTCGTTCACGATCGCGGCTGGGAGCCGGTGCGCCTGTTTCCGGCCGACGACGATCGGGAAGTCGTCCATGTCTTGGAAGCCGGAACCCGCGTCGGGCGCAAGGGCGAACAACTGAAGCTGACCCAACGGGACAACGCCGTCAACCTGCTGCCCGTGGAGCGCGTGGGCCAAGTGGTGCTGCACAGCTACTCCCAAATTTCCACCCAAGCCCTGCATTTTTGCCACGATCGGGCGATCGGCGTGCATTTTGTCTCCGGCGGCGGGCGCTATATGGGCGGCTTCGACTACCGGGCCGGCAGCATTCAGCGCCGAGTGCGGCAATATTGTGCCCTCAGCGATCCCAACACCAGTCTGCAACTGGCTCGGAAACTGGTGATCGCCAAAACCAAGAGTCAGCGCCAATTTCTGATGCGAGTTCGGCGCACGAGATCGGCGGTGTTGCCCCTGGTGGACAGTGCAATTATCCAAATGAAACCCCTGATCGATCGGCTAGAGCGGGCCGAATCCCTCGCGGGGCTATTGGGTTTCGAGGGCAAAATTGCCGCCCTCTACTTCAGCGCCCTGCCGTCGTTGTTGGTGGAGACCGTGCCGCCGGAGTTGCAGTTCAGCGATCGCAACCGTCGCCCCCCGCGCGATCGGTTCAACTGTCTGTTGGGGTTTGGCTATGGCTTGTTGCTCAAGGACATCACCAATGCGCTGATCGCGATCGGGCTGGAACCGGCCCTCGGGTTCTATCACCAACCGCGCAGCCAGGCCCCGCCGTTGGCCTTGGATTTGATGGAGCTGTTTCGCCTGCCCCTGGTGGAATTGTTGGTGTTGGCTTCGGTGAATCGGGGCATGTGGCAGCCGGAGGAAGATTTTGCGATCTGCACGGTGGGGCGCGGCAAGGCTCAACAGCAGGTGCAGCAAGTTTGGCTGAGTGATGAGGGCCGGCGGAAATTCATCCAACTCTACGAGCGGCGGAAGCAGGATGTTTGGAAACACCCCGTAACGGGCTATTCGCTGACCTATCGGCGGTTGTTTGAGCTGGAGGCGCGACTGTTGGAGAAGGAATGGTCGGGCGAGCCGGGCCTCTTTGCGGCCTGGTCGGTGCGCTGATTATGGCGGAGGCAAAATCCTGGTATTTGGTTTGCTACGACATCCGCTGTCCGAAGCGGTGGCGCAAGGCTTACAAGCTGTTACAGGGGTATGGCGATCGGTTGCAATTGTCGATTTTTCGCTGTTGGTTGAGTCAGCGCGATCGGGAGAAGTTGCGGTGGGAGTTATCGAAAATCTTGAAACCGGAGGATGATTTGTTGATTTTGGGGGTTTGCGATGCCTGTGTGAAGCGGGCGCAGCGCTGCAATGACTCGGTGGATTGGGCGTTGAAGCCGGATAGTTTTCGGATGTTGTAGGTTTGGGCAATTGACAAGCACCTTTGGCCGTGGCGGAGCGATCGGGTTTCGCGGGGGCTGGAGGTGTTTTGGGGCCTGGGTTTGGGGGATTTCGGGGAATTTGGAGATGCTTGTAAATGGCTGGAAGGCTTGTGGGGCAAGGGTTGAGCGATCGGGAAAATGTCGATTGTTTGCGGTTCTTGGGGCGATTGGGGGGCGATCGGGTAAGATGCTTGTAAGGTTGCATTTCGGCGCTTGTCCCCTAAGGGTTTCAGGCGGCGGGGTGCAAAAACCTCTGATGCCGCAAGGCGTTGAGCACA
>RDXB01000099.1 GCA_004292515.1 Oscillatoriales cyanobacterium
GGGTCGCGCTCGATCGCCACCACTCGCCCCACCGGAATCATCAGGGCCGCTTCCACGGCGATCGTCCCCGTACCCGAGCCGATGTCCCACAGCAGGGAGTTGGCCGACAGCCGCAACATCGACAAAATCGCCAACCGGGTTTCGCGCTTGGTCATCGGAATGCCGGGCAGCCGCTCAAACAGCTCGTCGGGAATGCCAGGGGTGACGTAGGGCCAAAGGGAAGAGGTCATAGCAAGGGGTGAGTCGGGGCTGGGGCCGGCGGCCCGGCTTGATATTAACCCAGGACTT
Source organism: Oscillatoriales cyanobacterium (assembly GCA_004292515.1). Taxonomy (GTDB): domain Bacteria; phylum Cyanobacteriota; class Cyanobacteriia; order CACIAM-69d; family CACIAM-69d; genus CACIAM-69d. Next base: position 289 of record RDXB01000099.1, read on the forward strand.
TGCGATCGCTGGGATTTGATCGGTTCGGCAGGGGAATCGCGATCGCCACCATGCCAACGACCGCTGGCCAGCAATTCCTGGCGAGCAATCCCTGGTAACTGAATCACTTACCAGCAATCCCTGGTAGCAATCCCTGGTAACTGATCCCTTGCCAGCGATTCTTTGTAAGCGATTCTTTGCAAGTGATCAATCCTGGGCCGGTTCGGACGGCGGATCATTCGGGGGCGCGGGCTGGCGAAACCGATTTTGGAGCGGATTGTCCTGTTGCCAGCGATCGAGCGAATCCTGCATGGCCGCTTGAATCCGTTGGGGATCGGGCTTGTTGCCGCCCATCAAGTCCCCAAAGTAAACACAGGCTCCCTCTCCCAGGGCCAAGGTGTAGGCCGCGGCCCAGGAGGCGGCGATCGCGCTGCCCAGACCCGGAATAAACTTCACCAGTTCCCGCCCGATCGCCTGGGCCAAAAAGCCGCCCGCGATCGTGCTGACAATGCCGCCCACCTGCGATCGGGTCAGGGTTTGGCCATAGAGCCGGCCCAACAGCCCCACCATCGACACCTGCAAGGCCGTCAGCACCGGCATCGAAGCCAGGGGAATCGGCACAGCCTCGATCGCCGCCGCCGCCACCGCAAAGGCCAGCACGTAGCGCCGTCCCACATCCCGATAGAGATTGCCCAATTGCCGGCCCGGTTCACCATCCAGCACTTGACCGAGGAGCTGATGAATCGTGCGGGCCTCCGCTTCCGGCAACAACTCCGCCAAGGCATCCCGCAAGGCCACCAAGCCATAGAACGTTGGTTCGTAGCCATCCTCTTCGCGGGTGAAATCCAACAGCAGGGTGCGATCGAACAGGCCCGCCATTGAGGTTTGCAAAGCCGCAAAGGGCCGCTGCACCGCCGGCCAGTCGGGCGGGTAGGGCGGATGGTCGATCGCCTCGGGCGGATAAACCTCATGCAAACAGGTAATCGCCAGCAAACAGGGCATGGCCGGATAGCGCTGGCGAATCGTGGCCGCCACTTGCCGCAGGGTTTCGGTGGCGAAATCGTTGATTTTCACCGTCAAGATCAAAATCCGGGCTTGGTTGGGCGCGCGATCGCAATCCGCCAACAAATCCGCCGCGATCGCCCCGCCATCTCGCTCGGCATCACCCAAACCCACCGTATCCGTAAAAATCAACAACGGCAGATCGTCCGAGGGATAGGCATAGCGGGTGGTGCTTTGGGTGTGGGGCCGAAAGCCCTGCCCGACAATTTCCGCCGATAGGCCCGTCAGCCCCCGGACGATCGAACTCTTGCCCGCCTGGGGTTTGCCCAACAGCAACACATCGGTGGTGGGCAACTGATCGCGCACTTGGGCCAACACTTCCGCCACTCGATCATCACTGACACTAAACCACTGGGTGAGGGACTGCACCGCTTGATTCAGGGCATCTCCGGGTTTTAGCTCTGACCACCGGGGTGGCTTCGGCAGGTTGGGCAAATTCGGTAAATTGGGCAAATTCAGCCCAGCCCAAGTGGCCCAGCGATCTTTGGCCAACTGCCATCGGCCGATCCAGGTTGGGGGGCGATCGGGTGGGGAACGCTCAGGCTCGGGAGGCTGGGGCGGCAGTTCAGGATCGGTCATGGGGCAGTGATCGGCAGCGTTCAACAACAGCAGGCAAGGGAGCAAACCGACGCGATCGCGCCGGCCGGGTCTGCTCCGAACTTTTCCCGATCTTGCCGCAAGATCTCGACTCCAAACCACGTTAAAGTCAGTTTAAGAACGCAACCCCAGACCCCGATCGCCTCGGCATGAATTGCTGGCCCTGTCTTGCCCAACATGGCACTTTGTAGTCCATCGATCGGTTTTGCGGGGGTCACGCTCGCTAGCATGGCCAACCCGACGGAAACCGGCGATCGAAATCCGGCGATCCCAATCTGCCGTTCGGACTTGTTGTAAGGAGAGGCGATCGCATGGCTCTGAGTCCTTGGCAAATTCCAGCTGCCGCCCCCAATCCAGTCCCCGAGCAGTGGCAACTGGCCAATGGCCTGTCGGTGGTTTACCGCCACATCCCCGCCAGCCCCGCAGTGACCATGGATGTGTGGGTGAAGGCGGGGGCGCTGGTGGAGCCAAACCACTGGGATGGCATGGCGCATTTTTTGGAGCACATGATTTTTAAGGGCACTCAGCGGTTGCGGCCCGGTGAGTTTGACCGGGCGATCGAAAGTCGGGGCGGGGCCACCAATGCGGCCACCAGTCACGACTATGCCCATTACTTTGTGACGGTGGCCGTGGAGCAGGCCGAAGCCACCTTGCCCTACTTGGCGGAGTTGTTGCTGAATGCGGCGATTCCCGATGGGGAGTTTGAGCTGGAGCGATCGGTTGTCCTCGAAGAAATTCGCCGCGCCTACGACAGTCCTGATTGGGTGGGTTTTCAGATGTTGCTGTCTCAGGTCTATCCCGACCATGCCTATGGCCGATCGATCCTGGGCAGCGAAACGGCTTTGATGGCTCGATCGCCCGAAGAAATGCGCCGGTTCCATGCCTGTCACTACCAACCCCAAAATCTGGTGGTGGCGCTGGTGGGGGGACTGCCGCCCGATCGGGCCCGCAAGTTGGTGGAGTCGGCGTTCGACCAGTTTGTGGAACCCCAAGCTTGTCCAGACCTGCGGCCCAGCCAAACCCTGCCCATCACCGGCATCCAGCGCCAAGAACTGCACCGGCCCTATTTGGAGCAAGCGAGGCTGATGATGGCCTGGACAGGTTCCAGCGTAGACCAGATCCAAGATACCTACGCGCTGGATGTGCTGGCGACGATTTTGGGGGCGGGTCGCACCTCGCGGCTGGTCGGTGATTTGCGCGAACAGCGGCAATGGGTGCTTTCGATCGACTGCGAATCCAGTCCGCAACGGGAGTCGAGTCTCCTGGCGATTGAGGCTTGGTTGGAACTGACCGAGGCAGATCGCGTCGAGGCGGCCATCTGCGAACATTTGGCGGCCCTGCGCGATCGCCCCGTCAACAATCTGGAATTGCAACGGGCCAAGCGCTTACTCTGTAGCGACTACATCTTTGCGACCGAAACCCCCAACCAACTGGCCAGCCTCTATGGCTACTACGGTTTGTTAGGTCATTTGCCCGAAGCCACGGCCTATCCCGATCGCATTCGATCGATTCGGGCCGAGGATGTGCAGCGGGTGGCCCGCCAATATCTCTCGCCCGATCACTACGCCATGGTGACGCTGGTTCCGGCCTAACAACTGCCGGTTTGCAGGCCGTCGGGCAGTTCCAGGGTGTCGCCCAGGCGATCGCCGTTGTGATAGGCCGCCAGCAGCACCTCACTGGTTTTGCCCCAGGCGATCGCCCCCGTCGCATCCAGCCCGATCGCCCCCAGATCCCGGCCCCGGCCGGCAGCTTCCTGCATCGATCGGGCAAAGGCCTCAGCTAAGCTCAGACCATCGCCCGCGCGAATCACAATTTTGGCCGCCAAGCATTCATCCAAAATGTCCTCACCAATGCCAGTGCAGCTCACTCCGGCGCGATCGGTGGCATAGTTGCCGGCCGGCGTGGCCGAGTCGCTAACCCGGCCAATTCGCTCAAAACCTTTGCCCCCGGTGGATGTGCCGGCCGCCACCCGTCCTTGCTGATCGAGCGCCACCACCCCGATCGTCCCTCGGCCCGCCGATGAGTCAGCACCAGAGACCCCAGCACCAGATAACTCAGCGCCAGAAACCTCAGCCACCGTCGAAGCCATCGATCGCTTGCTGAAATTATCCTTGCGCTCCTCGATCCATTCGTTGAGCCGCAAATCCGTCAAGGGGTTATAAATCGGCAGGCCCAGCTCACGGGACAACTCCGCCGAACCCGCATCAGACAGGACGCGATCGCTCTGGCCTTGCAGAAAATCCGCCAGCTCGATCGGGTTTTGAATCCGCGACACATTGATCGTGCCGCTGAAACGCTGGGCCGCACCATCCATCAGGGACGCACTCATCCGAATTTGTCCATCGGACTGCAACACGGAACCCGTACCCGCATTAAAACGCGGCTCATCTTCCAGCAAGCGACAGCCCAGCACCACCGCTTCCCGGGCGCTGGCCCCCCTCAGCAGGGCTTGATAGACCGTTTCGACAATGCCCGACAACAGTTGGCGCACCGCAGCCACGCCCCCTTTGCCTTGGAGCGAGCTACCGGCTCCACCGTGAATGATCAGCTTGGGTTGCACAACGGAATGACTCATGGTGGCGGAGATTCTGGGAGGGCGAAATGGGCGGATGAAACGGGAACCGAACAAAAACCGCCTCAGATTGTCCAGCTTTCGCGGGGGCTTGTCTAGATGATCGCCAGTTGATGAGTAGGGGTTTTGGGCGATCTCGCCACCGGGCCAAGACCGTCCATGGTGGATGACAGGGCGGGGGCACGTGAGTCACGATGGGGAACTAGCGGTTGATGGGAGTTACTGCGATTCAGCGCTATTGAAAGGTTGATGCCCATCAGTTGGGCTTTTGAGCGCGATCGGCGGTTTTCTGCCAGCCCATGCCATCGATCGAGGCATTCGGTTAGGAGCCTCGATCGACAGTACCCGTCTGGTCAGCAATTGCCACCCTGGTTTGATATGTTCCCTGAGAAGATGTCTGAATAGCCAAGTTTGGACAGCCAAGTTTGGACAGCCAAGTCTGAATAGCTAAGTCTGAATAGCCAAGGTCGATACTCCGTTGGTCTCAACGATCGACGAAGACAAGAGGCTCTAGCCCCTTGCTCCACGACGATTAGTACTGGGTTCGCGCCGAAAGGTGCTGTTCAGGCATCCTCTAAGGGCTAACTGCTACGAGTTGGACGGGTTAATCCGCAAACAGAGTCGGTGAGCAGGCAGGCAATTGATGCTCCAGTTGGGGCAGCCTAACTAGCCCGATCCACTAGCCCGCCGATCCACTAGCCCGATCCAATCAATCCCATGGTGCATCCTTTCCATCGGCGATCACCGGCATGGTCAATGTATGACCAATGCGTATGACTAAATGCATAGTCGGCTGAATATGACCGGCTGAATATGGTTGGCTGAACTCTCTGCTCTTTGAACTCTCTGCGTTTTAAGGATCTATGTCTTAGGGATTTATGTCTTAGAGAATGTCTGAGTAGTATCTTGAGGCACAAACCCAGTACCAATTGTCGTAGCAGCAGGGGGCTGGAACATCTTGTTTTTGTTGATTAATGGGGCATCCAGAGGATCAACTTTGGCTTAACTTTGGCTTTTCAGACATCCTCTGAGTTTGGTTAGCGAGAGAGGCGATCGCCCCCTCACCGCCGATCAATATTCTGAATCGATATTCTGAATGGATGCTGGCCTACGTCTTGACTGTGACGCGCATTTCATGGCGGATCGACCATTGCCCCAGACGTACTTTCAATGGCTGCGTCCGTTGACGCGCTTTTTTGCCCGGCCGGGATGGTTGCCCTGGCGGGATGGGGTGGCGATCGCGCTGCTGGCGGCGCTGCTCGTGTTGGGTTGTCGTGGCTTGGGCTGGCTGCAGGTGTGGGAATGGAGCACCTTTGATGAGTTAGTGCGGCTGCGTCCGGCCCGCCTAGAGACCCGAGTGGTGTTGGTGACGGTAACGGAAACGGATTTGCGACTGTTGCGCCAATGGCCCATGTCTGACGACGTGTTGGCGGATGTGCTGGAAGCGATTGAAGAATATGAACCCCGGACGATCGGCTTAGACCTAGTGCGCGATTTTCCAGTGCCGCCCGGGTCGGATCGACTCAAACAAGTGATGCGGGAGTCTAAGCGCTTGGTGGGGATTCGCAAGGTCGGCGGGGAGGGCATTGCTCCGCCACCAATGTTGACCGACAAACCAGGGGCGATCGGGGCCTCGGATCTACTTCTAGATCCTGATCGCAAGGTGCGGCGAGGAATCCTGTCGTTGGCCGATGAGCGCGATCGCACTGTGTTTGGGCTGGGCACGCAAGCGGCGCTGAATTACTTGCAAGACCAACCCCAGCCCATCACCCTAGAACCGATCGACGAAGCAACCGGCCTTTACCGCCTGGGTAAGGCCGTGATTCGCCCCTTCGAGGGCAATGATGGCGCTTATATCAACGCGATCGACGACGGCTACCAGTTGCTCATCGATTACCAAGGGCTGGGCTGCACCCTCGATCAAACCGTGAATTGCGGCTTTCGTAGTTACTCGCTCAACGATGTGTTGCAGCGGCGCGTGCCCCTTGATGCCCTGCGCGATCATGTGGTGTTGGTGGGCATTGTGGCGGAAAGCTTGGGCGATCGATTCTACACCCCCTACAGCAGCACTGCCGACGGCCCACAGCTAACCTCTGGAGTTGAAATCCACGCTTCGATCGCCCGCCAACTGATTCGAGCGGCCCTGGATGGCTGGCCCCTGTTGCAGGTGTGGCCCGACTCCTGGGAAATCATTTGGATTGTGTTGTGGACGTTCTACGGCGCGGTGTTGGGCTGGACGGTGCGGCAACCCATGCTGCTGTGGGGCATGACAGCCCTGGGTATGGCGGCGGTGTTGGTTTGTGCCTGGCAGGCCCTGCAATGGATGATCTGGATTCCCTTGGTTCCGCCGATGTTGGGGTTGGTGGGTGGTTCCTTTGGGGGATCGTTGGGCTTGGCGGCCAAGGAACGGCGCGATCGGCAAACCATCACCGAATTGTTTGAGCGCTATGTCACCCCCCAAGTGGCCCAGGTAATTTGGCAAAGTCGTCACCAAATTGTCCGGCGAGGGGAATTCATTGGCCAAAAGCTAATGGCCACGGTCATGTTTGTGGATCTGGTGGGCTTCACCTCCCTCACAGAGGCCCATCCCCCCGAAATTGTCTTTCCCTGGCTGAACGAGTACATGCAATCCATGACCCAAAGCGTGTTGGATCGCAATGGCATCGTCAATAAGTTCATTGGCGATGCGATTATGGCCCTGTTTGGAGTGCCTGTGCCCCAGGCCCGTGAGCGTCAGGTGAGCGAGGATGCGATCGCCGCAGTCTCCTGTGCGGTGGAGATGGGCCAACGATTACAACATCTCAATCAACAATGGCGCGATCGCGGCCGACCCACCGCCGCCATCCGCATCGGCATCGCCACCGGCCCGGTCATGAGCGGTTGCATTGGCAGTGCCCTCCGCTTGGAATACACCGTCATTGGCGATACGGTGAATGTAGCAGCCCGCCTCGAAAGTTATGACAAAACCTTTGATGGTGGCCTCTGTCGCATTTTCATTGAGGAAGAGACCTATCGCCATGTGCGCGATCGCTTTCCAACCCGATTTATTGGCCCCGTGACGCTCAAGGGTCGTGAACATGTGACCAACATCTACCAAGTCCTATTACCCTTGCGGGCAGACGCTGCGGCTAAATCCCCCAGCACTGAAAAATCCACTAGCTCCGATCGTCAATCCCCCATGCGAGGGCCACAGAAAGGTTGATTGCTGCCAGTTGATTACCACCAGTTGATTACCACGCTGACTGACCCAACTCATGAAGTAGTCGTGAAATGAGGGCGTAATCACGGTCAGTTCACGACGCTCATAAAATCAGGCTTCTAGAAACTTGGTCAGTCTCTCAGGGCCAAGCGTGGGTGAGGTGGTGTCGATTAGCATCCGTGCCAGAACGGCAACCCAGAACTCCAGCAACCCCTAAACCGCTGCCTAAACCGTTGATTGAAATAGCCCATGAGACGATCGCCTGGGCCGCCGGTCTGGCCGCCAGTCGATGAATTGGCAATTGTCCCGGCCGAGTGGTCAGTTTTGCACCAAATCGATCAGCAAAATGCTTGCATAATCGATGAAATTGCAGTTGTCCTTGGCAGTCGCGCCATCGGGCCGATCGCCCAGCCCCGGAGATAGCGGGCGATCGCTGGCGGTGACGTTAAAAATCTGATTCCGAGAACCTCGCTTTGAAGAACGTTGCTGATTGTTGAGTGGTTTGGTCTGACCTATGAAGATGCCTTGGTTACCAGCCATCGTGACCGGCAGTGTTGTCGCTGCCGCCTTGGTCGGTACTTGGACGATCAATCGCTTAGAAACCGATCGCCAACTATACGCCCAGCAATCACGCTTGGTGGCTGACTTAACAACGCTCCAGGTGCAATTGCAATGGGCCCTCCATGCTCGGGCCAAAGTGGGCCATAGCTTGGCCACCTACATCATGACCCGGCCCCAAGCGACCGAATCGGATTTAAAAGCCTTTGTGCAGAGCCTTGTGGCCCGAGATCCGGCGGTCTATTCGATTCGCATCCTGCAAGGATCGCAACTGAAATATCGCTATGCCATTGACCCAGCAGCCACTTGGTACACCAGCCCCAGCGCTGAAGTTCGTCCCTGCTGGCAAAATGCCGATGCCGATTGGGATACCTGGGATTCAGATTTGAATTCTGGAACCCGGTTTTGTGGTCTCAAAAAAGTCGGCAGCGATCGCCTGTTGCTGGTGAGTGCCACCCCCATCTATCGCACTGCCATGGACAATCAGCCAGTCATGGAGGTGCAAATTTCCATCAACCTTGACCAACTGGTACAGAGGCTCGTTGCCCAACAGGCTCGCATTCGATCGGCCGCCCGCGTTGCGGTCACTGTCCGAGACCATCAGTGGGAGCGCCGGTATGGCTACTTGTCCTCGGCGGCTGATCCTGTTCGTCTCAAGTTGGCCCTAGGGGAAAGCGAGTGGGAACTGTTAGCTGCACCCAAAGATGGTTGGTTGGCTAACTCTTGGCGATCGTCCTTGATTTGGGTTGCTGGGCTGCTGATCGCAGTCTTCGGGGGGATCAGGGCCTATCGCCACAGCCAAGCCTCTCGCCAACTGGCCCACGCGGCCCAAGTGAGTGAAGATCGCTGGCAACTCACCCTCCAAGGCAACTACGACGGCATTTGGGACTGGGATCCGGAAACCAATGCGGTCTATTATTCACCGCGCTGGTTTGGCATCTTGGGCTACAAGCCCGATGAGCTGGAGACGCTGGTGCAAGCGGGCGAGTTAGCCTACACAGCAACGGAATGGTCTTCACGTCTGCACCCAGATGATGCGGAGCGCACCACAACGTTGCTCCAGAACTACCTCGATCGCACTGCCGATGACTACCAAGCGGAATATCGCCTCCGCTGTCGCAACGGGGACTATCGATGGATGTTGGCGCGTGGTCAGGCCCAGTGGGATGCGGCCGGGCGAGCCACTCGCATGGTGGGATCTCTCACCGATATCGACGATCGCAAGCGGGCCGAGGCAGCCCTCCGCGAAAGTGAAGAACGATTTCGGGCGATCGTGGAGCAGGCAGCGATCGGCATTTGCCAAATCGATCGCAGCGGTCGCTATTTACACGTCAACCAGCGTTTTTGCAATCTGTTGGGCTACAGCGAATCTGAAATCCTCAACTACTGCTTCCAAGACCTGACCTATCCCGAAGATTTAACCAACAACCTGCAACAGTCTCAGCGCCTTTGGCAAGGAGAAATTTCCTCGTTCTCCCTCGAAAAACGCTATGTCCGCAAGGATGGTCAGTTGCAGTGGGTGAGTGTCACCGTGTCTCTGGTGCAGTTTGCCAGCGATTCCCAGCCCTATACCCTCGCCTTGGTTCAAGACATCAGCGCCCGCAAGCAAGCGGAAGAGCAACTGACCTACAGTGCGTTTTACGATCCCTTAACTGGGTTGCCCAACCGCAATTTGTTCGTTGACCGGCTGAAGGTCTGCTTAAGCCAAGCCCAGCGCCACCCGCAGCGGATCTTTGCGGTGCTGTATGTGGATCTCGATCGCTTCAAGGTGGTGAACGACAGCCTTGGCCACCCGGCGGGCGATGAATTGTTGGTGCAAATTGGTCAGCGATTCCAGGGCTGTTTGCGCTGCAACGACACTGTGGCTCGGCTGGGGGGCGATGAATTTGCCGTGATCCTCGATGAAATTCACACCAGCCACGAGGCCCTCTGGATTGCCGATCGCGTTCAAGATGACCTCAAGCAGCCCTTCCGCATCTATGGCCACGACTTTTACACCAGCGCCAGCATTGGCGTGGCCCTCAGCCAGGATCCGACCACCCAGCAGCCCTATGCCAACTGGCAAGCTCTGATGCGCGATGCGGATATTGCTATGTATCGCGCCAAGACCAACGGTAAGGGCTGTTCGCAGTTGTTCGAGCCAACGATGCATCACAGCACCTTGAACCAATTGCAAATCGAAAGTGACCTGCGCCATGCCCTGGCAACCAACGCCCTAACGGTGTATTTCCAGCCGATCGTCCGGTTGCAAGATACGCGGCTGGTGGGTTTTGAAGCCCTGGTGCGTTGGCAGCATCCAACACAGGGCTGGATTTCGCCAGCGGTGATGGTGGCGGCGGCGGAGGAGACAGACTTGATTGTGCATTTGGGTGAGTGGGTGCTGGCGGCGGCCTGTGCCCAGTTGCAACAGTGGCGATCGCGCTACGACTGGCCGCCGGGTCAGCCCCTGTCGATCAGCGTCAACCTAGCGGGCCGGCAATTTGCCCAAGCGAACCTGGTGCAACAGATCGAGCGCACCTTGGTCGAAACGGGGCTGCCACCGGCCTGCCTGCGGATTGAAGTGACCGAAAGTGCGATCGCCGAGCAAATCGATTCAGTGGTTGATAAACTGGCGCGGCTCAAGGCCCTGGGGGTGCAGTCCTGCATTGATGACTTTGGCACGGGCTACTCATCCCTCAGCCGCTTGCAACAATTCCCGATCGATGCCCTGAAGGTCGATCGCTCCTTTGTCCAAGATTTGCCCAATTGCGAAGACAGCACCGCGATCGTCCGCACAATCGTTAACCTAGCTCGCAACCTGAATATTCGCACCGTGGCGGAAGGCATCGAAACACCCGAGCAGCTCCAATGCCTGAGACAGTTGGGCTGTGATTATGGTCAGGGCTTTTTGTTTGCAAGACCAATGGCGGCGGAAGTGGCAGAAAGCTTGCTGTTGGGCGATCAGGTACTCTTTAGCACCTAGGGCGATCGGGTGGTAGGCCAGCCCCCTACACCTGATGCCTGCTTCCCGATCGCCCCAGATCATTCCGAGCCAGTCATTACACCAACAAGACTGACGCAAAAGCTAGCATTGGTAGGCTGGATTGAGGAACAAAACCCAACACCAGCCAAGTTCCCATTGATCGCGTTGGGTTTCGCCAGCTCAACCCCACCTACCAAGCTAGGAAAATGGGTCGTTTCAGCCCCAATCAAGCCCATTGGATGACAGACCCTAAGCCCCTTGCTGCCACGACTATTGGTTCTGATTCCCGGCGGCGTTGTTTCCCGGTGGTGTTATTTCCCGGCGGTGTTGTTTCCCGGCGGTGTTTCGATTCATCAATCGACTGAAATTAACTGAATCTATTAACCGCGCTGCACCTGAGCCAGGATTTCGTTGAGAATTTCCTGAGCGCCCTGGGCCCGCAGCTTTTGGGCTAATTCTGTGCCCAGGTCTTCGGCAGTGGTGTAGGGGCCGCTGACCGTGTCCTTGATCAACTGTTTGCCATCAACGCTGGCCACCAAGCCCACCAGGGTTAGGTTGTCGCCATCGAGGGTGGTGTTGACCCCGATCGGCACTTGGCAGCCGCCTTCGAGATCCCGCAGGAATGCCCGTTCCGCCAAACAGCGCCACTTGCTCGGTTCGTGCTCCAGCACTTTCAGCACAGACAAAATATCTTGATCGCCTTCGCGACACTCAATGCCCAACGCCCCTTGACCAACAGCATGGAGCGACACCTCGGCCGGCAAAATCTGATCAATGCGATCGGCAAAGTCTAGGCGCTGCAAGCCCGCTGCTGCCAAAATCGTCGCATCATACTCACCGCTATCGAGCTTCTTGAGGCGTGTATTCACGTTGCCGCGAATATCCTTGAAGCTCAGGTGCGGGTAGTGGTAGCGCAGTTGAGCCAACCGCCGCAGGGATGAAGTTCCAATCACCGAGCCGGCTGGCAACTGGTCGATTGTTTTGCCCTTGTGCTTTGCGTTCAGTGCCACCGCGTCGGCTGGGTTCACCCGTTCTGTGACGCAGCCAAGGGTCAGGCCTTCGGGCAGGCGAGTGGGCAGATCCTTGAGGGAGTGAACCGCTAGGTCGTAAATGCCATCGCGCATCCCGTCTTCCAGTTCGCGGGTAAATAGCCCCTTATCACCAATTTTGGAGAGGGCTACATCCAGCACCTTGTCGCCCTGAGTTTCGATCGCACAGACTTCAAAGGTGATGTCTGGGAAATTCCGTTGCAGTTCTCCTTGTACCCAGTGCGTTTGCACGAGAGCAAGTTGGCTTTTGCGAGAGCCGATGCGGATGGTACGGGTGGGACTGGCGACGGACATACACTTAGAGGTCGGTGAACGGTAGTTGCAGGTCTCGGTCGCCCCGATGGACGATCGCACAACACCAGCATGGGGCGAAACGCAGGAGCGCGATCGAGCCTTGCCAGTCGCGGAACCCGAGATGATGCGGGGTCTAGCCTACCGTTCGGGCGCGATCGCGATCGAGCGATTGACACGTTCGTTAACAATCATGACCTGGCCCCCAGACCCGAACACCCAGGGGCTTCATTCATCCATCCTGAGGCAGGCTCCCGACGGGTTTCACCACCCAGGTTGCAACCTGGAGACGAGATCTAGAGATCTAGCTCAGATGGGTTAAGACAAAGGCCGCCTGCTGCACCGCCAGATACATCTGCGTCAGCTCACGCTCATCCAAAACCACAGCGGTCGTGAATTGGAGCGAGACCACGGCCTCTAGGTTGTCACGGTGGAGGGCAGGAATCACCACATGGGCTTGCACCGAATGGGTTTGGTAAAACTCCGCCGCCGCCAATTCCGGATTGGCCGCCACGTTGATGCAAACCTGCATTTTGCGATCGGCTAATACTGACTGGGTGAGCGGATCGCCCGCTAAGTTGGCATCACCATCGGGACGGCTGATGCCTTGGGAGAGTTGACCCGATCGCGCCCCTTGCACCACGCAGCGATCAAGCCCAAACCGCTCAATGAAAGCCGCTGCTAACTGCCCTGCACAATCATCGAAGATTTGACCATCGGAGGCTTCCAAGATGGTGGCCAGTAGCTTGGTTTGGGCTTGGGCGCGCTCCAGTTCGATCGAGCGACTTTTCAAGGAATCGTAGCTATCTGCCGCCCGCTGCACAACGGTTTTGAGTTCATCGGGATCCCAGGGCTTCGTGATGTACTTGTACACTTGCCCCGAGTTAATGGCTTCCACGAGATCTTCCACATCCGTAAAGCCCGTCAAGATAATCCGCACCGTGTCGGGAAACTCGGGGACGGTCTTGCTCAAAAACTCCGTTCCCTTCATTTCCGGCATCCGTTGGTCGGAAATAATCACGGCCACTTCGCCTTCTTCAGCAAGCAATTCCAGTGCCCGCGCACCACTATCAGCCTTGAGCACATTGAAATCGCGGCGGAAGGTGCGATAAAGCAAATCAAGGTTATCTGGCTCGTCATCGACAACGAGCATTTTCGGTTTGGGGGAACGGCGAGCGCTTTTCAATTGTTCGCGGAGATCTTCGAGTTCAATAACAAGTCTGTTCATAACAAATGGGGTGCATCAGGGGCTGCAGGCTGCGATCGCGAGGCCGCGTGACGCATACCCCCCCTTGATTGCCAGGGGATGGATTGATGGTTTCCATCCAACTGACTCGTAGACGGGACACAATACTGACTGCGGCAATCCAGACAGCATTTTGACATAATCCTCGCTCGACAGGGGCTTTTCTGGTCGATGCACCCCAGCTCTTAGGATACAAATCTCAAGACAATTTTAAGGAATGACTGGTTAGATTCCGAGAGATTTGGGTTGATCAAGGACAATTGGCAGTCGGCACCAGGATCAATCGGGGACACTACCAATAATTGCGTGCCTCTGTCCTAGCACAAGGGAACGCAATTAACTGGGTTGCCCTGCTAATCGTTCAGACGGTTCCTTGCCCAATTTGCCTGACTTGCTAGCTTCAGAAAGCTGGGCCAGCTTGAGCTTGGCTATCCCAAAATTGGTAATTGTTGAGATGGGTTAGTGGTTAATGATTCAATTGGCGATTCGCAAATTGTTGGATTCGTAAATGGTTGAATTCGCAAATTGTTGGACTCGTAAATGGTTGGATTAGCGTGTTCCTGCCCCTTGGGTGCGCTGCGGGCCGCCGTTGTCCGGTGGGGACGGCTGCACGGCGATCGCGGATTGTGGGGCGATCACCTGGGTCAACTCGCTATCCAACCCCCAAGGCTGGATCGGTTGTACCAGAGCCGCTGCGCCCAGGATCAAGGTGGCGAGGGTCAAGCTTTGACTAGCGCGGTTGATCGTATTTCGTGCGTTCATGGTCAGTCCCCCGATCCGTAGCAGTGAAGTGGCTCAAGGACGCAACCGGTGCGGGTTGTGTATCTGAGTACTCTTACTTTCGGAGGGGACGCAAATCCGGAGAGGCGCGCCCGTGAAACTACGGAGGTTGGCCGGCTGCCCGATCGCTGAAACCCCAATCGTTTCATCGCATTCAGCAGCCAGATTACAACCAATTCTCAGACTGGACGATCGCCTCTCTCCGGATCAGTGTCCACGATCGCATTAGGTGTAGCCAATAAAACGATTACCTGAGCGATCGCCCAAGCGATCACCCAAGCCAGAAACCGTGATTGATCGCCGAATCGACCGCTAAATGGCGGAAGGGGGCACTACTTGCAGGGCCGATCGCAGGGCATCAGGCGTGACGTTCAGCACCACCCCCAGCACCACTCCGGTGGAAGCGCGGGTCAAAATCGCATCGTTGGGTGCAACTCCATCGAGATTGACCTCCCCGATCGCCACATCACTGGCCGCAAAATCCGCCGCCAAAATCAAGACATCGCCCTGACTGACGCTGAAATCCAACACGCGATCGGCCGTTTGGGCCGTGATGTCGGCGGAGGCCTCCGCCGATCGCAACACAAACAGATCGCGCCCCGCCCCACCGGTCAGCACGTCCGCACCAAAATCACCCGAGAGGATGTCATCGCCGTTGCCCCCGGTCAGGGTGTCGTTGTCGCGACCGCCCCGCAACAAATCGTTGCCATCCCCACCCGTCAGCAAATCATTGCCCCGGTTGCCACTGAGCACATCGCTGCCCTCATCGCCGCTGAGGTTGTCGTTATCTGCACCGCCATTGAGCACATCATTGCCCGCTAACCCCACCAGGGCATCGTTCCCCGCATTACCAAACAGCACATCCACATCGGCCGAACCCGTCACGGTGTCGTTGCCACCCAAGGCCCGCACACCGCTGGGAAACTCGTTGATGTTACCGGCGGCGATCGTTCGGTTGTCAGAGTTATCGGTCAAATCAAAAAACTTCGACCCCGCCAGCAATCCAACACTGTTGCGAGCCAGAAACCCACGGACATTGCTGCTGGAAATCGCCCCTGAAAATTGGTCACGGGCAGCGCCGCCTTGCACAAAGCGCAAATCCGGGGTTGATCGCACCCCAGCTTGTTGGGCCAGGGCCAAATCATCTTGGGTATTGACCTTGGCTAATACCGCGTCATAACTGGCGATTAGCTCATCCAAAATAGGACTGAGCTGCTGACAGGTACTGCAAGTGGGTGAGAAAAAATACAGCAACACCGGTTTGGCATTGGACTGATCGACTACGGCACTCTGAAAAGTCTGAGCATTTACGTCGATTTTGGAACCCATGATCTCATCCATTCAATCAAGAACAGTTTGCTTTCACGACTATGCCCCAACTCAATCAGGAAATCCCGCCGCGATCGCCCGCTCAATCCTGCCCCCGGCTCCGGCTCTGAATGACCTGCTGAAAGGGTCGCCTCCCGTCCTATGATGAAATCCGTTCAACCCTTCCGACATTTGACCGACCCGTGACCCAGACCTATCGCATTGCACTGTTGCCCGGTGATGGCATCGGCCCCGAGATTACCCGTGTTGCTGTGCAGGTGCTCGAAACCATCGCCCCCAAAATTGGAGTGGCGTTTGCATTCACCGAAGCGCCGATCGGGGGCTGTGCGATCGACCAAACCGGCGAACCCCTGCCCGCCAGCACCCTGGACATTTGCCGCAACAGTGACTCGGTGTTGCTAGCGGCGATCGGCGGCTACAAGTGGGACAGCCTGCCCAATGCCCAACGGCCCGAGCGCGGCTTGCTGGGATTGCGCGCCGGTCTGGGGTTGTTTGCCAACCTGCGGCCAGCGACGATTTTGCCCCAGTTGGTGGATGCCTCGACCCTGAAGCGGGAAGTGGTTGAAGGCACGGACATCATGGTGGTGCGCGAGCTGACCGGCGGCATTTACTTTGGGCAACCGCGCGGCATTTTTGAGGGCGAAAACGGCCAAAAGCGCGGCGTAAACACGATGGTTTACAGCGAAGGCGAGGTCGATCGGATCGCCCGCGTGGCCTTTGAAACGGCCAAGCGTCGGGGCAACAAGCTTTGCTCGGTGGATAAGTCGAACGTGCTGGAAGTGTCGCAACTGTGGCGCGATCGGGTGACGGCCGTGGCGGCGGATTATCCCGACGTGGAGCTGTCGCACCTATATGTAGACAACGCGGCCATGCAGTTGGTGCGCGCGCCGAAGCAGTTCGACACGATCGTCACGGGCAATCTGTTTGGCGACATTCTTTCGGACGCGGCGGCGATGCTGACGGGCAGTATTGGGATGTTGCCCTCGGCCAGTTTGGGCGAACCGGGTACGCCGGGGGTGTTTGAGCCGGTGCATGGTTCCGCGCCGGACATTGCGGGCCAAGACAAGGCGAACCCCCTGGCCCACGTGCTGAGTGCGGCGATGATGTTGCGCTATGGCTTGGATCTGCCCGAGGGGGCCGATCGGATTGAAAAGGCGGTGAATGAGGTGCTCGATCGCGGCTTCCGCACGGGCGACATCATGTCCGAAGGCAAGACCCTGGTGGGTTGCACGGCCATGGGTGAAGCGCTGATCGCCGTGTTGAACGAAGCGTAAGACCCCAAAAGGCATACGGAACCCCAAGCCGGAAACCTTGGGTAGGGGCGCACCGCCGTGCGCCCAAATCCAGGATCGCTGCGAGAATCCCGATCGGTGGCAAAAACGGGCAAACAACGATTAGATGCGCTGTTGGTGAGTCGCGGATTGTGCGAGTCGCGCCAGTTGGCCCAGCGGTGGATTCGGGCCGGCGAAGTGCGGGTCGATCGCGCCTGTGTGGACAAACCCGGAACCCTGATCGCGGAAGATGCCGAAATTGAAGTGGCCGCGCGATCGCGCTTTGTGTCCCGGGGCGGCGAGAAGTTGATCCACGCTCTGGAGGCCTTCCCGATCGATCCCACGGGTCGAGTCTGTCTCGATGGCGGCATTTCCACGGGCGGCTTCACCGATTGCCTGTTGCAGGCGGGCGCGGCCCAGATCTACGGCATCGATGTGGGCTATGGACAGGTGGCCTGGACGTTGCGCCAAGATCCGCGTGTGCGGTTGCGCGAACGCACCAATTTGCGCCACCTGACCCCGGCGGAACTCTACGGGGCTGATGATCCGATCCCCGATTTGGGCGTGGCGGATCTGTCGTTTATTTCCCTAACCAAAGTTTTGCCGGCCCTCTGGGCGCTGTTGCAACCGCCGCGTGAGGTAATTTTGCTGGTGAAACCGCAGTTTGAAGTGGGGCGCGATCGCCTGGGCAAAAACGGCGTGGTGCGGAATCCGCGCGATCGGGCTGAGGCGATCGCCACGGTCTGGCAAGCGGCCGAGGCGATCGGCTGGCACTATGGCGGCCTGGCGCGATCGCCCATCACCGGCCCGGCGGGCAATGTGGAATTTTTGCTTTGGTTGCGCGATGAAGAAATTGCGGGGCGATCGGCTCCCACCCTGGCGGAGTTTTTGGCCGTCGTGCAAGCCGATGGCGAATAGCCGTTGATCGGTTCCGAACTCTACAATGCGGCTATTCCCGATCGAGGGGCTAGCCATGGCCATTGCCGTTACAGAAGCGATCGCCAGTTTGCAAGATGCGGAACAACTCTTGCAGTTATCGCGCTGCGATGATGACGGCGACTTTTTTACGGAATGGCAGCAGGATTTACCCGCCTTGTCGGAAGGCGATCGCGCTGCGTTAGGGCAACTGCGACGGCGCTATCTCTATCAGCGATCGGCCGGTCAATTACTCGAAGGCACGGTGAATTTGTTGTTGACTTCACCGCTGTTGGCGATCGTGGGGTTTTACGATCCGCCCTTTCAGATTCGGGCAGAAGCATCGGTGGAATTGGTCATTGCAGATGGCGCGGAAGTTCTGCAAGGGCGTTTGGATGTGTTGGTGCTGCGCGATCGCCTTTGGATTGTGGTGATTGAGTCCAAAAAAACAGCGCTTTCTGTTTGGACAGCACTCCCCCAATCCTTAGCCTATTTGGCGGCCAATCCTGATCCCGATCGCCCTAGCTTTGGATTTGTCACCAATGGCGATGAAATGTTTTTGATCAAACTGCAACAACAACCCCAGCGCTACTACGATTTATCACGACTTTTTTCGCCATTAACCTCTGTCGGAGAACTCGCGATCGTCACCCAAATTCTCCGCAACCTCGGCGATCTATAGCCGTCTTGACGACCAAACTCAGTTCACTACTTCATAGTTGAGCAAAGGACAGAAACATTGATTGCAATTTCTGAGAGTTCTTTGGATTGCTTCGTCAAATCGTTGGCAATCTTCTGCATCTTGGGGGTGATTCCTTGTAGTTTTTGGCGATCAATGGGTTGACTCTCGATCGCAGGAGCTGATTCCTTCACCAACGCATCAAAGGCTTTTAAGTCTTTCTCCATTCCTTTCAAACCCGTCAGGAAGCGATCGCGCGTGGCTTGCAAGGAACTATCCGACAAGGACAACGCTTCAGCTTGAGCGATCGCCTGTGCCACGGCCGGCAACTGCTCTGCCATGGCTTGTTTACCCATGGTGTTGGTGACACGCAACTGGCTGTCATTATTCAGATCTTTGGTCTGAATCGTTCCAGCTTGCGCCGTAATCTGAGCCTTAGATCCATACCCAAATTCACTTTTGGTCAGTGCTTCTAGGGCGTTGCACTGTTCCTTTTGGGTGGTTAAGGGGCTTGTTCCTTGGGCTGCTGGAGATGTGCCTGGAGCGGGGGAAGTACCCACAGCAGGGGCAACACTGGCGATCGCGGTCAGGCTCCAGGATTTTGCCAGATCCATTAATGGAATTTCCGCCGTCAACGGATCAGTGTTGGGCGTTGAGCCTTCGCGCGTGGTCAACGATTCTGCACAAGTCTTGGCCTCAGCCGTGGGCTTCGCTTCGACCAGCACATTGCCCGTTTTGGCACTGACCAATTTCAAGCTCACCTTCTGCGAAAAACGTGGAATTTCGTAGGATCCCTCGCCGCTGTAGCGACAGGTTTCAATCAGTTCCGGTTTTTCGGGAGCCACGCACAACACAAGCTGTGTGTCTTTGA